>DASPJA010000073.1:0-14287 GCA_035628835.1 Allosphingosinicella sp.
TCATCACATATTCGTCCGCGCCTGCCTCGATAGCGGCGCGGATATGGGCGAGGTCGTTCTCGGTGGTGCAGAAGACGACCTTCGGCTGCCGCGCGAAGCTCGTTCGGCGCAGGTGGCGGAGGAACTCCATTCCGCTCATCACCGGCATGTTCCAGTCGAGCAGGACGACGTCCGGCATTCGCGCCTCGCAGCGGTCGAGCGCCTCGCGGCCGTCCTCGGCCTCCTCCACCGAGAAGTCGAGGGTCTCAAGGATGTGCCGGGCGACCTTTCGGATCACCTTGGAATCGTCGACGACCAGACAGCTCTTCATGCTCGCTCTCGCTCTTTCGGTCGGCCGCAACCTAGCCGCAATTCGTTAATCAGGACCTTAAGCCTCACGCCGCCTCCCGCACCGGGCCGGCGACCAGCGCCTCGACGTCGGCGATCAGCAGCAAATCCCCTTCCGCCTCGATCGTGCCCCGGCCGATCCGGCGCCAGCCTCCGGCCAGGGAGGAGGCCGCGCTCAGGCGCTCGCCATCCGCTTCGACGACATCCTCCACCGCCTCGACCAGAAGGGCGTAGGGATGGCCGTCGACCACCGCCATCACCGCTTCCCTCGAGTCTTCGGGCAGGCGGCGCGAAGGATCGAGCGAGGCGAGGCAGTCGATGACGGTGAGCACCCGGCTGCGCAGGGCGGCGAGCCCGGCCACATGGCCGGCCGCACCGGGCACCGGCGTCAGCGCGCTGATCTCGACCACCGATTCGACGTCCGCGGCGGGAAGCGCGATCCGCTCTCCGGCCAGCCTGACGATGAGCAGAAGCTCAGCCACGGCGGCGCCTCCTTCCGGCTGGAGCGTCGCCGGCCAGCGCGGCGAGCAGCGCTTCGCGGTCGTAGCGATGGACGCTGTCCGCCGGCCCGTCCGCGGCGGCCCGGATCCGGACGAGGCGCGCGCCCCCGGGAGCCGGCGAGTCGCCGTCCTCGGCGCTGGCGATCACCACCGCGGCCGCTTCGCTGCCGGGCGAGCCGCTGGCGACGACCGTATAGCCGGCGCTCTCGACGAGCGGGCGCAGGATGGCGTCCATGAAGGGATCGCCGGCCGGAATGGCGCAGACCGGGCTGGCCTTGCCGGCCGACCGGCGGGCGGAGTGGCGCGCGAACAGCCAGTGGAGATCGAGCAATTCGGCCTGCGCCTCGCCGACGAGCAGCACTCCGCGCACCTCGCCGGGCCCGGCCGCCGGCATCAGGCCGGCGGGAAGCGGGATGATGTCGACGACGTCGGCGAAGCCGTAGGCGAGCTCGGAATGGCCGTCGCCCAGGCGAAGCAGCCGGATCGGCCGGTCGGGAACGGCGGAGCCGCAGCCTTCGAGCGGAAGCAGGATCTCGCCCAGAGCGACGTGGAGCCGGCCCGCGCCCAGCTGGATTGCCTCGGGGCGGATGTCGTCGATCCGCTGCACGGCGGCGACCGGCACCAGCCGCAGGTTTCCGGACAATGTCCTGAACAGGAGGGCCGGCGGACCCTGGGCGGAGTCGGGCGTCGGGGCGGGAGCGGCCTCGGCTTCGATGCCCTGGCGGTGGAGCGACAATCCGGCCCTGGCGGCGATTCCGGGCGGATCGAGCAGAAGCACCGGCTTGCCGTCGTCGGCGATGGTCGTCCCGGCGTAGAGCCCGGCGGCGATGACGGCGGGCGCAGCCGGCTTCACCACCAGCTCCTCATGATCGTGAATGCCGTCGACGGCGAGCGCGTAGAGGCCGGCGCCGGCCGGCTTGAGCAGCACCAGGCTCTGCGACGCCGGATCCGCGGCGGGTTCAGCGCCGAGCGCATCGCGCAGATGGACGAGCGGCAGCCGGCGGCCGCGCACGGTGGCGAAGGCGGCGCCGCCGACCGTCTCGACCCTGACCCCGCCGCCCTTGACCCGGACGATCTCCTCGATCGCCGAACGGGGAATGGCATAGACCTGCCCGCCGGCGGCGACGGTGAGGGCTGGAATGATGGTGAGGGTGAGCGGGACCTTGAGGGTGAGCCGGACGCCCTGCCCGGTCCGGCTCTCCACGTCGACGAGGCCGCCGATCCGCTCGACATTGGCCCGGACCACGTCCATGCCGACTCCGCGGCCGGAAAGGTCGGTCACCGCCGATGCGGTGGACAGGCCCGGCTCGAAGATCAGCGCCATCTTCTGCGCCGGGCTCAGCCGCTCCGCCCGCTCCGCCGTGACCAGGCCGGCGACGGTGGCTCGATCGACCAGCTTCTCGCCGTCAATGCCGCGGCCGTCGTCCGATATCTCGAGCAGGATCTGGTTGCCGGCCTGACGCGCCCGGACCCGGAGGCATCCGCTTTCGCTCTTGCCCGCCCGGCGCCGCTCGGCCGGGCTCTCGATGCCGTGGTCGATCGCGTTGCGGACGATATGAGTCAGGGGATCGCGGATCATCTCCAGCATCTCGCGGTCGATCTCGACGTCGCCGCCATCGATCTCGAGCGTGACGAGCTTGCCGGTCTGCCCGGAAATGTCGCGGACCATTCGCGGCAGCGGGGCGAAGAGGTTGTCGATCCGCTGCATCCGGGTGCGGGTGATGCCGTCGCGAAGATCGGCGACGGTTGCGGAGACCCGGTCGAAGGCCGCCTCCATCTCGGAATCGCCGCTTTCGCGGATTCGGCGGGCGAGCTCGTTGCGGGCGAGGACGAGATCGGAGACTCCGCTCATCATCCGGTCGAGCAGCTCGACGGGAAGACGGATGGTCCGGCTCGAGGCGCGGCCGGCATGGCTCGCCGGCGCGGCCCCGGCGCCGAGCGCTTCCAGCGGCGCTTCGGACGACAAGGCGTCGACGAGGGCGCTGTCGTCCTCGCTCGCCAGCGCCTCGCCGGTCTCCAGCGCCTCGACCAGCTCGCCGAGCCGGTCGATGATGGCGAGGACGGCGCTGACCAGCCGGGCGTCGGCGCTCCTTGTGCCGGAGCGGACCGCGGACAGGGCATCCTCGGCGGCGTGGCTCAGCGCGCGGATCCGGGGCAGGTCGAAGAAGCCGCTATTGCCCTTGACGGTGTGGACGAAGCGGAAGATCTCGTCGAGGCGGGCGCGGTCGTCCGGCATCGCTTCCCAGGCGACGATCTCCCCCGAGAGCGCCTCCAGCATCTCGCGGGTCTCCGCGATGAAATCCTTGATGAGATCGTCCACTCGGGCCCCGCGCTTGGGTAGCGTGGGTCGGGACTAAAGCGGGCTGGTTAAGAAGCCGTTTACTCCCGCCGTTTGTGCTCCCCTCCCTGCCAAGGGAGGGGCATCAGTTAGAAGGCTGGAATGCTCGCGCCGATGAGGAGCACCCCCTCCTCCTGATCCGCCACCTGCACCTCGCCGCCGCAATCGGCGAGCAGGCAGTGGACCAGCCAGGCGGCGGCGCCGCGCGGGGCGATCGATTCCTCGGCGACGTCGCCGAGCAGGGCCCGCTTCAGCTCGGGATCGAGGACGATCCGGGGGCCGTCGGCGCGCACGACGATGTCGACTCCGCCGCCATGCTTCTCGGCGCCGACGTCGAGCCGGCCGCCGCGCACCAGCGCGTCGCCGGCGATGAGGACGAGGTTCAGGAGCACCTTGAGGGCCGGCTTGCTCATCGTCGGCTCGTCGACGATCCAGCCCAGCTGGATCCGCCCGTCGCCTCCGAACAGGCCCTCGATCGCCACCCGCGCCTCGCGCGTGTCGACCTCGTCGCCGAAGCCGCCGGCGGCGCCGAACGCCAGCCGGAAGAATTTGAGCTTGTTGGCCGAAGCCCGCGCGCTTTCGCCGAGCAGGTCCATGCAGCGCGCGCGCATCTCCGGATCATGCTCGTCGGCCAGAAGCTCGATGCCGTTGTTGAGCGCCCCGACCGGGCTGAGCAGGTCGTGGCACAGCCGCGAACAGAGCAGGCTCGCAAATTCGTGGGATTTCATGACGTTTGGGAGCCCCTGTCGCGCCGGTTTCGCTCCTATTGGCCGGATGGAATTGGAGTTGCAAGGCACGACTCGCCGCCGGACGTCCGGCCGGGTGGGTCGCGGCGGCGCCAGAGGCCCCGGCGCCGCCCGCCCGTCCGGCCGGTTACCGCGCCCGCCGGGCCTGCGGCCGCGACTGGTAGGTCGAAGGCCGCTTGTGCGCCACCATCGGGAAGGTTTCGCCCTCATGATAGGTCACCGTTCCGCACATGAAGTCTCCCTTGGCCGAGAGCCTGCCGTCGAACAGGACATCGCCCTCGCGGGAGGCGACGGCCATGTGGATGCCGTTGCCGGTCAAGGTGATCTTGCGCAGGACGACGGGAGCGGTCCTCGTCGGTGCCAGCGATCCGCCATAGCCGGCCCCGACGAAGCCGATCGACATGAGCCCGAAGCTGGGCATTCCCCGGGGAACCATCAGGAAATCCCACTGGCCGTGGAGGTTCGGCACCTCGCCGCCCGCCGCGGCTTCTCCCGCGTCGCAGCTCAGGGCGATCGAGGTCGCGGGCTGCGCGGCGACCGCTTCAGGGGCGGCCAGGGCGGCGGCCAGGACGAGCGTCATCAAGCACTTCATCTTCATTCTCCATGGTGGACAAGGCCTCGGCGCGTTCAGTCGCGCCGGCGGCGAACGACATCCGACGCGCCCCGCCGAATCGACAAGCCGGGATTTCGCCAATAGCCTCGGGTTTTTCGCCAATGTGGGAAGCATGCGGTTCGCGAAGCGCCAACGGCCTTTCGGCGGGAGATGGAGGCCATTGCTGGCCGCGATTCCGCTGGGCCTGCTCCTCGGCTTCGCGGGCCCCTTCGGCTCCTACCCGGCCTATCCGACCGCCACCCGCTACGCCTTCTGGCTCGGGCTGACGGCGGCGGGCGCGGTGGCCGCGGTGGCGGCTGACGCCGTGCTGCCCGCGACGAGGCTTCGCGCCGGCGCGATCCGGATCGCGGCCGTGGCCCTGGTCTCCGCCTTGCCGATGACCTTCGTCGTGGCCTGGACCATGTCGCTCGTTCAGCCGGGCCGGGTCTTCGCGCCGCAGCAGCTGCCCGCCCTCTTCGCGGCGGTCGCGGCCGTTCAGCTCCTGGTCGCCTGGGCGACGACGGCCACCGTGCCCAGGGCGGGCGGCGCCGAAGCACCGGGCCCCGCGCCGGCTCCACCGGAGCCGGGGGCGGAGGAGATTCCCGCCGCCTTCCCGTCCGCTTTGCTAAGCCGGCTGCCGCCGGAGATCGGCACCGACATCATCGCTCTGGAAACGGAGGATCACTATCTTCGCGTGCATGCCGCCGCCGGGAGCGCCCTCGTCCTGATGCGGATGGCCGATGCGGTAGCCCTCCTCGATCCCCGGCTGGGAGCGCAGGTCCACCGCCGCTGGTGGGTCGCCCAGGCCGCGGTCGCGGGCCTCGAGACGGAGGGGCAGAAGCTTTCCCTCCGCCTGACCGACCAAAAACTGGTGCCGGTCGGCAGGACCTTCGCCGCGGCCGCCAGAGCAAGGTTCGCCCATGCCCGCGACAGCGGCCCGCGCTGTCAGCCTCCAGCCGCCGGCAAAGAGCCCTCCGCCGGCGGCGCCTGAACTTCGTGAACTTGACGGCCGGAGGCTGCCGGTCCGGGCGGCTTGAAATCGCCGCCCGCCACGCCACATCGGATCGGGAATGACCCGGGGGGAGTCGAACATCACCGCCACGATCGCCGCCGACGCCGCCGGGCAGCGTCTCGACCGGGCGCTCGCGGCCGCTCTGCCGACCCTGTCGCGCGAGCGGTTGAAGGCGCTGATCTCGAGCGGCCGGGTGACCGGGCCCGCCGGCCTGGTGCGCGATCCGGCGGCGAAGGCGATCGCCGGCGCCTATGAGGTGACGGTTCCCGAGCCGGCCCAGGCCCATAACGAGGCTCAGGACATCGCGCTCGACATCGTCTTCGAGGACGATCACCTGCTCGTCGTCGACAAGCCGGCGGGGATGGTCGTCCACCCGGCGGCGGGCAATTTCGACGGAACGATGGTGAACGCCCTCCTTCACCATTGCGCCGGCCGCCTCAGCGGCATCGGCGGGGTGGCGCGGCCCGGCATCGTCCATCGCATCGACAAGGGGACTTCGGGGCTTCTGGTGGTGGCCAAGACCGACCGGGCCCATGAGGGGCTGGCCGCGCAATTCGCCCGCCACAGCATCGACCGCCGCTATCTGGCCGTGGTCGCAGGGCTTCCGGCCCCGCTCGCCGGAACGGTCGACGCGCCGCTCGCCCGCTCCTCCGCCAACCGCCAGAAGATGGCGATCGTCGAGGGGAATCGCGGCAAGCGGGCGGTGACTCACTATCGGGTGCTTCGGCCGCTTCGGGATTCGGCGCTGGTCGAATGCCGGCTCGAAACCGGCCGGACCCACCAGGTCCGGGTGCATATGACCTCGATCGGCAACCCCTTGCTGGGCGACCCGGCTTATGGGCGGACCCGATCGGCTCATCGTGAGTTACTGAAAAGGCTAGGTTTTAAACGGCAGGCGCTGCACGCCGCGGAGCTTGGGTTCATCCATCCCGTGACATCGGCCCCCTTGTCGTTCAAAAGCGACGCCCCGTCGGATATGCAGCAACTGTTAAGCGCGCTGGCGGTATAAGGGCGACGGTCCCGGCAAAAATCAAAAGCAGCGGGTAACCAAGGGAGTGAGTGAAGACGATGGCTAGCGGCAAAAACGTCCCGGCGACGATTCCCGCGATGAGCGGCGAAGCGGGTCTCAACCGCTATCTCGCCGAGATCAAGAAATTCCCGATCCTCGCCCCCGAGGAGGAATATATGTTGGCCAAGCGCTGGACCGAGCATCAGGACACAGATGCCGCGGCCAAGCTGGTCAATTCGCACCTGCGCCTCGTGGCCAAGATCGCGATGGGCTATCGCGGCTACGGCCTGCCCGTGTCCGAGCTGATCTCGGAAGGGAATATCGGCCTCATGCAGGGCGTGAAGAAGTTCGAGCCGGACCGGGGCTTCCGCCTCGCCACCTATGCGATGTGGTGGATCCGGGCCTCGATCCAGGAATTCATCCTGCGCAGCTGGTCGCTCGTGAAGATGGGCACGACCGCGGCTCAGAAGAAATTGTTCTTCAACCTCCGGCGGATGAAGAACCAGATCGAGGCGTTCGAGGACGGCGATCTCAAGCCCGAGGACGTCACCAAGATCGCCACCGATCTCGGAGTGTCCGAGGAGGACGTCATCTCGATGAACCGGCGCATGGCGATGGGCGGGGACACCTCGCTCAACGTCTCGCTTCGCGAGGAAGGCGACGGCCAGTGGCAGGACTGGCTGGTCGACACCGACCCGCTGCAGGACGAAAGGGTCGCCGACGCCCAGGAGAGCCAGGTCCGGCACGAGCTTCTGGTCGAGGCGATGAAGGCCCTGAACGACCGCGAGAAGCACATCCTCACCGAGCGGCGGCTGACTGACGAGCCCAAGACGCTCGAGGAGCTCAGCCAGGTCTATGACGTCAGCCGCGAGCGCATCCGCCAGATCGAGGTCAGGGCGTTCGAGAAGCTCCAGAAGGCGCTGATGGGTCTCGCCGGCGAGCGGCGGCTGCTTCCGGCTTCGTAGGCGGCGACAGTCAATCCGTTCGTGTCGAGCGAAGTCGAGACACCCCGTCGAGCGGAGCCGAGACATGTCCCAATGAGCCTCGGCTTCGCTCGGCAGGGCCCCTCGACTTCGCCCGGGGCGAACGGCTCCTGGGTTTCGCTGAGCCTCTCATGCCTCGGGTGAGGGCCCGCAAGCGCGGCTGGTTCGGGCGGATCGTCGGCTGGACGATCGGCGCATTCTTCCTCTTCGTCCTGCTCAGCATCCTCTGGGTCCTGCTCTACCGCTTCGTGAACCCGCCGGTCACCTTCACCATGCTCGGCGACCGGCTGAGCGGACGGCACGTCGCCCGCGACTGGATGAGCCTCGAGCGGATCGACCGCGACGCGGTGCGCGCGGCGATCGCCGCCGAGGACAGCAAATATTGTTCGCACTGGGGCTTCGACCAGGACGCGATCGCCGCGGCGATGCGGCGCAACGCCCGCGGCGGCTCGGTCATCCGGGGCGGCTCGACGATCAGCCAGCAGACGGCGAAGAACGCCTTCCTTTGGCAGGGCGGCAGCTATTTCCGCAAAGGGCTCGAGGCGTGGTTCACCCTGCTCATCGAGAATATGTGGGGCAAGAGGCGGATCATGGAGGTCTATCTCAACATCGCCGAGACCGGAATCGGAACCTACGGAGTCAATGCCGGCGCGCAGCGCTACTTCAACCACGACGCAAGCGCGATGAGCCGCCTCGAGGCGGCCCGGATCGCGGCGGTCCTGCCCTTGCCCAAGAAGCGCGGGGCGACCGCGCCCAAGGGCTTCACCCGGCGCTACGGCAACGCCATCGCGGCGCGGATCGGAGTCGTCGCCCGCGACGGCCTCGACCGCTGCGTCTACGAGGCCGAACCGGCCGCTGCAGACCGCGAGCCCGCGACTCCTGCTAAGCGGAAAGCCGCTCCCAAGGCGGCGGCGCCGCCGCCGGCCGCGCTTCCGGGCGAGGAATATGAGCAGCCCGTCGCGGCACCGGCGGCGGAGCCGGCACCCGAGCCGGAACCGGCCTCCGAGCCCGAACCCGAGCCCGTGCCGGAGGGGAATGCGGCATAAACACCCCTCCCTTGCAGGGAGGCGAGTTCTAAAACGGCATCTTGAAGCCGGGCGGGAGCTGGAGGCCGGAGGTCATCTTCTGCATCTCGCCCGCCGCGGCCTGATCGGCCTTGGCCCGCGCGTCGTTGATGGCGGCGGCGACGAGGTCCTCGGCCATCTGCTTCTCGGTGGGGACGAGCAGGCTCTCGTCGAGATGGACCGCGATGATCCGGCCCTTGGCGGTGGCGCGGATCTTGACCAGCCCGCCGCCGGAAATGCCCTCCACCTCGATCTTGTCGAGCCCCTCCTGGGCCTTCATCAGCTCCGCCTGGGCGTTCTGGGCCATTTTCATGATCTCGTCGAAATCCGGCATCACGCGCTCCGTTGTTCGTCGAGGCTGTAGCTGGCGAGCTCGGCCCCGGGAAAGGCTTCCATGGCCGCCCTGACCAGCGGCGAATCGAGCACCGACTGCTTCACCGCCTGCTCGGCGGCAAGCGTCTTTTCGTGAAGCGAGGGCATTGCGGGCCCGTCGGAGAGCTCGACCCGCCAGCTCTGAGCGAAGGCGGCCTTGAGCCAGCGCCTCAGATTGGCGAGCACCTCCTCGATTCGCTTCGTATCCTTCAGGGTCTGAGCCGACTGCAGGAGGAGCGTCGGCGGGGCATATTCGACCAGCCGGAAATCCTCCTGCAGCTGGTGCCACAGCAGATTCTCCCTCCGCTCGGCGAGCAAGGCCACCAGCCCCTCGAAGCTGGCCGGAACGCTTAGCATCGCCGTTTCGGCGGCGCCGGCGGACGGGGCGGCCGAGGCCCGGGCGGCGGGGATCGCCTCGCCGCTCGCCAGCTTCTCGAGCAGAGAGCCGGGATCGGGCAGCTCGGAGGCGTGGATGACCCGGAGCAGCGCCATTTCGGCGGCCTCGAGCGGCATCGGAGCGCCATGGACCTCGGCCAGACCCTTCAGCAGCAGCTGCCAGAGACGGTGGACGGCGGCGTAGGAGAGCCGGCTAGCCCATTCGGCATAGGCCTCGCGCTCCTCGGCGGACTGGGCGGCATCCTCGGCGCCGCCGACCTTGGCGCGGGTGATGCCGTGGACGCTCTCGAGCAGGCCGCGAAGCACGGCGTGCGGCTCGACTCCGAGGTCGTACTGGTCGCGCAGGGCGGCGAGCGCTCCCCGCGCATCGCCGCTCAGCAGCACGCCCAGCAGGCGGCGGATGGCGCCGCGGTCGGACAGGCCGAGCATGGTTCTCACCTGCTCGGCGGTGACTCCGCCCGGACCATGGGCGATCGCCTGGTCGAGGATGGAAAGGCCGTCGCGGGCGGAGCCCTCGGCGGCTCGGGAGATGAGCGCGAGCGCCTCCGGCTCGACCTCGACTCCCTCCTTCGCAGCGACCTCGCCGAAATGGGCCGCCAGCTTCTCGGCCGGGATTCGCCTCAGGTCGAAGCGCTGGCAGCGCGAGAGGACCGTGACCGGGACCTTGTTGACCTCGGTCGTCGCGAAAAGAAACTTAACGTGCTGAGGGGGTTCCTCCAGCGTCTTGAGAAGCGCGTTGAATGCGTTCTTGGACAGCATGTGCACTTCGTCGACGATATAGACCTTGTAGCGCGCGGAGACGGCGGAATAGCGCACCGCCTCGATGATCTCGCGGACGTCGTCGACTCCGGTGTGGCTGGCGGCATCCATCTCGACGACGTCGATGTGGCGGCCTTCCGCGATCGCCCGGCAGGGCTCGCACACGCCGCAGGGGTCGATGGTCGGACCCCCCTGCCCGTCCGGCCCGATGCAGTTGAGCGCCTTGGCGATCAGCCGCGCGGTCGAGGTCTTGCCGACTCCGCGCACTCCGGTGAGCAGGAAGGCATGGGCGAGGCGGTCGCGCTCGATCGCATTGCCGAGGGTGCGCACCATCGCGTCCTGGCCGATCAGCTCGGCGAAGCTCTGCGGCCGGTATTTGCGCGCGAGCACCCGGTAGGGCTGAGCCCCTTCGGCGCGGCTCAGGGCAGGCTTGGCGGGCTGCGGCGGCTCGTCGAGGCCGAGGGCGCCAAAGCCGGGGCTGTCGTCGGGGGATTCGGATGCCATGGCTCGACTCTAACCGTTCGGGCTGAGCCTGTCGAAGCCCAACCCTTCCCGACCCTGCCCGAAGCAAGGATGCCCGTCGACAGGCTCAGGCCGAACGGAGTGGAAGGTGGGAGCCGGAAACGACCCGGCGCTTGAACTCGTTACGGCTGCTTCCTTCCGGACCTGACCGGGTTGGCGAGAGCGCCGTCCGCCCGACTCCCGCGGCGCATATGGGGGAAGCGGCTGGCGGAGGCAAGATAGTCGCCCTCTTCCGTCATTTCCGGCGAAGGCCGGAATCCATGATGTCGCGGGTCGAACTTGGACACGACCATGTTCATGGACCCCCGCCTTCGCCGGGATGACGGTCAGGCGAACGCTTCCGCCACCAGCCGCCCCACCGCCGCATGGGCGGCGAAGCGGGCCGGGCGATCGGCGGTGCCGCCGCTCTGGTAGCAGGCGATGACGACCGGGGCCTTTCCCGAGCGCCAGGCGATGGCGACGTCGTTGACCGCGCCGTTGGCACCGGTCCCGGTCTTGTGGCCAACCAGCCAGGGCGGCGAGGGCAGGCCCGCCTTGAGCCGGTCGGGACCCGGAACCGCCTTTTGGAGCCAGGTCGAAAGGTGGTTGCGGGATTGCTGCGAGAGGCTGTCGCCCAGCACCAGGGTGCGGGCCAGGCCGGCCATGGCCGCCGGGCTGGTCGTGTCGCGCGGATCGCCGGGGAGGTTGGAGTTGAGCTCCATCTCGTAGCGGTCGAGGCGGGTGACCGGATCGCCGCAGGAGCGGATGAAGCGGGTCAGCGCCTCAGGCCCGCCGATCCGGCGCAGGAGCATGTTGGCGGCGCTGTTGTCGCTCAGCTCGACGATCGCCGAGCAAAGGCGAATGACGGAGAGGCTGCCCTCCTCGCGATAGCGCTCGACCGCGGGAGAGTGGTCGAGCAGCCTGCCGGGCGGGATGGGCAGCTTCTCCTCGAGCGAGATCTCGCCGCGGTCGGCCATGGCGAGCAGAGCGGCGGCGAGCGGAAACTTGAAGGTCGAGGCCATGGAGTAACGCGAATCGGCGTCGAAACGAAGCTCGCGGCCCGAGCCGGTGTCGATCGCCGCCACGCCGAGCCGGCCGCCGGGGCCGAGGGTCGCGCGAATCGCCTCGAAGCGCTCGCGGGCGTCCACCGGGGTCTGGGCGGGTGCCGGCTCCCTGGCGGGAGCGGCGGCGCGGCACCCGGCGGCGAGGACGGCCCCGGCGCCGGCGGCGAGAAAGGTTCGGCGGTCGATCATCGTCCCTGCATGTTATGCGCGCCGCCAGGCATACGCACGGTCAGATTTTCTAAGGCCTCGCTCAAATGGATCTGGCAGGCGAGGCGCGACGTTCGGGTGACGTGCCAGGCGAGGTCGAGCAGATCCTCCTCCTCCTCGCTGGCCCGCGGCAGCTTGGCGAAATCCTCGGCCGCGACGATGACGTGGCAGGTTGAGCAGGCCATCTGGCCCTCGCACGTCCCTTCGAGCGGCTGGCCGTGGGCCTGGGCGAGGTCGAGCAGCCGTTCGCCGGGGGCGCCGCGTACCTCCTGGATGTGGTTGCCGTCGGCCGAGACGAAGCGGACCAGGGTCATGCGGCGAGACCCGGCTGGCGGGAAGCGGCCTCGTCGATCAGGGTCAGAGCTTCGACCAGATCCTCCTCGCTTGTGTAGCGGCCGAAGCCGAGACGGAGGCTGGAGCGCGCCTCGCGGTCGCTGAGGCCGAGCGCGGCCAGGACGTGGCTGGGCCGGCCGGAGCCGCTCGCGCAGGCGGAGCCGACAGAGAAGGCGATCCGGCGAAGCTCGGAGATCAGGCGGGCGGCGTCCACGCCCTCGCGGCGCAGGTTGAGGTTGCCCCGATAGCGCCGCTCGGCGGAGCCGTTGAGGGTCCAGCCGGACAGGAGCGCGATGCCCTTGTCCCACAGACGCTCGACACGGGCGCGATCCTCCTCCCCCCGCTCGACGAGCAGCCGGGCCGCCTCGCCGAAGCCGACGCAGAGGGCCGGCGACAAGGTGCCCGAGCGAAGTCCCCCCTCCTGGCCGCCGCCGTGGAGCAGAGGGTCGAGCTCGACGCCGTCACGGACCCAGAGCGCTCCGATGCCCTTGGGGCCGTGGACCTTGTGGGCGGACACGGTGACCAGATCGCAGGCGGCGAGCGGCACCGGCACCCGGCCGAAGCCCTGGACGGCGTCGCACAGGAACAATGCTCCGGCGGCTCGCGCCAGCTCCCCGATGCGGGCGACCGGCTGGACGACTCCGATCTCGTTGTTGACGAGCATGGCGGCGACAAGGCCGGTCGGTCTGGCGAGGGCGGCTTCGACGGCGGAGGGATCGGCCAGGCCCTCGGGATCGACCGGGAGCACCTCAACATCGAACCCCAGGGTCCGAAGGTAATCGACCGTGTCGAGCACCGCCGCATGCTCGGTGGCGAGGGTGACGATCCGGCGGCGGTCCGGAGGCAGGCGCGACGCTGCGCCCTTCAGCGCCCAGTTGATCGCCTCGGTCGCCCCGGAGGTGAAGTACAAGTGCCCCCCTCCCTGCAAGGGAGGGGTTGGGGGTGGGTCAGTCGCGGGGCGGCTCGATGCCGCCTCGCGGCTGGTGGGGTGCGTGGAGGTACTCGCTTCGCTCGTACCCACCCCCGGCCCCTCCCTTGCAGGGAGGGGAGCAGTCAGGGCCTCGAGCACGCGATCGCGGGCAACCTCCACCGCGGCGGCGGCCTCCCGGCCCATCCGATGGCTCGAATGCGGATTGGCGAAGCCGATCTCCAGCCAGGGGCGCATCGCCGCCGCCGCCTCGGGGGCGAGCGGCGTCGTCGCCTGATAATCGAGGTAGATCGGGGGTTTCACGCCGCCCGGCGTTTGCCGAACATGGCGCTCCACTGAGCGAGCAGAGCGTCGATGTCGCTCTCGCGGGTCTGCGGGCCGAAGCTGACCCGGATCACCTCCCGCGCCGCCTCCTCCGGCCAGCCCATGGCGGTGAGGACGTGGCTGGTCTTGAGGCTGCCCGAGGCGCAGGCGCTTCCGGCGGTGACGGCGATTCCGGCGAGATCGAGCTGCATCATCTGCGCCGCGCCGGGCACCCCGGGCATCCGGTAGCAGGCGATGGTGGCGATTCGGGGCGAGTCCGCGGCGACGATCTCGCCCCCGGCGGCGATCATGCCCGCGTCGAGGCGGGCGCGCAGGCGCCTGGCTTCCTCGTACCAGGCGTGATCGGCCTCGGCGGCGGCGGCGAAGCCCATGATCGAGGGCACGGCGGCGGTGCCGGGGCGGTAGCCGCCCTCCTGGCCGCCAATCGCGTCGAGCGTCGCCGGATCCTTGATCAACAGGGCGCCGATCCCCGGCGGGCCGCCGAACTTGTGGGCCGCGATGACGACGAAATCCGCCTCCGGGAGCGGCAGCTTGCCGGCGCTCTGAGCGCAGTCCGTCAGGAGAAGGCCGCCGGCCGCTCTCACCCTGGCCAGCACCTGGTCGATCGGGTGGATGACTCCGGTCTCGTTGTTGACGGACTGGACGGCCACCAGCGGCGCCTCCGCCGATCGAAGAGCGCGCTCGAGGTCGTCCAGATCGAGCGTGCCGTCGGGCCTGACCGCGATCCGCCGAGCGTCCGGCGCGCTGCGCAGCACCGCCGGATGCTCGACCGCGCCGACGATCCGGTCCTTCGCCCGTGCGCGGTCGAAGACGAGCGAGATGGCCTCGGTGG
>DASPJA010000074.1:0-4764 GCA_035628835.1 Allosphingosinicella sp.
ACGGCCTTACGAACTGTCTTCGGCGGCCACGGAGGATGAAGGTTCGGCGGCGGTCAAGGCCCGTGGACGCCGCCACCGCTCCATCAGCAGGCAGCGCCCCCACGGCGTGTCGACCGGACCCGACCGGACCTCGAAGCCGGCCTTTTCATAGGCGCGGATCGCCCGCTTGTTGTCGGGATGGGGATCGGTGCCGACCGCCGGCGCGCCGGCCGCGAACAGGCGCTCGACATGCCGGCGCACGAAGGCGCTGCCGTGACCGCGGCCGATCAGCTCCGGATCGCCGATCGACTGATCGACTCCCCGGGCGCCCGGCGGCAGGTGGCCGAAATGGTGGCCGGGCCAGGCATGGGGATCGTAATCCTGCGCGTAAGCGAAGGGGCGGCCGTCCAGCTCGACGATCCAGGCGCGGGTATGGGGATCCGCCATCGCGTCCTCGAAGAAGCTCGGATCCTCGTCCGCCGGCCCCCACCATTCCACCCAGTGCGGCCGCCCGCGCCACTCGCGAAGGAGTGGCAGGTCGGCGGCTGCGGCGGGGCGGAAGCGGTAACGGGCGGGCATGGCGGCGGCGAGGCTAGACGATCATCCGACGAAGCGGGCGAGGTTTTCGAGGGATGAGGCTAGGCCCGCGGCGTGGTCGGTTCGCTCCGTCGTCTTGCCCGTCGCCCCGTGCCCTTCGCCCTCCAGAGCCAGCTCGATGCGGTAGCGGCCGCCCTCGCGGGGCTCGAACTCCAGGATATGGCCGCTCATTCCGGCGGGCGGGAGCCAGGCGATCAGCGCCGACGGATCGACGAAGGCGCGATAGACCGCGTCGGGAGACGCGGGAACGAAGCGCGTTGCGGTGTCGGTGCGGCCGGTCAAGGTGGCGGGCTATTCCTGCCGAGTTTTCGCTTTTCGCCGCAAGTCGCGCTTGAAGGCCTGCTTCATCGAGGCGCGCTGAACCGAATCCACGTCGGTGTTGGAGGTGACATAGAGGGCCTTGAGGAAGCTCAGATCCCACTCGGTGAGGCTGAGCGGCGACGGCCGGCCCGCGGCCCTGTCGTCGATGAGCGTGAGGATCGTCCGGCTTCCCGTTTTCGCGGCCCGAGCGGGATCGGTCTGGGCGAAGGTGCGCAGGGCCGCGTAATCGGCGAGCTGGATCGTCGACACTCCGGCCAGCGCGCCGGTCTCGACCACGAGCACCGAGCCCAGGAACCGGGGGCGGCTGGACGACCGGGTGCGCGAGGGCGTGTTGAAGGAGCTCGCGAACCGGATGCCCTCGACATTCTCGGTCACCTGAAGCCCGTCGGAGCCGTGGAGCCCGGTGAAGTGCCAGGCGATGGCCGGGCCGGGGGCGTCGAGCTCGTCCCCGGACATTCCCCACATCAGGCCGGGGCGTTCCTTGCGGAGCGCCTTGACGGCTTCCGCCTTGTCGCTCGCGACGATCAGGAGAATGTTGGGCGTGCATTTCTCCTTCGCGGCCGGAACTCCCGCCGCCCGCGCCACCCGGCGCATCCGCCGTTCCACCGCCGCCTTCTCGGCCTGGCCGAGACCGAGGGCCAACGGGCAGATGCCGTCGTCGAACTGGCCGATCTGGATGCCGCGCGGGCCGGCGGTCATGGCCCTGATGAATTGCTGGATCGCCGCGTCGTCGGTCCGGCCGGCCTGGACGACGATGTCGGCGCTGTCGGGGCCGGGGCCGCTCTGCGCCGAGGATTGCGCCGCGCTCGCGAGCATCGCCGCCAACAGGATCGCGTGCATGGCCGCCTCCTTCAATCCCCAGACGTGCCGAATGTACAGGATGGAGGAGAGAGTGGCCAGCCGCTAAAGGCGGCCGGCGGGACTCGGCTTCGGTCGCAGGCGTGCCGCGACCACCTCCCTAGTCGCCGGGCGGCTTCGCCTCGGCCTTCAGGACGGCTCGGGCCTTTCCGACCGATTCCTCGATCGCCGGACCGACCGACCCCCGAAGCTCATCGAGCGGTGCCTTCTGCCCGATCTCCCGTGCCGCGCCGGCCTCCAGCGCAGCGCAGGGCGGATAGGATCTGCGGACGATCTCGGCCGGCGGAAGGTCGCTCAAGGTGAGCTTCGCCGCTTCGCCGAACAGGCAGGTGCTCCACAGCGTCAAAGCGGCTTCCGGACGTTCGGGTGAGTCGTCCGGCAGCCTCCAGATGATCCGCCCCTCGAGCTGATCCGGCACCGCCTTGCCGGCCGAGTCCCGCGCGGGGACGAAGCGCGGGCGTTCCATCAGCACTCGGCAGGTGGCGGCATCGAGCGTCGGCGAACCGCTGGAGCTGGTCACCTTGCAGGCGGCCGGCCGGCCATCGGGACTGACGTCGATCCGGAACGCGACGGCCCCCGCCTCGCCGTTCCGGACCGCCTCGGACGGGTAATCCTCGTCGGACAGGTAAGAGGCGAGCGGCTGCTCTGCGCGGGCGCGGGAGGGAGGGTCGGCGGCGGCCGCATCCGTCGCGAACAGGCCGACGAGGAGGCAGACGGTCAACCTTTGCATCCTGGCCATGACTCTGGCTAGACCCGATGCGGGCAAGCCGCAACCGCCTCGCGCCTGTTCAACGCCAGCCTCGACGGCAATACCCGCCGCCGTCGACATCCGCGAGGGGACGAGATCGACGGGAGGCGCTGAAGGCGCAGATGCTGGAGGCGGTGGCGATGAACGGATCGCGCCGCAAATCCTAGCCGATGTCGTGGCCGTGCGCCCGGTAGACGGCGAGAAGGTCCGCCACCGTCATGTCCGGAATCCGCCAAGCCGGTCCCCTCCGCTCCGAAACGGTTACCCGCGGAGGGGTTAAGGAGCTGCTACAGGGTCTGCGTGAGGCTGAGTCCGTTGCCGTCGGGATCGTTGAAGAAGACGACCTTGCAGCTCCCGTCCGGAGCGGTCCAGATCCCGCGCTCGTCCTGGCCGAGTCCCTCGTAGACGTTCATCTTCACCCCGTTCGCGGACAACGCCGCGACCGCCGCCTCCATGTCCGGCACCTCCCAGCCGAGCACCGGGTGGGCCGGCGCCGTATAGCCCGGAACCTCGGTCAGCCGCAGAGTCACTCCGGCGAGGTCGAACAGGACCGCGAAGCCGTCGTCGCCCTTGCGGCGAAGGCCCAGCGTATCGGCATAAAAGGGCTCGGCGGCCTTGCGATCGCCGGTGGTGATCATGGCGACGGGACGGGCATCGGCAAGTGGCATGGCGGGTCTCCTGACCAGGTTCGATGCGGCGATCATGCGCGGGCGATCGGGCGAAAGCCATCGCCCGGACGGGTGATTTCGGCCTTCCCGCCCCGGCTCATGTGGCGCCGGGGCTCGTCGGCCAGGTCCGGAGCCTGGATCTGGCCTGAGCCGAGGTCGCTGGATCAGTCGATGATCCGGGCGCCCCCCTCCGCTTCCATCCGGGCGAGGGCGTCCTTCATCTCCTTCAGCCGCTCGGGCGAATGGCCCTTCCACCGGGAGACCTCCCCTACGATCCGCAGGGGGTCGCGGGAGCGGTAGGATTGAGTCGGGTTGCCTGGGAATTTCTTGTCGGTGAGGTTGGGATCGTCCTCGAACGGACCGGTCGGCTCGACGACGTAGATCCTTTCGCGCCCCTCCCCCTGGGCCAGCTCGCAGCCCCAGATGGCCGCGTCGAGAGTGGCGGAGAAGTAGATCCACGACAGCTCGCGCGGGGCGTAATTGGAGCGGAAGCCCGGCCTCAGCAGGTCGCCCGGCTCCAGGTCGGCGCGGGTGCCGTGGTAGAAAGGCGGCCTGGCATCGGCGGCGTAGGTCATCGGGCGGCTGTTCCTTCCCGCTTCACGATCCACTAATCGACCGGATCGACGCAAGGGGTGTGCAAGTGACCAGACACCGGATCTACAAGACGAGCTTCGCCAGCGTGTATCCGCACTATGTCGCCAAGGCGGAGAAGAAGGGGCGGACCAGGGCTGAGGTCGACCAGATCATCGCCTGGCTGACCGGCTACGGCCCGGACGCGCTCGCGGCGGAGCTGGAAGCCGGGACGGACTTCGAAACCTTCTTCGAGCGGGCGCCGCGGATGAACCCGGCGCGGGGCGCGATCACGGGCGCCGTGTGCGGGGTTCGGGTCGAGGATGTCGAGGAGCCGGTGATGCGGGAGATACGCTATCTCGACAAGCTGGTGGACGAGCTGGCGCGGGGCAAGGCGATGGAGAAGATCCTTCGGGCCGGGTGAGGGCCGCTCGATCCGGGCTCAGGCGGGAGGATAAGGAGGGTCGGGCGGCGTCGACAGAGTGATCCGGTTCCCGGCCGGGTCCTCGACCTGCGCCATCGTCGAATAGTCGCCCTCTATGTCGTCGCCGAGCCTGATGCCGAGACCGTCGAGCCGCCGGCGCTCGCCCTCGATATCGTCCACGAACAGGCTGATGGTCCCCTTGCCGCCGGAGATGACCGGGTCGGTGGCGAGACCGAGGCCGGCATTCTCGAACAGCTCCCATTGCACCAGGGTCGGCATCGGCCGGTTGTCCGGGCCGCGTCCGAGGAGCTTCGTGTACCAGGCTTCCGACTCCGCGAGATCGGTGGCGCTGAGGATGGTGTAGATCTTGGTGGGGCTCATGGACGCTCCTCCCGGCACTGCGGGAGAGGAACGTCGGTCGGCGCCGATCAGGTCCGCAAGGCCGCCATGGTCGAGGTCTAGGCTGTATCGACATTCAGGGGATTCCCTGAAGGACTGATGTCTGATTCATAGGACTCCGTCATTTGAGGCGGAGGCGGCGATGGGCATCAAGCGCTACGAGGTAAGCCACGGTCAGTGGGAGCGGATTGCTCCGATGC
>DASPJA010000075.1:0-17801 GCA_035628835.1 Allosphingosinicella sp.
CCCTCGAAACGGATCGGCGATCTCAGGCACACCCGCCTGGTGATGATGGACGGCAAGCTGATGGACGCCGACGAGCTTCGCGCCGCCGGAGGCTTCGCCGGCAAGCCGAAATATGCGGATTGATTTGCCCTGATTCCCCTCCCTGGAAGGGAGGGGTTAGGGGTGGGTAGGCGAGCGCAGCTAGACTTCTGCTGACTCGGAGTTTCGGCCGCCTTCGGCGGACCCACCCCTAACCCCTCCCTTTCAGGGAGGGGAATTCAGCTGCAAAGCGGCAGTTTCAGCCTCGCCAGCAGGCCGCCCAGATCCTCGCTCTCCTCGAGGCTGATCGAGCCGCCGTAGATCTGGGCGACGTCGCGGACGATGGCGAGGCCGAGGCCGGTGCCGGGCTTGCCGGTATCGAGCCGCGCGCCGCGGTCGAAAATGGCGGTGCGCTCCGCCTCGGGGATGCCGGGGCCGTCATCCTCGACCTCGATCTCGACGCATTCGTCATCGCCGCCAACGGTGACGAACACGCGGCCATTGCCGTATTTTGCGGCATTCTCGATGAGGTTGCCGAGCATCTCGTCGAGATCCTGGCGCTCGACCCGGACCGAGGCGTGCTTGTCGCCGGCGAGGTCGATGGTGACATTCTCGTAAAGGCGGGAGACCGCGCGCTCGACCGCCTCGAGCGACGGCCATACCTGCGAGCGGGCCTGGGCCGAGGAGCGGCGGCCGATGGCGCGGGCGCGGGCGAGATGGTGGTCGATCTGGCGGCGCATCGTCGTCGCCTCTCGGCAGACGGTGTCGGCGAGGTCGGGCGCCCGGGCGGTGGCGGCGTTGGTGATGACGGTGAGCGGGGTCTTGAGCGCGTGGGCGAGGTTGCCGGCGTGGCGCCGGGCCTCCTCGGCCTGCTTCTCATTATGCTCCAGAAGCGCATTCAGCTCTTCGGTGAGCGGCTCGATCTCGGTCGGGAAGCGCTCGGCGATCCGCGACTTCTCGCCCGAGCGGATGGCGGCGATCGCCCGGCGGACCCGGCGCAGCGGCCACAGGCCGTAAAGCGCCTGGAGGGCGGCGAGGACGAGAAGGCCGAGGCCGAGGATCCCGAACGAGCGAAGCAGGGTTCGCTGGAGCACACTGATCTGGTCGTCCAGGTCCTCGCGGCTCTGAGCGACCTGGAATCGCCAGCGCGTCGGCGAGCCCGGAAGCTGGATGTCGCGCTCGACAACCCGCAGGGTCTCGCCCTCCAGCTCGCGGCTGTCGTAGATGTGGAGGCCGACGTCGCTATGGGTGTTGGTCACCTTGAGCTTGCGGTCCCACAGCGAGCGGGACGGAAGGTCGATGTCGGCCGAGGCGCCGGCCGGCTTGTTGGCGACGGCGCTGATCTGGAAATAAAGGCCCGAATAGGGTTCGAGGAAGCGCTGGTCGGCGAGCGGTCGGTTGAGGAAGGCCTCGCCCTCGGGGCCGACCTCGGCCGAGGCGAGAAGCGCGGTCAGCACATATTCGAGCTGGGCGTCGAAATTACGGGTGATGGCCGAGGTCAGCACCCGGTCCAGGGTGTAGCCGCCTGCGCCGAGCAGGATGAGGATCCACAAGGCCGAGACCCCGATCATTCGCCGGGTCAGCGAGCCGGTGCGGGCGGCCCTCGGGAAGCGGCGGAAGAGGCGGGGAAGTCGCGGGCGCATCATCCCGGACTTGATCCGGGATCCCTGAACAGAGGATGTCGCGGGTATCGGCGAGCGTTCGACGCTCGTCATCCCGGACTTGATGCGGGATCCCTGGACACCGTTGTCGGCAGGTACAAGCGAACCTTTGTGTCCAGGGGCTCCGGCCTTCGCCGGACTGACGGGCGGCACGCTCCCCGCCCTCAATCTTCCAGCGAGTAACCGAGGCCGCGGATGGTGGTGATGACGTCGGGGCCGAGCTTCTTGCGGATTCGGGTGACGAACACCTCGATCGTGTTCGAATCGCGGTCGAAATCCTGGTCGTAGATATGCTCGATCAGCTCGGTTCGGCTGACCACCTTGCCCTTGTGATGCATTAGGTAGGAGAGCAATTTATATTCCTGGGCGGTCAGCTTCACCGGCTCGCCGTTCAGCGTCACCTTGCCCGAGCGGGTGTCGAGGCGGACGTCGCCGGCGGTGAGCTCGGAAGAGCTGTTGCCCGAGGCCCGGCGGATGAGCGCCCGAAGCCGGGCGATCAGCTCCTCGGTCTGGAAAGGCTTGGCGAGATAGTCGTCGGCGCCGGCGTCCAGCCCGGCGACCTTGTCCGACCAGCTGTCGCGGGCGGTCAGCACCAGCACGGGCACGGCGATGCCTTCCTTGCGCCAGCGGTCGAGGACGGTCAGGCCGTCAATCTCGGGCAGGCCGAGATCGAGGATGATCGCGTCATAGCTTTCGGTCGAGCCGAGATAATGGCCGTCCTCGCCGTCGGTGGCGAGATCGATGGCATAACCCGCGCCCTCGAGCGTCGCCCTCAGCTGGCGTCCCAGATTGGGCTCGTCCTCGACGATCAGAACCCGCATCGCACTCCCCTATCGCTATGTGCGCGTCTCAATAGCCGCCCAACCAGCGCGATGGCCAATTGTTTCACTCGCGTCATTGAACGCCGGGAGACGGCAGCGCGCTTCAGAAGCCGGACTTGCCGATCACCTCGCCGGAGCGGGCGTCGACGTCGATCCAGACGACGCGCTGGCCGCGCAGGAACTTCAGCCGGTAGCGGCCGATGTCGGCATAATATTCCGGCCCGAGATAGGAGAAGCCCCGCATCTGAGGGATGATCCGGGCCTCGATGGCGCGCAAGGGGATGATCCGGCCCGACTGGGTGCCCTGGAAGGCGGCCGCCTGCTCGCGTTCGCGCGGGCCGGCGACGGCCGGGGCGGAGGCGGCTGCGCTCAGGGCCGTCAGGGCGGCGAAAAGGATCGGGACTATACGCATCGGGCTACTGCTTTTGCTGTTCGGGGACTGGCATAGGCGCAGGCCATTGAATAGCCCATGAATGCACCCGTCAGGCGAGGGTCAGGGGCGCCGGCGGTCCCGCCGCCGGAAATGCACCGCCGGTCGGCTTTTCGCTTGGCTTCGCCCGCGCCGCCGTGCTGAGGGCGCGGCATGAGCGGGCTCGGACGGATGAAGGCATGGCTGGCGGCGGCGGGCGCGGCGGCGCTGGCCGCGGGATGCGCGGGCGAGCCGGCCCCGGCACCCGCGCCGGTCGCCCGCCCCGCCCCGCCGCCGGCTCCCCCGGCGCCGCCGCCGCCGGAGCCGGCCCTTCAGGCCGCGCCCGATTTGCCGCTCACGCCCGGCGACTGGAGCTATGCCGCCGATCCGGGCGGAAGCGTCGCCCGGTTCGGCGCGGCGGGCGGCGACGGCTTCAGCCTTCGCTGCGAGGCGGGCGGGCGCCGGATCCTCCTGTCCCGCGAGGGCTCGAATGCGGGGCTGAGGGTGCTCACCTCCTACGGCCGGCGCGCCCTGCCGGCGGGCGCCAGCCTGCCCGCGGCCGACCCCCTTCTCGACGAGATGGTGTTCAGCCGCGGCCGCTTCACGGTGGAGGCGGACGGCCGGCCGGCGCTGATCATGCCCACCTGGCCCGAGCCGGCGCGGGTGATCGAGGATTGCCGCGGCTGACCCTGGCAGGCGGAGGCGATCGACTCCCTGATCACCCCTCTTTGCTGAGCCCCGCGAGCGGAGCGCCCGCCCCCCGGAGCGCGCTGCAACGGCTTGATCTCGGTCATGTTTCGCGGGGGAAGATGGCGCGAGCGAGCTGCGCGAGGCGCGAAACGGAAAGACTAGCGGCGAAAAAGATCAAAACAAGTCTTGCGTGCCGAATCGCGATGATTCATCCTCGCTTCTGCCACAACAACGCGAAAGGAGGTGATCCGATGTCTCATGGTTCAGCTAAGAGGTCGGGTTTGCTCGTTCGGGAGATGAAGGCCTAGCCTTCGAGGTCTTCCGGGCTGGAGCCATCCGGCCGCTGACCATGTTCGGAGGGTCGTCGCGCGAAGGCGCGGCGGCCCTTCAACTTGTCCGGGCCGGAGGAACGGCGGGCGCCGCCCGGGCGTTCAGACGCCATGACCGGAAACCTGCCCGCGGACCAGGGCCGCGCTCCCCAGCTCTATGACGAGCAGCTCCAGCGCCAGCAGCAGGAGAAGCTGCTGCTGCAAGGGCGGGATTCGAGGCCGGATTTGCTCAGTCCTCCCCATCGCTAGAGGGGAGGGGGCCATGCCAGATTTGGTGGAGGGGTCCTTCGATACGCCGGTTCGGCAAGCTCACCGGCTACTCAGGATGAGCGGTAGAGGGAAATCCAACTGCTCATCCTGAGTAGGGACTGAGCGAAGGCGAAGCATGTCCCGAAGGGGCCCGTATCGAAGGACCCGCCAGTCTTTCGGGCGGTCCCCCTCCCCACGGCTGGCGCCGCGGGGAGGATGGCCGTTCCTCAGCTCGCGGTGATGCCCTTGTGGATCTGCTCCCACTGCTCGTGGCCGGAGCGGACCGACTGGTAGCATTCGCGGATCAGCCGCTGGGTGTCGACCGACAGCTCCTCGTCGGCGAGCGCCGTTTCCCACTTGCCGTTGAGATAGGATTCGCCGCGGTCGACCTCGGCGATCACGGCCTTGTCGTCGCGGCCGGTGACGGCGTCGCGAAGCGAGAGGAACTGGCGGTGCGCCGCGGCGAGCAGTCCGCCTTCCTCCTCCGGGGTGCCGCCGAGCTCGCGGACCCGCTCGCGCAGCTTCTGCACCACCTGCTCGCGCTCCTGCGCGCGCTGGCGGAAGATCTGGGCGAATTGCTCGTTGGTCGCCTCGCCGGCCGAATGGCGATAGCCGTCGACGCTGTCGATCGTGGTTTCGATGAGGCTGTTGAGGACGGTGACGTCGTGCTGGTTGAACATGGACTTCTCCTGGGTGAGGTTCGGCGATTCAACCCATATCAAGTCGCTAAGGGTCCGTGCCGGAACGCGAATAAGCGGCAGGACGTTCAAAGCCGCGCCAACAGGAGCCCCGACATGACCGACGACGACAGCGAGCGGGGAAAGCCCGCCACCTTCGATCCCCGGACCGGCGAGGTCCACGGCTCCGGCTCGGGCGCGGGCGGCGGCGGCAATCCGGCGGAGGATTATGATTCCGATCCGATGGCGGGGTCCGGAGCCGAGCCGCCGCACGGCCCGCGCCCGGCGGGCGATTCCGCCCATCGTCCGATCGATCCCGACGAGGGGGTTTGACATGGCAGGCGAAGGCCATCCGCTCCCGGGCAGCGACGAAGCGCGCCACAACGAGATTCCGGAGGACGTGGCCGAGGAGAAAGGCCGCGGCGACGACAGCAAGCCGGTGGTCCAGCCGGGCCGCGACGCGGTCGCGCCCGACGGCGAGCGCTACCGCTACGACGACAACGGCCGGGCGGAGGAAGTTGAAAAGTGAACAAGAAAGAGTCTCACCGTTCGGGCTGAGCCTGTCGAAGCCCTCTCCCTTGCGTCGGCAGGAGAAGAGAAGGGCTTCGACAAGCCCGGCCCGAACGGAGTTGACGCTCGACCCGCCAGGCCAGCGGCGCGGCGCACCCCCGCACCATTCCGGCGCTCGCTCCGGAGCCGGGCGCCCGGCTTAACGTTGATCAAGTTCCAACCCCTTCAGCCAGGAGCATGATCATGGCCAATCAGAACAATCAGGACGGCACGGGCAGCGGCCTGCAGCAGTCGCAGTCCGGCGGCGGCAGCGGCGAGTTCGGCGGCAATCGCGATCAGCAGCAGCAGAGCGGCCAGCAAGGCGGCGGCGCGTCCGGCGCCGATTTCGACCAGGCCGGCGGCAGCAGCGGCTCCGGCGGCTACGGCGACGCCCAGAACCAGCAGAACCATCAGGGCCAGGAAGGCGGCGATCTCCGCCAGGGCGGCGGCAGCTCCGACGGCCAGTCGCGCGGCGAGGCCTTCGACGAAGCCCAGGGCGGCGGCCGCGGCAATTCCGACTTCCAGCAGGATCAGCAGGGCGGCCAGGGTCAGTTCCAGCAGGACCAGCAGGGCGGCCAGTTCGGCGGCCAGGAGGAGATCCAGCAGGACCAGCAGGGCGGCCAGGCCGCTCAGGGCGGCTTCCAGCAGGAGCAGCAAAGCGGCCAGTCGCAGCGCGAAGGCGGCGCCGACGTCGAGTTCCAGCAGGACCAGCAGTCGCACCAGGATCGCGGCCAGGGCCAAAGCGGGATCGAGTTCGAGAGCGATCAGCGCTAGCCGCGGAATAGCGGAGAAGATGGAAGGGCCGTCCCGAGGGGCGGCCCTTCCTGATTGACGACGGGCCGCGAGGGAACCACTCTTCGCGCCGCGAGTCTGTTACGCACCAGTTACAAGATTGGAGACCGACATGGCGAAGAATTCGGACCAGGGCGGCTCAGGCGGCTCGAAAGACAAAAGCGGCTCGACCGGAGTCCTTCCCGACGCCCTCAAGGAAGCCGGGGCTCGCGCCGCCGAGCTGGCTCAGAACCCGGTGGCGCGCTCGCTGCTGGCCGCCGGCCTGGTCACCGCCGCGGCCGCGCTCACCGCCAATGCCCGGGTCAGGAGAACCGTGAGCGAGGCCGGCCGCGACGCGCTCGACACCGCCGAGGCGGCCGCCGACAGCGCCAGCAAGATCGGGGCCGCGATCGTCACCGCCGCGACCGACGCGGTCCGGCGCCTCCTCGCCGGCTCCGAGGATGGCGGCGCCGGGAGCGGCGGCTCGGGCGCCGCATCGGGGCGCAAGACCGGCGGGACCCGCGCCAAGGCCTCCGCCAAATCGTCCGGCGCCAAGGCCGGCGGCACGCGCGGCGCCGCCAAGGCGGCCGGCGGCCGGGCCAAGAGCGCGTCGTCCGGCACATCCCGTCGCGGCTCCGGGAGCGCGGCGGCCGGCGGTTCGGGAAGCGCCTCCGGCGGCGGCACTCGCGGCAAGGCCGCTTCCGCCTCGGGCGGGCGCGGCAAGGCGGCGGGAGCGTCGTCGGGCGGCAAGGGCCGCTCGGGCGCCAGCGGCTCGACCGGAAGTTCCGGCGGCAGCGCCTCGAGCGGCGGCGGCGGCGGACGCGGCCGCAAGAGCGGCGGCGCGGGAGCGTCGGCGTCGGGCGGCAGCAGCGGCGGCGGCACGAGCAGCGGCGGCGGACGCGGCGGCGGCCGCAAGAGCGGCGGCGCGGGGGCTTCGTCCTCGGGCGGCGGCGGCGCGAGCGGCGGCGGAGGCTCCGAGGGCTCGGGCGCCTGAGCCTTAGCGCTTCGACACAATTTGCCCGGTCCTCGAGGGCCGGCGGATCGCCTTCCGCCGGGCCTTCGACGACGATTGCGCACATCGGGGCTTGACGCGGCGCGTCCGACCGGCTTTATGGCCGAGCCCGTTGGGGGGTGACTTTTCCGAGGATTATCATGTACTTGCCTAAGATTTCCGGCGGGCTTGCGAGCGCCGCCCTGCTGTTCCTCGCGGCTGTCCCGGCCGCCGCCGCCGGCCCTGACTCCGCCCCGTCGAGCGAGACCGCCGGCGCCGAGCGCGTCGAGGCTTCGGCTCAGCCCGCCAAGGCCGAGGAGCCCAAGAAGATCTGCCGGACCTACAAGCTGTCGAGCTCGCGGCTCGGCGGCAAGCGCATCTGCATGACCCGCGAGGAGTGGCGCCGGTCCAAAATGGACTGAGCGGACGAGGGGCGCCCCGGCGTTCCCGCTTCGGCTGGAGCGCGGGGCTTCAAGCCCGGATCGTCGTCCCGGACTTGATCCGGGATCCGCGTGAGCGCCCGGGCCCCTAGAAGCTCATCCTTCCGCCCAGGGCGAAAACGAGCACGCGCTGGGCCTCGGCGCGGCCGTCGGTCAGCACGTCCGTCTGCGCCGCGGTGCCCGCATAGAAGCGCTCGTCGCGGCTGATCGGCCCGTCCTCGACGTCGGTATAGCCGGCCGCCGCGTCAATCGAGATATGGCCGCTCATCCGGAAGGTGGCGCCGAGATTGTAATTGACCCGGTCGCCGTCCGGCACGCGCGGGTCGCGGCCGGCGTCGCGGGTCGGCGTCGGGTCGACCTGGATTCCGCCGCGCAGCGTCAGCCGCTCGCCGAGCTTGTGGTCGAAGCCGAGCGCGGCGTTCCACGTATTCTTGTAATTCTGCTCGATGGCGTTGCTGATCGGAGCGTCGATCTCGATCCGGTCGAACTTGCTCCAGCCGAAGCGGACGGCCTGGGCGTTGAGCGTCAGCGCGTCGGTGATCCCCAGCCGAGTCCCGAGGGTGAGCTGCCACGGAGTGGTGAAGCGCGCCACCGTCGGCGAGCGAAGGTTGCGCGCGGCGAGGGGGCCGGCGAGGCCGCTGATGTCGACCGGGCCCTCGAGCTTGTGCTCGACCGCGGACTTGTAGGCGATGCCGATGGTCACGCGCTCCGCCGGGCGCAGCTGGACTCCCGCGCTCCAGCCCAGATCCCAGCCGCTGCCGGTGAGCCTCAGCCGGCCGTCGGGCGAGCCCGGCGTCAGATTGGGCAGGGCGTTCGACAGCCAGGCATCGGCATATTGGACGTTCAGAGCCGCTCCGATGCTGAGCCAGTCGGCCGCCTTGACCGCGAGCGAAGGCTGCAGGTCGAGGGTGAGCAGGCGGCTGCGAATCGCGGAATAACGCTGCCAGCCGGACGGGTCATAGTCGCTGGTGAAGCTGAACGGGGCGGTGACGGCGAGGCCGATCGCGACCCGCTCGCCGAGCGGAAGGGCGAAAGCGTTGTTCGGTGCGACGCCGCGAAGGATCGGGTCGCGCAGCTCGGGCAAGCCCCCCACGGGGGCCGGCGCGGCGCCCGGCCGGTCGATAAGAGTGCCCGCGTCGCTCACCCGGCCGCGGGGGAAGATGGCGGTCGCCCCAAAGGCGGCTTCCTTCTCCGTGGTGCCGGCGATCGCCGCCGGGTTCCACCACAGCGACGCCGCGCCCTGATCGGCGACCTCTCCGGAGTTCGCTCGGCCCCATCCCCTAACCGATTGTTCCTGAAGGTAGAAACCCGCGGCCTGGGCGTTGCCCGCGGCGGTCATAATCAGGCCGGCCGCCGTCCCGAAAAGCAACAGGTGCGTCTCGACGCCACCGCGCCCGCCACGTCTCACGTTCATTCTTCCCCCACTTCGTTACGCCCCTCACCCCCTAGGAGTTAGAAACGAAATCTTTGTTTCTCAACCTTTTTAATTTGTATCCGGAATGGATATTTGATCGCCCGCTTCCGGATCAATGAGAGCCTCTGGGGCAACACCTAAACGGTTAACGCCCGAAACGTGCCTACGCCCGATTGTTCCACAGCCACATATATGCTTACCTCTGCGTACACCAAATGCTTGGGGCAAAATGATGAATCACCACTTCAGTCTTCCGACGTCCGACGAAGCGATCCCGATGGCGGTCGCTGTGGAGGGCCGCGCGGGGACGCTGCCCCTGCAGCATCGCGAGCGCCCGGCGGGAACCCGCCTGTTCGACCTGGGCCAGCTCGAAGTCCGCTGGGAGGCCGCGCTCGGCACCTTGTGGACTCACATGACACCGGTCGCTCGGCCCAATTTCAACACCGGCATGCTGCGCGACTTCCAGCGCTGGCAGTCCGAGATCGGACGGGAGTTCGCCGATCGGGAAGAGGGGCTGAAATATCTCGTGCTCGGCTCGCGCTTCCCGGGCGTTTTTAACCTCGGCGGTGATCTCGATCTCTTCGCCCGCTTCATCGAGGCGGGCGACCGCGACGGCCTGATCCGCTACGGCCGCGACTGCGTCTCCATCCTCCACAACAACATGCGGCGCCTCGAGCTGCCGATCGTCACCATCGCCCTCGTCCAGGGCGACGCGCTCGGCGGCGGCTTCGAGGCGGTGCTCAGCTTCAACGTCATCGTCGCCGAGAAGGGCGCCAAGTTCGGCCTTCCGGAGATCGCCTTCGGCCTGTTCCCGGGCATGGGCGCCCACAGCCTGCTGTCGCGCAAGGTCGGCCTCGCCCGCGCCGAGCAGATGATGCTGTCCAACCGCCTCTACACGGCGGAGGAGATGCATGAGATGGGCATCGTTCACATCCTGGCCGAGCCTGGCTGCGGCGAGGAGGCGGTTCGCGCCTACATCGCCAAGAACGGCCGCAGGCACGCTGGGCACCGCGGCATCTACCATGCTTCCAGCCTCGCCGATCCGGTCACGCTCGAGGAGCTCAACGCGATCGTCGAAGTGTGGGCGGACAGCGCGCTCTGCCTGAGTGATGCGGATCTGAAGCTCATGCGTCGGTTGGGAAGCGCTCAAACTAGGCTTGCAGCCGTCTGAGGCTGCCGGGGGCGGGGTCCGCTTCCAGCCACTCCTCGCCCCGCGCCTCGGTCTCCAGCCTGCGCCGGATCACCGATTCCGGCACCGGCCGGCCGAGGAAGAAGCCCTGGGCGGCGGTGCAGCCGGCGCCGGTCACGTAGCCGAGCTGGGTCTCGGTCTCGATGCCCTCGGCGACGATCTCCATGTCGAGCTCGGCGGCGAGGCTGACGAGGGCGTGGATGATCGCCCGCGCCTCGCGGCTCTTGGTGACGTCGGCGATGAAGGTGGTGTCGATCTTGATCTTGTCGAAGCGATATTTCTTCAAATAGGTGAGCGACGAATAGCCGGTTCCGAAATCGTCGATCGACAGCTTTAGCCCGATCCGCTGGAACTCGCGGATCAGCGAGTTGGACTGGGGATTCTCCTCGAGCAGAACGCTCTCGGTGATCTCCAGCTCGAGGCGCCGCGCCGCCAGGCCCGAACGGTAGAGGGCCGAGAGGATCATGTGGCTGAGGTGGAGGTCCTTGAGAAGGGCCGGCGACATGTTGACGGCGATGCTGACGTCCTCCGGCCACTGCGACGCCGCCGCGCAGGCCTGGTAGAGCACCCAGTGGCTGATCGGCGAGATCAGCCCGGTGCTTTCGGCGAGCGGGATGAACACCGCGGGACTGACCATTCCGAGCTCGGGATGGTGCCAGCGCAGCAGCGCCTCGCAGCAGGTCACCCTCTTCGTCTTGAGGTCGACGAGCGGCTGGTAATAGACTTCCAGCTCGCCTTTCTCGATCGCCTCCTTGAGCGCCGCCTCGAGCCGGCGCTTCTGCTGGAACTCGTCCTGCATCTTCGCCTCGAACAGGCAGAAGTCGTTCCGGCCGTTCGCCTTGGCGTGGTAGAGCGCCATGTCCGCATGCTGGAGCAGAATATCGGCCTCCGTGCCGTGGCCGGGCGCCACCGCCGCTCCGATCGATCCGGTCACCTGGATCGAGGCGCCCTCGATGGTCATCGGCACGGCGAGGCCGCGCATCACCTCGCGGGCCAGCTCCTCGGCGAAATAGGGCTTGGTGCCCCGCGCCAGCAGGACGAACTCGTCGCCGCCGAAGCGGGCGACGCTGCCGCGGCCGTCGACGATCGACGAAAGCTGGCGGGCGACGGTGCAAAGCACCCCGTCCCCGGTCGGATGGCCGAGCGAATCGTTGATCTCCTTGAACCTGTCGAGATCGACCCAGAGCACGGCCAGCTCGCCGGCCTCTCCCGATTGCACTGCCGCCAGCTCCGACTGAAGGCGTTCGTGAAAGGCTCCGCGATTCTCGAGGCCGGTCATCGCGTCGTATCGGGCAAGCCGCTCGAAGCGGCCGGTCAGCATCTTCTGCTCGAGGGTCGCGGACATTGCCTTGAGGATCGCCGAGTAGGTCTGGAGGGTGATGTCAACCATGCCGATCATGAAGACGAGGAAGACGGCCCCCAGGATCATCCGGAACAGCTCGCCGCTGAGGAACAGTCCGAGCGCCGACAGGCCGGTGGCGAGCACGAGCTGGCCGATCGCGATCACCGGCCGGCCCGCGTTGCGCCCGCAGATGCCGGCCGCGTAGCCGGTCGTCAGAGTGGCCGCACACATATGATGAAGCGCATCGTCCGACCGAATCATGGTCATCAGGGTCATCATTCCGAGCAGCAGCGAATAGCCCCAGGCGCCGACCTCGTAGATCGTCTCGGAGCGGGCGCTGGCCGTCGCGTCGTGCTGGGCGGCGCGGTGGAAGAAGACGTGGTGGCTGACCCGGCCGGCGCCGACCAGTCCGATCGCCACCGCCATGGCGCTCAGCCACATGTCGCCGCTCGAGACCGCGATGATGGTGCTGACGGTCGATCCGGCGACGGCGCCGACGCCGAGGGAGGTCGAAGACGTGAAGAGGGTCTCGACCAGCGAACGGCGCACCTCTTCGGCGACCGTCCGGTCGGTTTTTCCGATCTCGCGCAATTTGGCGATGATGCTCGTCAAGCCACGATTCCCCTCAACCCAAATATGCTTTGCCGCAAAACCGTTTATCTTGGATTAAGGCTGCCGCCGGCGACGGACCTTCAACCTTTTGTGAACGTTTGGCTGTCACGAGGTCTGTATGCGTATCCATCCCGCCTTCCTTGCAGCTATCGCCGACCCGACGCGCGTCGAGCTTGTGCTCAGACTCGAGGACGGAAGTCCCTGGCGGCTGACCGTCTCGGCCGGCGTGGAGCGATTCATCGGCCATTATCCGCGGGTCGACGGCATCGACGCCGGCGGCCCCCTGCTTCGTTTCCGCATCGCCGATCCCGCCTGAGGGAAACCGGCGGCGCTCCCGGCGTTGGGAGTGCAATGACCGCCCAGCCTCAAAACCGCATCTGCCCCGGCGGCGCTCCGCGCGCCGTCCTGTTCGACGTCGACGGCACCCTCGTCGACACCAACGATCTCCACGCCTCCGCCTGGCGCGAGGCTTTTCTCGAGTTCGGCCTCGACAAGCCGTTCGAGGAGATTCGCCGGCAGGTGGGGAAGGGGGGCGACAACCTCATCCCCTCGCTCTTCCCCGACCTGGACGAGGCCCGGCGGACGGAGCTGGAGCACTATCGCGGCGACCTGTTCAAGCGCGACTATCTGCCGCGCGCGACAGCCTTTCCCGGCGTGCGGGATCTGTTCGAGCGGCTGGCCGGGGAGGGCGTGAAGATCGTCCTCGCCTCTTCCTCGCACGCCGAGGAGGTGGATTATCATCTCAGCCTCATCGCCTGCGCCGATCTCGTGACGGCGACCACGTCCAGGGACGATGCCGAGAATTCCAAACCCTGCCCGGACATTTTCGAGGCGGCGCTCGGCCGGGTGGCGCCGCTCGGCGCGGACGAGGTGGCGGTGGTCGGCGACACCCCCTGGGATGCCAAGGCCGCCCGCAAGCTCGGCCTGCGAACGGTCGGCTTCCGCTCCGGCGGCTTCCCCGACGAGGCGCTGGCCGAGGCGGGCGCCTGCGAGATCTATGACGGCCCGCGCGATCTCCTCGCCCGCTTCGACAGCTCGGTGTTCGGCCGCGATGGCTAAGGCGAAGGCGACGAAGGCGCTGCTGGCGGCCGATGAAGCGGCGGCCGAAGCCGCTCTGCCATATCAGGGCTCGCCGGCGATGGAGGCGCTCGGGCGCTTCGCCTCGCTCGGCGACCAGCCGCCGCTCCGGACCTTGTGCGCGGCGGTGATCGCGGCGGGCGTCGCGGGCGGCGACCGCCGACTCGCCCGCGCCGGCGTGAGGATGCTGGTCGCGCACACGCTCGCCACCCTCGCCAAGGATTTCGTCAAGGAACGGGTGGACCGCACCCGGCCGCGCTCCAGGGGCGAGAAGGGCAAGGACCACAAGCCGAGGCCGGGGCGCGACACCTCCAAGGAAGAGACCAGCTTCCCTTCCGGCCACAGCGCCGGGGCGGCGGCGGTCGCCTCGGCCTTCGCCCGGGACTATCCCGAATATTCGGCTCCGGCCTACGCTTCCGGGGCCGCGCTCGCTCTCGCCCAGATTCCGCGCTGCGCCCACTATCCCACCGACGTCGGCGCCGGCCTCGCCATCGGGCTCGCCGCGGAGGCCCTGGTGGACATCGGCTTCCGGCTGGTGGAGGAGCGGGCCGGCCCCGCCTGACGACAGGAGTTTTGCCGTGCGTTTGTTGCCCGCCGCCTTTCTCGCTCTCCTCGCCGCCTGTTCGCCCGCGGGCGACCAGGCCGTCCCCAAGCAGGAGGAGGCCGCGGCGGCCGAGCGGCGGGTCGCCCCGATCCTCGATTCGCCCGACGCCCGCGATACCCACAGCTATGCGAGGCCGCTGGAAGCGCGGGTGACTCACGTGGCGCTCGACCTGAAAGCCGATTTCGCGGCGAAGCGGATCGGCGGCACCGCCACGCTCGACGTCCAGGCCAAGCCGGGCGTGAAGGCGATCGTCCTCGACAGCAAGGGGCTCGAGGTGAGCGCCGTCACCGACGAGGCCGGCAAGCCCCTCCCTCATGCCCTGGGCGAGGCCGATCCCGATCTCGGCGCGCCGCTGACGGTCGACCTGAACGGCGCGAAGCGGATCCGGATCTTCTATACCAGCGCGCCCGACGCGGAGGCGCTGCAATGGCTCACTCCGGAGCAGACCGCCGGCAAGAAGCATCCGTTCCTGTTCAGCCAGGGCCAGGCGATCCTCAACCGCAGCTGGATCCCGACCCAGGACAGCCCGGGCATCCGCCAGACCTGGGAAGCGCGAATCGTCGTTCCCGAGCCCTTGCGGGCGGTGATGAGCGGCGAGCGGGTCACTCCCGAGGGCGAGCCCGCCGAGGGCGGCGGCCGCGCCTTCCGCTTCCGGATGAACCACCCGGTCGCGCCCTATCTGATCGCGCTCGCCGCGGGCGACATCGCCTTCCAGGAGCTCGGGCCGCGAAGCGGAGTCTATGCCGAGCCGGCGACGGTGAAGGCCGCCGCCGCCGAGCTCGTCGATACCGAGAAGATGATCGACGCGGCCGAGAAGCTCTACGGCCCCTATCGTTGGGGCCGCTACGACATGATCGTGCTGCCGCCGGCCTTCCCCTATGGCGGAATGGAGAATCCGACCCTCACCTTCCTGACCCCGACCTTTCTCGCCGGCGACCGCAGCCTGGTCGGCCTCGTCGCTCACGAGCTCGCGCACAGCTGGTCGGGCAATCTCGTCACCAACGCGGTCTGGCCGGACAGCTGGCTGAACGAGGGCTTCACCTCCTATTTCGAGAACAGGATCATGGAGGCGCTCTACGGCCCGGGCCGGGCCGGAATGGAGGCGGCCCTGTCCTTCGCCGACATGGAAAGCGCCTTCACCGAGCTCGGAGCGACGGCGCCCGGCACGCGCCTCCACAATCCGGACGAGACCACCGAGGGCGGCGCCAGCGGCATCGTCTACGACAAGGGGGCGCTGTTCCTGAGGACGATGGAGCGGATCGCGGGCCGCGAGCGGTTCGACGCCTGGCTTCGCTCCTATTTCGACCGCCACGCCTTTCAGCCGATGACGTCCGCCCTGTTCCTCGCGGACCTGCGCGCCAATCTGATCAAGGGCGACAAGACGCTTGAGCAGAAATTGATGCTCGACGAGTGGGTCTACAAGCCCGGCCTCCCCGCCAACGCCGTCCGCCCCGATCCGAAGACCTTCGCTCCGGTCGACGCCGCTCTGACCGGATTCAAGGGCGGCGGCGCGGCGCCGGCGCAGCTTTGGGCGCGCTGGACGACGGCCGAGCGGCTGCGCTTCCTCAACGGCCTTCCGCGCGAGCTCCCGCAGCCGCGCCTCGCGGAGCTCGACCGGTCGCTCCAGCTCACCGGAAGCCGAAACGCCGAAGTCCTCTTCGCCTGGCTCCAGCTCGCGCTCGCCAACCGCTACCAGCCGGCGGTGCCGGCCGCCGAACGGTTCCTCCTGTCCATGGGACGGGCGAAGTTCGTGACTCCGCTCTTCAAGACCCTGTGGGCGGAGGACGAATGGGGCCGCTCGATCGCCAGGCCGCTGTGGGAGCGCGCGCGCCCGACCTATCATTCGGTGACCAGCGGGCGGGTCGAGGAGATCATGAAGGGGTAGGTCCTTTCGAGACCGGCCCCTTCGACGCCGCCTGCGGCGTCGCTCAGGACATGCTTCGCCTTCGCTCGGTCCCTGCTCAGGATGGGCGGAAAGCCGCTGACCCCGCTCATCCTGAGTAGCCGCTGAGCCTGGCGAAGCGGCGTATCGAAGGACCCTCAACCCACCGCAAAATATGGTGGATAAGTCATTAACCCTCTTGGCGTCGGATTCGAGTTGAGGCACTATGGCTAGTGGCGCTGCCAAGGGGGCGACGCAAGAGATTGTAGGCGGCCGCTGCTCATCCTATATCGGGAGGAGGCGGAATTCGTTTGCCCTGTGGATATCGGGGGCAAGTCGAAACTAAGCGCCCGCGCCCCCTCGAAAGCGCTTAAGGTGGAGCCGAATCCACTGGAACGAAAATAGTACAAGGGGTAGGATGATGGACCTTTCCGGCAGCAGCGACACGGGAGCGAGCGACGTGGCCACCACCGCCTCCGATTCGTCCACGGCGAAATCGGGCGCCGCCGGCGCGGGGCCGAAAATCTATCCTCTCGAGGTCGATCACAGCCGCGATTCGCTGCTCACCGATTTCGGCAAGGAGACGCTGAAGGACCGCTATCTGCTGCCCGGCGAGACCTATCAGGATCTCTTCGTCCGGGTCGCCTCGGCTTATGCCGACGACGCCGAGCACGCCCAGCGCGTCTACGATTACATCTCCAGGCTCTGGTTCATGCCGGCCACTCCGGTCCTCTCCAACGGCGGCACCGGCCGGGGCCTCCCGATCAGCTGCTACCTGAACTCGGTCCCCGACAGCCTCGAGGGCATCGTCGACACCTGGAACGAGAATGTCTGGCTGGCCGCCCGCGGCGGCGGCATCGGCACCTACTGGGGCGCGGTGCGCGGAATCGGCGAGCCGGTGGGCCTCAATGGCAAGACCAGCGGAATCATCCCGTTCGTCAGGGTGATGGACAGCCTGACGCTCGCGATCAGCCAGGGCTCGCTTCGGCGCGGCTCGGCCGCCTGCTATCTCGACATCTCGCATCCCGAGATCGAGGAGTTCCTCGAGATCAGGAAGCCCTCGGGCGACTTCAACCGCAAGGCGCTCAACCTCCACCACGGGGTGCTCGTCACCGACGCCTTCATGGAGGCGGTCCGCGACGGCGCGGAATGGACTTTGAAGAGCCCCAAGGACGGCTCCGAGCGCGCCACCGTCGACGCCCGCTCGCTGTTCCAGAAGCTGGTCGAGACCCGGCTCGCGACGGGCGAGCCCTACATCATCTTCATCGACAAGGTGAACAAGGCGATGCCGAGGCATCACCGCGAGCTCGGCCTCAAGGTCTCGACCTCGAACCTGTGCTCCGAGATCACTCTCCCGACCGGCCGCGACCATCTCGGCAAGGATCGCACGGCGGTGTGCTGCCTCAGCTCGCTCAACCTCGAGACCTGGGACCAGTGGAACGGCGACAAGCTCTTCATCGAGGACGTCATGCGCTTCCTCGACAACGTGCTGACCGACTATATCGAGCGCGCCCCGGAAGAGATGGCGCGCGCCAAATATTCGGCGATGCGCGAGCGCTCGGTCGGCCTCGGAGTGATGGGCTTCCACTCCTTCCTCCAGGCCCGCTCCATCCCCTTCGAGGGGGCGATGGCGAAGAGCTGGAACATGAGGATCTTCAAGCACATCTCGGCCCAGGTGAACGAGGCGTCGATGATGCTCGCCAAGGAGCGCGGGCCCTGCCCGGACGCGGCCGACATGGGCGTGATGGAGCGTTTCAGCTGCAAGATGGCGATCGCTCCCACCGCCAGCATCTCGATCATCACCGGCGGCACCTCGGCGTGCATCGAGCCGATCCCGGCCAACATCTACACCCACAAGACCCTGTCCGGCAGCTTCTCGATCAAGAATCCGTATCTGGAGAAGCTCCTGATCGAGAAGTCGAAGAATTCGGAAGCCGTCTGGTCGACGATCCTCGAGCGCGGCGGCTCGGTCCAGCATCTCGACTTCCTCACGGCCGAGGAAAAGGACGTGTTCAAGACCAGCTTCGAGATCGACCAGCGCTGGCTGATCGAGCTCGCCGCCGACCGCACGCCCTA
>DASPJA010000076.1:0-2094 GCA_035628835.1 Allosphingosinicella sp.
CCGAGACGATCGCCCCGATATTGGGGATGAAGGCGAGCAGGCCGGTGAGGATTCCGAGCAGCGCCGCCATCGGCACTCCGCCGATCGCGAGCAGGATCCAGGTGCCGATCCCCTCGACCGCCATTCCGACCAGCCGTCCCGCCATCAGCCGCCTCAAGGTGAAGCCCATCCGCTCCGCGGTGCTGTAGAAGCGCTCGCGGCTGCCGAGCGGAAGCATCCAGGCGACTCCGCGCTGGTAGAGTCGGGGCTCGACCGCGATGAAGATGCCGATGACGAGGATCATCACGGTCGAGGCGACGACCCCCAGCGCGCTGGACACGGCCGAGCCGAGGCGGCCGAGGGTCCCCATCAGTTGGCCGCCGATCTGGTCGACCCCGACTCCGCCCTGAACGATTCCGAGGCCGTTGCCCCAGGCGAGGATCCGGTTGGCCTGGGCGGTGATGACCTCGCGGAGCCGCTCCGCCTGGCCGGTCAGCTCGGTTCCGGCGAAATAGAAGACCCAGACGATGAAGGCGACGGCGGCGATCGTGACGATCGCGAGGCGCCAGCCGCGGCCGATCGGAAGCACCCGGCCGAGCAGCCTCGTGCCGCCGTCGAGCATCGAGGCGAGGACGATTCCGGCGAAGATGAGAAGCAGGGGCTGGGCGAGGAAGATGATTGCGGCGATGGCGAGGGCGAGGCCGAACCAGACGCTGGCGCGCTTGAGCTCGTGGCGGATGAGCGGGTCGCGCATCTCGGCCGGGCCGGGCTGCTCGACATGGCGGTCGTGGTGATCGGGGTCGGCCGAAGCGCGGGCGACCGCGGGCGCGTCGGAGTGCCGGCCGGCCGACGGTGCCCCCCCATCCCCGCTCACGGCGCCTTGCCCTCCTCGGGACGCAGGGACGTTCCGGCGCGGCCGCCGCGCATCGCGGTGATCCAGCTGATCGGGTTCAGATATTGGGACGAGCCGTCGAGCGAGAAGGTGATGAACTCGGCGCGGCCGCCGATATTCTCCCACGGCACGACCCCGCCGAGGCCGTCGAGCGCAAGCTCGACCCGGCTGTCGGCGGACTTGTCGCGATTGTCGCCCTGAACCCAGACGTGGCCGGGCGGCACCTTCACCTTCGCGAAATTGTCGACGTCCGAGACGCCCATGTCGATCGTGTCGTAGCTGCGGCCGTTGGGAAGCGTCTCGCGGAAGACGGGCAGGCGGCAATAGAGCTTGCCGTCGGCCCCCTGCACGCGGTGCTCGCCGAAATTGTCGAGCTGGCAGGGAACGTTGGGGTCGACCTCGACCATCACCGGCGCCCGCGGCTCGCGCTTCACCTCGCGGCCGTTGATGTAGAGGATGCCGCCGCTCATCTCGATCGTGTCGCCGGGCAGCCCGACGACCCGCTTGATGTAGTCGGAGGTCTTTCCGGGCGGAGTGAGGATGACGATGTCGCCGCGTTCGGGCATCCGGCCGAACAGCCGGCCGGACATGGGCGGCAGGACGTGGAAGCTGGGCGAGACCCAGGACCAGCCGTAGGGATATTTGCTGACCACCAGCCGGTCGCCCTTGAGCAGCCCCGGCATCATCGATTCCGACGGGATGTAGAAAGGCTTGGCGATGAAGCTGTGGAAGGCGAGCACGGCCAGGATCAGCCAGAAGATCGCCTTGATCTCGGCCCACCAGTCGGTGCCCTGCTTCTTCGCCGCGGGCACTTCGGGCGCGGGGCCCGGGGCGGGCGTGTCGGTCATGGCGGGGTCGCTGCTGCTCACCCAGGGCTCCTTGCGATCGGGCTGGCGGTAATGATGACGAAGGCCTGCGCGAAAGGATAGTCGTCGGTCATCGTCAAATGGATTTGCGCGAGGTGGCCCTCCGGAGTCAAAGCGTCAAGCCTTGCCTTGGCGCCGCCGGTCAAGGCGAGGGTGGGCGCTCCGGACGGCAGGTTGTCGACTCCGATGTCGCGCATGAAGACTCCGCGCCTGAAGCCGGTGCCGACGGCCTTGGCGAAAGCCTCCTTCGCCGCGAAGCGCTTGGCGTAGGTGCCGGCGCGGGTGAGCGGGCGGCCTTCGGCCCTGGCGCGCTCCTTCTCGGTGAAGACGCGGTTGGTGAAGCGCTCGCCGAAGCGG
>DASPJA010000077.1:0-34910 GCA_035628835.1 Allosphingosinicella sp.
TGGGCGCGGCGGCTGGAGCTGGACGTCGACCCTTACCGCCACTGGACGGCGCACAGGGACCGGCTGATCGAGCGGCCGGCCGTCCTTCGGGTGCTGGCGCGCGAAGGCCTCGGAGCCGGCGAGTTCTAGAAGGAGCGGCTTGCGCGGCGGCGCCCGGCCGCTAATCCTCGGCCCATGCGGCCGGGGCTCCACACGCGCAAATCCCTGTTCCTGCTCGCCGAGACGGGAAGCGTGTTCGCGATCCTGCTGGTCGGCGCCCTGGCGGCGTTGCGCTGGCTGCCGCAGGGCCTGGCCTGGCCCGTCATCCTGCTCCTGGCGGTCGCGCAGGGGCTCTGGTTCGACCGGCTCTACACCGTCGCCCACGAGGCGGTGCACCTGAAGCTTTTCCCAGGCCGCCGGGGCCTGAACGACCTGGCCGGCATGGCGCTGATGGTTCCCGTCGTCGCGCCTTTCACCATCTTCCGAAGGATCCACGGCTTCCATCATGGCGGCAACCGCCGCGACCGCGCCACCGCGGCGCTCGACCATATGCGGCTGCCCGAAGCGGCCGGGGCGGCGGCGTCGGCGATTCGCCGCGGGCTCTGGTATTTCTACGTCTTCGCCGGTGGGTTCTTCCTCCACACGCTGGCCGCGATCCTGATCTTCCTGCTTGTGCCGGAGCGGAGGGCGGCGGGCATCTCGCCGGTATTCCGTGCGTGGCCGGCGCGGCTGAGGCTGCTTTCCTGGGCGCAGTTCGTCGCCGGCATCGGCTTCCATGCCGGCTTCGCCGCGGCGTTCGGCGGCCTGGCCTGGGCGGCGGCTCTGGGCCTGCCGATGCTCGTCTTCGCCTGGTTCTGGTCGATGCTGCTCTACGTCTATCACTACCGCACGACCGTCGGCCGCGACGTGAGGCTCAACGTGCGCTCGCTTCCGCGCCAGCCGTTTTTCTCCTGGCTGCTGCTCAACTTCAACGAGCATGCGACCCACCATCGCGATCCCGCCATCCCCTGGTACGACCTGCCCGGGCGGCGGTCCGCCCTGCCGCCCAGCCACGCTTCCAACGACGATGCCGACACCCTGCTGCAGGCGGTGCTGAGGCAGCGGGAAGGACCCGTCCTCTGGTCGGGGGAGCGGCCATGAGCGGATGCATCAGGCCGGCGCGCCCGGGCGATCTCCCGGCTGTCGTCGCGATCAAGGAGGCGCTGGGATTCGCCCCGGGGAGCCGGCGTCCGCGGGGCGGCTTCCTGCTCGGCTGCGTCCCGGAGCGCTACTCGGCCATGATCGAAGCCGGATGCCTCCTGGTGCTCGAACAGGAGGGGCGCGTCGCCGGCTTCGCGGTGGCGCTGCCCGATCCGCTGCTCCGGGCGAGCGAATTGTGGGCGCGGCGTTCGCTCATCCGCTGGCGTGAAAACGAAGGCGAGCCGCCGCCGGGCGAGCCGATCGCCTATTTCGACCAGCTCGCCCTCGCGCCCTGGGCCAGCCGCCTCGGCGCCGCGCCGCTGGCTCTGGCGTCCGTCCGCCGGCTGGCGGAGGCGGGCCACGGCCGGCTCTACGCCACGACCCTCCAGGCGCCGATTCGCAATCCCGCGGCGCTGCCCCTCCTGCGCGGCATCGGCGCCCGGGTCGTGGGCAGCGTGGCCGAGCAATATGAGGGCGTCGGCGAGGTGGTCTCGGACCTTCACTGTGCGCCGCTTTCCATGGCGCTCACCGCCCTTCATTCGCTTCCGCTCGGCCTCAGGATCGCCGCGACTACGGCCGCCCTCGCCGCCTGACGAAGCGAAGTTGAAACCTCGTTCAGGTTTTCTTGACCTCAAGCGCCAGTCCGGCCTATCGGCCCCGCATCCAATCGGGAGCGGTGAATGCGCAAAACCTATCCAGACGCGGCGGCGGCGCTCGACGGGCTGCTGTTCGACGGAATGACGATCTGCGCCGGCGGCTTCGGCCTGTGCGGCATACCCGAGCGGCTGATCGACGCGATCCGGGAGAACGGGGTCAAGGACCTGACGGTGGTCTCCAACAACGCCGGCATCGACAATGAAGGGCTCGGCAAGCTGCTTCGCACCCGCCAGATCCGCAAGATGATCTCCTCCTACGTGGGCGAGAACAAGGAGTTCGAGCGGCAATATCTGGCCGGCGAGCTCGAGGTCGAATTCTGCCCGCAGGGCACGCTCGCCGAGCGCTGCCGAGCCGGCGGCGCCGGCATTCCCGGCTTCTACACGAAGACCGGAGTGGGCACCGTCGTCGCCGAGGGCAAGGAGACCAAGGTCTTCGACGGCGAGGAATATGTGCTCGAGCGCGGCATCCGCGCCGACCTCTCGATCATCAAGGGCTGGAAGGCCGACGAGGCCGGAAACCTCGTCTTCCGCAAGACCGCCCGCAACTTCAACCAGCCGATGGCGACGGCCGGCAAGGTCTGCGTCGCCGAGGTCGAGGAGATCGTGCCGGTCGGCTCGCTCGACCCGGACTGCATCCACCTGCCCTCCATCTACGTGAAACGGATGATCCTCGGCGCCCCCTACGACAAGAAGATCGAGTTCCGCACCGTGCGGCAGAGGGAGACGGCGTGACATCTCCCCTCCCTGGAAGGGAGGGGCCGGGGGTGGGTCCGCCGAAGGCGGCCAAAACTCAACCGCCCGGCAAGTCTCGCTGTGCTCGCCTACCCACCCCTAGCCCCTCCCTCGCAGGGAGGGGATTGCAAGGAGCCAATTGAATGCCCTGGGACCGCAACCAGATGGCCGCCCGCGCCGCGAAGGAGCTTCGCGACGGCTATTACGTCAATCTCGGCATCGGAATCCCGACGCTGGTCGCCAACAACATCCCGGCCGGGATGGAGGTGACCCTTCAGTCGGAGAACGGGATGCTCGGGATCGGGCCTTTTCCCTATGAGGACGAGGTCGATCCGGACCTGATCAACGCCGGCAAGCAGACCATCAGCGAGCTCGACAGCTCCTCCTATTTCGGCTCCGAGCAGAGCTTCGCGATGATCCGCGGCGGCCATATCGATCTGACCGTGCTCGGCGCGATGGAGGTGTCGGAAGGCGGCGACATCGCCAACTGGATGATCCCGGGCAAGATGGTCAAGGGCATGGGCGGCGCCATGGACCTCGTCGCGGGCGTCAAGAAGATCATCGTCGTGATGGAGCACACGTCGAAGAACGGGGACCCGAAGTTCATCCCGGCCTGCACGCTTCCGCTCACCGGCAGGAACGTTGTCGACATGGTCGTCACCGACCTCTGCGTCTTCCACCGGCCCGACCATGACAGCCCGTTCCGGCTGATCGAGCTCGCGCCGGACGTGACGGCGGAGGAAGTGCGCCAGAAGACGACGGCGCGTTACGAGGAATAGTGCCCGGGAGGTCGGGCTTCTCCATCCGTTCGGACTGAGCGTGTCGAAGCCCTTTCCTGTTCTTGTCCGCGAGCGCGAAGTGAAGGGCTTCGACAGGCCCAGCCCGAACGGACGGAGGTGAAATGCGTGTCCTTCTGACAGGCTCGTCAGGCTGGCTCGGCCGGTTCCTCGCGCCGCGGCTTCGCGAGGAAGGCCATGACGTCACGGGCCTCGACGTCGCGCCCGGGGCCGACACGGACGTCCTCGGCTCGGTCGCCGACCGTGCGCTCGTCGAGCGGACATTCGGCGAGCGCGGCATCGAGGCCGTCATCCACTCCGGCGCGCTGCACAAGCCGGACATCGTCCGCTACCCGAAGCAGGCCTTCGTCGACGTCAACGTCACCGGCACTCTGAACCTGCTCGAGGCGGCGGCGAGGGCGGGCTGCGGCCGCTTCGTCTTCACCTCGACGACGTCGCTGATGATCTCCGAAGCCGTTCGTGCCGGGAAGGCCGGCGGCTCGACCCGGGCGGCCTGGCTGACCGAGGAGTTCGGGCCGCTCGAGCCGCGCAACGTCTACGGAGTCACCAAGCGGGCGGCCGAGCAGCTCTGCGCGCTCGTCCACCGCGAGAGCGGCCTGCCGGTCGTCGTGCTGCGCACCGGCCGCTTCTTCCCGGAGGAGGACGATACGGATCGCGACCTTTCCGGACCGAACATCAAGGCCAACGAGTTCCTCAACCGCCGGCTCACCGTCGAGGATTGCGCCGAGGCTCACGTAGCGGCGCTGGCGAAAGCCCCGGAAATCGGCTTCGGCCTCTACATCGTCTCCGCCCCGCCGCCGTTCGAGCCCGCCGATGCCGAAGCGCTGATCGAGGACGCGCCCGCGATTATCGCCCGCTATTTCCCCGATGCGGCCGAAGTCTACGCGCGCGCCGGCTGGAGGCTGCCGCGGCATATCGACCGGGTCTACGATCCCTCGCGGGCGGAGCGGGAACTCGGCTTCCGCTGCCGAACCGGCTTCGGCACCGTGCTGGCGGCGCTTCGGGACGGCGGGCGATTGCCTTTCGTCCACGATCCCTGTTACGTCTCGCCCATGGTCGAGGCTCGGCAGCCGTGAAGATCCTGATCCTGGGCGGCACCTTGTTCGTCGGCCGGGCTCTGGCCGCCGCCGCCCTGGAACGCGGTCATGAGGTGACCTTGTTCAACCGCGGACGGCACGCCGGCGCGCCGCCGCCCGGCGCGGAGATGCTGATCGGCGACCGCGACGGACAGCTGGACGCCCTGCGCGGGCGGTCGTGGGACTCGGTCGTGGATACGTCGGGTTACGTGCCTCGGCTGGTGCGCGCCTCGGCGGAGCTGCTCGCGGCGAGCGTCGAAAGCTATGTCTTCATATCCTCGGTGTCGGTCTATGCGGATTTCAGCCGGCGGGTCGACGAAAGCTCGCCCCTGAAGACGATTCCGGACGACTCGCTGGAGGAGGTGACTGGGGCTTCCTACGGGCCGCTGAAAGCCCTGTCGGAGCGCGCGCTCGAGAAAGTCTTGCCGGGCCGCGCGCTGATCATCCGCCCCGGCGTGATCGTCGGCCCGCACGATCCTACCGTCCGCTTCTCCTACTGGACGGCGCGCATCGCCCGGGGCGGGGAGGTGCTCGCGCCGGGCGACCCCGAGACGCCGGTCCAGCTCATCGACGTTCGCGACCTGGCCGAGTGGACGATCAGGATGATCGAGGGCGGCGGGCGGGGCGTGTTCAATGCGCCGGGCCGCCCGGGGCTGACGATGGGCGAATTGCTCGAGACATGCCGCTCGGCGAGCGGCAGCGACGCTCGATTCACCTGGGTCGACGAGACCTTTCTGACGGAGCGCGGCGTGCTGCCCTGGGCTCACCTGCCGCTCTGGATGCCGCCGTCCGCGGAGACCCACGCTCATTTCCTTCGTATCGGCGCCGACCGTGCGCTCGGTGCCGGCCTCACTTTCCGGCCCCTCTCCGATACCGTCCGCGCCACGCTCGCCTGGCAGCGCTCGAGCGAAGGCCGGCCGCTGCCCGAAAAGCCCGGAGTCCCCACGCCCGATCTGACTCTGAGCGCGGCGCGCGAGCGCGAGTTGCTGGCGGAGTGGCACGCACGGGCCGGCTGACGTGGCCGCCTAGTCAGAAGGCGAAGACGCGGTTACGGTCTCCGGGAAAACGCCGTCATCGATGGGGAACTTCATGAGATTCGCGCTCGTCGCTTCGCTGTTCACGGCACTGCTCGCCGCCCCTGCAAACGCCCAGCCCCCGGCCACGGCCACCGCCGCGGCACCGGCGCAGCTTCAGCTGTGGCGGCTCGATTGCGGCGAGTTCGTCATCAAGCAATATGGCGCCTTCTTCTCCGACACCTTCCAATATCCGGCGGGTCCAAAGGACATCGTCGGCAGCTGCTATCTGATCCGCCACGGCGACCGCTACATGCTCTGGGACACCGGCCTCACCGACGCGCTCATCGGCAACGACTTCGACAATCCCGCCCAGACCATCCGGCTCAAGCGAAGCCTCGTCGACCAGCTCAAGCAGATCAACGTCAGGCCCGAGCAGATCGAGACGATCGGGATCAGCCACTGGCATTTCGACCATACCGGACAGGCCGCACGCTTTCCGCAGGCGCGGCTGCTGATGGGCAAGGGCGATCTCGACATGCTGCGCACCACCCCGCCAGTCGACGCGGACTCCGCGAAGGGGCTCGCCCACTGGCTGGGCGGCCAGGGCAAGCTGGAGGAGGTGACGGCCGACAAGGACGTGTTCGGCGACGGCCGAGTCGTCATGCTGAAGCTGCCGGGACACACGCCCGGCCATTACGCCCTGCTCGTCCGCCTCGCCTCGGGGAACATCCTCCTTTCGGGCGACCAATATCATTTCACCGAGCAGGTGAAGAATCGGGGCGTGCCGCCGTTCAACCACGATCGCGCCGACACGCTCGCCTCGATGGACCGGTTCGACCGGATCGCCGCCAACCTCAAGGCGAGGATCGTCATCCAGCACGAGCCGGCGGACATCGCCAAGCTTCCGGCCTTCCCGAAGCCGGCGCAGTGAAGGCGCTTCTCTCCACCGCCGTCGGCGGCCCCGCGACCCTGGAGCTGGCCGAGCTTCCCGATCCGGAGGTGGGCCCCGGTCAGCTGCTCGTCCGGGTGCGCGCCTGCGCGATCAACTATCCCGACGTGCTGATGATCGAGGACAAATATCAGTTCAAGCCGCCGCGTCCGTTCGCTCCGGGCGGCGAGGTGGCGGGGACGGTCGAGGCGGTCGGCGAGGGGGTTTCCGGCTGGGCCGAGGGCGACCGGCTGATCGCGATGATCGGCCATGGCGGGCTTCAGGAAAAGGTGGTGATCTCTTCCGCCCAGGCGGTGCCGCTCCCGGCGGAGCGAAGCTTCGAGGACGGCTCGGCCCTGATCCTCACCTACGCGACCTCGATCCACGCTTTGCTCGACCGCGGCCGGCTTAAGGCGGGCGAGACCTTGCTGGTGCTGGGCGCGGCCGGCGGAGTCGGCCTCGCCGCCGTCGAGCTCGGCAAGGCCCATGGCGCCCGGGTCGTCGCCGCCGTCTCGTCCGAGGAGAAAGCACAGGTCGCCCGCCAGGCGGGTGCCGACTCGGCTATCGTCTATCCGCCGGGGCCGTTCGACAGGGACGGCTCGAAAGCGCTCGGCCAGATGTTCAAGGAGGCGGTGGGCGGCGGCGGCGCGGACGTCATCTACGATCCGGTCGGCGGCGATTATGCCGAGCCGGCGCTGCGCTCGATCGCCTGGGAGGGGCGCTATCTGGTGGTCGGCTTCCCGGCCGGAATCCCAAGGCTGCCGCTCAACCTGACCTTGCTCAAGAGCTGCGACGTGTGCGGAGTCTTCTGGGGCGCGTTCGCGGCCCGCGATCCGAAGTCGAACGCGGCCCATATCGAGACCCTGTTCCGGCTGTGGCGCGAGGGGAAGATCGCTCCGAAGGTCAGCCGCACCTGGCCGCTGGGCCGGGGCGGCGAGGCGATCGCGCACATGGCGGCGAGGAAGGCGGTCGGCAAGCTCGTCGTGACGATGGAGTAAAGGGAGGGGAAGGGCCTCGACAGGCTCAGCCCGAACGGATTTTGGGGGCGCGGCGATTCCTTCTCCGTTCGGCCTGAGCTTGTCATAGGCCCTTCTTTCCTTTTCCCTTCATTGCACGGGGCGGCGCGCCCGCCTATCTGACTCCCATACAGAGCAAGGGAGCGTCATGAGCACTTTCGACGACCGCGAACGGGCCTTCGAGACCAAATATGCCCGGGACCAGGAGATGCAGTTCCGCATCACCGCGCGCCGCAACAAGCTGCTTGGGCATTGGGCGGCGAACCTGATGGGCCTCAGCCAGGCCGAGGCGGACGCCTATGCCAGCGACGTCATCCGCGCCGATTTCGAGGAAGCCGGCGACGAGGACGTGATCCGAAAGGTGCTCGGCGACCTGACCTCCGCCGGGGTCGAGTGCGACGAGGCCAAAATCCGCGAGACCCTGGCCCACAAGACCGTCGAGGCCCGCCGCCAGCTGATGGAGTCGCAGGGCTGATGGCCATGGCCGCGGACGAGATCGAGGCCCTGATCCGCGCCGGCATCCCCGACGCTCGGGTCGAGATCACCGACCTCGCCGGCGACGGCGATCATTATTCGGCTCGGGTGGTGGCCGAAAGCTTCCGCGGCCTGCCCCGGGTGCGCCAGCACCAGCGAGTCTACGAAGCCCTGGGCGGCCGCATGGGCGGCGCCCTGCACGCCCTGCAGCTCTCCACCGCGACTCCCGACTGAGGAAATTCGAAAATGTCCGATACCAAGGCCCGAATCGACGAGATCGTCCACAAGAACGACGTCGTCCTGTTCATGAAGGGCACCGCCCTCTTTCCGCAATGCGGCTTCTCCAGCCGGGCGGTCGCCATCCTCGATCATCTCGGGGTGGGCTTCGAAACGGTCGACGTCCTTCAGGATCCGGAGATCCGGCAGGGCGTGAAGGAATATTCCGACTGGCCGACCGTTCCCCAGCTCTACGTGAAGGGCGAGTTCGTCGGCGGCTCCGACATCATGATGGAGATGTACGAGGCCGGCGAGCTCCAGCAGCTGCTCGAAGAGAAGCAGGTCGCGAAGGCCTGACCCCCTCCCTGCCAGGGAGGGGCTGGCGGTGGGTCCGGCGAAGCCGGGCTGCTCTGGCCATCGTGAAGGGCGAAGCGGGCCTCGAGCCCGCTCCACCCTTACCACCTCTTGCCCCTCCCGTGCAGGGAGGGGAGGATCATCTTACGCCGCACGCGCCCGCATCCGCCGCAGCCCGGCATATTCCAGCGCGGTGATGGCGAGCACCGCGAGCGCCTGCCCCGCGACGAAGACGGTGCCGAGCGCGGTGATCCGGGCGCCTTCGGCCGAGATGAGAAGGAAGCTCTCGACCGACCAGGCGACATTGCCGGCGATGACGAGCCAGACGAGCGGGCTTGGCGGCGACGGCCGCGAGGCCAGCCAGGCGATGAAGGCGGCCAGCGGCAGGAGCAGCGCGCCCGCGCCGAACAAAAGCCCCTCGCCGAGCCCGAGGAGCGTCGAGAGCGGCCCGGCCCCCAGGCACAGCATCAGGCCGATAATGGCGCAGCTGGCGGAATCGAGGGCGAGCACGCGCCGGAGGAAGATTGGGTTGTTCATGGTCCGATCCTTTCTTTCGAAGGGCGCATCGGGGAGCGCCGCCGGATCATGATCGGCCTTTCGAAGTCATGCTGTCGATTACCCGGCAGGTAATGGGATTCGCTCGCGCCCTCGGTTAGGCTGGGCCCATGGCCGCCAATCCCGCCGACCTCGTCGGAACCCAGATTCGAACCTGGCGCACTCGCCGCCGCCTCAGCCAGCTCGACCTGGCGCTCGACGCCGAGATCAGCGCGCGGCACCTCAGCTTCATCGAGACCGGACGCTCGCGGCCGAGCCGGACCATGCTGCTTCGACTGGCCGAACGGCTTCGAATCCCGCCGCGCGACCGCAACGTCCTGCTGGTCGCCGGCGGCTTCGCTCCGGCCCAGCCGGCGAGGCCGCTCGACGATCCCGCCCTCGCCGCGGCCCGGCGGGCGGTGGACAAGGTGCTCGCCGCCTACGAACCCTATCCGGCCCTGGCTGTCGACCTTCACTGGAACCTGGTCGCCGCCAACGCCGGCATCCAGCCCTTCCTCGCCGGAGTCGCTCCGCACCTGCTCGAACCGCCGCTCAACGTCCTTCGGCTGAGCCTTCACCCCGAGGGGCTGGCGTCCCGGATCGAGAATCTGGGCGAGTGGCGCGGCTATGTGTTCCGGCGGCTGGAGGAGCAGATCGACGCCAGCGCCGATCCGGCGATCGCGGCGCTGCTGGAGGAGCTCCGCGGCTATCCGGGCGGTGCCGGCGACCCGGGCGAGGCGAACGAAATCGCGATCCTGCTGAAGGTGCGCCAGGGCGAGCGGCTTCTGTCGTTCCTGAGCATGACCACCGTTTTCGGAACGCCGGTCGACATCACCTTGTCCGAGCTCGCGATCGAGGCGTTCCTTCCGGCGGACTCGGAGACGGCGGCGTATCTGCGGGATGATCCGGTCCCTGGAAGCGAGGGGCCGGGGGTGGGCAGGCGAGCGCAGCGCGACTTTCGCTGACCGGGGTTTCGGCCGCCTTCGGCGGACCCACCCCCGGCCCCTCCCTTGCAGCGAGGGGAGCCAGACAAGAGAAAGGGGCGGACGGCGGGACCAGAAAACCGCGCGTCCGCCCCCTGTTCGTGTGGGAACGTGTGGACGGCGACAGAGATACACGCACCGTGCCAAAGCGTGCCGGCGGCGGTTTTCCGCGGGTTGCGATGGTTCACGCGATTTAACGATTATTGCTTATTGTAAAGTGGTCCGACAGCCGCCGTTACATTACCGTGCCATTCATCGGGCGTTCAGCGCCAGAGGCAGAATTACATGTGTAATCGACAGGGAGGGTGAGCCGTGGAGAGAATCGCCGAGGGCGAGTATGCGGTGATGGAGGTGCTCTGGGACGAGGCGCCGCTGACCGCCGCCGACGTCGCCGCCCGGGTGCCGGTGGATCGCGGCTGGAGCCTCGCCACCGTCAAGACCATGCTCTCGCGCCTGCTCGCCAAGGGCGTGCTCAGCCATGAGGAGGACGGGCGCCGCTATCTCTACCGTCCCGCCATCCGGCGCGAGGACTATGTGGCCGAGGAATCGGGCCGGCTGATCGACCGGATGTTCGGCGGCCGGGTCACCCCGCTCGTCGCCCAGCTGGCCGCCCGCGACAGGCTCACGCCGGCCGACATCGCCGAGATCGAGAAGCTCCTCAAGGAGCTCAAGTCATGATCGCCTGGCTGATCGAGACCCTCTTCGCGGTCACCTTCCTCATGCTGATGGTGCTGCTCCTGCGCGGTCCCGTCGCCCGCGGCTTCGGCGCCGGCTGGGCCTACGCCTTGTGGGCCGTGCCGGCGCTCCGCCTCGTCCTGCCGCCGCTGCCCTGGCTGCCGCCGGACTTCTCCCTTCCGCCCGTCGTACTCTTCATCCCGACGGCGGCGGAAATGGCCGCACCCCTGCCGGCTGAGGCCGGACCCGGGCAGTGGGTGCCCTTCATGCTCGCAATGTGGGCCGGGGGTGCGGTCATCTTCCTCATTCTGCAATGGCTCGGCTATCGCGCCTTCCTGGGCCGGATCCGCGAATCGTCGCGCCCGGCGCGGCCGCCTCTGTTCGGCGGCATCCGCACCTGGATCAGCGACGCGGTCGACGGCCCCCTCGCGCTGGGGGTGATCGAGCGGCGGATCGTTCTGCCGGGCGATTTCTCGAGGCGCTACAATCCGGTCGAGCGTCGCCTCGCGCTCGAGCATGAGCTTGTCCACCACAGACGCGGCGATATCTGGTGGAACCTGCTGGCGATGCTCGTCCTCGCAATCTTCTGGTTCAATCCGGTCGCCTGGCTCGCTTTCCGCGCCTTCCGAAGCGACCAGGAGCTGGCCTGCGACGCCGCCGTCGCCCGCACCGCCTCACTCGACGAACGCTGCGACTATGCCCGCGCGCTGGTCAAATCGGCGAGCCGGCCCGGCCTCATCGCGGCCTGCGCGCTCAATCCCGCCGGCGAACTGAAACGCCGTCTAAGGATGATGCGCACCCACCGGTCGAGCCGGCTGCGCTCGGCCGGCGGACTGGTCGCCCTCGCCGCCTTCACCACGGCCGGCTTCGCGCTCGGCTCCGCCGACCGGCCCACGACACCGGGCGAGGCGGAGGGCTATGCGTTCGCGCCCGCGGCGGCGGCGGCTCCGGCCGCGCCGGTTCGCCTCGCCGCGACGGCCGGGCGGGCGCCGGCGACCGTCGCCGCCGGCCACCGCAGCGCCAGGCCCGCGGCCCTGCCGGCCAAGGCCAGGCTTAAGGCCGAACCGATGAGCTTCGCGTCGGCGGAGGCGCCGGCACCGCTGCCGACAACCCTGACCGGGATCAGCCAGGTGCTGCGCCGCCACCACCATTCCAGGTCCGCCATGGCGCCTCGCCCCGCCGCGGGCCACGGCAATTTCGCCTTCGCCGCGCCTCTTCCCAGGCCCGCGCAGGGGCAGGCCGGGGACGCGCAGCTGTTCGAGGTCAGGCGAATTCAGGCGGAAGCGCATCTCTTCGCCGTCAGCCAGCGGCTCAGCGCCGAGGACGTCGCCGAGATCCGGCGGGCCGTGGCGGAGGCCGCCGCCGAGGGGCGCAAGGTCAAGGTCCGGGTGAATCGCGGCGAGGAGACGGGCGGCGGCGGCGGCCATGCCTTCGACATCAACATTCAGACGCTCGTAAAGGGAGAATGACGCGATGAAGCTCAGCCGCCACCGCGCGATCGCCGCCGCCGCCTTGCTCATGTCCGGCGCCGGCGGCGCGGCCTTCGCCCATCCTCATCCCGGAGGCGACGGCAAGAAGGTGGAGCGGTTCGTCATCATCCAGGACGGCGAAGGCCGCGAGCATGATGCGAAGGGCAAAGGCGAGCGGGTTCGCCGGTTCGAGATCATCCGCGACGGCAAAGGCGAGCATCACGCCCACGGCCCGCGAGTGCGCCGGTTCGAGATGCGCGGCCCGGGCCGCCTGATCGACTGCGACGGCGGCGAGAAGATCGAGGAAAGCGCGGGCGACGGCAACGACAAGACCAGGATCATCATCTGCCGGAAAGGCGCGCCGACCGCCGCCACGGCGAAGCACCTCGAAGACGCGCTCGCCCGGATCCGTACCCACGGCCATCTCAGCGACGAGCAGAAGGCGAAGATCGAGACCGCCTTGCGCTCCGCGATCGACCGGGCCCGCAGCACCCGCTGAGGGAATGCGCGACTCGGGGAAGGGCGGGGGACCCCAAACCCCCGCCCTTTCTCTTACCCGTTCGCGCAATCGAAGGCTTGTCCGCTTGGTTTTCGCTTCCCGCAATGCCACATGCGCGGCATGGACGTGACCGGCAGGGTAGAGCGGCTCGGAAGCCGGATACGCCGCGTCCTCGCGCCCAACGCCTCTCCCTTCACCTATACCGGCACCCAGACCTACATAATCGGCGAAGACGAGGTCGCGGTGATCGATCCCGGACCCGATCTGCCGGACCATGTCGATGCCTTGCTCGCGGCGCTCGGCGGCGAGCGTGTGGCCGCGATCCTTTGCACCCACACCCACCGCGATCACAGCCCGGCGAGCCGGCCGCTCCAGGCCGCCACCGGCGCTCCGATCGTCGGCTGCGCCCCGCTCAGCCTCGAGGATTCCGGGCCGCGCGCCGACGAATCGTTCGACTCCGACTACCGGCCGGACCGGATATTGGCCGAGGGCGAGCGGCTCGGCGGCCGCGGCTGGACGCTCCAGGGGGTGGCCACGCCCGGCCACACGTCCAACCATCTGTGCCTCGCCTACGATGAGGAGCGCGCCTTGTTCACCGGCGACCACGTCATGGGCTGGTCGACCACCGTCGTGGCGCCGCCGGACGGCGACATGGCCGATTACATGGCGAGCCTGGAGCGGCTGCTCGCCCGGGACGACCGCGTCTATTATCCAGCGCACGGCCCGGCGGTGGAGGACCCGCACGGCCACGTCCGCCGCCTGATCGGGCACCGCAAAATGCGCGAGCGCCAGATCCTGGGGCATCTGGAGCGCGGCGAGGGGCGGATCGCGGCGATGGTGGCGCAGATGTACTCGGGCCTGGACCCCCGGCTTTTCCCCGCCGCCGGGCGCTCGGTCCTCGCCCATCTCGTCGACCTCGAGCGCCGCCGGCTCGTCCGGGAGGAGGGGGAGAGATGGACCCTCGCCGCCTGAAGCTGAAGCTGAAGCTGCTGCTGCCGGCGCTCGGCCTGCTGCTGCTCGGCCTCGCGCTCGGCTATGCGTTCCGGCCCGCCGTCGCGCCGCCGCCGCCCGATCCCGAGGCCATCGCCACCGCCGCCTTGCTGTCGGTCCGCGATCACGGCCGCCTGGTTCCGTTCAGCGCCCGCTTCGTCTCCGTCGCGAGCGCGAGCGAGAGCCATCTCGGCCTGACCGCCCGCAAGACCCTGATCATGCCCGGAACCGTCCGCTACGGAGTCGACCTCAGCCGGCTGCGCCGCTCCAGCCTGGAGTGGGACGAGGCGAGCAGGACCCTGACGGTGACCCTGCCGCCGCTCGAGCTGTCCGGTCCCGAGATCGACCTCAACCAGGTTCGGGAATCCTCGGAAGGCGGGCTGGTGATGGCGCTCGCCGGCTCCGAGAGGACCCTCGACCAGAGCAACCGGCGCGACGCCCAGGACGATCTGATGCGCCAGGCCCGCGAGCCGGGGCCGATGCAGCTGGCCCGAAGCGCGGCGATGCGCGACGTGGCGAGGGGCTTCGCCTTGCCGCTGCGCGCGGCGGGGATCGAGGCCAGCGTCGCGGTCCGTTTCGTCGATCCGGCCGGCAAGGAGGAAGCGACCTACCTCGACCGACCCCGCCCGCTCGAGGCCCGACTCCGCGACCGCCAGGCGGAACGGTAGCCGTCATCCCGGCAAAGTGCCGGGATCCATGAACATCGCCGCCTGGAGTTGCGCACCTTCGTGTTCAGAGATTCCGGTTTTCGCCGGAATGACGGCGTTGAATTTCCGCCTTTTCCTCCCTATCTCCACTCCATCCACTCCGCGCCTTTCTAGACCACGGTCGGGGCACGAGAGCTGTACTTGGCAATCTGGGAGACGGTCGGCCGAGGGCTGCGTCCCCTACCGGGAGTGGCAGCATGAACGCGCCCAATCAGAGCCTCAGGGGGCTCGACCTCGCCGTTGAGATCGACCGGCTGCGCAAGGAGCGCAACGCCGTCATCCTCGCCCATTATTACCAGGACCCGCGGATCCAGGACCTCGCCGATTTCGTCGGCGACAGCCTCGACCTGTCGCGCAAGGCGGCCTCGACCGACGCCGACGTCATCGCCTTTTGCGGAGTCCGCTTCATGGCCGAGACGGCGAAGATCCTCTCGCCCGGCAAGATCGTCGTCCTGCCCGACATGAACGCCGGCTGCAGCCTCGAGGACAGCTGCCCGCCCGACCAGTTCAAGGCCTTCCGCGAGGCTCATCCCGACCATATCGCCTTGACCTACATAAACTGCTCGGCGGCGGTGAAGGCGCTCTCCGACATCATCGTCACCAGCTCCTCGGCCGAGATCATCCTCTCGCAAATCCCGAAGGAGCAGAAGATCATCTTCGGCCCGGACAAGAATCTCGGCGGCTATCTCGCCCGCAAGACCGGCCGCGACATGCTGCTGTGGCCGGGCGTGTGCATCGTTCACGAGGCGTTTTCGGAGACCGAGCTCTTGAAGCTCAAGGCTCAGCACCAGGGCGCTCCGGTCCTCGCCCATCCGGAATGCCCGCCGCACATCCTCGACCATGCCGACCTTGTCGGCTCGACCAAGGCGATCCTGGATTATGCTTTGTCGTCCCCGTCCGAGGTGATGATCGTCGCCACCGAGCCGCACATCATCCACCAGATGGAGAAAGCGGCGCCGCACAAGAAATTCATCGGCGCGCCCGGCGCGGACGGCAACTGCAACTGCAACATGTGCCCCTACATGGCGCTCAACACCATGGAGAAGCTCTACATCGCCCTGCGCGATCTCGAGCCCCGCATCGAGATGGACGAGGACCTGCGCCTCGCGGCGAAGAAGTCGCTCGACCGGATGCTGGAGATGGCGGGCCGGACGGTGGGGCAGGGCGACGTAGGGCGGCCGGTGATTTCGGCCGACTGAGCGCCGCTTTGTCACCCTGAACTTGTTTCAGGGTCCAGTTCTCCGCCCGCGAGGCGGTTCGACCCTGGATGCTGAAACGAGTTCAGCATGACGGGCGATGCGCGATCGCAGCGCTGGAACGACTGGCGCGTTATCGCTAGTCCGTCCGTCGAACCGATCCGGAGACCGCCCTTGCACCGCTACCTCCTTCCCGCAGCCTCGCTCCTCCTCGCCGCCGCCGCAGTGGCCCAATCCACGGCCGAGGATCCCTATCTCTGGCTGGAGGAAGTGGAGGGGAAGCGCGCGCTCGCCCAGGTCAAGGAATGGAATGCCTCGACCGAGGCCTTGCTCACGCAGGACCCCAAGTTCGAAAGCTATCGCCAGCGGGCGCTCGCCATTCTCGACGACAAGGAGCAGATCGCGACCCCGGACCAGATACTGGGCGACAAGGTCGCCAACCTCTGGCGCGACGCGAACAACCCGCGCGGCCTGTGGCGGATCTCGCCGCTCGCCGCCTACCGCGCCGGAAAGCCGCAATGGCGGACGGTGATCGACGTCGACGCGCTGGGCAAGGCGGAGGGGAAGAGCTGGGTCTGGCACGGCGCCGATTGCCTCGCGCCCGATTATCGCCGCTGCCTGATTTCCGTGAGCCCCGGCGGAACCGACGCCGACGTGGTGCGCGAGTTCGATCTGGGAACCGGAAGGTTCGTCGAGGGCGGCTTCAACATTCCCGAAGCCAAGAGCAGCGTCGCCTGGGTGGATAGCGACACCTTGCTGGTCGGCACCGATTACGGCGAAGGGTCGCTGACCACGTCGGGCTATCCGCGGATCCTCAAATTGTGGAAGCGCGGAACCCCGCTGGCTTCGGCGCGGACCTTGTTCCGGGGCGAGACCGGCGACGTCGGGGTGGACCCGATCGCGATCCAGAGCGCTACCCGGCGTTGGGTATTCGTCGATCGCGGCAAGACCTTCTGGACCAACGAGCGCCACCTGCTCACCCCGACCGGCGGGCTGATCCCGGTTCCGCTTCCGGCCGACGCCGAGCTGGAGGACGTGATCGGGGACCAGCTGATCGCCAAGCTGCAAAGCCCGCTCGGCGGCTTTCGAGCCGGCACGCTGGTTTCCTATTCGCTTCGGGACATTCTCGCCCGCGGCCGCGCCGAGCCCCGGCTGGTGATGGCGCCGTCGGCCAGGCAGGCGATCGAGGAGGTCAGCGCCTCCGACAACGTCCTCTGGGTCAAGGCGCTGGAGGACGTGTCGGGCAAGCTGTTCGCGCTGACGCCGACGAAGCGCGGGGGCTGGTCCTCCCGCTCGATCGCCCTGCCGGCCAATAGCACCGTCCACCTGCTCGCCGCGGGCGGCAAGCCGGATCTCGCCTTCGCCACCGTCGAGGGCATGCTGACCCCACCGGCGCTCTATGCGGTTCGGACCGGCGGCAGGCCCGCCCTCGTCCAGCGCCTGCCGGCCAAGTTCGACGCGTCCCAATTCCAGGTCCAGCAGCGCTTCGCCACCTCGAAGGACGGGACGAGGATCCCCTATTTCCTGGTGCGCCGGAAGAATGTCGGCGGGGCGGTGCCGACCCTGATCCACGCTTATGGCGGCTTCCGAAGCGCGCAGACGCCGGGCTACATCACCGGCCAGCCCTACCGCGCCGGACCGCTCGGCATGTTCTGGGTGGAGGAGGGCAATGCCTATGTCCTCGCCAACATCCGCGGCGGCGGCGAATATGGGCCCGAATGGCACAAGTCGGTGCTTCGCGAGAACCGGCAGAAGAGCTTCGACGATCTCCACGCCGTGGCCGAGGACCTGATCCGCACCGGAGTCACCGCCAAGGGCAAGATCGGCATTTCCGGCCGCTCCAACGGCGGAGTTCTGGTCGGAGCGGCGATGAACCAGCGCCCGGACCTCTATTCGGCGGTGATCAACGGCTCGCCTCTGCTCGACATGAAGCGCTATTCGAAGCTGCTCGCCGGCGCCTCGTGGATCGACGAATATGGCGATCCCGACAAGCCGGAGGACTGGGCCTTCCTGTCGAAATACTCGCCCTACCAGAATCTGAGGAAAGGCGTCCGCTACCCGGCGGTCTTCTTCTACAGCTCGACCAAGGACGACCGGGTCCATCCCGGCCATGCCCGAAAGATGGCCGCGCGCCTCGAGGAATATGGCAACCGCTTCTACTTCCACGAATATCTGGAAGGCGGCCACAGCGTCGGCGCGGACAATGCCGAGGATGCCAAGCGGGCGGCCCTGCTGATGGCGTACCTCAAGCGTGAGCTGGCGGGGCAGGGGAGGTGAACTTCACCCGTCACCCTGAACGCGTTTCAGGGTCCAGCTGGTCATCCGTTGGGGAGGCGGAGAACTGGATGCTGAAACAAGTTCAGCATGACGGGAAGGGATTCTGCCCATGAGCTTCGATCTCGCGGCGTTCGATCTCGACCGCTTCGTCCGCGAGACCCTGGCGGAGGATCTGGGCGAAGCCGGCGACATCACCTCCGAGGCGGTAATCCCCGCCGACGCCCGCTTCGCCGGGGTCATGGACAGCCGCGAGGCGATCGTCGTCGCCGGCCTGCCGGTCGCCGAGGCCTTCTTCCGGGCGCTCGATCCGGCGGTGGAGATAGAGCGGCTCGCCGAGGACGGCGACCGTGTCGAGGCGGGCGCCGACCTGCTGCGCCTTCGCGGCCGGGCGCGTGCCCTGCTCACCGCCGAGCGGTCGGCGCTCAACGTCGTCCAGCATCTGTCCGGAATCGCCACCCTCACCCGCCGCTATGTCGACGCCATCGCCGGCACCGGCGCGACCCTCCTGGACACGCGCAAGACCATCCCAGGCCTCCGGCTTCTCGAGAAATACGCCACCCGCATGGGCGGCGCCCGGAACCACCGGATGGGGCTTTGGGACACCGCGATGATCAAGGATAATCATGTCGCCGTCGCCGGCGGCGTCGCCGAGGCTGTGCGGCGGGCGGCGGCGGCGGGGATCGAGCGGATCATCGTCGAGGTCGACCGGCTCGACCAGATCGAGCCCGCGCTCGCGGCCGGCGCCACCCACCTGCTGCTCGACAATATGGACGCGCCGGTGCTTCGCGAGGCGGTGGCGCTGGTCAGCGGCCGGGTGCCGACGGAAGCCAGCGGCGGAGTCACGCTCGAGACGATCCGAGCCAAGGCGGAAACCGGGGTGACCTACGTCTCCGTCGGCAGGATCACCCAGTCCGCGCCGGCGGCCGATATCGGGCTGGACTTCGCGAGTCTCCCCTCCCTGGAAGGGAAGGGTTAGGGGTGGGTCGGCCGAAGGCGGCCGAAACCCCGCCTCGGCAAAGTCTCGCCGCGCTCGTCTACCCGCCGCCAGCCCCTCCCTTCCAAGGAGGGGAGGTCAGCGCCGCGCGACCACCTCGCCCTCGATGACCATCGTCTCGGGGTGGTGCTTGTCGAGCCAGCGCTTGACGATCCTCAGATTGCGCGTGTTGGACTTGAAGAAGAAATCGGGGATCGCGCCCACCCAGGGGATGGCGCCGAGCAGGAAGTCGACTCCGATATTGCCGCCCATCCGCACCAGGTGCCATTTCGGCATGCCGAGGTTGCGTGCCTCCCAGGCCAGCCAGCTGCCCATCGCCGCCGCGATCAGGCTGCCGCCGACGGGGATGACGTCGAAGATGACGTCGAGCCCGAACTGGCGGTTTGTGCCCGGGACGGTGAACATCCGCTCCAGCATCTTTTCCATCGCCTCGAGCCGCCGGCGCACCGACGCGGGGTCGCGGCCGAGGGAGAAGCGGTCGGCGACGGCCTCGAACGGATCCTGCGGGGTCGGCATCGGCTACTCCTAAGGCTGCTGCCGGATCAGCTCGCCGACTGGGTGGCGGCCGAGGGCGTTGGGGCGGAAGCCGGTGAGGCGGGGCGCGACGAGCGACCAGCGCACCGGCGCCGTCAGCGGGATGAACGGGCCGAGCCCGGCAAGTATCCGGTCCGCGTTGGCGAGCATGCCGCGGCGGCTGGCGGCGTCGGGGGCGATCCGGGCCGCGGCCATCATTTCGTCGGCGGCCGGATCGCAGATCCGGCTCGACTCGCAGGAGAAATGGCGAAGGTACCAGCTGGCGACGCCCGCCGGCGCCACTTCGTCGATCAGCCGGAGGTCGGCGGCGGCGCCGGCCGGCACGCGCACCGTCTCGACTCCGACCGCCGCCCAGTCGCGCCGCAGCCGCGCGAAGAGCAGCCGGTAGCCGGGCGCGTCGGGCAGCGCGACCCGGACGGTGAGGCGGCCGCCTTCCCCCGCCTCGCGCAGCAAGGCCGTCGAGCGCGCCTGCCGCGCCGGCAGCGGATCGCGGATCCAGGCCGGAGCCGAGACCCGCGCGAGGCCCTCGATTCCCGGCGGCAGCAGTGATTCCCGCGGCAGCAGACCGGGCACTCCGAGGGCCGCGGCGAGCGCGGGCCGATCGATCGCCATGGCGAGCGCCTGCCGGGTCTCGGGTCGAGCGAAGGCGCCGTCGGGAGCCGTGAAGGCGAGCCCGAACAGGCCGCTCACCGGGTCGAAGCGCAGCTGCGCCGCCGGCGCACCCACCGCGCGGGCCAGCGGGAGATCGCCGAGCGTGCCGCCGATCACCAGGTCCGCCTGCCGTTCGCCGAAGCGCGCCACCGCCGTCACCGCGTCCTCGCCGCGCAGCAGCAGCGGCGGCGGCGGCTCGTTGCCGTTGTCCTCCTCGTCCTCCTCCCGCAGGAGGCTGAGCCGCACCGATCCGTCCGGCTGGGCTTCGGCGCGATAGGGGCCGGTGCCGCGGCCTGCGCGGACGATCGCCATTTCCGGTTGCGCGAGCAGCTGGAGGAAGCTCGGCCGGGGCGATTTCAGGCTGATCTCGATGACGTCCGGCAGTGCCACGATCTCGTCGATCGCCCCCAGGATCGGATTCAGCGGGTTGCGGCTCGGCGGCGCGGCGGCGGCGCGCAGCCGGGCGACGACCTGCTCCGAATCGACGCGGCCGGCGCCGCCCCAGGTCGCCTTGCGAAGGCGGAAGATGTAGCGCAGGCCGTCGTCGGAGACGATCCAGCGCTGCGCCAGCGCAGGCTCGATCTCGCCGCCGGCATCGAAGCGAACCAGCCCCTGCGCGGTCGCCTCCAGCAACAGGGCCGACGGCGCGTCGAGCCGGTCGCGGTTCGGATTGGCGAGGCGAGGCTCGCCGCCGATGGCGCTGATCGCGATCGGCCCGCTCGCTCCGTCCCCGCAGCCGGCGAGGAGCAGCGCCGCTGCGAGCAGGCCCGGCAAGGCAAGGAAACGAGTCACCATCGTCCGCAGCGATAGCGCAGCCGCCGACAAGCGTCATCCCGGGCAGGATCGGCGCCTTGCATGCGCCGCTTTTACCCCCCCTTCATCTTTGCCGCTTTAGGGTCGCCCATTGCACCGGGATCCCAAAGCGATGAACCATTTCAAGCCGCGCAGATCGGGCCGGACGCCGGTGGCGGGCCGCACCCAGTTGCGCGCGCAAAGCTGGTACAGCGTCGAGGTGAAGGTCTGCGACGTCTCGACCAGCGGCTTCATGGCCGAATGCCTCCAGCCCGTCCGCATCGGCAGCTACGTCTCGCTGGACGTCCCCGGGATCGGCCCGGTCAACGCCCAGGTCCGCTGGCAGCTCGGCGACCGCATGGGCGGCATGTTCCTCGATCCGATCAGCCTCCACCGCTGCGAATGGACCGCGATGCCTGCGGAGCCGCCGAAGGAAGCCGCCTGACCCGGCGCGGCGGGCGCGGCGCGGGCTGACGCTTCCTCTGTGACATTTCAGCCACCTGCCTATCCAATAATATCCCAATAGTCTCCGCTCTCCGGCCTCAGCGCTTCCCAAGTTTCTGTTTGTCTGCATATGTTGCATTTCAAGGACTTAGGGATGGGGAATCATGAAGAAGCTAATCGTCGCGGCCGCCGCGCTCGTCGCCCTCACGACCACGGCCGGGTGCAAGATGCCCGCCAAGTACGAATGCATCGTCAAGGACGCCAAGACTGGCGAGGTCATCAAGAAATACAAAGTGGCCTTCAAGGAGGAATGTCAGGCATTCGCCCTGTGACGGGGCGCGCCTCGAGAGCGGCGGCTTGCCGGCTGATGCTGGCGGCGCCGCTTCTGTGTCTGGTGGCGCTCAGCGCCTGCAAGGGCAAGACCTATACCTGCGCGCTCTATACGACGTTCGGGGGGCAGAAAATCCTCCTCAAGACGGTCGAGGTCAAGTCGCGCGAGGAATGTGCCCAGCTCGCCGACGGGTAGTAAAGGCTCGGCGGGATGGCCGCTGCGATCCGGCGCCTACAGGTTCCGGATCGCCAGCGAAGGATCGACCTTCATCGCCTGTCGCGCCGGTACGAAGCAGGCGGCGAATGACGTACAGGCGAGGACCAGCAGAGCGGCGGCCAGCGTGGTGGCGTCGATGCTCATCTCGCCCCCCGCCAGCAGATCGGATCCGCTTACCAGCGGGCCGAGAACGTAGAGGCTGAGAAGCGCGCCCGCCGCCGAGCCGAGCAGGCCGCCGGCGAGCACCACGCCAAGCCCCTGCGCCAGAAACATCGCGAAAATGTCCCGACGGGTCGCGCCGAGCGCGATCCTGAGCCCGATCTCGCCCCGCCTTTGCAGGACGTCGAGCGACAGGCTGTTGGCGAGCCCGAGCGCGGCCAGCCCCAACACCACGCACGACATGAGCAGGACCAGCAGCCACAGGCTGTTGGCGATTCCGGTACGCAAGGTCCAGAAGTCGCTCGCGAACCAGATGTCGAGCCTGCCCGCATCGGAGGCGGCGAGCGCGCTCCGGATCCTCTGGCCGGCCGCCGCATCGGGCGTTCCGCTGCGGTCCCGCAGGAAAATCTGGGTGACGGGTGCGCTCTCCGCGGGATTGGCGCGAGGGCCGGTGCCGAACGGCAAATAGACTGCTTCGGCGACGGTGAAATTGGGAATCGTCTCCGCCGAGGAGACGGTGCCGATGACCCGGCAGGACCGTCCCTCGACGCTGATCTGTCGAAGCTTCGAGCCGTTCCGGCCGCCGAGGGATTCGAGGATGTCGGCGCTCACCAGGCAGACATCGGCCCGAGTCGCCGCCTCGAATTGCGAAAAGGCGCGCCCCTCCACGATCTCGAGCCCCGCGGCTTCGAACAGGGACGGATCGGCCCGCCAGACCGTCACCAGCTCCTCGTCGCGCCCGGCGCTCACCGGGGCGACGCTCCGGGCCACCGGTGAGATCTCGAAGCGGTCGCCGAGCGCCGAACGCAGCCGCGCCACGTCGGCGCGGTCGAGCGAGGCCGGATCCGGGCGATTGGTGAAGCCTGCGTCGGGCTTGCTGACGATGATGGCGTCGCTGCCGAATCGGTCGAGCCCGAGCGTGATGCTGCGCGTGACCGCGCCCATGAAGCTGAAGGCGCAGACGAACAGCAGCATGCCGACAGCGAGATTGAGCACGTAAAGCGACTGGCGAAGCGGGAGGCGCGTCGCGATCATGCCGCGACGAGCCTTCCGTCGGCGAGCTCGATTCGCCGGTCGAACCTGGCGGCGATATCCCGGTCGTGAGTGACCAGGATCAGGGTACGGCCGGCGCGTCCGACATCAAGGAGCAATCTTACGACATCGTTGCCGGTTTCCGAATCGAGATTGCCCGTCGGCTCGTCGGCGAGAAGGACGTCCGGGTTGGTAACCAGCGCACGGGCTATGGCGACGCGCTGCTGTTGCCCGCCGGAAAGCTCGGAAGGGCGTCGATCGCAAAGATCTTCCAGGCCGAGTGCCTCCAGCCAGCGCGAAGCGGCGGGCTTCAGATCCTCCCCGCCGCGGTAGCGGGAGGGAAGGCACACGTTCTGGAGGACGTTGAGCTCGCCGAGCAGGTGGAAGGACTGGAAGACGAAGCCGAAGCGGCGGTTGCGGATGCGGGCGAGGTCGCGCTCGCCGGCCGCCGAAACGTCCTCCCCGTCGAGGCGATACACGCCCCCGCTGGGCCGAAGGAGGGTGGCCAATATGTCCAGCAGCGTGGTCTTGCCCGATCCGGAACGCCCCACGACGCACACCGCCTCGCCGGCCGCGATGTCGAGGTCGATTCCGCTCAGGGCGCGCACGTCCCGCTCGCCGCTGCGGTAGACCTTGGAAATGTCCCGCAAGCTGATCAGGGCAGGCGTCATCAGTCGAGCAGGACGCGCTCGCCCGGCCTTAAATCGCCCGACACCGCGACCTCGGCTTCGCCGAAGAAGCGCACCGCGACGGGGACGAAGGCGGCTTGCCCGCCCCGCAGGACCCGGACTCCGACGGTGTCGCCGTTGCGGCTCAGCGCGGCCTGCGGAACCGTCAGCGAGTCCCTCGGCCCGATTTCGTTGAGCCGCACGTCCCCGGCTTCGCCGCGCTCCAGATCGCCCAGGCCGGAAAGGGAGAAACGCGCGACATAGCCCTGCTCCCCCTTGACGATGCCGAGAAGACGGCAGGGGACGGACCGGCCGCGGCGCGGCAGGAAGCAGCTCACCGGCGCGCTCTGGCTGAGACGGGCGATCTCCGACGGCGGGACCGGCACCGCCAGGGTGAAGGAGGCGGTGTCGACGAGCGTCACCAGATGCGTTCCGGCCGCGACCCGCGTCGGGCCGTAAGGCTGGATAGAGACGGCGGCGACGGTGGCGGGGAAAGGGGCTCGAAGCGAGCCCGTCGCCGCCCCGCCGCTCAGCGAGCGGCCCTTGCCTCCGGCCGACGAGCGCCCCAGCTCGGCTTCGAGCCGCTGCTGGCCCAGCGCGCTGATCTGTGCCGCATGCGCCGCCCTTTCGCCGTTCGCGCGCGCCGTCGCATTGCCCAGCTCGCGCTCCGCCGCGGCGACGTCGGCCGGCGTGGCGATCCCTTCGGAGCGGGCTTCGCGGGTGGCGCGCAGCTTGGCGGCAAGTGCCCCCACTTCCTGGCGCAGCTTGAGGTCGAGCGCCCGGCCGGCGCTGTCGAGGCTCCGGCGCTGCGCCGGATAAACCTGGGCGAGCCAGTTGGCGTGGCGGCTGCTTTCGCGGGCGAGCTCGTCCCGCTCCAGCGCCAGGCCGGACCCGTCGAAGCGGGCGAGCAGCTGGCCCGCCGCGACCCGCTGGCCGACCCGGACGGGGACCTCCGCCAGGAGGCCGTCGCGAGGCGCCGCGATCTCGATCTGGGCGCCATATTCGACGCTGCCCTGGAAGGTGGCGGTTCGGGTCACGGCGCGCCGGACCACCTGCGCCGTCCCGGATGCGGGCGCCGCGGCGGCGGGAACGCCGTCGCCCGTGGCGTAGAGGGCGGCGACTCCTATCAGCGACATCAGCCCGAGCCCGGCCGCGGCGATCAGATACTTCATGCCGCCTGCCCTCCGCCCCCGTCGGTCCCGCCGAGCAGCCTGTATTGGGTGCGCGCAATCATATGGTCGAGCGTCCGGAGCCGCAAATCGGTCTCGGCCGAGGCGAGCGCGAGCTCCGCATTCCGCTCGAGGAGGGGCGGGGCGGCGCCGTCCGCAACCTGGGCGGCGGCGATGCGGTGGGCGAGCTTCGCCTGCCGCAGGGCTTCGCCGGCCTTGCCGCGCTCGACGGCCGCGTCGAGCAGCGCCAGCCACACTCGCCCGCCCGTGTCGAGCAGCCGGTCGGCTTCGTCCTGCCGGTCCAGACGCGAAAGCAAGGCATCGGCTCGCGCCTTGACGAGGCGCCGGTTGAAATCGCCCTGGTCGAGCAGGGCATAGGTCCAGTTCAGCACCGCGAACGGCGAGGCCGACAGCAATTGCAGGAGATCGCCCCCGCTCGAGGACAGCCGGAACAGCGACCAGCGCTCGGCCTTTGTCATTCGCGCCCGCTCGGCGGCCAGGGCGGTACGGACGTCGGCGAGCTTCAGCCCTTCGGAAGCGGCGAGCACGGCCTGCAGATAGTCGCCGAGCGGCAGCGGATCGGGAGCCTTGCCGGTCTCGGCGAAGGCCGCGGCCCGTTCCCCCGGCCGGAGGCCGCACAGCGAGGCCAGGCGCGCGTGCGCCAGCTCGGCGCGGCCTCGCGCCTGCCGGAGCTGGCGGTCGAGGAGGGCCGCGTCGCCGATCGTCTCGGGCGCCGCCGCGTCGGTCGCGCCCTGCAGCTCGGCGATACGCGCGGCGCGCGCGGCCGAGGCGGCACGGGCTTCGGCGAGTGCGGCGGCGGCGCGCGCGGCTTCGAGCTCCGCGTAGCGGCGGACGACTTCGAGCTCCACCTGCTCGTGAGCGAGCTGTTGCTGGAGGGCGGCGGCTTCCTTCGAGCGGACGCGCAGGCGCTTCATCCGGCCCATCTGCAGCATCCGAACCACGTCCCATTGCAACCCAGGAGAGACCCGGAGCAGACCGCCGGATTCGTCGCGCCTGAGGAGCGCCGGGCGGCCGTAATCGGCATCGACCCCAATTCGGGGCAGTCCGGCCGTGGCCTGCTGGTCGAAATCCGCCTCGTCGACGATGCCGCGCAATTCGCTGCGCAGAGTCTCGGGCGACCGCTGCTGAGCTCGCTCCACGAGCTCCGCCAGCGACAGGGGCGCGACCGCGGCCGGGTCCGTCGGAGGCGCCTCGTTCCGGACGACCCGCGCCTCGATCGACTTCACGCGCGCGATCTGCTCCCGCGAATGGCCGCTGCAGCCGGCCGCGAGAAGCAAGGCAAATACCGAAAGAAACCGCATCCGCGGCGAAAGCGCCAAATTCAAGGAATATCCCCACCCCGGGCCGCCCCTCTGTAGCAGAACCGGCGCCGGATGAAAAGCCAATGAAACGCAGGGACTTAACGGGCTATGGCGAGCGGCTGGCGCGGGCCGCGAGTCTCGGACTCGCATGGCTCGAGGGGCAGGGTCAGGTGTCGATGCAACCGAGCGATGCCGGTGAGAGCAAGCCTGCCGAGTGCGACTTGGTCGCTGGCGCTTTTGGCGGTCGCGCGAGGCCTTAGCGCTCAGACTGGGTGGGTGCTTGTGGACGAGGTCATCTCGCCCGCTTGGCCTTCCGGTCGCGCAACTTTTTCAAGAATTGACGGTGATCTCTCTCCAGGCGCCGTTCGGCGCGCAACAGGATTCGAGGCAATTTATCTCTGAGGTCCAGCAGGATGCGCATCTCAATCATTCGGTCGAAGCGCCAGTTTGAGCCGAATAACAATCCTGTGATCTGGGTAAGCGATTGCGCGGTGTTCTGGGCCGGATCGGAGAAACCGGCATTACTCGCGCCGGCCAGCGCCACCGGCTGTCCCAGACCTTCGCCGTCGAGTAGCCCTAAGCGAAAGGCGATGCCCTTCGAGCTGGCATGAACGTTGTAGCTGGCCATTTGATAATGAGGCCGCATGGCCACCTTGCCAGCGGCCACTTCCAGATCGTCGAAGCGCGGCTTCTTCAGCCCGAGGTGATGCGCGGCCCATCCATACTGGGACCCGAAATTATTTCCATAAGTTGTTAGGCGCTCCTCATAGAGTCGTTCGACTCTTTTGATTTCGCGCGGGGACGGCGCCGGATATCCCAGAGCCTCATGTGATACGAGAAAGCGATCCATCGCGCGTTTTGCTTCGATGGCTTCGTGATCCAGATAACGTACGGCGAGACCGTTTCCGTGTTGAGCGATAACCGAGGCGACGACAGTGATCTCATGCAGGGTGCGCCATCGGGCCATGGCGCCGTCCGCATAACCGTTCGCCATCAGGCAAATTATTTCCGCAGTGACTTGGCAAGCGCGCGCGTGAAGTCGAAGGAGCGTCTCGCGAAGCGCCGCTTGTTTGGAGCTGCGCGAACGCCGCTGTCTCTTCGCCGCTTCATTACCAAGTTCACGTGCGACGGTGTACATCATGCGGAGGACGTCGAAAGCTTTTCCCCATCGCTCTTCGAGGTTGTAGCGAAACACCTCCATCTGAGCCTCTTCAAACGACTTTTGCTCAGGCCAATCTCTTTCCAGCGAGCGGAGGATGATCACTCCAGCTTCCTTGGTGACGCTTTCGATTAGGTCAGGCAATTTTGTCTTGTTGAAGTCGTCGATTTCCTGGATCACGGATTCGACATCCGCGGCGTCAATTTCGATATCTAAATCAAGGTCTTCCGCGTGCTCATCGTGCCATTCAAACGGAGAGTCCTCCCCGTTGGAGATGTGATCGACCAGAGCTTGCACAAGCTGTTCCGGTGCTTTCCCGCCGGCGTCCTCGATCTTCCGTTTGATCATCTTTGAGATGAACATGTCAGGGATGGCGGTGAGCTGCTCCATCAGCATCGTGTGCAGGCTGGCCATCGGTTTCTTGCCCCTGGAGGCCAGGCTTTCAGGCTTGTTGAAAGCACGCTGCTTCATGTGGGCTCCACAGCTCTAGCCTTATTGGCCTATCCAGTGGCTGGTGCGGACGGCGGGACTCGAACCCGCACGCCCCGAGGGGCAGGAGATTTTAAGTCTCCGGCGTCTACCGGTTCCGCCACGTCCGCACCGGCCCGGCATGCCATGATCGGCTCAGCGGCGAAAGCCGATTGCGGATGTGCTTTACCCATCAGGCGAAGCGCCTGTCTTTTTTGAGAGAAGGCACGAAGGCACGAAGGCGTTAGGCGGAAAAGGGATAATGCCGCTTCGCGGCGAGAGGCAATTGGCCTCGGCTCAGACGTTCAGGCGCTCGCGCATTTCCTTGCCGGGCTTGAAATAGGGCACGCGCTTGGCGTCGACGTCGACCGCGTCGCCGGTGCGCGGGTTGCGGCCCTTGCGGGCGTCGCGCTCGCGAGTCGAGAAGGCGCCGAAGCCGCGAAGCTCGACCCGGCCGCCATGCTGCAGCTGCTCGGTGATGGAATCGAAAAAGGCCGACACCACCCGCTCGATCTCCTTGCCGGTGAGATCGGGATGATCATCGCAAAGCATCTGCACGAGCTCGGAACGGATCACAGCTTCCCCCCAACGTGAGAAAAACGGTCAATGCGGATATTGCCTCACCCCCGATGCAAGACCCGCTAACCCAAGTTAAATCTCAAATTTGCGGGGAACGCAATATCTGAGGTTGAAAAAGACGAGGAAAATTCGACCCTTGCCGCACATCCGGTGCAGCTCGGCGAAGGACGGGCCGCCCGGCGGCCCGCCCTCCCGTCGGATTAGTCCTTGGCTTTGTTTTTCAGCGCTTCGCCGAGGATGTCGCCGAGCGACGCGCCGGAGTCGGAGGAGCCGTACTGGGCGACGGCCTGCTTCTCCTCGTGGATCTGGAGCGCCTTGATCGAGAAGTTCGGCTTCTTCGAGCGGTCGAAGCCGATCACCAGGGCGTCGAACTTCTGCCCGACCTGGAAGCGCTCCGGCCTCTGCTCGTCGCGGTCGCGGCCGAGATCGGTGCGCTTGATGAAGCCCGTCGGCCCGTCGTCGCCGACCTGGACCTCGAGCCCGCCGTCGCGGACCTCGAGCACGGTCACGGTGACCGTCTCGTTCTTGTTGACGCCGCCGCCCGCGGCCGAGGTTCCACCCTTGGCGACCCCGCCGCGCTCGAGCTGCTTCATGCCCAGCGAGATGCGCTCCTTCTCGACGTCGACGTCGAGCACGACCGCCTTCACCGTCTCGCCCTTGCGGTGAAGGTTGAGCGCCTCCTCGCCGGTCACGCCCCAGGCGATGTCCGACATGTGGACCATCCCGTCGACGTCGCCGTCCAGGCCGACGAACAGGCCGAACTCGGTCGCGTTCTTGACCTCGCCCTCGACCTCGGTTCCGACCGGGTGCGACGCCGCGAAGGCCTCCCACGGATTGGCCTGGGCCTGCTTGAGGCCGAGCGAGATCCGGCGCTTCTCCTCGTCGACCTCGAGCACCGAGACGTCCACCTCCTGCGAGGTCGAGACGATCTTGCCCGGATGGACGTTCTTCTTGGTCCAGCTCATCTCGGAGACGTGGACGAGGCCCTCGATCCCCGGCTCGAGCTCGACGAAGGCGCCGTATTCGGTGATGTTGGTCACCCGGCCCTTGAACACGCCGGCGACCGGATATTTCGCTCCGGCGCCCTCCCACGGATCCGCCTCGAGCTGTTTCATCCCGAGCGAGATTCGCTGGGTCTCGCGGTTGATGCGGATGATCTGCACCTTCACCGTGTCGCCGATGTTGATCACCTCGGACGGGTGGTTGACTCGCTTGTAGGAAATGTCGGTGACGTGGAGCAGCCCGTCGATCCCGCCGAGATCGACGAAGGCGCCGTAATCGGTGATGTTCTTGACGACGCCGTCGACGACCTGGCCCTCGGCGAGGCTCATGATCAGGCCCGAGCGCTGCTCGGCGCGGGTCTCTTCGAGGATGGCTCGGCGCGAGACGACGATGTTGCCGCGGCGGCGGTCCATCTTCAAAATCTGGAAGGCCTGCGGGATGTCCATCAGCGGGGTGACGTCGCGGACCGGGCGGATGTCGACCTGCGAGCCGGGAAGGAAGGCGACGGCGCCGCCCAGATCGACGGTGAAGCCGCCCTTCACGCGCCCGAAGATGATCCCTTCCACGCGGTTGCCGGCGGTGAACTCGGTCTCGAGCTTGTCCCAGGCGGCCTCGCGGCGGGCGCGGTCGCGCGACAGCATCGCCTCGCCCTGGTGGTTCTCGACCCGGTCGACATAGACGTCGACGACGTCGCCGACGGCGATCTCGGCCTTCTGGCCCGGAGCGGCGAACTCGCGGAGGGCGACCCGGCCCTCGCTCTTCAGCCCGACGTCGATCACGGCCATGTCGTTCTCGATCGCGGTGACCGTCCCCTTGACGACCTTGCCCTCGAAGCCCTCATTCTCGCCGCCGAGGGTCTCATTGAGAAGTTTCGCGAAATCGTCGCGGGTCGGCATCGCCGTGGTGGCCATAAGCTTGGTAATCCTTCGTTGCTTTTATTCCGGCCAGGGGTTGTCTCCCCCGGTCTTCAGAATGTGTCCGCCCCCGCCGCCTCATGCGGCGAAAGCATCCTGCGGGCTCTTGGCGAGCGGAGAAGCCGAGAAAGCAAAAAGAGCGCGTCGCAGGCGGGCGTCTTCGCCTCTACCTTACGCGCGCTGAGCCTTAGCCGAGCCTCCACAGGCGCTTAGCGCCCGCTGGACGGAGGGGGATATAGGGGAAGGGCGTGAGAGGGGCAAGCGGGTTTGAAGGCGGGCGGGGCGCCTGCCTGCGTCCTTCCGGCGAAAGCCGGAATCCATGAACATCGCCGGCTGAGCTTGCGCCCTTTCGAAGTTCATAGACCCCGGATCAAGTCCGGGGTGACGACCCTCGGAGCAACCGGTGCCCTGACTTCAGGCCGAGGTACGTACTCAGTTTTGGTCGGAAGGCACGAAGGCGCGAAGATGCCGAGAGTGTGACGCAGGCCGGCGCGAGCCTGCATCCGGATTTTGGGTGCCGCGGGCAATAGCGCAAGGAAGGGAGGTTTGCAGTCTGATACCACTTATGGTATAAACCGGGGGCCGGACGCATGGGTGAGAAGCCGATCGACTGGCGAGGGAGCAGCTACAAGGATCTTTGCGACATGCCGGAGGCGGTGCAGCGGACCTTCGGCTACGCCCTCGGACTGGCGCAGAACAATCTGCCGTTCGAGGGTGCCAAGACGCTGGCGGCGTTCAGGCCCGCATTGGTGGAGCTTCTCGAGGATGACGACGGCGACACCTACCGTGCCGTCTACACGGCGCATTATCGCGACGTGATCTACGTGCTGCACTGCTTCAAGAAGAAGTCGACACGGGGCCGGGCCCTGCCCAAGCGGGACAGGGAGGCGATTGACGCGCGGCTGGCGGAGGTACGGCGGATCGAGGCGGCGAAGGCGCGAGAAGCGATGAAAGGATTGTGATGAGCGGTCATGTCACTCCGGCCGGCAGGAGCGTTCTCGACGAGCTGCGGCTCGACCCCGTGTTCGTCGTGAAGGCGAAGCTGGCCATTCGAATCCAGAAGTCGATCGCCGAGATGGAGCTCACCCAGCGCGAGGCGGCGGCTCGGATGGGGATCACCCAGCCGAAGCTCTCCCTGATCGTCCGGGGCAAGCTGGACGACATCAGCCAGGCGAAGCTCGAGGCGTGTCTGCGGGCCTTGGGGCACGACATAGAGATCGCCATCGGTCCGCGGCACGACGGGGTTGGGGAGATTACGGTTCGGGATGCAGCCTGATTAAGGCGCGCGGCCCGGGCGGGCGTCCTCGCCTCTTCCCATCGCGCTTATCCTGAGCCGCCGCAGGCGCTTAACGCCCGCCGGACGGAGGGGAAATAGGGGAAGGGGGCGGCAAGTTAAAGCCGGCCGGACGGAGCCGCCTTCCCGCCCAGCCGGGCAAGCTCGGCGCGGATTTGCGCGAGATCCCGGGCATAGGCCGGATGGCTCGGCGAGCGCTCCGCCAGCGCCGCCATTATCACTTCCGCCCGTTGGTAATGCGCGATCGCCGCCGCCGGATCGCCTTCGGCTTCGCCGATCCGAGCCAACCGGTCGAGGCTGACGTAAAGGTCGCGCTGCCACTCGCTATTGCCAGGCTCGAGCGCGGCCAGCCTATCGGCGATGGCGAGGTCCGCCTCGAAGCGCTCCCGCGCCGCGCCAAGATTGCCCGCCGCCCGCTCGACATCGCCGAGCTTGTTGAAGCTGAGCGACAGGTCGCGCTGCCACTGGCTGTTGCCGGGCTCGAGCGCGGCCAGCCTCTCGCGGATCGCGAGCCCCGCCTCGAAGCGCTCCCGCGCCGCGCCGAGATTGCCCGCCGCCACCTCGACATCGCCGAGCTTGTTGAAGCTGACCGACAAGTCGCGCTGCCACTGGCTGTTGCCGGGCTCGAGCGCCGCCAGCCTCTCGCGGATGGCGAGGCCCCCCTCGAAGCGCTCCCGCGCCGCGCCGAGATTGCCCGCCGCCACCTCGACATCACCGAGCTTGTTGAAGCTGACCGACAAGTCGCGCTGCCACTCGCTGTTGCCGGGCTCGAGCGCGGCCAGCCTCTCGGCGATGGCGAGCCCCGCCTCGAAACGCTCGCGCGCAGCGCCGAGGTTGCCCGCCGCCCGCTCTACGTCGCCGAGCCTGTTGAAGCTGACCGACAAATCGCGCTGCCACTCGGGGTCGCCGGTGTTATCCGCCAACTGGGTTTTCGCCAGCGTTTCCGCCTCTTGATAGGCCCGGCGGGCGCCGCTGAGGCTTCCGCCAACGAGAGCCGCATCGCCCGCTTGGATAAGTTGCCAGAACGCGGAATGCGGGTCGGAGGCCGGGCTTTCAGCCCTCGGCGATTCATCGGCAAGCTCGGCCGTGGGCCCCGGCGCGGGCTGCTCAGCCGATCGCGAGGTCGGCGCCTGCCGGCGTGTCCGGCGCACCAGCGCCTTCATTCCGCCCACCACCCGGCCAACCGCCGGGCGCAAATAGCGGGCCGCCGCCTTCAGCCCGTCGGTGATCTTGCGGCGCATTTCCTCGACGCTGGCGACGAAGTCGCGAGTCAGCTCGCCCATATTCTCGATGGCGCGGGCGAGCCCCGCGAAATCCACGAGGTCCTTGGCGAGCGCCTCCATCCGGGCGAGCGCCAGCTCGACGGACATGTTGCCGAGATAGAAGTTGACGAGGCCGATCTGCTGGACGCTTCGGCCTTCGCTGGGCTCGCCTTCCGGCCGGATCCGCTTCAACGCTTCCTCCAGCGCGCCGAGTCGTTTCTCCAGGGCCTGCGCGGGATCGGCAACGGAGGCCTTCTCGACCGCGACCGGCAGGGCAAATGAGGTGCCGGCCGGCCGCAAGCCCAGTTCCACCACCGCTTCCAGGACGGTCTCGAGGTCGGCGAAAAGGCCTCCGCGCGCCTGGCGCAGCCGGGTCAGGGATTCGGTTGGGCCAAGATCGGGATCCTCGCGCGGTACCGGATGCCGCTTGAAGCGGCCCAGCAAGGTCGACACGTCGTCGGCGATGGTCGGAGCGATATTCTCCAGGTGGAACGAGATCGTCTTGTCGGCCGCTTCGAGCGCGGTGCGGAAAGCGTCGTTCAGCTCCGGATCGTTGACTCCGTGAAGCGCGGCCTTGAAATCCGCGATCGACGCCGCCACCGCGTCGAGGTCGGCCCGAAGCGCCCGGACTCGCGGGTGGGGATCGGAGCGCGTCACGGCCGGCTCCAGTCGAATGCCGGCGGGATCGGCTTGCCGAGGTGACCGCAGATGGCCCTTGCCAGCTGATCGCGAGCCGCGTCGAGCCCGCTGTCCTGCGGCTTCCACTCGCAGATCGGCAGTAGCCGGCCGCCGCGGCTCGGGACGGCCTGCAAGGCGCTCACGAAAGGCTGCCACATGCAACGGCGCGCGACGACGGGGAGCACCAGGTCGCCGGCGGCATATTTCCGCTGAATGGCCGGCAGCTCGATCTCGAAGATATAGTCCGACGCGCAGAAGTCGGGCGTGAACAGCAGGAGGTGCATGGAGGCATCGGCGATGGCCCGGGCGATGCTATCGTTCCATCTTTCGCCCGCTTCGATCCGCTCGTCGGCCCAGAAGCTGATCTTGAGAAGGGTCTCGAGCGGCTTCAGATGCCTCTTGAGCCTCCTGAAGAGTCTGTAATCCTCGTGGGAATAGGAAATGAATCCGTGCGCCGGCGAGGAAGGCGGAGCCGGGGCGGCGGCAGCCTCTGCCATCAGATCGGGTCGCGCCTCATCGCCCGATATTTGGAGGGTTGGAAGGGTCCATGCAAGGCTGAACGACTTCTCGCTGGATGCGAGCCTTCAAGAGGGCCTCCGGTGCCAGGCACGTGGCAGGCCTCGAGGGGAAGTCCTGGCGGGGGACGCATCAGTGACGACGCATCAGTGACGCATCAGCGACGCATCAGTGACAGTATACATTTACCCGATGCATCAGTGACAGACCCGATGCATCAGGATGCATCAGTGACAGTATACATTTACCCGCTGCGACATTTCCGCTCAGCCCTTCCCGGTAAATGTATACTGTCACTGTTTGCCCCCCCCGGCGACAGCGTTCAGGTAAACATGCGGCCTGAGTGAAGGGCGCGGCCCCAAGCGGGCGTCTCGCCTCCGTCCTCGGCGAAATAAACAGTGACAGTATACATTTACCCGCTGTTTGCCCGCACAGGGGCGCTCATGGCCCGGTGTTCGGCGAAGAGCGACAATATACATTTCCCGTCGACCCCAGGCACACTCCTCCGTCGACCCGGGTAAATGTATACTGTCACTGTTTCCGGCGGCCAGGCTCGGAGCGCGGCGCGATGCGGCGTTGAAGGCGCTGCTTCGGACGCCGGCGCCGCATCTGGCGGGCCTGGCTTTCAAGCTGAGAGTAAACAGTGACAGTATATATTTACCCGCTGGCGCCAGGGTGCCCCGCGGCTTGCCTTCTCCCGATGTCACTCCTTTTTTAGGGGAGATCGGATGCGGATTTTGGATGATCCGGCGGGGCCGCTAGCTTCGGCCGCATGCCCCGGATCGCCCGCCTCGTCGTTCCCGACATTCCCCACCATGTGACGCAGCGGGGAAACCGGCGCCAGCGCGTCTTCTTCTCGGCGGGGGACGGCCGCCTCTACCTGCGCCTGCTCAAGGAGGGGTGCGAGAAGGCCGGGACCCGGATCTGGGCGTGGTGCCTGATGCCCAACCATGTCCACCTCATCCTGGTGCCG
>DASPJA010000078.1:0-34389 GCA_035628835.1 Allosphingosinicella sp.
GGCGAGTTCCGCGGATAGCCGATGAAGCCGGTGCGAGCTATAGCCCAGATGATGGCCCTGACCCTCGACGACCTGTTCGCCTCGCCCGACCATTACCTTCACTCGTTCGAGGGCGATTCGGCCCTGTTCGTGCCGATGGACCGGGCCGCGTATCACCGCTCGATCTTCCTCGACGGGAGAATCTCGCCGGCCGCGGACCGCTCGATGAAGGTCCCGATCGGCGCCCTGCTGGAGCCGGTCCGCCGCCCCGCTCCGACGGCGTGGATCTTCCACGTCGCGCATTGCGGATCGACCCTGCTCGCCCGGGCGCTCGACACGCCATCGACCAACCTGGTGCTGCGCGAGCCGCTGGCCCTCCGCCAGCTGGCCTTGGCTCCCCACCCGCGAGGGCTGGCGCTGACGGCCGCGATGATTTCGAAACGCTATCGCGAAGACGCGCCGACGATCGTCAAGGCGAACGTCCCGGTGAACTTCCTGCTGCCGGATCTGGTCGCCCTCGATCCGAACGCGCGCGCGATCTTCCTCTATGCCGAGATTCGCGACTATCTGCTCGCCATCCTGCGCAATGACAATCATCGCGAGTGGCTTCGGCGAGTCACCACCGAGCTCGCCGCCCATCTCGGCGATCTGTCGCGCCTCTCCGACGCCGAACGCTGCGCCGCCCTTTGGCTGGCCCAGATGCGGGCCTTCACCGACTCGATCTCGCGGATGCCGAACGCGCGCGCTCTGGACGCGGAAGCCTTTTTCGCGGAGCCGCGGCCGGTGCTGAAAGCCGCGGCCGGACATCTCGGCGTTCCGATGAGCGAGGAGGAGATAGGCGCGACGGTCGCCGGCCCGATGTTCGCGACCTACTCCAAGAATCCGGAGCAGGCCTTCGACAATGCGGCGCGCCTCGCGCGCAAGGCGGAGCTGGAGGGGCCTCTCGCCGAGGACATCGCGCGGGCTCGGCGCTGGGTGGAAGCGGCGGGCGGCGAAGCGGCGACGGTTGCGCTCGGGGACGCGCGGCTGGCCTGACCTTCAGTCGCTGACTCCGATGAGGGCGTCGCCGGCCCCATCGGTGCCGGCCGCGACTGCGTAGAAGCGGCGGAGCAAGTCGCGTTCGGCCTCGGTGATGTAGGGGTTCCAGACATCGAAGATGAGGATCGCGCGAACCTCGTCCGAGCGGTTCCAGGCCTCATGCTCGATCGTGTCGTCGAAAGCCCAGGCGCGCCCCACCTGCCACTCACGGGTCTCTCCGCCGACCCGGAAGCCGCAGCCCGGCGGAACGACGAGCGGCAGGTGGATGATGGTCCGCACGTTGCTGACTCCGGTATGGGCCGGAAGATGAGTCCCCGGCTGCAGCAACGAGAAGAAAACCGTCGGCGTCCGCCCGGGCAGGTCCGACAAGGGAAGCGCCTCGACCGCGGCCGCCGTCCGCGGCACGCGCGCGCAGATTTCGTCGTCGCGGCGGCCATCCTTCCACAAGTGGATGGCGCCCCAGTCGAGCCTGTGATCGAGCGGCGACCATTTGTTGGCGGGAGTCCCCGGATCCATCGCGACATAAGGGCGGACGGCGGCGGCGCTTTCCGCGAGCAGGGCTTCGAGCTCGCCGCGTATGACATCCGTTTCCGCCTCGATCGCTTCGAGCCACGGGAAATGGCGGCGCTCGAAGAACTCGTCCGCGGGCAGGAACGGGAAATGCATTCCGGCGCAGTGATTGACGTAGATCTGGCGGCGGCCCAGCGCGTGATCGATGCAGGCGTCGAACCGCCGCCGCTCCGCCGCCTCCAGCCCCTGACGCGCCTCCGCCAGCCCGGCGTCGACCGCGGCGGCGAAGCCGGCGCGCTGCCGCGCGACGAAGTCGCGGGCGTGATCGAGCATCGCGTCCAGGCCGGACGGCCGCTCCTCCATCTGGGCCGCGATCGCCAGCACGCCCGACCACCGCTCCGCCGCTCTCGCTTCTTCGCCGCGGCGCTCGAACAATTCGGCCATCCGCACCAAGGCCATGAAATGCCGCTGGTCGATGGCGAGCGCGCCCTCCAGCGCCTCCTGCTCTTCGGCGTCCAGCCCCTGCTCGCGCTGGGCCTTGGCGAGGTTCATCCACAGCTCGGGGGAATTCGGGTCCGCCCCGATGGCCCTGCGGAAGAGCGAAACGGCCTCGCCGTGCCGGCCCTGGCCCAGCACCGTCAGGCCGAGCATGTTGAGCGCGACGGGGTGCTCGCCGGCCCGCTCGATCAGACCGTGGAGCAGCGCCGCGGTTTCGGCCGCGCGGTTGCCGCGGCGCGCCTCGCGCGCGGCCGCCAGGGCCCGCTGAATCTCTGCCTCGTCCATGGCCGGTCAATATCCAAGTCGGACCGGATCGACAAACGGGCGGCAGGCCCCGCGCAAACCGGCGCGATAGCGGCTAGAGGCTAGCAGTCGGCCGTACCGGACCCGGGAGCCCAGGAGCCGGACGGCCCGTTGTAGCGGGTCCGGCAGGAATCGGAGACATTGACCTGCCGCAGGTTGGTGCGCTCACGTTCCCATTCCGCCTTGGTCTTGCAGGTCCGGTAGCGGCTGGCCAGCGTGCCGATCCGTGTGAAAGTCTTGCACACGACCTTCTCGCCCGGATCGCTCGGCTGTTCCGCCGCATCGGCCGCTTGGCGGGGAGCGGATTGAGCCGCGCTCGAAGCGGCCAGAACCCCGATGATTGTGAGTGCGATGAAACGGTTCATGGCCAGTCTCCTATTGCGGTCCGGCGGGTGCGTGACTTCCCGGGATCCGGTGTCTGACTATTTGCAGGGTACGGCCTGGTCGTCGGCCACGCGGCAGCTATAGGCTTTGGTAAGATCCTGGTGATCGGCGCGCTCGCGCTCCCATTCCGCCTTGGTCTTGCAGGTACGATAGCGGGCCGCCAGCGATCCGATCCTCGTAAAGGTCTTGCAGACGATCTTGTCGCCGGGCCCCGCCGCCGTTTCGCCCGCATCGCTGGTGCGGCGGGGGGCGGCTTCAGCTGCGGTCGATGCGGCCAGAACGCAGGCGGCTGAAAGTATGGTGAAACGATGCACGGTCATCGCCATGGTGCCTCACTTTCCGTCGCAACTGCCGGTCTGCGCCGAGGCGCACGGGTTGGTCCAGTTGACGGTGCGCACGTTCACGCGTTCCTGCTCCCATTCCGCCTTGGTCTTGCAAGTGCGGTAGCGGCCCGCCAGCGTGCCGATCTTGGTGAAGGTCTTGCAGACGACCTTGTCGCCGGGGCCGGCCGGCTTTTCCGGCTCGTCGGCGGCGCTGGGCGGAGCGGCATTGGCCGCGGCTGCGGAAATCAGGGCGCAGGCGTAGGCAACAGCGACGAAACGAGGCATTGCAATATCCTTTGACTTCAATTCTTCTGGCTCATCCTGCCGCGCAGGATACAGGTATCCGCCCGACTATGTCGAATCGAATCGCAAAAGCCAAAGCGGCCAAACGCGCCGCGCTCGACCCGGCGAGGCGGGCTCGAATCGAGCAGGCGCTGGCGCAAGGCGATATAGCGCGGGCCGCGACGGTGGCCGAAGTCGCGCTGGCGGCGGGCGAGTCCGATCCCATGGTCCTCAACCTCGCCGCGTGGCGGCGCGAGGAAGCGGGCGATTATGCCGGAGCCCACCAGCTGCTCCGGCAGGCGCTCGAACTCGCGCCCGGTGACGTCATGGTGCTCGGGGCGATCGGCGCCGTTCTGCGCAAGGAGAACAGGCTCGATGAGGCGCTGGCCGTGCTCGACCGGGTGGTGACGGTCGAGCCTCGTCATTCCGCCGCCTGGCTCGAGCGAGGCTACACTCTGGAGGCACTGCGCGCCGAGCCGGAAGCGGTGGCAAGCTACAGGCGGTCCCTCGAGCTCGACCCGAAACTCGCGCCGGCGATGGGCAAGCTTGCCGACATTGCCGCCAGGCATGGCGATCAGCGCGCCGCCCGCGACCAGGCCGAGCGCGCGCTCGCCATCGACCCGTCGAACCCGGCCGCCACCTTCGCCCTCGCGACGATGGAGATCGAGGCCCGCCGAGGGGTGGAGGCGGAGGCACGCCTCCAGGCGCTGCTGACCACGTCGCTCAAGGCGGACGACCGTACTCGCGCCCTCACCCTGCTCGGCGACGCGCTCGACCGGCAGGACCGGTGCAACGAGGCGTTCGACGCCTGGAATCGGGCCCAGGCCAATTTCCGCGCCGCTTATTCGGGCTTGCTCGAGCCCCGGCCCGGCCGCCCCTCTCATCGCGCTTTCATCGAGGCGATCGCCGCGCAGGCGGAGCGCTCGCCGAGGCTCACGGAGCCTGTCGCCGCTACTCCCGTGGAAGGCGCCGCGGCCGGGCACGTCTTCCTGCTCGGCTATCCACGGTCGGGCACGACTCTGGTGGAGAACATCCTGGCAAGCGCGGCGGAAGTGGTGGCGCTGGAAGAGCGGGATACTCTGGCCGACACGGACGAGGTTTTGGTCCGGAACGACGGCATTATGCCGGATCTGGACTCGCTCGATCCCGCGTTGCTCGCCGAGCTTCGGATCCGTTACTGGACGCGGGTGCAGGCCATGGCGGGCGACGTCTCCGGCCGGGTCTTCGTCGACATGAACCCGTTCAACGGGATCAAGCTTCCGGTCATCGCCCGATTGTTCCCCGAAGCCCGCATCCTGATCATGCGCCGCGACCCGCGCGACGTGGTGCTGAGCTGCTACCGGATCAACTTCACGCCAAGCCCGGCGGCCTTCGCCTTCAGCGACCTCGAGGAGACGGCCCGTCATTACGACGCTCTGATGCGCCTGATCGAGCTGTGCCGGGAACGGTTGCCGCTCGCCTTCCACGAGGTCTGGTACCACCGGCTGGTGGCCGATTTCGAGCCGACGGTGCGGGCCATGGCGGATTTCGTCGGACTCGAATGGACCGATGATTTCCACGCCTTCGACCGGACCGCGCGGACCCGGGGGGTAAGGACCGCCAGTGCCACCCAGGTCCGCCGCGGCCTCTACGACGGCAGCGGCGGCTGGCGCCGCTACGAAAGCCGCCTGGCGCCGGCCTTGCCGATCCTCACCCCCTGGGTGAAGCGCTTCGGCTTCAAGGATTAGACCCCTCCCGGCTCTCCGGCGCAGGCCGGGCCCAGAACCGGGTCTGGCCTGGATCGCGGCCTTCGCCGGGAAACGATTGAGCCTCATCGGGACCACCAGCCGACCCTCCGACGTTCAAAAAAAAGGGGCGGCCCTAAGGCCGCCCCGATAGTCTGAATGGTCGTTCGCCTTAGAACTTCAGGCGACCGCCGACCGCGAAGCGCCGGCCCAGCGCGTCGTAGGTCGACGGATAGGTGTTGCCGCTGTTGAACGAGACCGTACCGATGGTCGAGCCGACGATCGGCGGCTGCTTGTCGAACAGGTTCATGACCGTCAGCGTCAGGTCGAAATTCTCGGAGACGCCGAAGCGCAGCGCGAGATCGAACCAGTCGTAGGAGTCAATCGCGCAGGTATTGACCTCCTGGCCGTCCAGCAGACCGCCCGTGAGGGGTCCCGCAAAGCAGGGGATCTGCCCATCCGCCGGGTTGGCCGGATCCGCGAGCTCGGCCTCGACGCCGGAAATATGGCGCCACAGCAGCGACACGTCGATGTCTCCGAAGCTCAGCGTTCCGCGGGCGTTCCAGCTCCACTCCGGCTGGATCGATCCCGGTGTCGAGCTCGGACCCGCCGAACCCGGGGAGCCGCAGTTCGGGCCGTAGCGGCCGATGCACTCGCGGGTGCCGGATTCCGGCAGCTCGCCTCCCGCGCCCGGGACTCCGGCCGGAAGGATCGAGCCCGGAACGATCGGCTCGAACTCGGACCTGTTGGTCCAGTTGCCCTGGAAGCTCAGGTTCAGCCTGGCGAAGCCGAGGTCCCGCCGGTAGTTCGCGCCGAAGTCGACGCCGTCGGTGAGGATCCGGCCGGAGTTGGAAACGGGGAAGATCAGACCCCGGGTCGTCGCCGCGTCGCCGTCCAGAGCGCCGGTCACCGGATTGCGCTCGAACAGGCCGCAAATCGGGTTGTTGACGCTGTCTGCCGTGACTCCTTCGCCGTCATTGCCGCCGAAGCACCCATTGATGAGATCGCCCGAACTGGGCTGGGTGATCGCGTCCTTGATGTGGATCTTGTAGTAATCGACGGTGAGCGAGAGCCCCGGAATGAAGTCGGGCTGGAAGACCACGCCCACCGTCCAGCTGTTCGCCTTTTCAGGCTGGAGCGCGAGGCTGCCGGAGAAGGTGCCGTTCGCCTGGGCGGCCGCGGGGTTGGCAATGTTTCCAATGTTTGTCGGCGACGCTCCCTGCGCGAGGCACAGGGCCCGCAACGCAGGGTCGGTGGCGGGGTTACGAGTCGGATTGGTGGCCCGGCATGGATCCGTCGTCACCGTCGTGAGACCCGTATTCGACGGAGCGAACAGCTCGCCGATGTTCGGCGCGCGGACCGCCCGCTGGACGTTGCCGCGGAACCTCAGGCCGTCCATCGGCTCCCAGGTCGCCGCCGCCTTCCAGGTGGTGGTGCTGTAGCCGGGCGAGCCGGGCGCGTCGATGCTGTAATCCGAGTAGCGGATGCCAGCCTCGAGCGTCAGGGTCTCGAAGAACGGCCGGTTCTGGACGATCGGCGCGATGACCTCGGCATAGACTTCCTTGACGTCGTAAGCGCCCTGGAACGGCAAGACGGCGCCGCCGGCGCCGCCCAGCTCGCCCGCCGTCTGCGACAGCTGGTCGGCTTCCTGTTCGGCGCTGTAATTGCGATACTCGGCACCGAGGGCGAAGCCGATCGGGTCCTCCGCCCACGGCGCCGAAGCGCCGAAGTCGCCGCTCAGAAGCGCCCTCGCCTGGGCCAGCGACGCCTTCTGCGCCGTGCCCGCGAGGGTCGTGATGTAGGGCAGCTGCGCCGCAGTGATCGCTCCGGTCGGCCCGAAAATATCCACCGGGACGCAGCCCTGCGTTCCCGCGCCGCCGGCGGCGAGCGGCGGAAGCAGCGGGTTGGGGTTCGGAACGGTCGGTGACGAACCCAGGTTACAGGTGTCCGCGTCGGACGTGTAAAGCGCCGTGCGAAGCCTCGAGATAGAGGTATAGCCCTGCTGCTCCTGCCGGTTCTCGGACTCGCCATAGGCGCCGGCGATGTCGAGGCCGATCGTATCGGTGAGTCCGATCCGGAGGCCGGCCCGATAGTCGAACATCTGCGTCGTGAATTCGGAGATACGCGGCCCCGCCTCGACGAGGCGGCGGCCCATATTCACCTGGAACGCGCGGAAGTTCGGATCGGCCGGGGTGAGCGCCGTCGCCGCCGCGGCGCACTGCGCCGGAGTCAGCGTCTGGATGCCCGGGGTGTTGAAGTCGAAGTCGTTGCCGGCGCAGAATTGCGCGCGGGCCGCGGCCGGCAGGAACGGGTTGCTGACCGGGATGAGCGCCAACTGGCCGAAGATGCCCGACGGAGCGATGATCGTCTTGACCGTCTGCTTGGAGAACATGCCGCGGGTGTAGAATTCGATCCCGTCGGCGAGCTCGTAATGGCCTGAGCCGAAGATGTTGAAGCGCTCGAACGGCGTCTGGAAGATGTTGTAGGGGTTGAAGTTGAACGCGTCGGTGGGCCCGCAATAAGCGGTGAGGGCACCGTTCTCCCGGATCACGCCGCTCGTGGTTGCGGCGTTGGTGGGGCTGGCGCAGTTGATGAAGCCGTTGGGGTTCAGCGGCAGCACGAACCTGGTCGGGGACGTCGTCGACGAACCGCCGGTAAAGCCCGCGGTCGAGGTGTAGTTGTTGACCGAGAATTTGCGGGCGCCCTGGTAGACGGGGTCCGCTTCCTGATAGCCGATCGAGAGAACCGCATTGCCGCGGCCATCGTCGAAATTGGCTCCGACGGTCGCGTCGACGCGGAAGATGTGGCCGTCACCGTGCTCCGTGATCTGCGAGCTGGCGCCGATCTCCATGCCCGCGAAGTCGCTGCGGGTGATGAAGTTGATGACGCCCGACACGGCGTCGGCGCCGTAGGTGGTCGCGGCGCCGCCGGTCAGGGTGTCGACCCGCTCGACCAGAGCCAGCGGGATGTTGTTCAGGTCGACCCGGCCGAAGAAGTTGGACGGAACGATGCGGACGCCGTCGAGGAGGACGAGGTTGCGGTGGTTGCCGAGGCCGCGAAGGTCGGCGTAGGAGGCGCCGCCGTTGCCGTTGTTGACGGCGGAGCCGATGCTCGGAGCGACGCCCGGAAGGTCGCGAAGGATCTCTTCGGCGACGTTGGTCTGGCGGAGCTGGAGCTCTTCCTGGCCGACGACCGTGACCGGAGACGAGGAGACGAGGTTCGGATTCTTGATCAGGGTACCGGTGACGACGATGTCGCCCTGGCTGGTTTCCTCGGCGGCGTCCTGTCCGGCCGCGGGCTGAACGCCGTCGGTCGGCGTGTCCTCGTCCGAGGGGGCTGGAGTGCCGGTGGAGCCCGGGGGCGGGGTCGTGCCGGCCGGATCGTTGGCGTCCTGCGCATAAGCGGGCGTGGCGAAGCTGATCCCCGCGATGATCGTCGACGCGAGCAGCGTTTCCCTGAAATTGATTTTCGACATTATTGCGTCCCCTTGGTGAGTCTAAAGGGTGCACCGGGCGCAATTTGGCCCCTCACCCGCTCGCGACCTGTTTATGTCGACGGCGTTACAAGGCGCAAGGAGCGCCACCTGGAAGCGGACATTCTTGGCACGACGTGTAACTTTTCAGCCACAGTCTTGCCGCATCCCGCCGGAGCCCATAACCTCTTCTCATTGCGGGAGGACGGACGATGAAGCGGGGCAGTTGGATCATCGCGGCAACGGCGGCCGGGGCGCTGGCGGCGGCGCCGGCGCAGGCCAGGCCGAAAGCTCAGGATGCGCGCAGCAACGCCCTCATCCAGGGGCTATCGGCCTGCCGCGGCATCGCCGACGAGAAAGCGAGGCTCGCCTGCTACGATCAGGCGACCGCGCGCCTCGCCGAGGCCGTCGACAAGAGAGAGCTGGTGGTGATGGACCGGCAGGAGATCAACGAGACCCGCCGATCGCTGTTCGGATTCAGCGTTCCGAACATCCCGCTGTTCCGAGGGGAAGGCGGCGAGCAGGCGAGCAAGCTGGAGACGGTCATCGCCGGCGCCAGCCCGCTCGGGGCCGGCAAATGGCAGATCCGGCTCGAAGACGGAGCTGTCTGGCAGACCAACGAGACCCGCCTGGGCCTCGGCGACCCCCGCCCCGGGCAGAAAATCATCATCCAGCGCGGCACCCTCGGCAATTACTTCCTGCGCATCAACGGCCAGAGGGGCGTGCGCGGGCGCCGCATATCCTAGCTCTCTTCCGAAACGGGCGGGGCACTCGCGGCCTCCGTTACAGCCGCACCCGAAGGAGCCTCGGCTGGTCCTGTGCGCCCTCGTCCCTGCTCCTGCTGTAGACGAACGCCTCGTCGTCCATCGCGGCGACGGTGGCCGAATTCCCCACCGCCGGGTCGGCGAGAAGCACGGCAACCTCGGCCCGGCGCGCGGCGGAATCGGGCCTGATCCGAAGAAGCCGGGCGGGGATGGTCTGGTTCTGCACTCCGACCAGCGCGCCCTTGTGCCAGATCATGCCGTCGATCCCGGCGATGCTGGTCGCTTCCGGCTCGAGGTGCCAGCTCGCCCCCGCCGCGATATCGTGCACCAATATCCCGTTGGCGTCCGCGACGAACAGCCGGCCGGAGGCCGGATCCGCCGCGATCCCGTTCGGCAGGAATATCGGCCGGCTGAAGCTCAGCGGGGCGAGCCGCCCCCCTTCCAGCCTGAACACGAGGCTGTTGTTGCTGTCGGTGACCGCGAAGCCTCCGTCGGGGAGCAGCGCGATGTCGTTGCACAAGGCTCCGGCCGCCGGCAGCGGATAGGTGGCGAGGAGGGCGCCGTCCGAAAGGCGGTGCCGCGCGACCTGCGAGGTCCCGGCCTCCTCGTGGTTGACGCAGGTGAGGAAGGTCGCAGTCGCCGGATCGGCCCTTATGCCCAGGACCTGCGCGTCCCATCTGCCGAGCAGCCTGGAGCTGCCGCCGTCCGGAGCGAGGCTGTGGACCCCGCCCTCGCCGCCGAGCAGGAACGACCGGCTCGCCGGCGACCAGGTTATCGCCTCCCCCCTCATCTCGTCCGGCAGTTTCAGGGATTCGAGTCTCGCCGCCCCCTCGCCGGGGCCGTTGGCGAGAAGCTCGGCGGCGACCTTCCGAAAGGCCTCCTGACCGGCCATTCCGGCGAAAGCCGGCTCCTCGAGCACCCTGTAGGCGAAGCCCTGCCGAGCCAGCGTCGCCAGCTCGGCGACAGCCGAGTCCCGGTGCCCGTTCAGCGCATAGGCCCTGGCGAGCGAGTAGCGCACCGATGCGTTGCCGGGCAGGAGCGACTGGACCACTCGAACGTGGCGAAGATAGGCCGCATGGTCGCTCCGCTCGCGCGCCGCTCTCGCTTCCCGGTTGTGCAGCTGGAATTTCGCCAGTGGCGACGGCTCCGCCTCTCCTGCCAGGAGGATAAGGAGCGACAGCTTCAACGTTGCGATCATCGCGGCAGCCTTTCGGGAAGCGGAGGGGCGGCGGCTCAGCCTGGGTGAAAGCTCACCTCGAACCGAAGCCCGTCCGGATCCTGCATGAACAGCGCCGAGGCCTTGCCGAGCTTCTGGAGGTCCGGAACCTCGAAGCCGGCCGCCGCCATGCCGCTGGCAACCGCGAGCAGGGCTTCGCGGCCGGGCGCCGCAAATCCAAGGTGATTGAGGCCCGCCCCATGGCGGTCGTAGGGCCGGCGGCCGGGCTCGGCCTCGGCGAACTTGAGGGAGAAGCCGGCCCCGTTGCTCCAAAGCCCGTCGGGCATCTGCTCGAAGCCGAGGAGGGGAAGCAGAGTGCGGTAATAAGGCATGCTCCGCTCAAGCGAGCTGACGAGGATTGCGGCATGATCGACGGGAAAGGCGCAGGTCATTTCTGTCCGGGTCGAGACGTTGCGATGCGGACTTAGCTTACCGGCTGGGCACGAACCTGAAAATTTGGAAGAATGCGCCCGAGAGTATAGAAAAACTGAAACATGGCCTCTCCCCTCCAGCCGAGCCTGAAGGCGCTGCGAAGCTTCGAGGCGGCCGCGCGCCTGGAAAGCCTCACGCTCGCGGCGCAGGAGCTCAGCGTCAGCGTTTCGGCCGTCGCCTTCCAGGTTCGTCAGGTGGAGGCGGGCCTCGGGTGCACGCTCCTGCGCCGAAATGGCCGGGGCCTCGCCGCGACCGAGCCCGGAAAGGCGCTCGCCCGGGAGCTCGGCGCCGCCTTCGCGATGATCGACTCGGCGCTGTCCCGGCACCGGTCCGGGGCGAAGCGGGCGGTGACCGTCAGCATGCTGCCGAGTTTCGCCGCGCTGTGGCTGCTTCCAAGGCTGGCGGGCTTCAAGGCCGCTCATCCCGAACATGACGTGCGGATCCTCACCTCGGATCGCCTCGTCAACCTCAAGGCCGAGCGGGTCGATTGCGCGATAAGGTGCGGGCGGGGAAACTGGCCGGGCCTTCGCGCCGAGCCGCTCTTCCCTCAAACGCTCGCGCCGATGTGCAGCCCCGCCCATCCCGCGGCCGGAAAGGGCCTCTCCGCCGCGGCCCCGGAGGATCTGATCGTCAATTCCCGCCATGCCGGCGAATGGAGCGACTGGTTCTCGGGCGTCGGGATCGACGCTCCCGACCCGCCGCAGGGGCAAAGGCTGGACGGCCGCGAGCTCATCGCGGAGGCGGTGCTCGCCGGCCTCGGCATCGGCCTGATGGAAGCCTCGATCTTCGCCAGGCACATAAGGGAAGGAGAGCTCGTCCAGCTCGACCGCGCGGTCCCGACCGGCTGGAGCCACTATCTGGTCACTCCGGACGACGCTCCGCCGTCCCGGCCTCGCGAGGCATTCCGCGAGTGGATATTGTCGAGCGCCAAAGAGGCCGTGACGGGATGATCGAGCCTCGATCGCCGCTCCGGCGTCGCGCCGCCGGCCTTTGGCGAGACAGGCGGCGCTTCTTCACTTTCGGGCTGCGATCCACTTGTCCACGTCGCGCTCGAGGATCGACAGCGGCATCGATCCCGAGCCGATCAGGAGATCGTGAAATGCCTTGATGTCGAACTTCGCTCCGAGCTCGCGTTCCGCCTTGCGGCGCAGCTCCACGATCTTGAGCATGCCGATCTTGTAGCCGGTCGCCTGGCCGGGGAGGGTGATGTAGCGGCGGACTTCCGAGCGCGCCTGGTCCGGCGAGGCGCGGCCCGTGGCGACCATATAGTCGACCGCCCGGTCCTCGGTCCAACCCTTGGCGTGGATGCCGGTGTCGACGACCAGCCGGGCGGCGCGGAACAGCTCCGCCTCGAGGCGCATGAAGTCGCTGGCGATGTCGGGATAGGCGCCCATTTCCTTGCACAAGGCCTCCGCATAAAGCGCCCAGCCCTCGCCGAACGCGACGTAGCGCGCCGACTGCCGGAACTTCGGACCCGTTTTCTGGCGGACCTGGATGTCGCCCTGCATGACGTGCCCCGGCACGCCCTCGTGGCACATCAGGTCGGGGATGGCGTCGATCGCCGGATCGCTGTTGACTCCCAGCAGGTGGACATAGACCCGCCCCGGCCGAGCCCCGTCCGGGCTCGGCGCCGAGGCATGCGCCGCGCCGCCCGCGACCTCGCTGAACGACGGCTCGCGCACCACCTCGATTCGATGCGCGGGCAGCTGATTGAAATATTTCGGCAGAAGCGTGCGGGTGTGCGCGATCGCGTCATTCGCCTTGCGCAGATACTCGGCGCGGAGCGCGTCGGTCCATGGCCGCGGCGGATTGCGGCGCTCGCGCTCCGCATAATAAGCGGCCCGGTCCTTGAAGCCCGCCTGCCGGGCGAGCGCGTCCTGCTCGCGCTCGATCCGCTCGACCTCGCTCAGCCCGATCCGGTGGATTTCCTCGGCGGTGAGGTCGGTGGTCGTGTTCAGCTTCAGGGCCGCGGCATACCAGTCCGCTCCGCCGGGCAGCGAGACCGCTCCGACCCGGCCGCTCGGGGCGGCCGGCAGGGCACCCTCCGCCCAGGCGATCACCCGCTCATAAGCGGGGCTGATCGTCAGCAGCGCCGCGCGAGACTCGCCGAGCAGCGCTTCGGCCTCCGCGGGCGTGACCTTCCCGTCCGACCGGAGCTTGCCGATCTTCGCCTGGGCATCCGCCCATAGGGGCGAGGCCGGCCCCGAGTCGAACGGGGCGCCCTTGAGGAGGGCCCGGCTGCCGGCGATCACGCGCTCGACCTGGAACCGGGGCGCGCGAACGCCGATCGCTTCCGCGGCGCGGCTCTGCGCGATGCCCTCGTCCAGAACGGCCGGAATCGCCCGCAACCGGGCCGCATAGGCGCGCATTGCAGCCGCGTCCTGCACGTTGTGGGTGTTGATCAGGAAGTCCGGAAGCCGCTGGTGCGCGGAATAGAGGAAGGAATAGAAAGGTGGCGCATAGCGGCGGAAGCGGTAGGCGAGCTCGGCCCGCTCGAGCTCGATCGCCCAGATATCGTAATTGGTCCCCGCCGCCGGCGACAGCTTCGAACGGTCGAATTGCGATTTCATCCGCGCGACGCTCGCCCGCCGCCACTCGAGGCGGCGAAGCTGGGCCGCCTCGCTGATGTCGTCGAGCCGGTCCTGCCCCTCCTTCAACCCCAGCTGGGTGGCCAGCTGCGGCCGCTGCCGAAGCTCCTCGGCGAACTCGGCGTCGAGGAAGGCGTAGAGCCGCGAATCCTCGCTCTGCGCCTGGGCCGCCGCCTGCGGCGCCTGCGCCTGAACCGCGGCAGCAAGGGTTATGGGCAAGGTGAAAGCGGCGACGGCAATCAGCCGGGAGGATCTACGCATATGTGTCTTTCTCGACGGGCGAGAGCCGCTTAGGCGCATCGCGCGACGCATGGAAGCGCGTCATTGCGGGCGAAGGAAGCCATCCGGGTCCCCCGCCAGTCAGCGTCGGAACGCGAGCCTGAAGCTCCACCATAGCAGCGCGATGATTGCCGCGCTGAAGGCGGCGCCCCAGATCCAGTAATGCAGAAGCAGGACATCGGCGATGGCGCCCTTATCCGATCGCTGCAGCCGGCTACCGACATTCCGGCCGGGCTCGCCGGGCGATGCGCAGGGCTCGTTAGTGCATATTGTTAACATGACAGCAAGCTATAAATGGCATAAGCGCTTGATTTTAATGACATATAAGCTAATGCTATGCGACTTGCAAATCGAACGGAACTGTGCATAATGCAAAGCATTGTAGCGGCAAGCCGCGAAGAATCGAAGGAATTGAGCATGGGGTATGCACTCGCAAAACCTCCTCTCGCAGGACCACAGGTGGCGCACAGGCCAAATCCCCGCGTTACCGAACTCGAGAGCTTAATTGCGGAGCTCAGGCGCGCGCCGTCAGATGGATCTCGTCAAGAATTCGCTGCCTTGTTCGACAAGGCACAACGAACCCTTGAGGCAACCGATCTCGATCTGTCACTATTGTTCGAGGTAAGTCGCCCCACGATCGGGCGTTGGGCTCGTGGCGACGCTGCCCCACACCGGCTTGGCCGTCGACCTTTGTTTGATGACTTGATTCGACTAGCCCGAACACGAATTCGGCAGATCAGTCGCTAACGAGAGGCTCTTGCCCACAGAGCAGGTCCTGTTATCCCTCGGCGCCATTCGCCGGGGAATGCGTTCGTGATCAGGCTTGCGTTGGTACGTCCAGATGAAGCTGACGAAGCCTTCGAGTGGCACCTCGCTTTTGCGGCCCGCCACAGGGCTATCTATCCACGCAAGGAGCCGCAGTTTCGACAGTTCGTGGACGAAGGCTGGGTCTGGGCGGCTCGCATTGAAACCAACGAAATCGTCGGGATGGCATACGCCGTGCTGGACGGACCGGATTGGGAACTCGGCGGCCTGATGGTCAGGGAAGATTATCGTAAGAATCGTGGCTTGGGCTCGCTCCTCATGCGTGTTGCACTCGGCCATATGCTCTTTGAGCAGGATCCGCTGCACGCCGCGCCGCCAACAAATGTCATCACCCATGTGCTTCACGGCAACGACGATCCCCGCACGATCATCGAGCGGAGACTTGGGTTTGCGCACCGTCACCCGGTCTCGATCCATGGTAGCATCCTCGAAGGTCTGCCCACATGCGACCACGGGTTCGTCCACGGCGATGAGTATATCTTGGAATTTCCTCGCGCTCTGCCGCTCCTCGAGGAGTGGGCGACAAACTGGACGGGGACGCTCCGGGACGGTGAGCCAGCCCAAATCAAGTTCCGCCGTGGCGTCAATCTGCCGGCCTGGAGAGAAGCTTTCGCTGAGTGGGCCAAGGAGCTCGCGTAATCAGCCCCGCGGGGCAGCGCCTAGCCCCGACCCTCCGCCTTCACCGAAAGCTCTGCCGAGGAATAGGCCTCCTGCCGGGCAACGCTCCAGTAGCGCAGCTCGTCGAGCGGGATGGGCTGGCCGGTGGCGGCGCAGCGGACATGGTCGCCGGGGGTGAGGATCCGGAAGGTCCCCGGCATGTAGTGCAGCCGCGCTTCGCGGCCCTTGTTCGACATCAGCATCGCATCGCCTCGCTAGAGCAGCTTCGGCTGCTCGCCCGTGGGCTTCACATAGGACGGACGGCGCGGCCTCTCAACTGGAGTGCCGGCGACTTCGGCCGCGACGTCGCCGTCGCGGAAGATCAGCTTCAGCCTACCGGCGGCCCGCGCCGAGGCCGCGGAAATCAGGGTCTTGCCGTCCCCGTCCTCGACCCGGGCATAGCCGCGCTCGAGCGGGCGGTTGGGATGGGCCAGCTCGGCGACCCGCCACAGCGCGTCGAGGCGTTCCCTCGCCCGCGCGTGGGTCGCCTTGAGCAGCCCCGGGCGGAGAGCGCCCGCGGCCTGGCCCAGCGCCGCTCGGGCATGGCTGAGCTCGGTCCGGAGGCCGCGCGGGAGGCGGTCGGCGAGGTCGTCGAGCCGCTGCCGCTGCGGTGCCAGCAAGGCCTCGCGCTCGGGCCAGCGGCGCAGGCTCGCCTCGAGCTGCTCCCCCGCCCGCTCGAGGGCGCGGCGGGCGCAGCGCTCGATCCTGAAGCCGATCTCGCGCAGCTGGCCGACCAGGTCGCCGCGCACCGGCACCGCCATCTCGGCGGCGGCGGTGGGGGTCGGGGCCCTGACGTCGGCGGCGAAGTCGCACAGCGTGGTGTCGGTCTCGTGGCCGACGGCGGAGATGGTCGGGATGTCGGAGGCGGCGACGGCGCGCACCACCTCCTCCTCGTTGAATGCCCACAGATCCTCGATCGAGCCGCCGCCGCGGGCGACGATGAGCAGGTCCGGCCTGGCGACCGCCGCTCCGGCAGGCAAGGCGTTGAAGCCGCGCACCGCGGCGGCGATCTGCGCCGCCGCCCCCTCGCCCTGGACCGGCACCGGCCAGACGATGACGTGGCAGGGGCAGCGGTCGGCGAGGCGGTGGAGGATGTCCCGGATCACCGCCCCGGTCGGCGAGGTGACGACCCCGATCACCCGCGGCTGGAAGGGGAGCTTCCGCTTGCGGCCGGCGTCGAACAGCCCCTCGGCCGCCAGCGCCCGGCGGCGCTTGTCGAGCAGGGCCATCAGCGCCCCCTGCCCCGCGAGCTCGAGTCGCTCGACGACGATCTGGTAGCGCGAGCGGCCGGGAAAGGTGGTGAGCTTGCCGGTCGCGACCACCTCGATCCCGTCCTCGGGGCGGAAGGGGAGGGCGGCGGCGGTGGCCTTCCAGAGGACTCCGTCGATGACCGACTTGTCGTCCTTGAGGCAGAGGTAGCAATGGCCGGAGGCGGCGCGCTTCCAGCCGCTGATCTCGCCGCGCACCCGAACGTAGCCGAACGCGTCCTCGACCATGCGCTTCAGCCGCATCGACAGCTCCGAGACCGAGAGCGCGGGTGCGTTGTCGCCCGGCGCTTCGGTTGCTAACAGCCCGAAGTCCTGAGGAGGGTCGTTTCTGTCCATGAATGTCCTGCTGCTTGGCTCCGGCGGCCGCGAACATGCGCTCGCCTGGAAGCTCGCGCAATCGCCGCGGCTGGGCAAGCTGTTCGCCGCGCCCGGCAATCCCGGAATCGCCGAGCAGGCCCAGATAGCGGCGATCGATCCCGCCGACCACCGCGCCACCGTCGATTTTTGCCTGAAGAACTCGGTCGAGCTGATCGTCATCGGGCCGGAGGCGCCGTTGGTCGACGGGCTGGGCGACAATCTGCGCACGATGGGCTTCTGCGTGTTCGGCCCGAACCGCGTTCCGGCCCGGCTCGAAGGCTCCAAGGGCTTCACCAAGGATCTGTGCGCGCGGCACGATATCCCCACCGCCCGCTACGTCCGGGCTTCGGACAGGCTCGCCGCCGAGGCCGCCCTGGAGGACTTCCCGGCCCCGCTCGTCGTCAAGGCCGACGGCCTCGCCGCCGGCAAGGGCGTGATCATCTGCGCCACCCGGGAGGAAGCGCGGGCGGCGCTGGACGTCATGTTCGACGGCAGCTTCGGAGCGGCCGGAAGCGCCGTCGTCATCGAGGAATATCTGGAGGGGGAGGAAGCGAGCTTCTTCGCCCTGACCGACGGGACGACCGTGCTTCCGTTCGGCTCGGCTCAGGACCACAAGCGCGCCGGCGACGGCGATACCGGCCCCAATACCGGCGGCATGGGCGCCTACAGCCCCGCCGCCGTGCTGACCCCGGAGCTCGAGGCGCGGGCCATGGACGAGATCGTCCGCCCCACCGTCGACGCCCTCGCCGCCGCCGGCACGCCCTATTCCGGAATCCTCTATGCGGGCCTGATGCTGACTCGGGACGGGCCCAAGCTTATCGAATATAATGCCCGCTTCGGCGATCCCGAATGCCAGGTGCTGATGATGCGGCTGGAGAGCGACCTCCTGGAGCTGATGTACGCGGTCGCCCGGGGCCGCCTCGCGGACGCCGAGCCGCCGGTTTTCTCCCGCGACGCCGCCCTGACCGTGGTGATGGCGGCGAACGGCTATCCGGGGACCGCGGAAACGGGCGGAGCGATCGAAGGGCTCGAGGGCCTCTCGGCCGGGCCGGTGAGGGTCTTCCACGCCGGCACCGGCCTGGAGGAGGGCCGGCTGGTCGCGCGCGGCGGCCGGGTCCTGAACGTCACCGCCCTCGGCGCCTCGGTCGCTCAGGCCCGCGACAGGGCGTATGAGGCGGTCGGCCGGATCAGCTTCCCTTCGGGCTTCTGCCGGAGCGACATCGGCTGGCGGGAGATCGCGCGCTCCGGCGGGAAGGGCTGATGGCCGCCGAGCCCGCCGCGATCGCGGCCGACCCGCTCTGGCTTCCCAACCGCTACGACGAAAGCCAGGACCTCATCCATTTCGTCCGGCTGACCCGCGAGGAGCATCGCGCCGTCACCTTCATCACCGACGAATATATTTCCGCCGAGGCGCCCCGGCTGGTGCTCAGGCGGGGCGAGGTGGCCGCGGCGGCCCGGCCGCCCGCGCCGCTGCACTTCATCTTCCATTCGGCCTATTGCTGCTCGACCGTCCTCGCCCGCGCCGTCGACATCGAGGGCGTCTCGATGGGCCTCAAGGAGCCGCTGATCCTCAACGACATGACCGGCTGGAGGCGCCGCGGCGCGGACCCGCGCCGGCTGGGGGGAATACTGGACCAGGTGCTGACCTTGCTCGCCCGGCCCTTCGCCGAGGGTGAAGCCGTGGTGATCAAGCCCTCCAACGTCCTCAACGCCCTCGCCGCCGGGATGCTCGGGATGCGGCCGCGATCCAGCGCTTTATTGCTCCATGCCCCCCTTCCCGACTTCCTGCGCTCGATCGCGAGGAAGGGCCTGTGGGGACGCCGCTGGGTGCGCGAGCTGTTCATCGGCCAGTTGCGCGACGGGATCGTCGATCTCGGCCTCGACGAGCAGCATTATCTCGATCTTACCGACATTCAGGTGGCGGCGGCGAGCTGGCTGGCGCAGCAGGCGGTGTTCGCCCGGCTGGTCGGCCAATTCGGGCCGGGCCGGGTGCGGACGCTGGACAGCGCCACCCTGATGCAGCGGCCCGCGGACGCCATGGCGGCGCTCTCGGACCTGTTCGGCCTCGGACTCGACGGGCGGGCGATCGAGGCCGTCCTCGCCGGCCCCGCCTTCACCAGCCATTCCAAATCCAATGCCGGCTTCACCGCCGCCGACCGCGTCGCCGAGCAGCGCGATGCCGCGGCGACACATGCCGACGAGATCGAGAAGGTGGCCGTCTGGGCCGAGGCGGTGGCCGCCGCCGCCGGCGTCGGTATGCGGCTCGAGGCGCCCCTGCTCCCTTGATCCACGGCCGCATCTGGAACAATGACGAGGCGGGAGACACGCGATGAAGATCCTGATCGGCTTGGTGGTGGCGCTGCTGGTCGCCTGGATATGGCACGGCCCGCTCGGCAACGGCGAACGGCTGATCGACCGGCTCGAAGCCCAGGCGCGGGCGAAAGTGGCGGAGACCGGATTGCCGGGAATCCGGGTGACCTTCTCCCGCGATCCGCTCGCCCGCGTGGCGCGGCTGAGCGGCCCGGCCAGCGACCTGCAGCGGGAGGGCCTGGGCAGCCAGAAGGGCTTGAGCGACCATGTGCGCGACGTCGAAGGCGTCGTGTCGGTGCGCTGGGCCGACGAGCCTGACCAGGCGCGCCGTGTCGTGCCGCTGCTGCTCGAGACGCTCTTCCTCGCCGCCCTCGCCTATTTCATCGGCCTCGGCCTCGGCTGGCTCCTCTGGGGCCGGCGGCGGCGCGACGGCTTCGCCTGACCCAAGAAGGACCGGATTGACCATGTGGACCGTCGCTCAAGACAATCTCATCCTCCTCGTCGTCGCGCTTCTGATCGGCCTCGCGGTGGCGCTCTGGGCCTTCCGCCGGAGCGGGAGCCGCGGGAACGTGACCTCGGACCGCCGTACCGACGGGCCTGAAGGCAACGGGCTTCAGGACGAGTTCGCCGCCGCCACCCAGGACGTCGCCGGCGAGATACTGGGAGTCGACGCCCACCCCAACATTCCCGGCCCCAGCGGGCCGCCCGACAACCTCCGGCTCCTGAAGGGCGTCGGCCCCAAGATGGCCGCGCAGCTTAACGAGTTCGGCATCACCCGCTTCGACCAGCTCGCTGGCCTCACCGAGAACGAGGTGGCGCTGCTCGACAAGCGCATGGGCGCCTTCGAGGGGCGGATCGCGCGCGACCGCCTGGTCGAGCAGGCCTGCTACCTGGAGCGCGGCGACACGGACGGGTTCGAGGCCAGGTTCGGGAAACTGGGCAATTAGAGCATGATCGCTTCAGGCTGATCTGCCCCGCTCATCCTGAGTAGCCGCTGAGCCCTTCGACGCCGCCTGCGGCGGCGCTCGGGATGAACTTCGGCTTCGCCGGGGTCGAAGCGGCGTAAAGGACCCCTCCACCAGCTTCGTGTGGTCCCCTCCCCGCCGCTTGCGGCAGGAAGGATCTTGGTTATCGCCCCCGCCGAGTCCTCACCACCTCGCTGGCGAGCAATTTGTCGATCTTGAAGCCGTCCATGTCGACGATCTCGAACTGCCAGCCGCCGAAGGTGAAGCGCTCCCCCACCTCGGGGATATGCTTGAGGACGGAGAGGGCGAAGCCGGCCGTGGTCGCATAGTCGCGATCGTCGGGCAGGCCGATCCCCAGCCGGTCCGACAGCGCGTCGGCCGAAAGCGAGCCCGACACCCACCAGCTGCCGTCCTCGCGCTCGACCAGAGGCGCCTCCGGCCCGCCGTCGAAGCCGCCGGCGAGCACTCCGGAAATCGCGTTGAGCAGGTCGGCGGAGGTCACGATGCCTTCGAAATGGCCATATTCGTCGTGAACGAAGGCCATTCGGGTCTCGCTTCCGCGCAGGACGGCGAGCGCGTCCATCGCGTCCATCTGGTCCGGCACGACCGGCGCCTCCCGGCTGAGCGCGCGCAAGTCGAGCGGCCGCCCCTCGATCAGCGCGGAGACGATGTCGCGGGCCTGGACGATCCCGATCAGCTGGTCGACCGACCCGTCGGCGACCGGAATCCGGCTATGCGGAATCTCGCACAGGGCGTGGCGGATCTCCTCCGGGCTCGCTTGGGCGTCGAGCCAGTCGACGTCGGTTCGCGGAGTCATCACCTCGCGCGCGGGGCGGTCGGCGAGGCGCACCACGCCGGAAATGATCGCCCGCTCATATTCCTCGAGCACTCCCGCGCTGTGCGCTTCCGCGACGACCAGGTGCAGCTCCTCGGCCGTCACCTTGTTGGCATTGTCCCGGCGCATCCTGAGCAGGCGGAAGATGAGCGCGCTGGTTCGGTCGAGCAGCCAGACCAGCGGCGCCGTCGCCTTGGCGGTCCACAGCATGGGCGGTGCGATCAGCGCGGCGATCGGCTCGGGCGAGCGGAGGGCGAACTGCTTGGGCACCAGCTCGCCGATCACCAGCGAGGCGTAGGTGGTCAGCATGATGACAATGGCGAAGCCCAGCGTCGCCGCGGTTTCCGGGGCGAGGCCGAACCGCGCCAGCCGCTCGCCGACGGGTCCGCCGAGGCTGGCGCCCGAATAGGCGCCGGCGAGGATTCCGATGAGGGTGATGCCGATCTGGACGGTCGAGAGGAAGCGGCCCGGATCCGCGGCGAGGTCCAGCGCCGTCTGGGCCCCCCACCGCCCCGATTTCGCCATCGCCTTCAGACGGGGCTTGCGCGAGGAGACGATCGCCATCTCCGCCATCGCGAACACGCCGTTGAGCGCGATCAGCATCAGGATGACGACGACGTCGAACCACGGGAAGGGGGGCAGGGGCGGCATGGCGCCCTCGCCTCTTAGCCGGGAAGCTTTCGCCGCGACAAGCGCTTCGTCGCCTCCGCCGGATCGGGAACCAGCCGGGCGGACGAGCGGTTGGTGACCCGTTCGAGTAGCCCTTCAAAGGGAAAGGAATGAGTATGCGTATCCAGAATCGCCTGTTGGGCGCGGCCGCGGCCGTAGCCCTCCTCTCCACCACCGCCTGCACCACGAACGCGGAGGGCGAGCGCCGGATCTCGACGGAGGGCGCGATCGGCGGCGTCGTCGGCGCCGTCGTCGGCTATTTCGGCGGCGACCTGATCGGCGGCCGGCGCGACCGCACCGAGAAGATCCTCGGCGCCGGCATCGGCGCGGTCGCCGGCGCGGCGGTCGGCACCTACATGGACCGGCAGGAACGGGAGCTCAGGGACAAGACCGCCGGCACCGGCGTCGAGATCGACCGGCAGGGCGACGAGCTGCTCCTGACCATGCCGGCGGGGATCACCTTCCCGATCAACCGCTACGACATCCAGCCGCAGTTCCAGTCCACGCTGGACCAGGTCGCCTCGACCCTGTCGACCTATCCCTCGACGATGATCGACGTCTACGGCCATACCGATCCCTCGGGCGGCGACGCCATCAACATCCCGCTGTCGAACAACCGGGCGAGCTCGGTGGCGGATTATCTCGCCGCCCGCGGAGTCCGGCGCGAACGGATCGCGACCCAGGGCTTCGGATCGTCGCAGCCGCTGCCGGGCAACGACAATTCGACGGAAGCCGAACGCGCCGCCAACCGGCGGGTCGAGATCCGGATCGTTCCGGTCCAGCAGCAGGGGTGAAAATCCTCCCCATCGAGGATGGGGAGGGGGACCCCGCGTAGCGGGGTGGAGGGGTAACCGGCCAGGCCCTGTTCCGGCTACCTCTCCACCACCCTTCGGGTGGTCCCCCTCCCCGCCGCTTAGCGGCGGGGAGGATTACAGCCGCCGCTCCCTGAAGAAGGCCCGCAGCATCTCGCCCGCCTCCGCCTCCCCTATCCCCGGATAGACCTCCGGCGCATGGTGGCAGGTCGGTTGGGCGAAGAGGCGCGGCCCGTGCAGGACGGCGCCGCCTTTCGGGTCGGGCGCCGCGAAATAGAGGCGCCCTATTCGCGCCAGCGCCATCGCGCCGGCGCACATGGCGCAGGGCTCCAGGGTCACCCACAGGTCGCAGCCGTCGAGCCGCGCCGTTCCGAGCGCGGCGGCGGCGGCGCGCATCGCCACCATCTCGGCATGGGCGGTGGGATCGTTGTCGAGCCGCATCCGGTTGCGGCCGACGGCGATCAATTTCCGGTCGCGGGTCACCACCGCCCCGACCGGCACCTCGCCGTCGCCGGCGGCCGCGCGCGCCTCGTCGAGCGCCCGGCGCATCGGTTCGGAAAAGGCCGCGGTCATCCCGCCCGCCTAGACCGCGCGCGGACGGGCGGAAAGCCTATTGCTGGTTGGCGGCCGGTTCGCTTCCGCCGACCTTCACGCTCGGCACCTCGACCTGGACGTTGGTGGTGGTCGTCCCCACTTCCACCGGGTTGACCTTGACCTCGAACTTGGGAGCCTGGGCGGTCCGGGTCTGGTTGAGATCGACGAGACCGAGCCAGACGGCGCCGATGAGGAGCAGGATGATCAGGGCGACCAGCAACAGGACAGCGCGTAACATGGATCAGCTTCCTCCGTTCATCCGACAACGACGGGGTACGACTTCGGTTGCAGGTCCGCAACGACGGTTTCGTGCCCGCCTGCCTCAGCTTCAGGTTGACGAAACCGCCTTTCGCCGCTATCCGCCCCGGCTTTCCGGGACCGTATTACGGCCCTGCTTCAATCAGGACGAGACATCATGTCGCGCATTTGCGAGCTGACCGGCAAGGGCCGGCAGGTGGGCCACAACGTTTCCCACGCCAACAACAAGACCAAGCGCACCTTCCTGCCCAATCTGCAGAACGTGACCTTGATCAGCGAGTCGCTGGGGCGCGGGATCAAGCTGCGCGTGTCGATGAACGGCCTGAGGTCGGTCGAGCATGTCGGCGGCCTCGACAATTGGCTCCTGAAGTCGAAGGACGATGCCCTGAGCCTCAAGGCCCGCCGGCTGAAGCGCGAGATCGCCAAGAAGCAGCAGGGCGAAGGCGCCGCCGCCTAGCGTCCCGCGCCGACCAGCGCGAACTTCATCAGCAAGGTCCGCTGCAGCGGATTGTAATTGTCGTCGGACGCGAGCCACAGGATCGTTCGGCCGCCTTCGCTCGTCACGCTCAGCGCCTCGAGATTGTCGCGAGTCACCGCGCCCTCGAACGCCGCCAGCTCGCGCCCGGTGATCACCGCTCCCGGTTGGGGAAGGGCGGCGAGCGTCAACTTCGCGGTGAACCCCGCGAACAGGCCGACGCTTCGGTTGAGCAGGAGGAGCCTTCCGTCCGGAAGGAGCGCCGCGTCGGTGATTCGATAGCCTTCGGGCGGACGGTAGCGAAGGCGCGATACGGGCGTGCCCGTCACCGCCGGATCGCCGGCGAAGAGCAGGGCTTCGCTGTCGCCGCCGCCGCCCTCCGCGAAGACCAGGAAGCGGCCGTCGGCGAGCCGAACCATCGCCTCGGGGCCCGCATTGTCGCTCCACCGCGCCATCGCCCGGGGTGCGGCCCGGGCGCGGACCGCGAAGGTCTTTGGGTCGTAGCGCCATACGGCGTTGGACTGCTCGAAGCCGAGCCACGCCTCGCCCTTCGCCACGACCAGGGATTCGATGTCGCGGTTGACCTTGTCTCCCAGCGGCCCCGGCCCCTGCTCGACGATGGCGATCTCGGCGCGCACCGGCCCCGGCCGCGGCGGCAGCGGCAGCCGGATGCGCCAGCCGGCGTCGCTCAGCGCCAGCGCCTCGCCGGGCTCCACGTGCAGCGCCGAGAGGCCCCCGACGCGGGGATCGTTGCTGGTCAGCGCCCAGGCGCCGATGAAGGCGAGCGCGCCCAATCGGCCGCGGCCGGGATCGTCTTCGCTGAGGGGCACCGGCGTGAAGCGAATGAAGGTGACCGCCGGCGGCGGCTCGCGACGCTGCATCGCCGGCGGCGCGAAGGTGGCCAGCAGGGCAAGCGCGACGAGGAGGAAGAGGATGCGCACTCGGGCCTAAAGCTCTCCCTGAGGGCAGCGCGCCCGGATCATATCCGTCCCGTCGCCGCGGCCGGCGAGGAGCGGCGCGGCCGCTCCCAATAGCCTGAATGGCCGCATCGCATGGCTCCTTTTGCGCTATCCGTGGCGTCAAAGCATCGCCCTACCGCAAAATTGCAACAGGCGATGCGCTCAATCGTTCTGTCGGGCGAAGCGGGGTGGCCTTGTGGAGTAGTGTAATGAACAAGATCCTTCTTTCTATGGCCGCCGTGGGCGCCATCGCCGTCGCGGCTCCCGCCGCATCGCAAACCTGGAACAACGCCAATGCCGGCGGCGGCATGGGCATCTCCAACCGTATCGCCCAGCTCGATGCCCGGATCTCCGCCGGCATCTCCTCGGGCGAGATCAGCCGCGCCGAGGCGCGGAACCTGCGCATGGAGCTTCGCCAGCTGAGGCGGCTCGAGCAGCAGTACAGCTATAACGGCCTCACCCAGGCGGAGCGGCAGGACCTGCGCGCGCGCCTTCGCAACCTGCGCGAGGACATCCGCGTCGCCGACAATGGCCGCTACGACCGCGACAACCGTTTCGGCGCCTGGAACGACCCGTTCTACAACAATGACGGCTATACCGGCCAGGGCGGCCCCTATCAGGAGCCCTACGACGCCCATTGCGAGACCAACACTCGCGGAGGCATCGGCGGACTGATCGACGGCGTGCTCGGCCGCAACGACAATGATTGCGCCGTCCGCGTCGGCGCGCGCGCCCCGTCGAACCTGTACGCGGTGCCGTCGCACCTGCGCTACCAGTTCAGGGACGGCAACGGCGTCTATTACCGCTCGGACGGCCGCAACGTCTATCAGATCGATGCCCGCACCCAGACGGTGCTCCGGGTCTATTCGATGGACCGCTAGGCCGGCTCCCGCCGGCCGGGGAGAGGCGCTCCGGCTCCGGCCGGGGCGCCTTTGCTTATGGGTCGCCGGCGGCGACATAGACGAACGCCTCGCCGCCCGATTCTAGGCGCACCCGGACGCGCTCGATCGGCCCCGATTCATAGCGGTCCGCGGCTTCCAGCTCGGCTCCGGTCAGCTCGAAGACGATGCCGGCAATCCGGTCGGCCGGATCGCCGCTGGGCCGGGCTATGGTGTGGACGGAGGCGCCGCTGGCGGCGATGACCTCCGGATCGGTGATCGTCATCGGCGACAGGGCGAAGCCGGTCAGGGCGTCAGGCCGCCCCTCGAGCAGCCGCCCGAAGGTGGCGAGCTGGACATTCTCCTGGCGCAGGGTGCCGTAGGAAAAGAGCGATATTCCCTCGCGGCCGCCCATCGTCGATACTCCTTGCCGCGACGCCTTTAGCGGGCGGCGGGGGCGGAGGAAAATAGAAGCTGACGGGCCCGCCTAAGTCCGCTAAATAGTTGAAGAATCTGTAGAGCTTGGGGGTTGGGGATGAAGCGCTTTCGGTTTGGAACGGCACTCGCTCTGGTGGCGATGCTGTCGTCGTGCGGCGGCGGCGGCGGAGGAGGAGGCGGCAACCCCGCGCCCCCGGTCGCCGGACCGACGCCCACGCCTCCGCCCCCGCCGTCCGCCTCGGCCTGCTCGCTGAGCGCCCGGAAGGACTGGGCCCTCGCGCAGCTGCGCGAATGGTATCTGTTCCCCGAGACCCTCCCCGCGAACCCCAATCCCGCCGCTTATTCCACGGTTGAGGATTATATCGACGCCCTGACGGCGACCGCGCGGGCTCAGCGCCGGGACCGGTATTTCACCTACCTGACCTCGATCGCTGAGGACAACGCCTTCTTCAACTCGGGATCGAGCGCGGGCTTCGGAGTGCGCTTCTCCTACGACACCGGGCAGAACCGCGTCTTCGTCTCCGAAGCCTATGAGGGAGCGCCTGCGCTCGCGGCGGGGATCGACCGGGGCGCCGAGCTCCTGGCGATCGGCACCGGCGCCGGCAATCTGCAGCTGGTCAGCGCGCTCATGGCCTCGGGCGGGCCCCAGGCCGTCAGCAACGCGCTCGGGCCGTCCAGTCCCGGGGTCACCCGGGTCCTGCGCATCAGCGACGCCGCCGGCACTCGCGACGTCACCGTCGCCAAGGCCGATTATGCGCTCCCCCCCGTGTCCAGCCGCTACGGCGCCAAGATCCTCGACAATGGCGGGCGCAAGGCCGGCTACGTCAATCTGCGCACCTTCATCAACACGGCCGATCCGGCGCTCCGCCAGGCCTTCGCGAGCTTCAAGGCGCAGGGCGTCACCGACATCATCGTCGACGTGCGCTACAATGGCGGCGGCCTCGTCTCGATCGCGGCGCTGATCGGCGACCTGATGGGGGCGGACCGCTCGCCCACGGACGTGTTCAGCTTCACCACCTTCCGGCCGGAGAAATCGTCGAACAACACGACCCGCTCCTTCCTCCCGAAGACCGAATCGATCGCCCCGACCCGGATCGCCTTCATCGGCACCGACAGCTCGGCCTCGGCCAGCGAGCTGATCATCAATGCCTTCATCCCCTATCTGCACAACCGGGCGGCGCTGATCGGCTCCAACACCTACGGCAAGCCGGTGGGCCAGATCGGGATCGACCAGCCGGCGTGCGACGACCGGCTTCGGGTGGTCGCCTTCAAGACCGAGAATGCGGCGCGCCAGGGCGATTATTTCGACGGCCTGGCGAGCACGGTGGAGGCGAGCTGCGCGGCGGGCGACGACATCACCCGCCCGCTCGGCGACCCGTCGGAAGCCTCGACCCGGGCCGCCCTCGACTTTCTCGCCGGCAAGGCCTGCACGCCGATCACCGCCTCCGCCGGCGGCGGGTTCACCACGCAGGCGCTCGGCAAGCGCGAGCTGCTGGTGCCCGAGCGGCCGAGCGTCGTGCAGCGCGAGGCTCCCGGGACGTTCTGAAGCGCCCCGGCGAAAGCCGGGGTGCGGCAGCCTTGCCCTGCGAACGGCTCCCGGCCTTTGCCCGGGCCTTCGAAATCGAATCTCCTTTGAGGGGCGATGAACCTCAGCTGTGGATGCCGTTCAGGCTGACCTCACCGCGAAGGGCGCTGAGTGCCCGGCAAGCGTTGGGGAGCGCCCGAAACAGGAGCATCGACATGAAAAAGATCATCTTCATCGCTTTGGCCGCCACGACGGCCATCGCCGCCGCGCCCGCCTCCGCCCAGTCCGGCAATTATGGCGGCAACGGCTACGGCAACGTCGAAGTCCGCGCCGACCAGCTGCAGGTGCGGCTCCAGGCCGGCGTCCGCAGCGGCGCCATCACCCGCGCCGAAGCCGTTCCGCTGCGCGAGCAGCTTCGCCAGCTGACCAGGCTCGAGACCCTCTATGCCCGCGACGGAATCAGCGGCCGCGAGCGCGCCGACCTTCAGCAGCGGATCAACAATCTCCGCCGAGGCATTCGCCTCGCCGAGCGCAGCGGCGACAACCGCTACGGCGGCGGCGGCGGCGACGGCTTCGACCGCGACGACGACCGCTACAGCCGCGGCGACCGCGACGTCGACAGCCGCTACGATCGCGACAGTGACGGTTGGGACGACCGCGACGGCAATCGCGACGGCCGCTGGGACGTCGACTCGCGCTACGACGGCAACCGCGACGGCTATGACGACCGTGATCACAATCGCGACGGCCGCTGGGACAATGACGAAGGCTACCAGCAGACCAATAACGGGGGCATCGTCGGCCAGATAATCGACCGGGTCACCGGCAATGACGGCCTTCGCGTCGGCCAGCGGGCTTCCGCCGGTCTCGGCGGCGTGCCTTATGCCTATCGCACCCAGTTCCGCGACGGCAACGGAGTCCATTACCGCTCGGACTCGCGCCAGATCTACCAGATCGACGCCCGCACCGGGACGGTGCTGCGCATCTACCCGATGAACAGATAGGCGCGGTCTTCGAAGGTCTTGAAAGGCGTCCCGGCCCGTCGGCCGGGGCTTTTTTTTGCGGATCGCCTGGGTGAAAGACCCACCCTATCCGTGCCGGAAAGCGCCGCCGGGCCTTTCATTCGCGGCTGCCCGTGCAGGAATCCTGCGTGGTCGCATATTGCGCGAAAAAGAGGGCCGATTTGCTAGCGGAAAAATCGGCGAGTTTGCCAACGAAATTTGAAAGTGCCATAGACGGCTTCAACAAACTCAACTTTACGTTGAAACTTCAGCGTGTACCTTCAACGGCGGTTGAACATGGATCGAAACGGCTTCGGATCTGCCGCAACCGGACGGCTCGTTCCGACGATCGCAAACCGAAAGGCGTTCGTCCCGCATCCTTTGCCGCCAAAAAACCTCGATATAAATCCCCTGCTGGGAGCCCTCACCCAAGCATCTCAGGCGGTAGGGGAGCTGAAGGGCATAGGCCGAACCATCGCCAACCCGATGCTTCTGATCAGACCGTTGCAGCGCAGGGAGGCGGTCTCCTCATCGAGCATGGAAGGCACCTACACCACGCTTTCGGAGCTGTTCCTCTTCGAGGCCGGCGCTGGAGAGAGCTCCAAACGCGAAGACAATCGAGAAGTATTAAACTACGTCCGCGCGCTCGAAGCCGCGATAGCCGAACTGCCGGCTCTGCCTATTTCCAGCCGGCTCATCCGCAATGCGCACCGTATCCTCCTTCACGGAGTGGCTCGCCACCGGGGAGCAACGGTGGAAGCGGGGGAGCTCAAGCGCGACCAGAACTGGATTGGAGGCACGGGGCGAATCGAGACCGCGCGCTTCATACCAGCACCTCCGGCCGAAGCCGCCGAGGCTCTGGATCAGCTCACCGCCTATCTCAATCGGGCCGACCGGACCGCTTCGTCGCCATTGATCGACGCCGCCCTGGCACATTATCAATTCGAAGCGATCCATCCATTCGCCGACGGCAACGGCCGTGTCGGGCGCATGCTTATAACCTTGTCGCTGATCGAAAACGGCACGCTCCCGCAACCCTTGCTGTACATGAGCCCCTATTTTGAACGCCACAAGGACACGTATATCGACCTGATGTATAACGTATCCAAGGCTGGCGACTGGTCCAGTTGGATAGAGTTCTTCCTCGGCGCGGTGTCGGAATCGGCCCAGGAAACCATTGCGGTCGCCGGACAATTGCAGGACCTTCATCAACGGTATCGTGAGCAGTTCCAGACGGCGAGACGGTCAGCGCTGACGCTGCGGATCATCGATCTCGCCTTCGAGAGACCGGCAATGTCGGTGGGAGAAATCGCCCGGACGCTCGGCGTTTCCTACCAAGGCGCGGCCAATCACATTAACGAGCTTCTGACCCGAGGCGTCGCGCTGGAAGTTCCGAACTCCTATCCTAAGCTAGTCTCTTTCCCGGAGATCATCGAAAGCCTCCACATGCGCAATCCCAAATGATCCGTCGTCTCGCCGGCTTTTCCTTAGCCCTGGCGCTCGCTGCATGCGGCGACGCACCAGTCCGCGTCGCCAACGAGGCGACGCAGGCGGCGTCAATTCCGGCGCCTCTGGCCGACATCGTCCGAATCCGCCTCGAGACCGAGGCCGGGCCGATCCTGCTCGCGCTCGACCACAAGCGCGCGCCGGTCACCACGGCCAACTTCGTCCGCTACGCAGAGGCGAAAAGGTTCGACGGCACCTTCTTCTACCGCGCGGCGCGGACGAAGGGCGCGGCGGGGCGCGGCTTCGTCCAGGGCGGCATCCGCCACAGCGCCCGGCGCTCCTTCCCGCCGATCGCCCACGAGCCGACGAGCGAGACCGGCCTCGAGCATGTCGACGGCACCGTCTCGATGGCCCGCGCCGCGCCGGCGGGGGCGATGGGCGACTTCTTCATCGTCGTCGGCGGGGCCATGCCGGCAATGGACTCGAAGCCGGGCAGCCCGGGCTTCGCCGCCTTCGGCCGGGTCGAGGAGGGGATGGACGTGGTCCGCGCCATCCTCGCCGCTCCGACCGTCGCCAATGCCGGACGGGGGCCGATGCGGGGGCAGATGATCGAGAAGCCGGTGCGGATCGTCCGGGCGTCACGGGAGCCCTAGCCCCCTCGGGTCGGGAGCGATGAACTTGCCCGTCCCTCCACCGCTGAACCTTTGGACCGGCGGTCGGTTTGGCCGAACGACCGCCAGCAAGCTGCCTGAATCGAGGAGATAATATGCGTTCGTCCATTCGTGCCGCCGCTTTAGCCCTGCTAGCCGCCGGCGCCCTTGCCGAGGCCGGCGGTATGCCGTCTCCATTCTCGGCCCCCGCTCAGGCGGCACCGGCGCCGCAGCGTATCGGCGGCACCTGGGACCTGACGTGGAAGAACCGGCGGGGCGAGACCCGGAAGGGCTCGATGGTGGTCGAGCAGCGCGGGAGCGAGCTGGTCGCGACCGTCTACGACCGCGGCGGCGCCACCGCCACCGGATCGATCTCCGGCTCGACCTTCACGCTTCACGGGAGGCGGCTGGCCATCCCCTTCACCGTCACCGGCCGGATCCAGGGCCGAAAGATGACCGGCCTGTTCGAGGGGCTGGGCACCCAGCGCCGCTTCACCGGAGTCCGCCGCGGCCGCCGGTAGCAGGAACTCCCCTCCCTGCAAGGGAGGGGTTGGGGGTGGGTAGGCGAGCGCAGCGAGACTTCCCCGACTCGGAGTTTCGCCCGCCTTCGGCGGACCCACCCCCGGCCCCTCCCTTCCAGGGAGGGGAGGAGGGAGGCTCGCGGCTAGAGTGGCTCGGCGCAGCCGCTGCGCCGCTCGCCGCCGACGAGGAGATCCACCTCGAAAGGATAGCGCCGGTCGGACATGCCGTCGGAGCAGTCCTTCCGCGCGCGGGTCGCCAGCCGGAACGGCTTGCCGCCGAGCGAGCCCGTCCAGATGCCGCCGTCCGGACCGGAGGTGTGGCGGGTCCATATCCGGGTGCCCTTCTGGTCCTCGGGATGCGAATAAGTGACGCAGCGGCCCTCGATCCGGGCGCCCCAGAAGGGTTCGGTGCCGACCGCCCGCAGCGGCGAGATGCGGAGGCGCTCGCCGTCCTGGACGAGACAGGGGCTGGCCGACCCGGCGGGCCCCTCAGCGGCCTGGCGAGCGGCCGTCGCGCCTTCGCGGCAGGCGGCGACGAAGGCACTGGCGAGCGACCGCGGAGGCGCCGGGTGGGGGCCGCTGCGCTGTGCGCCATAGCTGGCCGATAGCGGGCCCGCGACCAGCGCCTTCAGGCCGTCCGGCACCTCGCCGGCGCCGCTGACGCCGCCGCGCTGGCTGTCGCCGCGCGGGTCCGCGACCAGAGCGACCGCGTCCCCGCCGCCGCCGAACGAAAGCCGCTCCTCGCTGCCGATAGGCCGGAAGCCGGGGACGTTGACCAGCAGCCGGTTCCGCCCGGCGGGGCAGAAGAGGCGGATGGCCGCGGGCCCCGATCCGGGGAGCAGCGCCAAGGCGGCGCCTTCGCCGCTCGACTGCAGGTCCCAGCGCATCGCCGCGCTTTTTTCGGGCGTGGCGGCCGGGGTGGCGGCAATTTGGTTTCCGGCGGCGGGAGCCTCGGCTTCATTGCCGGCCTCGGCCGCGGCGGTCGGGCCTCGGTCGCCCGTCCCGCAGGCGGAGACCAATATCGATGTCGCGGCGATCAATCCGGAAACGCGCATGTGGCCGTCCTCCCGGGAGGGTGGTCACATCGTCTCGCGGCCGCGTCAAGGCGCCGGCCGGTCCACGCGCCGCATTTCCCGGACTTGCTCCGGGATCCGCCTTCTCGACACCTTCCGGCTGCAAGTGGGATGCCGGATCAAGTCCGGCATGACGAAGGCGGTGCACATTTTGCGCCCGATGCTCTAATAGGCTCTCGGGGAAGGGGAAATGATCATGGGAAGACTCAATGCCGCGGTGCTCGCCGCAACCTTGGTGGCCGCCGCGGCCGCCGCGCCGGTCCTGGCCAAGGACGTCGCCGATTTCGCGATCACGCCCGGCTCGGCGGACGCGCTGGTCGTCTTCAAGGCCCCCGACATTCCCCGCCCGCCGGGCTACAAGACTTCGTGGCGGATGGGCGTCCAGTCCTACGACCCGGCCGAGGAGAAGCTGCAGGGCGCCCCTTTCGGCGGCATGGAGACCCTCGCCGGCCGGCCGAAGAGCTTCGTCGACGGCTATCTCGTGGAGGTGATGAAGCCCGGCACCTACGTGTTCCGCGATTTCTCGAGGCAGGATCTGTGGTCGCTCTGCTTCAACGGAGGCAGCCTGCGGTTCACGATCAAGCCGGGAGAGGTCCTCTATCTGGGCGAATTCGACGCGGCGAAGCACGTGGAGGAGCTGCAGACGCTCGCCGTCAGCAGCGGCCGGGTGACGGCCAAAAGCGGCAGCCCGGTCGGCTTCTTCGACACCGTCTCCCCGCCCGCCTTCGCCCCGGTCGACGAAGCCGGGCTCGCGGCGGCGGCGGCCATGATCAAGGCGCGAATGCCGAAGACGACGGTGGCGCCCAAAGCCGCGCGCTTCGCTCCGGCGCGCTTCGGTACCGGCCGTGACCTGTTCGGTCTGCAGCGCATCTGCGGCGGCTATTACACCAAGAAGGCCAAGCCGCGGGGCTGATCCGGAACCCGGCTCGACCGCGGCCGCCCGCTCAGGCTTTGGTCACCGTCACCTTGAGGTAGGTGGCGGGAATTTCGGTGCTGCCGGCGCCGGCCTGGTTCTGCGCCTCGAAAAGCTGCTCCAGCTCCGACTGAAGCCGCGCCTCGCGGCCGTCTTTGGCCGCGGCGTCGAAGGCGTTCATCGTCGGGCCGTAAAAATCGCGGAAGATCGCCAGGAACTCGACCGGCGGGCCCGAGTGGCGGAAGACCCAGGTGGCGCGCTCGAAGGCGACATTCTCCGGCGCCACGCCGGCGGCGGCGAAACGCTCGCGGACATTGTCCTCAATCCCCCAGGCGACCGGGCTGACGAAGCCTTCGGGCGGCGGCGGCGTGAAAGCGGCGCTGATCTTCAGGATCTGGGCGACCAGGGTGGGATCGCCCGGAATCCAGTTGCCCATGACGATCCGGCCGCCGGGGCGGGTGACCCGCACCATCTCCCGGGCGACGTCATAGGGGCGCGGGGCGAACATCGCCCCGAACATGCTGAGGACGAGGTCGAAGCGGCCATCGGGGAGGCCGGCGAGGCTGGACGCGTCGCCTTCCTCGAAGCGGAGGTTGCGCAGCCCCGCCGCCTCGGCGCGGGCATTGCCGGCGGCGACCAGGTTGGAGGCGATGTCGACGCCGAGCACGTCCGCGCCGGCCCGCGCGGCCGGAAGGGCGGTGGTGCCGTCGCCGCAGCCTAGGTCGAGCATCTCGACTCCGGGACCGATGCCGAGCGAGGCGACCAGAGCCTCGCCGCTCTCGCGCATGGTTTGCGCGATCCGGGTGAAATCGCCTTTCTCCCACAGGGCCTTGTTCGGGTTCATCGCCGTTTTCCTCGAGATTGTGATGGATTTCGCGCGGCCGCTGCCGCCGGATCGGCCGGAATGCCGGGGCCTTGTGTCAGTTCGATGCCGCCGGGCGTGGAAAAGGGTTGCGATTGTTGCAGGCGAGGACGCAGTCTCGTTCCATGCCTTTCTGGCACTCCCCTCACGCCCGGGTCCTCGCGCCGCTCCACGAAGTCGTCGTCCGGGCCGAGCATATCCATGGCGACGAACCGAGGTCATCGCGGCTCTGGCGGAGCGGAGCCAGGAGAAACGCCGCCGGTGGGGGCAATAGGGCCCGGGCCAGCCGGTAAGCCACCCAACGGC
>DASPJA010000079.1:0-90105 GCA_035628835.1 Allosphingosinicella sp.
GTCTTCTTCCGCGCAACCGGCGATTTCTTCATCGAGGTCGTGACGCTCGATTACTTCCGCGATTTTTCGAAAGTGCCACCGCACAAGAAGCCGGACAACCCGGTGCCGGAATGGGTCGCGGCGCTGCTGGGAGTCTACTGCTGGAGCGCGTTCGCAGCGGCGGCCTATTTTTCCTGGCCGTGGCTTTCCGCGTTATGAACCGTCCTTCCGATCCGGGGGGGCTCCCGGCCCGGCGGGCCGCGCTCAGCCTGCTCGACGCGGTGCTTCGAAAGGGCCTTCCGCTCGAGGCCGCGCTCGACACCGCGGCGCGCGGGCTCGCTCCCAACGACCGCGGCCTCGCCCACGCCATCGCCGCCGAGGCGTTGCGGCGCCTGTCCGATCTCGACGCCCTGATCGACTCCGCCACCCGCAACCGCCTGCCCGACGACGCCAAGGCCCGCTTCGCGCTCCGGATCGCGCTCGTCCAGGCGCTGGCGCTGGACACGCCTCCCCACGCGGCGATCTCGACCGTCCTTCCGCTCGTCGACGGCGGCCCGCGCAAGCTGGTCCACGGCGTCTTCGGAACCTTGTTGCGGCAGGGAGCCGCGCTTCCGCCCCTCCCTTCGCTGCCGGCGGCGGTCGAGGCGCGCTGGACCCGCAACTGGGGCGAGGCTGTCGCCGCCGAGGCCGCCAGGCTGCTCGCGGCGCCGCCGCCGCTCGACCTCTGCTTCGCCGCCGGGACCGAGCCGCCCCCCGAGATGGAGGGCCTCAGCCTGATGCCCGGCCATCTTCGCCTTCCGGCCCGCGCCGCCGTCGCCGGCCTCACCGGCTATGGCGAAGGCGGCTGGTGGGTGCAGGACGTCGCCGCCTCGCTCCCCGCCCGACTGCTCGGCCCGGGCCAAGGGCGGACCGCCCTGGACCTGTGCGCGGCGCCCGGCGGCAAGACGATGCAGCTCGCCAGCGCCGGCTTCGACGTGACCGCCGTCGACTCGTCCGAAAGTCGTCTCGCACGACTTTCGGAGAATCTTGAGCGGACCAATCTCTCCGCGAAGGTGATCGCGGCCGACATCCTGCGCTGGTCGCCTCCGGAAAAGGTGGACTCGATCCTGCTCGACGCGCCCTGCTCGGCGACCGGCATCTATCGCCGCCACCCCGACGTCCTCCATCGGGTCCGCCCCCGCGCCATTGCCGAGCTCGCCGAGGGCCAGAAAGCGATGCTCGCCCGCGCCGCCGGCTGGTTGAGGCCTGGCGGTATGCTGGTCTACTCCGTCTGCTCGCTCGAACCCGAGGAGGGCGAGGCGGTGGTCGAGGCGTTCCTGGCCGAACGCCGCGACTTCGAGCCCGCTCACCTCGAGGCCGGCGAGCTGCCCGCCGCGATCCCGGTCGAAGGCAATCGGCTCCGGATCCTCCCCGGCCTGTTCGCCGAGGCGGGCGGAGCCGACGGCTTCTTCATCGCCCGGTTCCGCCGGGTCTGAGCTCCGTCATCCCGGCGGAAGCGGGAGCCGGGGACCACGCACGGTGCCGGTTTTTACCCGGTCGTGCCTTGCCGGGCCGACTTTGCCGACCCGTCCTCGGGACGAACGACAGGATCCGAAGACGGGCTTTCGCAAGGCACGATCAGCTCCGGATAGTCGCAGCAATCGACTCCATAGATGACCGGTCCCCAAGGCGTGCAGCCCTCCCAGGGATCGGGCTCTTCGGGCGGCGGCGGCGGCGGCTTTTTCGCGATCGCCGGCGCCCAGGCCAGCGAAGCCGCGAGCAGGATCGAAGCGGCAAAGGCGCCGCGCACTCTCATTCTTCCGTTCGCCATCCTCATTCTCCCACGGTTCGCCGGACTCCCACGCGATTCGCTCGAACGCTCGGCGCGCAATGGAAGAATAGGCCGCTCACGGGGATGGGACGACGAGCATTCGGTCCGAAACCGTCCAATTGGTCGCTCGAGTGCGGAAATCGTCAGCCTTACGTCCGGAGCTGGAGATGAATTCATTCATCCCGGCGGCATTATCATGCCGTCATCTCAATATGCTCGAGGGTCTGGTCGCTGGCGTCGCGCCGCTGGACCCTCGCCTGCGGGGGCGGCTCCGCTCCGGATGTGCACGGACTCGAGAACATGGGACCCCGTCGGATGCGATCCGACGGGGATCCCGTTCGGCCAGTCAGTCCTCAATAATAATAAGTCCATTCATAATAGCACATCTCGTCATAATGGTCGACGCACGCCTGTTCGTTCGCAAAATTGGGTTGTTGCCAGGATTCATCCCAGTACATGGCGCAATAAGCTCTGACTTCCTGCATGCATTCCGGCCGGGGTTCATTCAGCCTCTGCGCCGAAGCAGGCCCCGACAGCCCCGCCATCGCCAGCGCCGCAGCCAGCCCGGCCATTGTTCTCAGATTGAGTTTCCTAAGCATCCTTATTCTCCCACGGTTTGCCGAGCCTCCGCGCGACTCGCTCGAACGGCCCGGCCCGGCAGACTTGAGGCTACCGCCGGTCCCGGGCTCGAACGACCGGCATTGGGTCCGAAACAGTCCAATCAGGCCGATGGAATATCGTGTCTCGACGCGTCGACAGCGCTGGCCGAGGTCCGGCCCGGACCGCTTCGTGCCTTTGTGATCTTCGTGCGAGCAAAATTTGCTCCGATGCCGAATGGGGTCGGACGCGGGTCCCCGCATGCCCAGAGCGGCGCCCAACAAAGCGGGGATAAGTATTTCCCTTTCCTTGCCGCGCGACTCGGGCAGGGTTAACGTTCGCGGGTGCAGCAGCCGGTCCGCATCGCTCCTTCCATACTCTCGGCCGATTTCGCCCGGCTCGGCGAGGAGGTGCGCGCGGTCGACGAAGCCGGGGCGGACTGGATCCATGTCGACGTGATGGACGGGCATTTCGTGCCCAACCTCACCATCGGGCCGGCCGTGGTGAAGGCGCTCCGCCCGCACAGCGCCAGGCCGTTCGACGTCCACCTGATGATCTCGCCGGTCGATCCTTTCCTCGCGGCGTTCGCGGAGGCGGGGGCGGACATCCTGACCGTACACCCCGAGGCGGGGCCTCATCTTCACCGCACTCTCCAGGCGATCCGCGCCCTCGGCAAGCGCGCCGGAGTGGCGCTCAACCCCGCCACGCCCGCCAAGATGCTCGACTACGTCCTCGAAGAGGTCGACCTGGTCCTGGTGATGAGCGTCAATCCGGGCTTCGGCGGGCAAGGGTTCATCGACAGCCAGCTGCGCAAGATCGAGGCGGTCAGGAAGCAGATCGACAAGCAGGGCCTCGCCGTCGATCTCGAGGTGGACGGCGGCATCGACTCCACCACGGCCCGGAGGGCGATCGACGCCGGCGCCGACGTGCTGGTCGCCGGAACCGCCACCTTCCGCGGAGGTCCGTCGCGTTATTCGGCCAATATCGAAGATCTGCGGCGATGAGCCTGCTCGAGAAGATCGACTCGCCCGAGGCCGGCGAGATCGAGCCGGGCAAGCGGCTGATCCGGGTCGGCGGCGGCCAGGGCGCCTCGCTGGGCGAGCAGATATCGTCGCTGCTCCATCGCCTGTCCTGGCGTACTCCCTTCCACGCCTTGCGGCTTCGCGGCCGCCATCCGCTGAAGCTGCTCGCCGTGCCCAAGGATCCGATCGCCGGCGACAAGGCGGCGGGCGAGGCGATCCTCAAGGGCCGCCTGGTTCGCCGCGGCGAGGCGGTGGCGCTCGAGACTCTCGACTTCAACGATCCCGGCCTGCCGGCCGACCTGTCCGATTATCTGCAGAGCTTCGAATGGCTTCGCGACCTCGCCGCCGCCGCGACCCGGGAGCGCGGCGCCAAGCTGGCCGAGAAGGTCGTCCACAAATGGCTGGCCGCTCATGCCGATACGGTCGGAGAGCGGGGCTGGCGGGCGGATCTGTGGGGGCGGCGGATCCTCTTCTGGACCGCCTACGCGCCCTACATCCTGTCGAGCCGCGACCCGGCCTATCGCGCGGTGCTCCTCAACACTCTGTCGCGCGGCGCCCGCCACCTCGACAAGGCCGCGGAGAAAGCGCGCCCGGGCCTGGCGAGGGTCACCGCCTGGGCCGGGGTGATCGCCGCCGCTCTGGTCGTCCAGGGCGGGCCGGCCCGCCTGGGGCGCGGCGAGGCCGGGCTGCTGAGGGCGCTCGCCGCCTCGCTTCACGACGATGGCGGCCTCGTCAGCCGCTCGCCCGAGGAGCAGCTGATGCTGGTCGAGCTGCTCGCCCAGCTGCGCGCGGTCTACTATGCCGGCGACCGGGAGATTCCGGACGCGGTCGCGGACGCCTTGGCCGGCGCGGTCGGAGCCCTGCTCGGAGTCACCCTGGGCGACGAGGCGCTGTCCAGCTGGCAGGGCGGCAACATGGGTTCGAAGCGGCGGATCGCCGCGGCGGTGGAGGGAAGCGGAGTCCGGGTGCGGCCGCTTCGCCAGCCGCGCGGATGGGGCTATCAGCGGCTCGAGGCGAAGAGTTCGATCGCCCTGTTCGACGCGGCCCCGCCGCCGCCGACCCGCGCCTTCGCCGGCGGCTGCGCCTCCACCCTCGCCTTCGAGCTGTCGGAGGGGCCGAACCGCCTGGTCGTCAATTGCGGCGGCCCCGGAGCCGCGGCGGGCGCTCTGCCGGCGGAGCTCGTCCACGCCTTGAGGAGCAGCGCCGCCCATTCGACGCTCACGCTCGGCGACCGCAATTCGACGGCCGTTCATGACGACGGCAGCCTCGGCAAGGGCGTATCGCAGGTCGAGCTGGCGCGCGACGAGACGGCCGGGGTGATCATGGTCGAGGCCAGCCACGACGGCTATGTCCGCCGCTTCGGCCTCGTCCACCAGCGCCAGCTCACCCTCGCCGCCGACGGGCGCGAGCTTCGCGGCCAGGACCTGCTGACCCTGGAAGGGCGCCGCCGCCGCGCCGAAGCCATCCCTTACGCGGTCCGCTTCCATCTCCATCCCGACGTGGAGGCGGCGACCACGGCGGACGGGCAGGGGGCCCTGCTCAGGATTCGCGGCCGCACCGTCTGGCAGTTCCGCTGCCGCGGCGGCCGCCTCGCCATCGAGGACAGCTTGTGGATCGACGGCGACGCGGGTCTTCGCGAGACGTCGCAGCTGGTCGTCGCCGGGGAGAGCCCGCCCGACGGTACCGCCATCGCCTGGATCTTCCGCCGCGCGGGATAGATTCGCCGATCGACGCTCTTTCGTCCGGGCCGAGCCTGTCGAAGCCCTTTATTTCTTGCCCGAACCGGACAAGGGAGGGCTTCGACAAGCTCAGCCCGAACGGTTGTGTGTGACTGCCAGAAAATCTGCTGGAGCTCGACGTGCAGGATAGAGTGAAGATTGGCCGAGCGCTGCTTTCGGTGTCCGACAAGACGGGCCTCGTCGAGCTCGCCCGGGCCCTCGCCCGTCACGGGGTCGAGCTGGTCTCGACCGGCGGCACCGCCAGGGCGCTTCGGGAGGCCGGGCTCGAGGTCAAGGACGTCTCCGACCTCACCGCTTTCCCCGAAATGATGGACGGCCGGGTCAAGACCCTCCACCCGAAGATCCATGGCGGCCTGCTCGCCGTCCGCGACGATCCGGCCCATGCGGCGGCGATGGCGGAGCACGGCATCGGCGCGATCGATCTCGTCGTCGTCAATCTCTACCCGTTCGCCCAGACCGTCGGCCGCGGCGCCGGCCGCGACGAGATCGTCGAGAATATCGACATAGGGGGGCCGTCGATGGTGCGGTCGGCCGCCAAGAACCACCGCTTCGTGACGATCTGTGTCGATCCCGGCGACTATCCTCAGCTCGTGGCCACTTTGGACGCCGATGGCGGAACGACGTCACCGGCGTTCCGCGAGTATCTGGCAGCCAAGGCTTTTGCCGCGACCGCCGCCTATGATTCGGCTATCGCCCAATGGTTCGCCTTCGCCGACCAGAGGCAGATCTTCCCCGATGTCCTCCCCCTCACCATGAACCGCGGCCCGGAGCTTCGCTACGGCGAGAACCCGCACCAGAAAGCCGCCCTCTACCTCCCCGCCGGCCCCCATGGCCGGGGCATCGCCCAAGCCGAGCAGATCCAGGGCAAGTCGCTCAGCTACAACAATTACAACGATTCCGACGCGGCCCTCGAGCTGGTCTCCGAATTCCGCGACGGCGACCCGGCCTGCGTGATCGTCAAGCATGCCAATCCCTGCGGAGTCGCGGTCGCCTCGAGCCTGGTCGATGCCTATGAGGCCGCCTTCGCCTGCGACACCGTCTCCGCCTTCGGAGGGATCATCGCCGTCAACCGCCCGCTCGACGGCGCAGCGGCCGAGGCGATGACGCGGATCTTCACCGAGGTGGTGATCGCTCCCGGCGCCGACGACGACGCTCGCTCGATCTTCGCCCGCAAGAAGAATCTCCGCCTGCTCCTGACCGGCGGCCTGCCCGATCCGGCGCGGCCGGGGCTGATTCTGAAGGCGATCACCGGCGGCTATCTGCTGCAGTCGCGCGACAATGGCCGCGTCGGCGGCGACCAGCTCGAGGTCGTCACCAGGCGCCATCCCGACGAGCGGGAGCTGGCCGACTGCCTCTTCGCCTGGACGGTGGCGAAGCACGTCAAGTCGAACGCCATCGTCTACGCCAGGGAGGGCGCTACCGCCGGCATCGGCGCCGGCCAGATGAACCGGCTCGAATCGGCGCGGATCGCCGCCTGGAAGGCGCGCGACGCGGCGGACAAGGCGGGGTGGCCGGAACCGAGGACGGTCGGCTCCGCCGTCGCTTCGGACGCCTTCTTCCCCTTCGCCGACGGCCTCCTCGCCGCGGTCGAGGCGGGCGCGACGGCGGTGATCCAGCCGGGCGGCTCGATCCGCGACGACGAAGTGATCGCAGCGGCGGACGAAGCGGGGCTTGCGATGGTCTTCACCGGAATGCGCCACTTCCGGCACTAGACGGGTGGCGGACCGGCTCCGGGCGGCGTGAGTCCGGGGGGAGGCGGAAGCTCGGGCTCCTCGTCCTTCTTCATCCGGAACAGCAGCCGGTCGTCATGAGTGAAGCCCTTCCACCAGACGACGATCCCGAAGGTGGCGAGGATGGCGGGAATTCCGATCGACAGCTCGACCCATTCCAGCGACTGGGGCAGCATCGTGAACAGCTGGCCCACTATCACCGCCGCCGCGGCCGCCCAGACCAGCGGCCAGCGCCAGCCCTGGACCGGCGCGTCGAGCAGCCGGCAGAGCAACCTCGCCTTGAGGATCGAGGCCATGCCGAGCGCGAGCATCAAAGCCGCCGCGGCGCTCGCCGCCTGATAGGCCTGGACGCTCTCCGGCCGCAGCGGAAGCTGCTTGACGCTCAGGATGAACAGGATGGTGAGGCCGGCCTGGACCGCGATCATCAGCGACGAGATCATCAGGTTGCGATGCCGGGCGACGTAGACGAGCGCGGCTTCGGAGACCGCCGCCGTCGCCGCGACGACCTCGGCGGCGAGCAGGAAGGCCAATGCGCCGGTGCCGCCGACGAATTCCTCTCCGACCAGGCCCATTACCGCCTCGCCCGGAATGCCCAAAGCGAGCGCGATTCCGGCCTGGGCGGCGATCACCCAGAAGCCGACCTGCCGAACCTGCTTCGCCACCGCCTGCTTGTCGCCCTCCGCGAGCTTCTGGGTGATGACCGGTGCGAGGATGGGGTCGAAGCTCGTCTTCAGCTTCTGCGGCAGCGAGGCGACCTGCTGGCCGACATAGTAGACTCCCACCCAATAAGGCGCGACGAACAGTCCGAGGATGGCGATGTCGAGCCGGCGGGAGCCCCATTCGATGGCGTCGGCGGCGGCGAGCGGGATGTTGAGGCGGGCGACGTAGAGGAGCTTGGCCGGGTTCGGCTTCCAGTTCTGGGGCAGGCCGTAGCTGCGGTAGAGCGGCCACAAGGATGCCACCAGCCCGGCCGTTACCGAGATCACATAGGCGATGATCAATCCGTCCCGGGATCGGGTCCCGTCCTCCGCGGCGGGAAAGATCAGCACGCACACGCCCGCCGCGATGCTGATCGTCCACGGCTCGACAATGGCCCGGGCGCGTACGGTGGCGCCGATATCGTGGCGGTAAGCGAGGGCGGCCAGAGCGATGTCCGCCCCGGCGATCCCGAAAATCACCATCGGCAGCAGCCAGTCGGCGCCGTGCACCCCTCCTGCCGGGAACATCGCCTGCGGAAACACCATGAGAATGATCGTGAACAGCGCCGAGGCGATGAAGGCGGCGAGGATCGCGTCCGTCACCACGCAGCTGTGCGGCTGGTCCGTCGTCGACAGCTGCTGCGCAAGCCCGCGCTTGAGACCGAGCGTCGCCAGCTGCGCGGCGAACTCCATGACGATGACGGCATAAGCGAAGGCGCCGAGCGCCTCCGGCCCGTAGAGGCGGCCGGCGATGAACAGGAAGGGCAGGCGCGCGGCGAGTCGGATCAGGAAGCCGAAGAAGTTGGTCCTCCCGCCCTTGGCGAGGGCGGCGATATCGTCACCCTGCGCGGGTGGAATCAATGCGCGGCGCCCCAGTTCGGACCGGTGCCGATATCCACCCCGAGCGGCACGCTGAGCGTGACGGCGGGCTCCGCCGCCCGCTCCATGACGTTGCGGATGACCGCGCCGGCCCGCTCCACCTCACCTTCCGGAACTTCGAAGACGAGCTCGTCATGGACCTGCATCAGCATGCGTACGGAGCCCAGCCCCTGCTGCTCCAGCGCCGGGCACATGCGAACCATCGCGCGCTTGATGATGTCGGCGCTGGTGCCCTGGATCGGCGCGTTGACCGCCGCGCGCTCGGCGCCCTGGCGCTCGTGCTGGACCTTGCTCCGGATCATCGGGAAATGGGTCTTGCGCCCGAACAAGGTGGTGGTGAAGCCGGTCTCGCGGACCCCCTCCAGCGTCGAATGGATATAGTCGCGAATGCCGGGGAAGCGCTCGAAATAGCGGTCTATCATCGCCTGCGCCTCGTCCGCTGTGATGCTCAACCGCCCGGCGAGGCCCCAGCGCGAGATGCCGTAGAGGATGGCGAAGTTGATCGTCTTGGCGCTGGCGCGGGTGTCACGGTTGACCTCGCCGAACAGCTCCTGGGCGGTCAGGCTGTGAATGTCCGCGCCCTCGGCGAAAGCCGCCTTGAGCTGGGGCACGTCGGCCATGTGCGCCGCAAGCCGAAGCTCGATCTGGCTGTAGTCGGCGGCGAGCATGACATGGCCCGGCTCGGCGACGAAGGCGTCGCGGATGCGGCGTCCGATCTCGGTCCGGATCGGGATGTTCTGGAGGTTGGGATCGGTCGAGGAGAGGCGGCCGGTCTGGGCGCCCGACAGAGAATAGCTGGTGTGGACCCGGCCGGTCTCCTTGTTGATCTGCTGCTGGAGCGCGTCGGTATAGGTCGACTTGAGCTTCGAAAGCTGGCGCCATTCAAGCACAAGCGAGGCGATCGGTACTCCGTCGCGCGAAAGCCGCTCGAGCTCGTTAACGTCCGTGGACCAGGTGCCGGACTTGCCCTTGCGGCCGCCCTTCAAGCCCATCTTGCCGAACAACACCTCGCCCAATTGCTGCGGACTTCCGATGGTGAACTGGCAGCCGGCCTCGCCGCAGATCCTCTCCTCCAGGGCGACGATCTGCGCCTGGAATTCCTGGCTGAGCTTGTTCAGCTCCTCGCGGTCGACCTTGACCCCCTCGCGCTCCATCCGGGCCACCACCGGGACGAGCGGCCGGTCGACCATCTCGTAGACGCGGGCAACGCGCTCGTGCGGCAGCCGCGTCTTGAACCGGGTCCACAGGCGCAGGGTCACGTCCGCGTCCTCGGCGGCATATTCGGTCGCGCGGTCGAGCGGGACCTGGTTGAACTTGATCTGCTTCTGCCCCGATCCGCAGACGTCCTTGTAGGCGATGCACTGATGGTCGAGATGCTTCTTCGCCAGATCGTCCATCGAATGGCTGTTGAGGCCGCCGGCGTCGAGGTTGAAGCTCATCACCAGGCTGTCGTCGACCGGCGCCACCTTGATCCCGCGGCGGTCGAAGACGATCCAGTCGAACTTGAAATTATGGCCGACCTTGAGGATCGCCGGATCCTCGAGCATCGGCTTCAGCCTGGCCAGGGCAACCTCGGCCGCGATCTGCTCCGGCCGCTCCGACAGCAGGTCGTGGCCGCCATGTTCGAGCGGGATGTAGCAGGCCTTGCCGCATTCGGTGGCGAGGCTGATTCCGACCAGGGCCGCGGTGACGCAGTCATAGCCATCGGTTTCGGTGTCGACGGCGACCAGCCCGTTGCGGACCGCTTCGGCGATCCAGCGGTCAAGCTCTTCCTCGGTGGTGACCGTGACATAGGCGGAGCGGTCGATCTTCGGCTCCGGCCGCACTTCGCGCTGCACCGGAGTCGCGCTGTCGGACGGGGCTTTCACCTGCGAGGTCCCGTTGAGCCGGGCCAGCAGCGACTTGAATCCCTGCTCCTCGAGAAACTCGCGCAAGGGCGCGTCGGGAATGCCCTTCATCTCGAGTCCGTCGAGCGGCTCCGGCAGCGGCGCGTCGCAGACCAGGGTCACGAGATCGCGCGAGAGGCGAGCGGCCTCGGCATGTTCGATCAGATTCTGCTTCAGCTTGGGCTTCTTGATCTCCTCGGCATGGGCGAGGACGTTTTCGAGATCGCCATATTCCTGGATGAGTTGGGCAGCGGTCTTGGGGCCGATGCCGGGCACTCCGGGGACGTTGTCGACGCTGTCCCCCATCAAGGCGAGGACGTCGCCCAGCTTCTCCGGCGGCACTCCGAACTTCTCGATGACGTAATCGCGGCCGATGCGGCGGTCGTTCATCGTGTCGTAGAGGTCGAGCTTGCCGTCCTCGACGAGCTGCATCAGATCCTTGTCCGAGGAGACGATCGTCACCCGCCAGCCCGCCTCCAGCGCCGCCCTCGAATAGCAGGCGATGATGTCGTCCGCCTCGAGTCCGTCCTCCTCGATGCACGGCAGGGAGAAGGCTCGGGTGGCGTCGCGGATCAGCGGGAATTGGGGGACGAGGTCGGGCGGCGGCGGCGGCCGCTGCGCCTTGTAGCCCTCGAACATGTCGTTTCGGAAGGTATGCGAGCCGGCGTCGAAGATGACGGCGAGGTGGGTCGGGCCTTCCTCCTTGTGAAGGCTCTCGGCGAGCTTCCAGAGCATGGTGGTGTAGCCGTAGACGGCGCCGACGTTGAGGCCGTGCCGGTTGGTGAGCGGCGGCAGCCGGTGATAGGCGCGGAAGATGTAGCTGGACCCGTCGACCAGATAGAGATGTGGCATGGAGGGCGGTCTAGCGCAGCGGAGCCTTCCCGTCATCCCGGCCTCGACCCGGGCCCATGCCGGAATGACGGAAAGGCAGCGATTCTACGGTCTGGGATTCGTTAACCATGGCGCGCTAGCTTTCATCGCATGAGTCGCTGGCTGTTTCTCTCCGTCGCCGCCGTACCTGGGCTGGCCGCGGCGCCCGCCGCCGCGGCGCCATTCAAGCCGGCCCGCATCTCCGTCGCGGTGCGCGGCAGCGGGCCCGACGTGATCCTGATCCCGGGCCTGTCGGCCTCGCGCGGAGTCTGGAGCTCCACCGTCGCCGCCGTGGCCGGCTATCGCTACCATCTCGTCCAGGTCGCCGGCTTCGCGGGCACGCCGCCGGGGGGCAATGCGTCCGGGCGCGTCGCGGCGCCCGTCGCCGACGAGATCGCCCGCTACATCGCCGCCCGTCGCCTCGATCGCCCGGCGATCGTCGGCCATTCGATGGGCGGATCGATCGCCATGATGATCGGGGCGCGCCACCCGTCGCTGGCCGGCAAGGTGATGGTCGTCGACATGCTGCCCTCGACGGCGCGCCCGTTCGGGGTCCCGCCGGCCGCGATCAGGCCGCTGGCGAAGCTGATCGGCGGTGAGGTGGCGGGCGCCGACCGCCTGCGGCGCGATCTCGCCTCGCTGGTGGGGCGGTTCGGCAACGCCGACTGGCTGGAAAGCCGAAGCGATTCCGGCGTCGTCGGGCGTTCGCTCGAGGAATTGCTCGCAACCGACCTCACCTCCGAGCTGCCGCGCATCCGGGCGCCGCTGACCGTGGTCTACGCCTGCTCGGCGAGGTTCAGCTATGCCTGCGGGCCGGTGAGCCGGGTATACGGCTCCGCCTACCGGTCGCGTCCCGGAACGAAGCTGGTGCGCATCGATCGCAGCGGCCACACCATCATGTGGGACCAGCCCGCCGCCTTCCAGGCCGAGCTGCGCCGCTTCCTTTCGGCTCGCTAGCTTCGCCCTCTCCGTCAAGAACGGGAGAGGGACTTTGGCGAGCGAGTAAGGCGAGGTTCAACCCGGCCATTTTACGGCCCGCGCCATGAAATGGCCGATCCTCACCGCCGCCGCTCTCGGCCTCGCCTGCGTCGGCGCCGCCGCGCCCGCTCCGGCGCCGCCCGCCCCGGCGCTCAAGCCGTTCGCGCCGACGCGCTTCTCGGTCGTGGTGCAGGGAACCGGGCCCGACGTCATCCTCATCCCCGGCCTCACCGGCTCGCGCGACGTATGGAAAGGGGCGGTGGCGGCGGTGCCCGGCTATCGCTACCACCTCGTCCAGGTCGCCGGCTTCGCCAACACGCCGGCGCGCGGCAACGCCAGGGGCAATGTGGTCGCTCCGCTCGCGGAGGAGGTCGCGCGCTATATCCACTCCCGGGGCCTGCGGCGGCCGGCGATCGTCGGCCACTCGATGGGCGGCACGGTGGCGATGATGGTTGCCGCGCGCCATCCGAGCCTTCCCGGCAAGGTGATGGTCGTCGACATGCTGCCGCAGCCGGCCGGGATCGTCGGCGGCGACGCGGCCGGGATGCGGGGCCTCGCCGACAGCCTGCGCGATCTCAGCTCGACTCCGGGCGGGCGCCGCCTGGTCGAATCAGCCATCCGGATGTTCGGAAATCCCGAAGGCGGCGCGGATCCGGACGTGACCGCCCGGGCCACCCACGAACTGGCGCTGACCGACCTCACGGCGGAGCTGCCGCGCATGGCCGCGCCGCTGACGGTGGTCTATGCCAGTCTCGACTCCAGCCGCGGGGCATCGGACGACAGCCGCTACCGCTCGGCTTACGCGCGCAAGCGCGGGGCGAAGCTGGTTCGCATCGACCATAGCGGCCACATGATCATGTACGACCAGCCGGCGCGGTTCCGGGAGGAGCTGAAGAGCTTCCTGACGAACTAGGCATCAGCACCGTGTCCACCGCCTCCGGCAGAAGCTCGGGATAGTCGAGCGTGTAGTGGAGGCCGCGGCTCTCCTGGCGGGTGAGCGCCGAGCGGACGATCAGCTCGGCGACCTCGACCAGGTTGCGCAACTCGACGAGGTCGGCGGTGACCCGGAAGTGGCGGTAATAATCGCGGGTTTCCTGCTTGAGCAGGTTGATCCGGTTGAGCGCCCGCTCCAGCCTCTTGGTGGTTCGGACGATGCCGACATAATCCCACATGAAACGGCGGATCTCGCGCCAATTGTGGTGGACGACGACCTCCTCGTCCGAATCGGTGACCCGGCTCTCGTCCCAGGGGCGGATGGCCGGCGGCGGCGGCAGGTCGCTCCAGCTCCCGTTGATATGCTCGGCGGCGGCGACTCCGAAGACGAGGCATTCGAGCACCGAGTTGGAGGCGAGGCGGTTGGCGCCGTGCAGGCCGGACATGGTCACCTCGCCCGCGGCGTAGAGGCCGTCGATGTCGGTACGGCCGTCCAGGCCGGTCATCACTCCGCCGCAGGTATAATGGGCCGCCGGGACGACCGGGATCGGCTCCCGGGTGATGTCGATGCCGATGTCGGGCTCGGCCAGCCGCGCCGCGATGGTCGGGAAATGGGCGCGGACGAAGGCAGGGTCGCGGTGACTGATGTCGAGATGAACGTAATCCAGCCCGAGCCGCTTCAGCTCATGGTCGATGGCGCGGGCGACGATGTCGCGAGGCGCCAGCTCCTCGCGCGGATCGAAGCGCTTCATGAAGCGGCGGCCGGTGGTGGGGAGCTTGAGCTTTCCCCCTTCCCCGCGCATGGCCTCGGTGATCAGGAAGTTCTTGACGTCATGGTGGTAGAGGCAGGTCGGGTGGAACTGGTTGAACTCCATGTTCGCCACCCGGCAGCCCGCGCGCCAGGCCATGGCGATGCCGTCGCCCGTCGAGCCCCTAGGATTGGTCGAATACAGCCAGGCCCGGCTGGCGCCGCCGCTGGCGAGGATCGTCGCCCGCCCGGTGAACAGCTCGACCCGGCCCGATTCGCGGTTCAAGGCGTAGACGCCCCACACCCGGGCGCCGCCCCCACTCTCCGAATGGCGGCCGGTCACGAGGTCGACCGCCACCCGGTTCGGGACCAAGGTGATGTTCGGATGCTCCCCGGCCGCTTCTTCAAGCGCCCGCTGGACGGCCCAGCCGGTGGCGTCGGCGACGTGGACGATCCGGCGGTGGCTGTGGCCGCCTTCCCGCGTCAGATGCCAGCCCGCCTCCGCGCCTTTGTTGAAGGGCACGCCGAGCGCCGCCAGCCGCTCGATCGCGGCGGGCGCGGCTTCAACCACGAACTCCACCGTCTCGCGCCGGTTGAGCCCTGCGCCGGCTATGATCGTGTCCTCGATATGGCTTTCGAACGTGTCGCCGGGCTCGAGCACCGCCGCGATCCCGCCCTGGGCGAGCGCGGTGGAGCCGGCCGAGAGGTCGCCCTTGGCAAGCACCGCGACCTTGAGTTGCGGGGCGAGGGTGAGCGCCGCGGAAAGGCCGGCGGCACCCGAGCCGATGACGAGGACGTCGAATTCGCGGGCGCCGCCGCTCATCCTCCCCTCCCTTGCCGGGAGGGGGAGATTACCCGCTCACACCGCCGCATCGGACGCCCGGGTCAGGTTCAGGAACACATCCTCGAGATCCGCTTCCCGGGTCGAGACATCGACGATGCCGAGGCCGTCGCGCTGCAGCGCGGCCAGGACTTCGCCGGCATTCACCTTGTCCTTGCGGTAGGTGATGGCGAGGGTCCGCTCGCCGAGCAGGTCGATCTTCTCGAAGCAGCCGGCGTCGGGCAGCGCCGCGATGTCGCGGTCGACGGTGACCTCGACAGCCTTCTCCTGCGCCATTCCGACGAGGGTGCGGGTGGTCTCGTTGGCGATCAGGCGGCCGTGGTTGATGATGGCGATCCGGTCACAAAGCTCCTCGGCTTCCTCGAGATAATGGGTGGTAAGGACGATGGTGACGCCTTCGGCGTTCAACTGCCGGACATAGGCCCAGAGCTGCTGGCGAAGCTCGATGTCGACGCCCGCCGTCGGCTCGTCCAGCACCAGGATGGGCGGCGAATGGACCATCGCCTTCGCGACCAGAAGGCGCCGCTTCATCCCGCCCGACAGGGTCCTCGAATAGGCCTCGGCCTTGTCCTCGAGCCGGACCGCCCGGAGCAGCTCGTCGGTCCGCCGCCGCTCCCTGGGGACGCCGTAGAGGCCGGCCTGGATCTCGAGCGTCTCGCGCGGCGTGAAGAAGGGGTCGAAGACCAGCTCCTGCGGCACGATTCCGATCGAGACCTTGGCATTGCGCGGGTGCTTCTCGACATCGAAGCCCCAGATGGTGACGCTTCCGCCGCTCTTGTTGACGAGTCCGGCCAGGATGTTGATCAGGGTCGACTTGCCCGCGCCGTTGGGCCCGAGCAGCCCGAAAATCTGCCCCTGCGGCACTTCCAGGCTGACCCCGTCGAGCGCGCGCTTGCCGCCGGCATAGGTCTTCTGAAGGTCGAGGATCGAGATGGCGGCGGCGGTCATCGGCGCGCCTTAGCGGCTGGGGGCGGGGAAGCATAGAAGGCGCTGGAACTCACCGTCGCCCCGACGCCCCTCGGGTTGCTCGCTTCCGCTACAACTTGAACATTGACTCAGGTTTCAGTTTAGCGCATTGAACCGCCAGCCGCCAGGAGACTCCGATCACGGAGCGCGCGGCCGGGGGAGAGGGGTTGAGGCACTTCACGGCATCCGACGGCGCTCGAATCGCCTATTCCGACGAGGGCGAAGGACGGCCGCTCGTGTTTCTGCACGGGCTGATGGCGGATTCGGCCTTCTTCGAGCGGCAAAGCGCGCTGGCCGGCGCCTTCCGGGTCATCGCCGTCGATCTGCGCGGCCACGGCCGGTCGCCGGCCGGGCCGGTGCCGCCGACGATCCGGCTGCTGGCCGAGGACGTGGCCGGGCTCGCCCGCTCGCTGGGTCTGGAGGGAGCGGTCGGAGTGGGCTGGTCGCTGGGCGCCGCCGTGCTCTGGCGAGTGCTGGCCGGACCCGCTTCACATCTGTTCGCCGGCGCCGTCGTGGTCGACATGACTCCGCGCGTCCTGAACGACGAGGATTGGAGCCTCGGCCTGTCGCGCGAGACCTGCGAGGCGCGCAGCCAGGCGATACGCGACGATTTTCCCGCTTTCGCCGCCGCCGCGGGGCAGGCGATCTTCGCCCTTCCCGGAGCGGAGGCCGATCGCGCCGCGCAAGCTTTCGCCGCCAACGATCCCGCCGCCATCGGCGCTCTGTGGGAATCGCTGGTCGAGGAGGATTTCCGGCCGCTTCTGCCGTCGATCCGGCAGCCCACCCTCGTCGTCCACGGCGCCCGGAGCCACCTCTACGGAGCCGGAACGGCCGGCCATCTCGCCGCCGCCTTGCCCAACGCCCGGGCCGTGACTTTCGACCGCTCCGGCCATGCGCCGCACCTCGAGCAGCCGGACCTTTTCAACGCCACCCTTCTCGATTTCGCGGCTCAGTTGCCGCCCGTCCGCCATCCCGAAACCACCGCCTAGAATGCCAGGAGACACCGCCATGACCCGTAGCCGCACCCTGACCGCCCTGAGGCTCGGCGCCGCCGTCGCCGCGCTCGCCGCCGTCCCGGCCCCGCTCTACGCGCAGACCGACGCGCCGCCGGCCGGCGCCACCGAGGAGGATGCCGCCGCCGCCGCCAACGAGGCGCTGGACGATGCGGCCACCGCCATTCCCCAGGAGGATGCCGACATCGTCGTCACCGCCCGCCGCCGGGCGGAGAGCCTGCAGGACGTGCCGATCGCGGTCACGGCCTATCAGGGCGAGGCGCTGGAGCGCGCCGGGGCGACCGACATCACCGATCTCTCCGACACCACGCCCAACGTGACTCTCGAGACGTCGCGCGGCACCAACACCACCCTCACCGCCTTCATCCGCGGCGTCGGCCAGCAGGATCCGGTCGCCGGCTTCGAGGCGGGCGTCGGCCTCTATCTGGACGACGTCTTCCTCAACCGTCCCCAGGCCGCCGTGCTCGACATTTACGATGTCGAACGGATCGAGGTGCTGCGCGGGCCGCAGGGCACGCTCTACGGCCGCAACACGATCGGCGGCGCGATCAAATATGTCACTCGCCGGCTTTCCGAGCTGCCGACGGTAAGCGCCCGCGCCAATATCGGCACCTACAACCAGATCGACGTCGTGTTGTCAGGCAGCGCTCCGCTCGCGGAGGGCTTCAAGGTCGGCGCCTCGGCCGCCCGACTCAGCCGCGGCGGCTTCGGCGACAATCTCAACGTCCCGGATCTCGAAAACTACAATCGCGACATCTGGGCGTTCCGAGCCTCGATGGAGTTCGACCCGACCGACGCCCTCTCCATCCGCTTCTCCGGCGATTACACGAAGGACAGGAGCGATCCGCGTAACGGCCACCGGCTGATTCCGGGTCTTCTGAGCGGCGCACCGGTCCTCGACGACGTTTATGACACCCGCGCCGGGCTCAACACGCCCAAGCAGGACATCGAGGCGTTCGGCGGCGCCATGCATATCGACTTCGAGCTCAGCGATGCGGTTACCATCCGCAACATCGCCGCCTATCGCGAGGACCGGAGCGCCACTCCGATCGATTTCGACGCCCTGCCGGCGCAGGACGTCGACGTCCCGGCCATCTACAGCAACCATCAATTCTCCAACGAGCTCCAATTGCTGTACGAGAGCGAGAAGCTGAACGGCGTCGCCGGCTTCTATTATCTCAATGCGGAAGCCCGGAACATCTTCGACGTCGTGCTGGCGACGACCGGCGCGCTGATCGGAGTGCCGGGCTTCACCGCCTCCACCTTCGGCGAGGTCCATACCAAGACCTGGGCCGCCTTCGCCGACTTCACCTACAATTTCACCGACCAGTTCGCGCTCTCGCTGGGCGGCCGCTACACCAGCGACAAACGGCGGGCGACGGTGATCCGCAAGAATCTGATCGGCGGCGCCTCGCCCGAGCTGGGCGGCGGCGGCGTTCAACTCGGAGCGCTGACCTCCGACTTTACCGGCGAGAAGACCTTCAAGGAATTCACCCCGCGCGCCTCGATCAGCTTCCAGCCGAACGACGAGAACACCTTCTATGCGAGCTGGTCGAAGGGCTTCAAGGGCGGCGGCTTCGACCCGCGCGGCCTCTCCACCGCGGCGCCGGACCTCAACGGCAACGGGGTCCGCGAATATGAGGAGATTTTCGACTACTTCCTGTTCGATCCGGAGAAGGTGACCAGCTACGAGATCGGCTACAAGGCAAGCCTGTTCGATCGCCGCCTCAGGCTCGCCCTCGCCGGCTTCTACGCCGATTACAAGGACGTGCAGGTGCCCGGCTCGGTCGGCGCCGTCATCAACGGCATCCCGACCTTCGTCGGGGTGACCACCAATGCCGGCAAGGCGAGCTTCAAGGGCGCCGAGGCGGAAATGCTCGCCACCCTGCTTCGCGGCGCCAACGGGTCGCGGCTGACGTTCGGCGGAACACTCGGCTATCTCGATGCGCAATATGACGAGTTCATCACCAACGTGCCCGGCACCGGCCCGGTCGACGTGGCGGAGTTCCGGCGCATCCAGAACACTCCGAAATGGACGCTGTCGGGGACGGTGGATTACTCGACTCCGCTCGCCGGCGGGACGTTCGACGTCAATACGACGGTCTCCTACCGTTCGAAGACCTTCCAGTTCGAGACTCCGAGCCCGTTCCTCGACCAGCCGGGCTACGCCCTGTGGGACGCCAACCTCACCTGGACCAGCCGTACCGAGCGCTGGACGATCGGCCTCCACGCCAAGAACATCACCGACAAGCAATATATCACCTCGGGCTATCAGTTCCTGAGCGTGAACCCGGTGACCGGCGTGCCGCTGACCAACGCCGTCACGGGCAACGTCATCCCCAGCCTCGGCCGAGAGGGCGTGGTCACCACCTTCTACGGCAACCCGCGGCAAGTCTTCCTCAGCCTCGGGGTGAAGTTCTAGGGGGGCGCGGAAGGACCGTCGTTGCGAGCGAAGCGAAGCAATCCGGCGGCTCGGACGCCGCAACTGGATTGCTTCGCCGCTTCGCTCCTCGCAATGACGGAATGAAAGGCGCGACAGCATGTCCACACGACCGGCAGGAATGACCAGCAGCGCCACGCCCGGCGCCCGCGTCCTCACGATCCTGCTCGTCGCCTACATCTTCAACTTCATCGACCGGCAGATCATCGGCATCCTGGCCGTTCCGATCAAGGCGGAGCTTGCGCTCAGCGACCGACAGCTCGGGCTGATGGGCGGGATCGCCTTCGCGCTTTTCTATTCGGGGCTCGCCATCCCGATCGCCTGGCTCGCCGACCGCAGGAGCCGGGTCAACATCATCGCCGTCTCGGTGGCCCTGTGGAGCGCCTTTACCGCCGTCTGCGGGCTGGCGCAGAATTTCTGGCAATTGTTCCTGGCGCGGATGGGCGTGGGTATCGGCGAGGCGGGGGGCGTGGCGCCGTCTTACGCGCTGATATCGGATTTCTATCCGAAGGAGCGGCGGGCGCGGGCGCTCGCCTTGTTCTCGCTCGGAATCCCGATCGGCTCCGCGTTGGGCGTCTTCTTCGGCGGCTGGATCGCCAGCCATCTCGACTGGCGCTCGGCCTTCCTCATCGTCGGGCTCGCCGGGCTGCCGGCGGCGCTGGCGGTGAAGCTCGGCGTCCCGGAGCCGGTCCGCGGCGGCTTCGACACCGCCGACGGGCGGGCCAGCGAGCCGGCGCCGCCCTTCCTCCATGTCGTCGGCACGCTGGCGCGGACCCCGAGCTTCTGGCTTCTGTCGTTCGGCGCCGCGTCCGGATCGATCCTCGGCTACGGTCTGATCTTCTGGCTGCCGAGCTTCTTCAGCCGAAGCTTCGGGCTGGAGCTGGCCGAGGTCGGCTGGTTCTACGGTTCGATCGTGCTGGTCGGCGGAGTGGCCGGCACCTGGCTCGGCGGCTGGTTCGGCGACCGGGTCGGAGCCGCCAATCCGGGGGCCTATGCCTTGGTCCCGGCCGTTTGCTTCATGGTCGCCGCCCCCGTCTTCGCCTTCGGCCTGTTCGCGCCGTCGCTGGTGATCGGATGGATCCTGTTCACGGTCGGGCAGATGCTGGCCCTGGCTTGGCTCGGTCCGGTGATCGCCGCCGTCCAGCACATCGTCCCGCCGAACATGCGGGCCACCGCCTCGGCGAGCTTCCTGTTCATCAACAATCTGATCGGAATCGGCTTCGGTATCTTCTTCCTCGGCTTCATGTCGGACCGAATGAACGCCGCTTACGGCCAGGACGCGCTCAAATATTCGATCCTCTACGGGCTGGCCTTCTATCTGCTCAGCGCCTTCATCTATTTCGTCGCCTCGACTCGGCTGCGGCGCGACTGGCACCGCGGCTAGGTCTAGGCCGCGGCCGCCGCAATTGGTGCCAGGCACCAATTTCTAAGGGCTTGAAGTTGCACGGACGGCGGCGCGCCTGGAGTTCGGAAATGGGTGCCTGGCACCATTTTCCGCGGCGGCCTTGAGCAGGCTGGACTTCAGCGCCTTGAGCCGCAGCGGGTTCTCGATCTTGGCGCCGTGGAGGTCGGTCAGGTAGAAGACGTCCACGGCCCGCTCGCCATAGGTGGCGATGTGCGCGGAGTGGATCGCCGCCTTCGATTCGTAGAGGGCGCGGGCGAGGCCGCTGAGCAGGGCGGCGCGGTCGCGGGCGTTGACCTCGACCACCGTGTAGCGGCTCGACGCCTCGTTATCGATGAACACCGCCGGCTGGATGGCGAAGGCCTCGGCGCGCAGCAAAGGCAGGGCCTTGGCCTCGAGCCGGTCCATCGCCGGCTCCTGCCCCTCGACCGCGCGAAGCACGCTCTGCTCGAGCCGCTCGAGCTGGTGGCGGTCGGCGAACGGGCCGCTTTTGGCGTCCTGGACGAGGAAATTGTCGACCGCCATGCCGTCGAGGGTGGTGTGGATCCGGGCGTCGATGATGTTGGCTCCGGCGAGGCTGATCGCGGCGCTCAGGTGGTAGAACAGGCCGGGCCGGTCCTTGGCATAGACGCTGAGCAGGGTGGCGCCGCGTTCCTCCTCCACCGAGGCGGCGAGCGGCCGGGTCCTGGCCGGGGCGCGATCGGCGGCGTCGATCAGGATGGCGTTCTTCTCGAGCACGTCGAACGGCTCGGCCAGCCAGTAGCTGTCGGGCAGGCGCCAGGCGTGGCGCGCGAAGCGCGCATCCTCCCAGCCGAGCCGGGCCGCCAGCTCGGCCTGGGTGGCGGCGATGCGCTCGGTCCGCCGCCTTTGCTTGTGGCCGAGCCTCAGCTCTTCCTCGGCCGAATCGAACAGGTCGCGCAGCAGCTGGCGCTTCCAGCCGTTCCACACGCCCGGCCCGACGGCCCGGATGTCGACGACGGTGAGGATGAGGAGGAGGCGAAGCCGCTCGAGGCTCTTCACCCTCGACACGAAATCCTGGATCGTCTGCGGATCGGCGAGGTCGCGCTTGAAGGCCGTGGCCGACATGAGCAGATGCCAGCGGACCAGCCAGGCGACCGTCTCCGTCTCCGCGCCGGTGAGGCCGAGGCGCGGGCAAAGGGCCATGGCCACCTCCGCTCCCAGCACGCTGTGATCGCCGCCGCGGCCCTTGGCGATGTCGTGGAGGAGGACGGCGACGTAGAGCACCCGGCGCGACGCGATGTGGCGGAACAGGGCGGTCGAGAGAGGGTGATCCTCCTTGAGCTCGCCTTTCTCGATCCGCGCGAGGAGGCCGATCGCCCGGATGCTATGCTCGTCGACCGTGTAATGATGGTACATGTCGAACTGCATCTGGGCGACGACCCGGCCGAAATCCGGAACGAAGCGGCCGAACACTCCCGCCTCGTTCATCCAGCGCAGCACCGTCTCCGGATCGCGCGGGCTGGTCAGCACCTCGAGGAAGAGAGCGTTGGCGCGGGGATCGTCGCGCACCTCGTCGACCAGCTTGGCGTCGCGGGCGGCGGCGCGCATCGCCAGCGGGTGGATTTCGAGGCCGTAGAGATCGGCCAGCGCGAAGATCTGGAGCAGCCGGACCGGATCCTCGCGGAAATAATCCTCGCGCGGCAAAGCGAGGCGGCCGCGGTCGAGGACGAAGCCTTCGAGCCGGCTGGGGCGCCGCCGGATCGTCGGAAGCCCGAAGCGGCCGCCCTTCCTGGCGAACTTGTCGTCGATGTGGGCGAGGAACAGGCCGGTAAGGTCGCCCACCGTCTTCGCGTGAAGGAAATAGTGGCGCATGAAGCGCTCGACCGGCGACTTGCCGGGCCGGTCGGCATAGCGCATCCGGGCGGCGATCTCGCGCTGATAGTCGAAGGTCAGCCGCTCCTCGGCGCGGCCGGCGACGAGATGGAGGTGGCACCTCACCGCCCAGAGAAAGCGCTCGGCGCGCTGGAACTGGTGCAATTCGCCCGTGGAGAGAAGGCCGACCTCGACGAGGTCGGCGACGCTTCGAACCTGATAGGCATATTTGCCGATCCAGAAGAGGGTGTGGAGGTCGCGCAAGCCCCCTTTGCCTTCCTTCACGTTGGGCTCGACCACGTAGCGGCTGTCGCCCATCCGGCGGTGCCGGGCGTTCCTCTCCTCGAGCTTCTCGGTGACGAAGCGCTTCGCCTTGCCGGCGACCACTTCCCTCCAGAAGCGCGCCTGCACCTCTTCGAACAAGGGCTCGTCTCCCCACAGCCAGCGCGCTTCCAGTAAAGCGGTGCGGATGGTGTGGTCGGAAGAAGCCAAAGCAATCAGCTCGTCGACCGAGCGGGTGGATGGGCCGAGCTTCAGGCCGAGGTCCCACAGCAGGTAAAGCACGGCCTCGACCGCCTGACCCGCCCAGCGGCCGGGTTTCGCGGGCGTGACGAAGGCGATGTCCACGTCCGAATGGAGCGCCATCTCGCCGCGGCCGTAGCCGCCGACCGCGAGCAGCAGCAGCCGGTCCGCCGACCGACCCGGCGGCAGCCCCGCTACCGTATGGTCGTAGGCGAGGCGGACGATCTGGTCGGTGAGGAAGGCATAAGCGGCGGCGGTTTCGCTGCCGGCATAAGGCTTGTCCTCCAGACGGCGAGCGATCTCGGCCCGCCCGTCCGTCAGCGCGCGCTTGAGGATCGTCGCGGCGGCACCGGGAGTGCCGGCGAGCGCGTCGGCGAGCGCTCGGCGATCGACGATCGCCCGCTTGTTCGGCACCGAGGCGAAACGGGTCGTCACCCGCTCTCGCCGGCGGCGAGCCGCTTCAGGCGGTAGACCAGCTCCAGGGCCTCGCGCGGGCTGAGCGAGTCGGCGTCCACCTCCGCCAGCGCCGACTGCAGCGGGTCCGGCGCCGCTTCCTCCTGCTGGGCGGTGGCCGCGAACAGCGGGAGGTCGTCGAGGCCGGCGGCGATTCCGCCGGTGGCGGCCCGGCCCTGCTCGAGCTTGGCGAGCACCGAGCGGGCCCGCGCCAGCACCGGCGCCGGAAGCCCGGCGAGCTTGGCGACGGCAAGCCCGTAGCTGCGGTCGGCGGGCCCCTTCGCGACTTCGTGGAGGAGGACGAGGTCGCCTTTCCACTCGCGGGCGCGGACGTGATGGAGCGAGAGGGCGTCGAGCCGCTCGGCCAGCCTCGTCAGCTCGTGATAATGGGTCGCGAACAGGCAGCGGCAGCGGTTGCGGTCGTGGATCGCCTCGGTCACCGCCCAGGCGATGGCGAGGCCGTCATAGGTGGAGGTGCCGCGGCCGACCTCGTCCAATATGACGAAGCTTCGTTCGGTGGCCTGGCTGAGGATGGCGGCGGTCTCGACCATCTCCACCATGAAGGTGGAGCGGCCGCGGGCGAGATTGTCTGAGGCGCCGACCCGGCTGAACAGGCGGTCGACAAGGCCCAGCGTCGCCCGAGCCGCGGGCACGTAGGAGCCGGCCTGGGCGAGCACGGCAATGAGCGCGTTCTGCCGGAGGAAGGTCGACTTGCCGCCCATGTTGGGGCCGGTGACCAGCCACAGGCGCTCGTCCTCGGACAGCCCGCAATCGTTGGCGACGAAGCGGGCGCCCGAGGCGCGCAGCGAATCCTCGACCACCGGGTGCCGGCCGCCCTCCACGTCGAAGCAATTGTGGCCGGCGAAGCGGGGGCGCGACCAGCCGCCTTCCGCCGCCCGCTCGGCCAGCGCGGCGGCGACGTCGAGGCGGGCGAGAGCGTCCGCGGCGGTGGCGATCGGCTCGGCCCAGGCCAGCGCCGCCCGGGTCAACGCCTCGAGATGCGCGGCCTCGGCGGCGAGGGCATGCGCCCCGGCCTGGCCCACCCGCATCGCCTGCTCGTGCAGATCGGGGGCGTTGAAGCGGACGACGCCGGCCAGGGTCTGGCGGTGGGTGAAGCCCGAGTCGACCGCCATGAGGGGATCGGCATGCCGCGCCGGCACCTCGATATGGAAGCCGAGCACGCCGTTGTGGCGGATCTTGAGAGTCGGGATTCCGGTCTGCTGACGGTAACGCGCTTCCAGCCCCGCGATGGCGCGCCGGCCTTCGCCGCCGGTGGCGCGAAGGTCGTCCAGCGCGGCGTCATAGCCCTCCGCGATATAGCCCCCCTGGGCGGCGTCGATCGGCGGCGAGGGGACGAGGGCGCGGGCGAGCAGATCGGTAAGCTCGCCATGGCCGGTCAGCGCCGGCAGCAGCGAGGCCAGCAGCGGCGGCGGATCGGCGAGGGCAGTGAGGCGGGCGTGGAGGCGGCGTGTCTCGTTCAATCCATCGCGAAGCTGGCCGAGGTCGCGCGGTCCGCCGCGTCCGGCGACCAACCGACCGAGAGCCCGGCCGATATCCGGGAGCGCCTTGAGCTGACGCCGGAGCGTCTCGCGCAGCCCCGCATCGCCGTCGAACAGCGCGACGAGGTCGAGCCGCGCCTCGATGGCGGCGCGGTCCAGCAAGGGCGCGCCGATGTCGGCGGCGAGCAGGCGGGCGCCGGCGCCGGTGACGGTACGGTCGACGGCGTGGAGGAGGCTTCCGCTCCGTCCGCCGGCCGCCGCCTGGGTCAGCTCCAGGCTTTCGCGGGTCGCGGCGTCGATCATCATGTGGTCGCCCGAGGCGCGAGCGACCGGCGGGCGCAGGAACGGGAGCGAGTCCTTCGCCACCTCGTCGAGATAAGCGAGCAGGCCGCCGGCGGCGCACAGAGCGGCGCGGTCGAACGCGCCGAAGCCGTCGAGGGTGGCGACCCCGAACCGCTCCTTCAACCGCCGCTCGGCGGCGAGACTGTCGAACCCGCTCCTGCGCTCGGTTACGGCGACGCTGGGGAGCGGCTCGGCGGCCACGATCTCGGCCGCGCCCAGCCGTGCAAGCTCGGCGTCGAGCGTGGCGGGGCGGAGCGATCCGAGCTCGAAGCGGCCGGTCGAGATGTCCGCGGCGGCGAGGCCGAAGCGCTCGCCGACCTTCGCCACCGCCACCAGCCAGTTGGCGGCGCGCGAATCGAGCAGGGCCTCCTCGGTCAGCGTGCCCGCGGTGACGACCCTCACGATGGCGCGGTTGACCACGGATTTGGCGCCGCGCTTCTTGGCTTCCGCCGGACTCTCGATCTGCTCGGCGATGGCGACCCGGAAGCCGCCGCGGATCAGCCTGGCGAGATAGGCTTCGGCGGCGTGGATCGGCACTCCGCACATCGGGATCGGCTCGCCCTCATGCTCGCCGCGCGCGGTCAGCGCGATGTCGAGGCAGGCTGCTGCCGCCTTGGCGTCATCGAAGAACAACTCGAAGAAGTCGCCCATGCGGTAGAAAAGCAGGCAATCGGCAGCCTCCGCCTTCAGCGCGAGATATTGCGCCATCATCGGGGTGGGAGCGGTGCCGGTTTTCGCCTGGGTGGCCATGGCCGAGGGATAGAGGGTTGGGCGCCGGCATGGAACGGCCTTGTGAGGCCCCGCGCCGGCTAGGCGGCGATCCGTTCGACGGTGAGCGAGGCGAGCCACGGCCCCCGCGAGGCGCCGAGCAGCGCCGCCCAATACCAGGAGGAGATGTCGGGCCAGCTGCTCCCCTCCGGGTCGCGGACCTGCTCGCACACGAGGAAGGCGCGGCCGTCGCGCCTGGCGATGAAGCAGGAGGCCGGCCCCTCGCCGGCGACCAGCCGCATCGGCGCCCGCCCGATGGCGTAGCCGATGGAGCGGTAGCAGTCGCTCGCCGGGTGGAGGCGCCGGGTCGCCGAATCGAGGCGGCGAAGGACGATCTGCCGCCGGCCGTCGCTGAACCGGGCGACCCGGCCCGGGAATCCGCGGGCGAGGGCCCGGTCCTCGGCGGCCGGCGGCAGGGGAAGCAGCTTCCGTCCCTCGAAGGCGGCTGGCCATGACGCCGCCGAAGACGAAGGCGTGGCTTCCGGGCGGGGCAGGAGCGGTGCCCCCGCCGCGGCCAGCGCCAGCGCGGCGAAGGTCAGGGTCGAAAGGCGAGACGTCATGCCCGCCGCCATTCCCGCGGAGTTACCAGATAGAGAAGCGCGAGCGCGAGCATCAGGAAGGAGAACAGGCCGACGGCTTCGTGGCCTGCGGGCCCTTGCAGGCGCTCGACGAAGCCGTTCTCCACGTAGAAGAGGCTGGCGGCGCGGACGGCGTTGCCGCCGATCGCGAGCGCTATGGCGAGGGCGGCGGCGCGGGCGTAGCGCCAGGGCCCGAAGCCGGCGGCGAGGGCTATTCCGCTGACCAGTAACAGGCTCGCCCACAGCATCCGAATTCCGCTGCAGGCGGCGTCGAAGAGCAGCAGCGAGCCGTTCCAGCTGAGCGCGACGCCGTCGACGCTGACGGCGAGGCCGTTCAGCCTCAGCAGGGCGGCCGCGAGGCCGGCGCCGGCGAGCCGCATCGGGTAGGCGAGGTAGAAATCGAGGCTCGGCAGCACCGGCAGGGCGAGCAGGGCGAGGCCAGCCAGCGGCGCCCAGGGGAGGCTCGCTCCGGCGACCTGGCGGCACAGCAAGGCCGTCGCGACCACCGCTACCGCGGCTACGGCAAGCACCGGCCCCCAGACCGACGCCGCGACGTAGAGGGTCAAAGCCACCGAAAGCGGCACGAGCGGGACCGGCTCGGCCTCGCCCGCCGCGATCCGGCGGATGGCCGGCAGCGCCACGGCCAGCCCGACGAGGGCGAGCGGCAGCGCCGAGAGCCCGTCGCCGAACCGGCCGGCGAGCAGGCGCCAGGCATCCCAGAAGAGAGCCGGCACCAGGATCATCGCCGCACGGGGATCGAGCCGCGCCTCCATCAGGCGAAGGCCAAGGCTCGGCGCCGGCGGAGCAGCCCGGCCGACAGGAGCGCCACGATCGCCAGCATGATCCAGAAGCCGGGCTCGGGCACCGTCGGCACGTCGGCGGCGTCCGGCACGGCAAGGCCGTTCGCCCGGGTCTGCGCATCGGTTTCGAGCACGACGGCGCCGCTCACCGGAGTGACGATGTTGAGCCGGCGCGCGAGGGCGATGGCCTCCTCGCGGCCCGTGCCGGGCGTGGCCGCCGCGGCAGCGGCCGCCTGAGTGCCCCACAGCCGGGCGACGTGAAGCGAGGATGCCGGACCGTCGGGTGCCGCCGCCGACGTCCTCGTCACCCGCCAGCGCGGGCCGCCGCCCAGATCGGCGATGACGGAGGCCAGATCGCGCGCGGCGTCGCCGGAAGGCACCGTCTCGGCCGCGCCTTCGAACCAGGAAGCGCCGGCGATGGCGAAGGCCGGCCCGGAGCGGGGCTGGTAGCGGACGAGCCGCGGCAGGTCGCGCCGCCGCTCCAGCAGCTGCTCCACCCGCCCGCGCGATCGGGCGAAGGCGACCGGCTGCGGCCCGTGGATCCACAGCAGGACCGAATCGGCGCCGCGGGCGGAGTCGAGGGCGTCGGCGAGCGCCCCCAGATTATCCTGGCCGCCGATGAAGGCGGTGTCCGAGACCGCCTGCTCGAGCCGCCGCCTTTGCACCGCCGACCACGGCGCCAGCGGGACATGGCGCGGATCGTCGGCGGCGATGAACAAAGCGACCGGGATGCCGGCGGGCACCGCATCCAGCGCCCGGACGAGCCCGGCGGCGCCGTCGCGGTTTGAGGCGGACCCGTCGAGCAGCAACACCAGGCTGCGGGGCGGCGGCGCCGGCGCCCGGGCGATGGTCTGGACAATGGCGAGCGCCGGCGCCTTTCCGGCGGCGGGAACCCGCGCGGTGCGGGTTGCCGGCGCCGCGATGGGCGCCGTGCGGAGACTCGGGCGGCGCTCCAGCTGGTCGTTCCCGATCACCGTGCGAAAGCTCGCCGGGCCGTCCTCGATCGGAGCGTCGCCTTCGATCCACAGCTCGTGGCGCAGCTCGGCGGGAACGACGAAATTGCGTTCCGCCAGCGCCGGCAAGGTGAGGCTGCGGGCGCCGTCCGCCGCGATCTCGAGTGGCGCCGACACGCCGATCCTGAGCTTGAGCGACGCTCCGGGCGGCACCGGGAAGGCCTGGACCAGCAGCCTGCCGGCCCCGGACGTGGTCACCAGCAATGGATCGCGGCGGGCGCTGACCACGCTCTCATAGGCGGCGCGTGCCTCGCCGCGGCCGGCGATGCTCGCCTCCCGGGGCTCGCCATTGACCCACAAGGTGGCGCGCGAGGCCACTCCGCCGGGCGGCAGAGCCAAAGTGAGCCGGGCTTCGCGCTGGACCGGGGACGAATTCTCGAAGCGGGCGGTCCATTCGACATAGCCGACATTGTCCGAAGTCGAGATCGAGCCGTCGAGGCGCGAGTCGGCGAGCTTCAGGCCCTCCACCTGCCCACCGACGGTCTCGCCGCCCTGATCCTCGTCGAATTCGAACAGCCGGGCGCGCCGCGGCGGCTCGGCCGCGTTGAAAGCGTTGCCGGTTGCCCGATAATAGAGCTCGCGGGCCGCGCCCGTGCTTTCGACCCGTCCCGCCGCGAACAGGCCGTCGCCCCACGAGGAGACGAGGAAGCTGACGAGGCCGGTCGCCCGGCCGGCGTCGCCGTAGCAGAGCCGGAGCAGCATCGCCTCGTCGCCGACCGAACGCATCAGTGCGGTGCCTCGGCGGACGGCCGCCTCGTCGCCGGCGCTCCAGCGGAGCGCGACGAAGGTGGCGGTCGCCGGCAGGTCGACGGCGGCAAGGGCGAGCAGCCCGGCGAGGACTCCCCCGAACCACCGCCACCTTCCGCTGCCGTCGGCGATCAGCCGGCCCGTCAGCTTGACATTGGCCAGCAAGGCCAGCGCCGGCGCCTGGGGCAGCAGGCCGACGCCGAGAAAGACGATCGCGATAAGCGAGATGGGCAGGAGCGGCAGGAACAGGAGCGCGTAGGCGGCGGAGATTGCCGCGCCCGCGCCCGCCGCTACCATGATCCAGCGCTGCGGCGGTTCCGGCGCCTCCCGCCGAGCCGCCTTCCACAGAATGAAGTTGATGGCCGGCACCGCCAGCACGACGACCGTGTGCCCCCAGGTCGGCAGCGGGTCGAAGAGGATCTCGGCGGACAGCCCGGTCGCGAGCTCGATCAGGACGACGGCCAGGGGAAAGATGACGCCCATGGTCAGCAGCCAGGGCCCCGGCGGGGCGGTTTCGTCGGCCGGCATCGCGCGCTCCAATCCCTTGATGTCGAGGCTGGCCTCTCGCAGGGCGGAGTCGAGCGGTGATCCGGCCGCCGCGCGAATGCGGTGAGCCGGCCGTGCAGATTCCGTGATTGCCGGCGCCGCGGCAGGAGCGGCTTGCTCCGGTCACTCCTCCCGCCGTAGAGCGGCCGCAAAACGGGAGAGCGTGATGAGCGAAGGCAGCAGCGTCAAATTCTCCGAGCAGGAGGCGCTCGACTTTCACACTCTGGGCGGCCGGCCGGGCAAGATCGAGATCATCGCCTCCAAGCCAATGGCGACCCAGCGCGACCTGAGCCTTGCTTACTCGCCCGGAGTCGCGGTGCCGGTGCGCGCGATCGCGGAGGATCCGTCGAAAGCCTATGACTATACCGCCAAGGGCAATCTGGTCGCGGTGATCTCGAACGGCACGGCCATCCTCGGCCTCGGCAATCTCGGCGCGCTCGCTTCCAAGCCGGTGATGGAAGGCAAGGCGGTGCTGTTCAAGCGTTTCGCCGACGTCGACGCCATCGATCTCGAGCTCGACACCGAGGATACCGATGCGTTCATCAACGCCGTGGCTCTGATGGGGCCGAGCTTCGGCGGCATCAACCTCGAGGATATCGCCGCCCCCGCCTGCTTCATCATCGAGCAGACGTTGCGCGAGCGGATGAACATCCCCGTCTTCCACGACGATCAGCACGGCACCGCGATCATCACCGCCGCCGGGCTGATCAACGCCTGCTACCTGACCCGGCGCGAGCTCAGGGACATTCGGGTGGTGGTGAACGGCGCCGGGGCCGCGGCGATCGCCTGCACCGAGCTGATCAAGGCAATGGGCGTGCGCGGCGACCACGTCATCATGTGCGACAGGAAGGGCGTCATCTGGCAGGGCCGGGAGGGCCTCGACCAGTGGAAATCGGCCCATGCCGTGATCACCGACGCCCGCACCCTCGAGGAGGCCCTGGTCGGCGCCGACGTCTTCCTCGGCCTCTCGGCGGCGGGCGCTCTCAAGCCCGAGATGGTGATGGCGATGGCGTCTCAGCCGATCATCTTCGCGATGGCCAATCCCGATCCGGAGATCAGCCCGCCTGACGCCAAGGCGGCACGTCCGGACGCGATCATCGCCACCGGCCGCTCCGATTATCCCAACCAGGTCAACAACGTGTTGGGCTTCCCCTTCATCTTCCGGGGCGCGCTCGACGTGCGGGCGACGACGATCAACGACGAGATGAAGATCGCCGCCGCCGAGGCGCTGGCCGAGCTCGCCCGCCAGCAGGTGCCCGAGGAGGTCGCGGCGGCTTATGGCGGCAAGGCGCACAGCTTCGGGCCCGATTACATCATCCCCGCGCCGTTCGACCCGCGGCTGATGGAGATCGTGCCCGCCGCGGTCGCCCGGGCGGCGATGGACAGCGGCGTCGCCCAGATCCGCATCGACGACATGGACGCCTATCGCAGCCGGCTGAAGTCGCGGCTCAACCCGACCACGTCGGTGCTCACCCTCGCCTACGAGGCGGCGCGGGCGGAGCCCAAAAGGGTGCTGTTCGCCGAAGGCGACGAGGATGTCGTGCTGCGCGCCGCCATCGCCTTCCGGGACGGCGGCTACGGCATTCCGGTGCTGGTCGGCCGAGACGACGTCCACGACCGGCTGCGCGAGCTCGGAATCGACGATCCGGAGAGCTTCGAATTGCTCAACAGCCGCACCTACGGCCGAGTGCCGGAGATGGTCGACTATCTCTACGCCCGGATGCAGCGCAAAGGCTATCTCCAGCGCGAGATCGAGCGGATGGTGAACCAGGACCGCAACACTTTCGCCGCGCTGCTCCTGGCGCTCGGCGAGGGCGACGCGCTGATCACCGGAGTCACCCGTCCCTACGCCCAGAGCCTGAGGCAGATGCAGCGGGTGCTCGACCCCAAGGAAGGCATGACTCCGTTCGGCCTCCATGTCCTGGTCGGCCAGTCGCACACCACCTTCATCGCCGACACGACCGTCACCGAGCGGCCGAGCGGCGAGCAGCTCGCCGACATCGCCGTCCATACCGCCCAGGTCGCCCGCCGCATGGGGCACGAACCGCGGGTCGCCTTCCTCTCTTATTCCAATTTCGGCGATCCCGAGGGGACCTATCTCGAGCGGATCCGCGAGGGCGTGAAGGTCCTCGACGCCCGCGGCGAAGTCGATTTTGAATATGAGGGGGAAATGTCCCCCGACGTCGCCCTGAACCCGGCGATGGCCAGGGTCTATCCGTTCAGCCGCCTCACCGGCCCCGCCAACGTCCTCGTCATGCCCGGCCTGCAGACCGCCAACATCTCGGCCAAGCTGCTCAGGGAATTGGGCGGCGACGCGGTAATCGGGCCGATCCTCGTCGGCATGGAGCAGCCGGTGCAGATCGCCTCGATGACGGCGAGCGCGTCGGACCTGGTGACTCTGGGCGTGCTGGCCGGCAGCGGCGTGGTTCGGTAAGAGGAGCCGCCCTGAACCGTCATCCCGGCGAAGGCCGGGATCTCAGGACAACAAGGCTCGAGGGGTCTCCCCGAGTTCCCGGCCTACGCCGGGATGACGTCAATTCGGCGAATTAGGCCCGCCGCCGGGGCCGGTCGCGCCGCCGGCGCCGACGGCGCCGATATTGCCGAACAATTCGTCCCAGATGCTCATGTTGCGGCCCAGCGTGGGAGTCTTGTCGTCCATCGGGTCGATCGAGACGACGTCCTCGAGGCCCCGGCGCTGGACCGAGGTGACGTTGCCGGCGGGGTCGAAGCGGACGTGGAGCACCGTCTGCACGTTCACCCGGGGATGACGGAAGGCGTAATTCTTCGTCCGGCGGGAGACGTAATACCAGTCATTCTGGTCGAACGTGCCGGTGAAAGTGGGACGGCCGAGCGTGCTCTGCACCGACTCCTTGTTGTCGATGCCGGGCTGGACCGCGCTCACCAGGGTCTCGTCGACGAGATAGCCCTGCAGATCCTGCGTCTTCGTGCAGCCGCCGGTCGCCAGCCCCGCCGCCACCGCGATCAGCAAAGCCGATTTACGTCCCGAAACCATCATATTGGAAAAACTCCGTAAAACCAGCCGGCGCGAAGCTGCGCGCCGGCGCCTGCCTTGCCGGCAGGGCCAGGCCCTCCAATATCCGAGAAAAGCTGAACGGCGCAAGTACGCGCCCTTTGTCTGAGGAGACCTGCCCTGGCCCTGTTTTCCCGCCTGTTCGGCGAACGGCGCGAGCGCGCGGCGCTGAGGCCGCTCTACGACGCCGTCGTCGCCGTGGCGCGCGAGCCGGCCTGGTATCGCGACGGCGGAGTCCCCGACACGCTCGAGGGCCGCTTCGACATGGTCGCCGCGATGCTCGCGCTCGTCCTCCTCCGGCTCGAGGCCGAGGGCGACCGCGCCCGGGCGGAATCGGTGGCGCTCACCGAGATTTTCATCGACGACATGGACGGCACCCTGCGGCAGATCGGCATTGGCGACTTCGTCGTCGGAAAGCATGTCGGAAGATTGCTCCGTGCGCTGGGCGGACGGCTCGGCGCGTTTCGGGAAAGTCTGGGCGGCCCGGCGCCGCTCGAGCCGGCGATCCGGCGCAACATCTGGCGCGACGGACCGGCCGACGACGTCCAGGTCGCCTTCGTCACCGACCGGATCCGCGCCCTTCACGAGCGCCTCGCGGCGACCGCGATGGAACCGTTGCTCGCCGGAAGGCTTCCCGCCGCATGAACGAGTTCAGCCGCCTCTACCGCCTCGACTCCGTCTCTGGCGAGCCGCGCTCCGTCGAGATCGAGGCGGAACCGGCCGAGCGGGAGGCGCTCGCCCGAAGGTTCGAACTGGTCGGGATCGATTCGCTGAGCGCCGCCGCCACGCTGGTTCGCCGCGCCGAGTCGGTCGAGGCCGCCGGGACGCTGAGGGCGCGGGTGACCCAGAGCTGCGTCGCCACGGCCGAGCCGGTCGAGGCGGCGGTCGAGGAGGAATTCCGGGTCGAGTTTCGTCCCCTGCCGGCGGACGGCCGTCCCGAAGAGGAGATCGAGCTAGGCGAGGGCGAGCTCGACGTCGTGTTCCACGAAGGCGCCGAGATCGACCTGGGCGAGGCGGTCGCGCAGAGCCTGCTGCTCGCCCTCGACCCCTATCCCCGCTCGCCGGCCGCGGAGGCGGCGCTCAGGGAAGCGGGGGTGAAGAGCGAGGAAGAAGCGCGCGCGGGAGCGAGCCCGTTCGCCGCGCTCGCGGCGCTGAAGGACAAGATGGAGAGCTGACGGAAAGATACCCGTCAGAACGGAACGTCGTCGTCGAGGTCGCTGTCGAAGGCCGGCTGCGGTCGGGACTGGGGACGCGATCCGCCGCCGCCGCCGCCGAAGCCCGAGCTGGAGCTGTCATAGCCGCCGCCATAATCGTCGCCGCCACCGCCGCCGCCGCCGCGGCTGTCGAGCAGGACGAGCTCGCCGCGGAAGCGCTGCAGCACCACCTCGGTCGAATAGCGGTCCGCGCCGGACTGGTCGGTCCATTTGCGGGTCTGGAGCTGGCCTTCGAGGTAAACCTTCGAGCCCTTGCGAAGGTAGGATTTGGCGACCCGGCCCAGATTCTCGTTGAAGATGACGACCCGGTGCCATTCGGTCCGCTCCTGGCGGTTGCCGTCCTTGTCCTTCCAGTTTTCGGAAGTGGCGACGCGCAGATTGACCACCTCGCCGCCATTGTTGAGCGAGCGGCTCTCGGGGTCGTCGCCGAGATTGCCGACCAGAATGACCTTGTTGACGCCCGCCATGACTCTTCCTTCCGTACGTTTCGGGTTCGCCGCGGACGATAAGCGAGGTGGTCGCCGCGCGCTATCGGATTTCGGGAAATTATCCCCAGTTTGCCGGGATGACGGCTCTAGGCCGTTGCGAGCCGGTTCGTCCCCCGCCTGTTGCGGGCGAAGCCGGCGAGCAGGACGAGCAGCGTCGCCGCCTGCGCGAGCAGCCCCTCCACGGTCGGATAGAGGCCGAGTATCTCCACCCGCGGCGCCCAGTCGAGCGGAGTGACCCCGATCATGCCGGCCTCCTGAAGCGCCGCCACGCCCTTGCCCGCCAGAACCACGGCGAGGATCGCGATCAGGGCGGAGCTGTAGGAGAAGAACCTGGCGATAGGCAGCCTGCGGCTGAAGCGAAACATCGCGACGGCGATCACCGCCAGCAACACCGCCGCGGTCGCCGCTCCGCCGACCAGCGGCCCGAGCCGCCCTTCCGCGGACAGAGCGGCGAAGAAGAGGATGGTCTCGAACACCTCGCGATAGACGGCGACGAAGGCGAGCAGGAAGAGGAACCAGGCCGACTTCTTCGACAGCGCCTGGCCGACCTTCTCGCGGATGTAGCGCTGCCATTCGTCGGCCTGCGACTTGCCGTGCATCCAGATGCCGACGAAGAGCAGGACCACCGCGGCGAGGATCGAGCCGAAGCCCTCGGTCAGCTCGCGGCTTGCGCCGCTGATCGAGACCAGGTGGGTCGCCGCCCACCAGGTGGCGAGGCCCGCGGCGAGGGCGGTGATCCAGCCCCAGTGGACGGGGCGGACCATCTCGGCGCGGTCGGCCTTGCGCAGGAAAGCGAGCATGGCGACGACGATCAGCAGCGCCTCCAGCCCTTCGCGAAGCAGGATGGTGAAGGCGCCGAGGAAGGTCGAAGCGGCGCTGCCCCGGTCCGGCGCCAGCGCCCGCTCGGTCTCGTCGAACAGGGCGTCCATCGCCGCGACCCGCTCGCGCACCTCCGCGACGTCCCGCCCCCCGGCGATGGCGGCGCGAAGCTCGGCCATCGCCCGCTCGACCCGGGCCATCAGCCCGGCGTCGCGGGCGGCGAGCATCGGCTCGACCGGCTCGAAGCCGTCGAGATAGGCGGAAAGCGCAAGCTCGGTGGCGCCCTTGCGGTCGCCTTTCTCATAAGCGGCGAGGCTCTGGCGGAGGCGTTCACGCGCGACGGCGAGGGTGGAGCCGCTCGGCGGGGTGGCGGCGCCGGGGTTGCTCCTGAGGAAGGCGATCACGGCGGGCGCCTTTTCCGGTCCGATCCGGGCGGCGAGCGCGGACTCGCTAAGGCCGACCAGAGCCGCCGCATCGGGAACGAGCGCGCGCACGGCGGAGTCGCTTTCCCAGATCCGCCGTCCCTGCTCGGCCAGCGCCGCCGGATAGGCGAAGCGGCCGGCGGCGAAGGCGAGCGCCCATTTATCCTCTTCGGGCAGGTGGCCGAAGCTGGTCATCGCCGTGCCTTCGAGCCCCTGGTCGATCACCTGGTAGAGGGCGAAAAGGCTGCGCTCTCGCGCCCGGTCGCGGTCGGTGAAGGCGATGGGCGGCGGATCCATGCCCACCGCGAGCGGCGTCTTCGCGTCGCCCGCTTCGCCGTGGCAGCTCGCGCAATTTTGGGCATAAAGCGCCTGGCCCCGCGCCAGGTCGGGCATTCGCCGCGGCGCCAGCGGCACCGGATAGGCCCCGATGAGCTGCGCCGCGAGGCCGCGCGCCTGCTTTTCGATCTCCGGCGGGGCGGCCTTGCGCGCAACGGCGGCCTGGAGGGCCGCGGCGCCCGCGACCAGCTTGGCCTTGACCGGCTTCTCCGGCAGCGCGGCGAGGCGTTCGCGGACGGAGGCGGTGAACTCGCCCATCTCCTTATATTCGCCGTCATTGACGACGCGCCCGTCGCGCACGGCCTCGCGATAATCGACCGCGATATAGTCGAGCAGCCGCCAGGTGGTCTGGACCTCGGCATTCCGGGCGGCGGCCGGGCCTGCGCCGAGGAAGGCGAACAGGCACAGGAGGAGAGGCGCGAAGCGGCGGAGCATGGCTTGGGCTATCCCAATTGCAACTGATTATCAATAACGAGAAGCCGTGCTTCCGCTTTGCCCTTCCACCCGGGGCGCCGCCGTCTTACTCTGGCCGGGCAAGGGAGGCGATATGAGGAAAATTGGGCTTTCGGTGCTCGCTCTGGGGATGCTCGCGGGAGCCGCCCCAACGCCGGAGCAAAGGGTCGAACGCGTACTCCGGCAGACCCCGGTGATCGACGGGCATAACGACCTGCCCTGGGAAATACGCGACGCCTACGACTTCTGGCGCAAGCCGCTCGACCTCGATTCCGACACCTCACGGCTGCAGGCCCGGCTGCAGACCGATCTTCCCCGGATGAAGAAGGGCGGCGTCGGCGCCCAGTTCTGGTCGGTCTGGATTCCCGCCGACCTGAAGGGCGACGAGGCGATAAGGGTGACCCTCGAGCAGATCGACATCGTCCACCGGATGGTCGGCCGCTACCCCGGACGACTCCAGATGGCGTCCACCGCCGCGGACATCCGGCGGATCCAGAAAGCGGGGCGGATCGCGTCGCTGATCGGAATCGAGGGGGGGCACCAGATCGGCAATTCGCCGGCGGCCTTGCGCCAGTTCTACCTGCTCGGCGCCCGCTACATGACCCTTACCCATTCGAAGAACAACGACTGGGCGGATTCTGGCACGGACGATCCGGCTCATAACGGCCTGACCCCGTTCGGACGGGCGATTATCCGCGAGATGAACCGGCTCGGCATGATCGCGGACCTCAGCCACGTCTCGCCCAAGACGATGCACGACGCACTGACCGCCAGCAGCGCGCCGATCATCTTCTCCCACTCGAACGCCCGGGCGCTGATGGACCATGGCCGCAACGTTCCCGACGACGTGTTGAAGCGGCTCCCGGCCAATGGCGGAGTGGTGATGGTGAACTTCTTCCCGGGCTTCATCTCGGAGGCCTGGCGCCGCCGCGCCGCCGACCGCGATGCCGAGGATGCCCGGTTGAAGAACCTCTATTCCGGCCAGCCGGAGCGGCGGGCGGCGGCGCTCGCCGCGTGGGACGCCGCCCACCCGGCGGTGGACGCAACGCTCGCCGAGGTCGCCGGCCATATCGAGCACATCCGCCGGGTGGCGGGAGTGGACCATGTCGGCATCGGCAGCGATTTCGACGGCATCAGCGGCACGGCGCCGAAGGGGCTGGAGGGGGTGGAGACCTATCCGGCGCTGCTCGCCGAGCTGGCGCGGCGCGGCTGGAGCGACTCGGATCTGGCGAAGCTGGCGGGCGGGAATATCCTGAGGGTGATGGAGCGGGTCGAGCAGGTCGCGGCCGGGATGAAAAGCGAGCCGCCGCTGATCGCGACGATCGAGCAATTGGACGCGAAGCTTTCCCCTCCCTGAAAGGGAGGGGTTAGGGGTGGGTCCGCCGAAGGCGGCCGAAACTCCGACGCTGGAAAAGTCTCGCTATCGCTCGCCTACCCACCCCCGGCCCCTCCCTTTCAGGGAGGGGAGGCTCAGGGTGCCAGCGTCGGCGACGTGTTGACCTCTCCGGCAAGCTCAGCCTCGGCCTCGTCGGGCAGAACCTCGCCGTCGAGCGGCACCGGCCCGCCGATCCAGACCGCGTCGAGCAGATGGTCGCGCTTCTGATTGGTGGTGTTGGGATGGATAAGGATGCTCAGCCCGCGATTGTTGAGCATCAGCCACGGCACGAGGGTCGCGAACAGCTCCGGACCGAAGGCGATCTGGTACATGGCCTTGCTGTGCGGCCCCACCGGCCGGTCCCATACCGTCCCGAGCCGGACCGCGAAGCGCTCGCCCGCCGCATCCCGAATCGCCAGCGCGTCCGCGCGCTGCGCCTTCGGATCGAAATAGATGTGGGCGTGGTAGCTTGCGATCTCGGCGACCCGCCGAATCGCGCTCATCACGCCGCCGGGTAGCGAAGCCGGCCGAGGAAGCGGCTCAGCGAAGGGAGGCGGTCGCGGTTGCCGCGCCACTGCGCCTTCACCTTCTCGAACTTCATGACGTCGTCGATCCGCCGCGCGAGGAAGGCGCGGGTGGCGGTCAGCCCCTCGCTCGAATCGTCGAGATAGACGAGGCTGGTGGAGCCGTAGACGCCCATCAATATCGCGCGCTTGGAATAATGGTTGAAGTCGGTCGCCTTGTCGCCGGCGATCCGCCACATCCGGTCGGCGGCGCGCCAGCCGAGCCGGCCGGCGAGCGGCAGATTCTGCGGCTGGGCGAGGATGGCGAGCGCCCGGCGAAGCGCCTCCTTGTGCGGATTGATCACTTCGAGCCGGTACATGACGAGGCCGGCGATCCGCTCGCGAATCTTCATCGCCTCGATCTTCTCGAGCGGGAAATGGGCGGCCATGCCGCGGTCGATCGCGTCGAACCAGGCGTCGATCATGTCGGTCGCGCCGCCCGGAAAGGCGAGCCGGGCCCGCGGCGCCGGCACGCCCAGTTCGGCGGCGGCCATGGCCAGCGCCTTGTCGCTCCAGCCGTCGAACACCGCATTGCCGGGGATGAGCGGAGCCAGCGCCATGCGCAGCTCGTCGAGAGTCATCTCGTTCGGGGCGATTTCGGGCATGGCGATTCAATGATCCTCCCTCGAGAAGGATGCAAGGCCTGAGCCGCGATCGCGAGGGGTGAAGCTACGCTCGCGACGACGGCGGCGCCGTCTCCCTCTCCGGCAACCTAATCAGCACCAGCGCCACCGCGATCAGCACCGCTCCGGCGGCGTCGGCGAGGCTGAAGGTCTCGCCATAGGCGAAGCGGCCGATCACGGCGCCGGCGGCGGGCTGGGCGAGCAGGCCGAGCCCGATCACGACCGGAGAGAGATAGCCGACCGCGTAGACGAGCAGGCCCTGGCCGACCACCTGGCTTCCGAAGGAGAGGATCAGCAAGGGAGTCCAGTCGGCCGGCATCACTTTCTGACCGAGCGCCAGAGAGAGCGCCAGGAGCGGCAGGGCCCCGGCGGCGGTGGCGATGGCGAGGACCGGCCAGGGCGCCATCGTCTTGCGGGCGCGGTCCACCGCGATCAGATAGCCGGTATAGAGAAGGCCGGCGGCGAGCGCGAAGAGGTCGCCGGTGAAGTTCTCCGGCGACAGCTCGTAGCTCGATCCCATCAGCAGGGCGGCACCGGCCGCGGCCAGGACCAGCGCCACCGACTGCACCGCCCTGGGCAGGCGCCGGAGCATGACGAAGCCGTAAAGGACGAGGACGAAGCTGGAGGCGTTGCCGAACAGGCTGGCATTGGCGAGCTTGGTCAGGCCGATGCCGACATGCCAGGCGGCCAGATCGATGGCGAGGAAGAGGCCGCCCGCGGCGACCAGCGCCACCAGGCTCCACGGCGGCGCCTCCCGCCCCGTCTGCTGCCGCCAGGCGAGCAAGGCGAGGAAGGGGATGGCGAGCGCCAGCCGCCAGAAGCCGGAAGCGACCGGGCCGACATCGGTCAGTCGGACCATCCAGGGTCCGAGCGCGAGGATGAGGTTGCCTAGGATCAGCGCCGGAAAGGCGTAGCGGCCGGCGGACGCGGCGGATGATCGAGATTGCTGCATCTTGGACGGATGGCCGCTAGGGGTCCGCGCTCACCTCCGTCAAGGACTGCCCGGACATGTTGCCTTGTAACCCAATCGCCGTTCGGGCCGAGCCTGTCGAAGCCCTTCTCCTTCTGATCCGCGGAAGGTGAGGGCTTCGACAAGCTCAGCCCGAACGGAATCGACGATCCAACCCAACCAGGAAGCCCAGATGCCGACCCTCTTCGATCCGATCCAGCTGGGGGCGACACTTTGCCCCAACCGAGTCATCATGGCGCCGCTGACCCGCGGCCGAGCCACCCGCGAGCACGTCCCCACCGCGCTGATGATCGACTATTACCGGCAGCGTTCGAGCGCCGGGCTGATCGTCACCGAGGCGACCGGAATCAGCCGGCAGGGACTCGGCTGGCCCTATGCGCCCGGGATCTGGACGGATGAGCAGAGGGAGGCGTGGAAGCCGGTCGTCGAGGCGGTGCACGAGGCGGGCGGGCGGATCTTCTGCCAGCTCTGGCATATGGGGCGGGTGGTCCATCCCAGCTTTCTCGGCGGCGAGGCCCCCGTGTCCGCCTCCGCCACCACCGCTCCCTACAAGGCGCACACCTATGAAGGGCGGCAGCCTTATGCGGAGGCGCGGCCGCTCCGGCGAGACGAGATTCCGGGCCTGCTCGACGATTATTCCCGGGCCGCCGCCTTCGCCATCGCCGCGGGCTTCGACGGGGTCCAGCTTCACGCCGCCAATGGCTATCTGATCGACCAGTTCCTCCGCGACGGCACCAATTCGCGGGACGACGATTATGGTGGCCCGATCGCGAACCGCATCCGCCTGCTCGTCGAGGCGACCCGGGCGATCGCCGACATGGTCGGGCCGGAGCGGACGGCGGTTCGACTCTCGCCCAACAGCGAGACCCAGGGCTGCCAGGACAGCAATCCGGAAGCCCTGTTCACCGCCGCCGCCCAATCGCTGGCGGAGATCGGAATCGCCTTTCTCGAGCTTCGCGAGCCGGGGCCGGAGGGGACGTTCGGCAAGTCCGACGTTGCCCCCGTTTCCCCCGCCATCCGCAAGGTCTTCCCGGGCCCGCTCATCCTCAACTCCGATTTCGACCTCGAGCGGGCGGAGGCGGCGCTCGAGGAGGAGCGGGCCGACGCGATCAGCTTCGGCCGTCCGTTCATCTCAAACCCCGATCTGCCGGCCCGGCTTCTCAACCGGACCGACCTCGCCCCAGACGTGATGGCCACCTGGTACAGCCAGGGACCCGAGGGCTATACGGACTATCCGGAGGCGGAGGCCGTCCCCGCGTGAGCGAGGAGGAGCCGCCGCCTTGCTTCCTGTGCGGCCGGCCCCTCGGCGCGCGCGTGGAATGGCACCACCCGGTGCCGAAGAGCAAAGGCGGCCGCGAGACCGTGCCGGTCCATCCCATCTGCCACCGCGCCATCCATCGCGCCCTCGACAACAAGGCCCTGGCGCGGGACTATGCCTCTGCGGCGGCGCTGCGTTCGCATCCCGAGCTGGAGCGCTTCATCCTTTGGGTGAGCGGCAAGGACCCGGATTTCCATGCCCCGACCCGGCGCGCCCGGCGCTAGACCAGTCGCAATGCGCTGACCCCGACGAAGAGACCAATCGCGAGGAACAGGATTCCAAGCCCGATACGAATGGCCTTGAGCGGGACTTTCCTGGCCAGCTCCTCGCCGAGCACCGCCGCGGGCAGGCTCGACACCAGGATTCCGGCGGTGGCGCCGGCGGCCGCGAGGGCGAGGGAGTCGAACTGGGCCGCGAGGGCGAAGGTCAGGAACTGGGTCTTGTCGCCGAACTCGAGGACGAAGAAGGAGGCGGCGGCGACGAGGAAGGGGCCGGCGCGCGAGGTGCCGGCGGATTGATAGGGCTTGGGCCGGATCAGCCCGGCGACTCCGGCGAAGACCAGAGCGAGCGCGACCAGCAAAGAGGCCGCGCGGAGCACGATCATGTCGTGGACGAGGGTGCCGCCGAACGCGGCGATCAGGCTGTTGGCGAGCGCCGCGACCAGCACTCCGGCGAGGATCGGCAGCGGCCGACGGTAGCGCACCGCGAGAGCGATGGCGAGCAGCTGGGTCTTGTCGCCCCACTCGGCGAGCGCCGCGGCGACGAAGCTGGTGAGGAGCGCGTCCAAGGGCTCAGGCGCAGAGCCGGACCGAGACCGAGGCCAGCATCGCTTCCGCCGCGCTCTCCTCCATCCGTTCGCAGCCGATCGCGTCCTGGAGGCGGCCGAGATAGAGCGCGCGCGGGCAGCCGCCGCGATCCTCCGCCACCGCCCGCTCGAGAGCGTCGGCGACCCGCACGACCGGGGTCAGGCCGTAAGCCGCGGCGAGCCGCCTGATGCCGTCGACGCTCGCGCTGAAGTCGCGCGCCGACAGCCGCTTCGCCGCCGTCTGAAGGCTGGCGAGCCGCTCGCATAGCTCTGCCCTAACCAGCATCATCCCATCCGCTTCCGCCCGCATCGTCCCGCTCCCCCTGTTGGGTCGAGGAGACGATGCGCCCTTATGGTTACCGCTTCGTTAAAGCGGCCGGCAGGCGTGAGGTCGGATGGACCCGGCGCGCGCAGGATTCCCGCTCAGCCTCCATCTCAGCGGGTGCAGGTCGCGAGGCGCCTGAGGGTCGTTTCCAGGAGCGCGCGCACCTCATCCTGCTGCATGGCCGCGAGCCGCTTCAGGGAATGCCTCTTGCCGGCTTCCCTTGCGAGCAGGTATCCCACGTAATAGCCGGCGCGCCCGGGCATCGGGCCGGCGGCGCCGCCGCCGCTGAACAAGGCGCGATGATCGGCGGCTTCGGTGGAATCCAGCCGGCTCAGAACGGAACATAGAATTTCGGTCCGGTTGGCCTCCACCGCCGCGCGCAGCGGGACCGGGTTGACGAGGAGCAGCTGGGCATCGGTCGCGCCAGGGTTGAGCCGCTCCGCGACATAGACGGCGAGGCCCTCTCCCCACAGGCCGCACCAGACGGCATCGCAGCTCCCGAACCTGCGCCCGTGAAAGACATGGAACAGCTCGTGATGAAAAAACGGCTGGATTCCATGCTGCAAATGGTTTCGGGCGATCACGTCGGCGCCGAATATGAGGCTCCTGCCGCTCGCCCTCAGCGTGCGTACTCCTCCGTCCATCTCGCCGAGGCTGTGGAGAAGGTAGATTGGAGGCATCGGCCCGAAATCGCCGAAGACCCGTTCGAAGCTGCGCAACGCCGGAATCATCATGGCCTGGAAGCGGCGGCTGACTTCCTCGATCCCGGCGCGCTTCTCGGGATACTCGTTCAGCGCCTTCAGGATGAACTCGCCATAGTCGAATGAAGCGACTTTGGCGCGGTCGTAGAAGCCCGGGATGAGCGGCTCGAAATGCTGCTTCAGAGCGGCGATCCGGGCAGCGTCCTCCATGCCCTGGCTACGGCTCCAGAAGGTCGCGAACTCGTCGGTGAGGTCGGTGAGCGGGATCCGGGTCGAATCGGAAGCTTGCATCTCCTTCGCTCCGGCGGCGGTTCCAGAGAGACCGAGGCAAAGAGCGGCAATCGTAGCGAGGACGCGGCGCATAGACCCTCGTTTGCTGCCGCCGGCTTAAGCGATTTTCGCGCGCCGCTCCAGCCGCTGTGCCGGCGGCGAGGACCGGACGCCCCTCCTGCTCACTCCGTGGCGCGTCGGCCCAGCTACCGGCTCGCAGCCGAAGGAGAGTGAAAAGCCGTCGCCGGCCGCTCGGCGCCCAGCGCATCGTAGATCGCCCGGGCGGCGGTCGCGATGACGGCCGGGCGATTCGAGCCGCCGCGGGCGAAGAACGCGACCGCGATCCGACGTCCGTCGGGCGTGGTCAGAAAACCGACGTCCCCAGTATAGCCCGAAAGGGTGCCGGTCTTGTGCTCCACGGTGGCGCCGGGCGGAAGGATCCCGCGGATTCGGTTGGAGCCGGTGGCGCAGCGCCGCATCATATCGCGCAGGAGGTAGCGGCTCCGGGATGTCAGAGCGCCCTCGGAGTCGATCAGCCGAAGCAGGCCGAGCATCGCGATAGGCGTGCTCGAGTCGCGGACATCGCGCAAATCCCTCCGGTCGCGAAGCAGCTGCGCGATCGTGCGGTCGACCCGGATGCCGTTGAGGCCGTGGCCGCGCAGCCAGGCATCGATGGCGCTCGGCCCTCCCAGAGTCGCCATCAGCAGATCGGTGGCGCGATTGTCGCTGCGCGTGATCATCGCGTCCATCAGCTTTAACGCGGACGTGCCCGCGACGGGATCGTCGAGGGTCCGCCGGCCGGCGTCCACCTCCGCGAGATAGGCCGCCGCGACGGCGATCTTCATCGTGCTCGCCATCGGAAAGGCCTGCTGGCCGTTGAAGCTGATCGTCTCGCCGCTCGCCAGGTCGAGTGCGGCGATGCCGTATTCTCCGGGATTCTCGGCGGCCATGGCCGCGAGCCGCTGCTCGAGCGAACGCAGGCGCGGGTTGTCGTCGGCCCAGGCCGGTTGCGCAACAAAGACCAGCAGGGTCGCCAGCAGGCCAACAAATCGCATCGGAGCTCCTCAACGGCGGGCGTGTCAGGGCTCATCATAGCGGCCGTTCCGCCGGAAACGATGAGCGCACTTCGGTAAACACGCGCGTTCGTCGCAGCTTTGGCTCCGTACGGCGCTGCGACGGTGCGAGGGCGCTCGCCGGCCGGACGGTGGCCGCCACCGGGCTTTTCCGCTCCTCGCGCCTTCGAAGGGGCCCGCCCTTGACATCCGCCGCCCTTCGCGGCAGAGGCGGCCGGGCATATGAGCGGCGGGGACGCCGCTTTATTTTTTTACGAAACCCCTTCTTTTGAGAGGCTGTCATGGCCAAGCCGACCACGGTCAAGATCAAGCTCGTCAGCACCGCCGACACCGGCTTCTATTATGTGACGAAGAAGAATCCCCGGAACATCACCGAGAAGATGACCTTCCGCAAATACGACCCCGTCGCGCGCAAGCACGTCGAGTTCAAGGAAGCCAAGATCAAGTGACGCCGCTGGCGCTGCGAAGCGCCTAGGCGTCATCCCGGCGAAGGCCGGGATCCGTGAACACCGGCCGAGGAATGCCGGCACTGCCGTGTCCATGGATGCCGGATCAAGTCCGGCATGACGGTGATTTCCCTAAGCCTCCACCCTCTCCGCCAACGCACGGAGAATCGCCCGCCACCCATGCTCGATCTGCTCCGGGCTCGCGGGCGCATTGGCTGAGACGGACTGGCTCAGAGTCAGCTCGCATCCCCCGTCCGCGGCCGGGATGATCTCGATCGTCACCCGCTCCGGGCCGGGCGAGTATTTCGGCACTTGGAGAGTGAAGACCAGCCGCGTCGGCCGCTCCACCGCCTCGTAGACGCCGGTATGGAGGATGTCCTCGCCGCCGCGCCGCTCGACGATCTCGAACCGCCCGCCGGGGCGCGCGTCGAGCGCGACCCGCACCATCTCCCCGTCCGGGGTCGCGAACAGCCACTCGCCCGCCGTCGCCTCGTCCACCCATGAGTCGAACACGGCTTCCGCCGGAGCCGGGAAGCGCCGAGTCACCCGAACCTCGCCCGCGGCCGGGGCCTCCGGCCTCGGCGCCGCCAGAAGCGCCCGCACCGCCTCGACGAACCGGACCACCGAAATCGGCTTCGACACATAGCCTTCCGCCCCCGCCTCCCGGATCCGCTCCTCGTCGCCCTTGGCGGCATAAGCGGTGACGGCCATGATCGGGGTTCGGCGAAGCTCGGCATCCCCTTTCAGCTGCTCGATCAGCTCGAGCCCGCTGACATGCGGCATCTGGATGTCCATGACGATGAGGTCGGGCGCGAAGGCACGGGCGCGGTCCACCGCCTCGCGGCCGTCGCGGACCGGCTCCGCTTCATAGCCGTGCGCGCGCAGCAGGTCGCAGAACAGCTTCAGATTGAGTTCGTTGTCCTCGACAACGAGGATTTTTTGTCCCACCGGCGCACCTGTAGAAGATGCGGCGCGACGACACAAACCCGGCCGATCCCGAGGCCTTGGCGCTCTCCGCCCTCGGCTGGACGCTGAGCGAGGAGGCTCGGGCGCAGCGGCTGCTCGCCCTCACCGGCCTCGATCCGGGATCGCTTCGCGAGCGGCTCGGCGAGCCCGGACTGCTCGCCTCCGTGCTGGCCTTCCTCGAGGCGCACGAGCCGGACCTGCTGGCGGCCGCGGAGGCCCTGGGCGTGTCTCCGGCGGAGCTGGTCGAAGCCCGGCGGAGGCTGGAGTCGTGACCGCCCGCCCCCTGCTCGTTACCGATTGCGACGAGGTCCTGCTCCACATGGTCTCGCATTTCGCGGACTGGCTGGCGGAAGCGCACGATCTGAGCTTCGATATCGCAGCCCCGGGCTTCCGCGACGCGCTCCGGGATCGGGACGGGCAGCCGGTCGCCGCCGAGCTTGTATGGCCGCTGCTCGACCAGTTCTTCGATGGCGAGATGCACCGCCAGAACGTGGTCCCGGGAGCGGTCGAGGCGCTGGCCGCGATCTCCGACCATGCCGACATCGTCGTCCTGACCAATATCGGCGACCAGTATGAGGCGGGCCGCATCGAGCAGCTCGAGCGGTTCGAGATCCGCCACCGGGTCCTGTGCAACCGCGGCGGCAAGGGGCGGCCGGTGCTCGAGCTGGTCGAGGCGATGGGGCCGAGCGCGGCCGTCTTCGTGGACGATCTCGCCGTCCACCATGAATCGGTGGCGATCCATGCGCCCCAGGTCTGGCGGCTGCACATGATCGCCGAGCCGCGTCTCGCCGCCCACACCCCCCCCGCCCCCCACGCCCATGCGCGGATCGATCATTGGGAGGAGGCGGTGCCCTGGATAATCGAACGGCTGACGGCGCGATAAAGGATTGGAAGATCGGATGACGAAAACCGCACTCATCACCGGCGCAACCGCCGGCTTCGGCGCCGCCGCGGCGCGCCGCTTCGCCCGGGAGGGCTGGAGGGTCGTCGGCACGGGCCGCCGGCGCGAGCGGCTCGACGGGCTTGCCGGCGAGCTGGGCCAGGCCTTCCTGCCGCTGGAGCTCGACATGCGCGACCTCGGCGGGATCGAGGCCGCCGTCGACGCGCTGCCCGCCGACTTCCGCGACGTCGACCTGCTGGTGAACAACGCGGGACTGGCGCCGCCGCTCGAGCCGCTCCAGGACTCGCAGATGGGACCGGCGCTGGTCGCGATCGAGACCAACGTCGTCGGCCTGGTCGCGCTGACCCGGAAGCTTCTGCCGGGCCTCATCCAGCGCAAGGGCGCCATCATCAACCTGAGCTCGGTGGCGGCGACCTATCCCTATCGCGGCGGCGCGGTCTACGGGGGCACGAAGGCGTTCGTCCGCCAATTCTCGCTCGACCTGCGCTCCGACCTCCACGGCACCGGCGTGCGGGTCACCTCGATCGAGCCTGGCATGGCCGAGACCGAGTTCACCCTGGTCCGCACCGGCGGCGACCAGGCCGCTTCGGACACTCTCTATCGCGGCGCCAATCCGATGACCGCCGAGGACATCGCCGAAACCCTCTTCTGGGTCGCCTCGCTGCCGCCCCACCTCAACATCAACGTGCTCGAGCTGATGCCGGTCAGCCAGTCCTTCGCCGGCTTCCAGGTGGCCAGAGAAAGCTAGGGCGCGTCGATCACCGCCCAGGTCTTCGGGCCGACTATCCCGTCGGCCACTTCCACCTTTTCTATATGCTCGCGCTGGAAGCTGCGCACCGCGGCCTCGGTGCCGGGGCCGAAAATACCGTCCGCCACCGCACCGACCTTCGCCTGGACCCTGAACACGAGGTCGCCGCGGGAGCCGCGACGCAGGGTCGGCCGGCTCTGGCCGTCGCTGGCGGGGATCAGCGGGCGAATGGGGGCGGTTCCGTTCATCACGCCTCTCACCCGCTCCCGAAAGGCGTTCATGTCGAAAGAGGGATCGTTCTTGAACCCTGCCGGCAGGCGATATTCCTTGTGACCGCAGCACATTTCCACCGGGGCGCCGATCTTGTTGAGAAGCGCGGCGACGCCGCGGGCGTAAGCGTCCATCTGCACCTCGGGCCAGCGGTCGCCGGGGAGGCCGGAATTCTCGGCCTCGATTCCAATGAAGCTGGAATTGCCGGCGGTGACGCCGCGCCACCGGCCGGGTCCCGCATGCTGGGCGCGTCCCGCCGCGATCACGAAATAGGTCCCGTCGCGGGCGAGGCCGAGCTGGGCGAGCGGGCCGCGCAACGTTCCGTGGCCGCGAACCAGCACGTTTAGGGTGGGCATGTTCTTCTGGCTCGGCGTGGCCGTATGATGGCACATGACGCCGCGCACATTGCCCATGTCACCCAGTCCACGATCCTGCCAGCCGCCATGCTCGGCCACTTTGAGACCGGCGGCGCGGAGGACTTGCGGCAGCCAGATCAGCGAGAAAGCCATCTCATTCTCCTTTGCACGTCAGCCGCGCGCGCCTTCGACGACGCCGCCGGTCGTTTCGGGCAGCTCTGAATCGTCGGTCAGATCGTCCTCCGCGAGCTCGACGGCGGCGATGCAGCCGTCGACATGCTCCTCCTCGGCAGCCGCCGGATCGACCGCCGCGCCGACTCCGCTCGCCGGTCCGGCGGCGGCGGCAGTGCCGTTGCCCTGGCCCGATCCCCCGCCGCCGCCGAGGGTTCGGTGGTCCTGCGGCGAGGCGACGGGGGTGAGGTCGCCCGCGACGTCGCGGAAGCGCATTTTCTCGGCCAATTGCTTGACGATCCGTTCGGAGAAGCCGGCGAAGAAGGAGAGAACGAGGATGACCAGCAGCTCCGTCGTCCTATCGCCGAGGGGCGAAGCAGCGGTCCGCCGCTCGCGGTCCGGGCCGCTCTCCGCCGTCTCGGCGCCCGTTCCGGGCACGGCCGCGACGCCGGTGTTGACCGCGACCGAAGCGGCAGCCGGAGCGGGAGTCGCCGCGGCGGTGCCACCCCCGCCTCCCGGCGGCGGCGGCGCGCCCCCTCCCGCGGCGGCGGCGGTCGGTGACGCCGCCGGCGCAGCGGTGGCCGGAGCCGTCGTGACGCTGCCCTGGACCGTCTCGCCCGGCCGGCCGGTCCCGCCGATCGAAGGGGTCTCGCGAGGCGCCGCCTCCGGCGCCTCGTTGCGATGGGCGAGATCTATATTGCCGAAATCGACGTCGATCAGGTCCGATCGCATCATCGCGATGAGGAGCAGGGCGCCGACCGCTCCGACGGTCACCCTCAGCACCGCGTCGGCGACGTTGTCGCGAGTCTGCAGATCCGTCTTCAATTGCCTTTCGCGGACGGCGATTCCGATCGACACCAGCGCACCGACGGAGCCGATGGCGGCGGCGAAGAGCAGCGCTTTGACGGGATGATCCAGGAAGTGCGCGGTCTTCGAGTCCCCCAGCCAGATCGCGAGCAGGACCACCAGGCCGATCGCTCCCGAGGTCGCGGCCGCGTAGAGAAGATGCTCGATCCTGCCGCGCGACTGGCGTTCCTCGGCAATCTCGTCGAGCGTGCTCTTGAGAAGCGCCTTCGAGGAGGCCGAATCTTTTTCCAGCGCAAGGATCAGCGCGTCGGCGATCCTCCGGTCGTAGAGCCTGGTGAGCGCCTCCTTGTCGTGCTCGACGCTCGTTCGCCAGCCGTCGATCAGAGCGTTTATCTCGTTGCGCAGAGGGTTGAGAAGGGCCAGGACTTCCTGCTGCTTCTTCCTTTCCTCGACGTCGTCGGCATGGTGGACCATCACCCGCTGGCTGGTCCGATAGACCGCATAAAGGGGATCGTTCTTCGTGTAGACCGCCTCGATTAGCGCGCCGGCCGCATCGAGCATGCCGACCCTGACCTCGCTTACCTTCATATGTCACCCATGCGTTCGGCGCCCATCGCGGCGCCTCCGCCCCTGCTGCCACGCCGCGCCCCGTCCCGGGCGTGACCCGCGTCACGCCCGCGCGATTATTCCTTGCCGGTTCCGGCCACGGCCCTGGCGCCGCTTGACCGGCCGGCCTTCGCGGTGCTTACGCCAGCCGCCATGACCGACATCGCCTCCCGCCTCGCCGAGCTCGGAATCGAGCTTCCCGCCCCCGCCGCTCCCGTCGCCGCTTATGTGCCCACCGTGCTGGCGGGAAATCTCCTTCATATTTCCGGCCAGGTGTCGTTCGAGAATGGCGAGCTGCTCACCGGGCGCCTCGGCGAGGATCGCGACCTCGACTTCGGGGTTCGGGCCGCCCGCGCCTGCGGGCTGATGCTGCTCGCCCAGATCGAGAAGGCGGTCGGGCTCGACCGGGTCGAGCGGATCGTGAAGCTCGGCGTGTTCGTCAACAGCGCCGGCGGCTTCACCGACCAGCCCAAGGTCGCCAACGGCGCCTCGGAGCTGATGCAGGACGTGTTCGGCGAGGCCGGCCGTCACGCCCGAAGCGCCGTCGGCGTCCCGGTGCTTCCGCTGGGGGCCGCGGTCGAGATCGATGCCGTCGTCCAGATCAAGGCGGGCTGAGCTCGAGCGGCTCGGCGCCGTCCCTTTCGCGCATCGCGGCCTGCATGGCGGCGATTTGGTCGAAAATAGCGGCGGCGCCATCGCCGCCGCCGTCGCCCGGGGCTTCGGAGTAGAACTCGACGTCCAGCTCAGCCGCGACGGCGAGGCGATGGTGTTCCACGATCATGTGCTCGACCGGCTGACCGCGGCGCAAGGGCCGGTCGCGGCGCGTACCGCCGCCGAGTTGCAGGCGATCCGACTCACGATCGGCGGCGAGGCGATGCCGCGCCTGGCCGAAGCCCTCGACCTGATCGGCGGCCGAACGCCCCTGCTCGTCGAGCTCAAGTCGCCCGGTCGGCAGGTCGGCCGCCTGTGCGCTGCCGTCGCCGGGGCCCTGCAGGCCTATTCGGGCCCGGCCGGAGTGATGTCGTTCAACCCGGAGGTCGGCGGCTGGTTCGCCCGCCACGCCCCTCATTTGCTGCGCGGTCTCGTCGTCACTGAAAACGGCAAGCGCGGGATGAGGGGCCGCATCGAGCGCCCGTTCTCCTTGTGGCGGGCGCGGGCGGATTTCCTCGCCTACGACATTCGCGACCTGCCCTCGAGCTTCGCCGAGGCCGGGCGCCGGCGGGGCCTCCCCGTCTACACCTGGACCGTTCGCGGCGAGGCGGACCGGGACCGGGCGCGGGCCTTCGCCGATCAGATCATCTTCGAGGCGCCGCCGCAATGAGCGAGATACTGGCTCGGCTGGCGCGCGGCGTAGCCTCGTTCGACGCCGCCGACTGGGACCGGTGCGCGGGGACGGCCGACCCCTTTCTCAGCCACGCCTTCCTCTCGGCGCTCGAGGAATCGGGCAGCGCTACCCCTCGGACGGGATGGCAGCCGGTTCCCATCGCCATTGACGGCGACGACGGCCGCCCGGCGGCGGTCGCGCCGGCCTATCTCAAGAGCCACAGCCAGGGGGAATATGTGTTCGACCATGGCTGGGCGGCGGCCTGGGAGCAAGCGGGGGGCGAATATTATCCCAAGCTCCAGATGGCCGTGCCGTTCACGCCGGCGCCCGGCCGGCGCCTGCTCACCGACCGGGAGGATCTCGCGTTCGGGCTGATCGCTGCCGCCCAAGCGGTGGTGAGCCAGCACGAGCTCTCCTCCGCCCACGCCACCTTCATCGCCGCGGAGGAGGTGGCGCTGTTCGAGCGCGCCGGCTGGCTGATCCGAGTCGACAGCCAGTTCCACTGGCACAATCGGGGCTATGGCGGCTTCGAGGATTTCCTCGGCGCGCTGTCGTCGCGCAAGCGCAAGGCGGTGCGCCGCGAGCGCGCGGCGGCGCTGGAAGGGCTCGAGGTCGAGCGCCTCACGGGCGCCGCGATCACCGAGGCGCATTGGGACGCCTTCTGGGTCTTCTACCAGGATACCGGCGCCCGCAAATGGGGCCGCCCCTATCTCACCCGCCGCTTCTTCTCGCTGCTCGGCGAGCGGCTGGCCGACCGAATCCTCCTCATTTTCGCGCTCCGCAACGGGAGGCCGATCGCCGGCGCGCTCAACCTGATCGGCGCCGACGCGCTCTACGGCCGCTATTGGGGCACGACCGAGGAGGTGCCGCACCTCCATTTCGAGATCTGCTACCACCAGGCGATCGAGGCGGCGATCGAGCGCGGCCTCGCCCGGGTCGAGGCCGGCGCGCAGGGGCCGCACAAATTGAGCCGGGGCTACGCTCCGGTGCCGACCTGGTCCGCCCACTACATCCCGGACGCAGGCTTCCGCGCGGCCGTCGCCGATTTTCTCGCCGCCGAGCGGCGCGCAGTGGCTGACGAGATCGGGGCGCTTGCCGAAATGACTCCGTTCCGCAAGGGATGATCCTGCCGAGTCGAAGGAGAGGGGCCCTCATGATCCGCAAAGCTCTCGCTGTCCTGCTGCTGTTTTCCGCGCCCGTTGCCGCCCAGGAAGGTCCGTCGCGAACCTTCGAGGCGCGCGATCTCTTTTCGCTCGAAGCGGCGACCGATCCGCAGATCAGCCCCGACGGCTCGAAGATCGCCTATGTCCGCCGCTCCGGCGACATCATGACCGACCGCATGCGGCCCTCGATCTGGGTCGTGGACACGCGCAGCGGCGAGCAGGCGCCGCTCGCCGCCGGCCCCGGCGCGCACAGCCAGCCGCGCTGGTCGCCGGACGGCAAGCGCCTCGCCTACATCTCCACCGCGGAGGGAGGCACGGCGCAATTGTTCGTACGCTGGCTGGCGAGCGGCGAATCGGTGCGGATCACCGGCCTTCCCGATTCGCCGACCAGCCTCGCCTGGTCGCCCGACGGCCGGCAGATCGCCTATACCATGTTCGTGCCCGGCGAGGGCGTGAAGCTGGGGTCGCTGCCCGCCAGGCCCGAGGGCGCGCAATGGGCCCCGCCGCTCGAGATCCACAACCAGATCCAGTATCGCACCGACGAGGAAGGCTATCTCAAGCCCGGCTTCAGCCACATCTTTCTCGTCGCCGCCGACGGCGGAGCGCCGCGCCAGCTGAGTTTCGGCTCGGTCCACGACAACGGTCCGCTGAGCTGGTCCCGCGACGGCCGCTCGATCGTGTTCAGCAGCAATCGCTCGCCCAACTGGGCCCAGGAGCCTCTGGACAGCGAGGTCTACGTGCTCGACGTGGCGAGCGGCGCGATCCGCGCCCTCACCGACCGGCGCGGGCCGGACGCGGAGCCGGTCGTCTCCCCCGACGGGCGGCTGATCGCCTATACCGGCTTCGACGACAAACGGCTCGGCTACCAGAACAGCGCCCTCTACGTGATGGACCGGGAAGGCGGCGGCTCGCGCCTTCTGACCGGAACGCTGGACCGAAGCGTCGAATCCCCCGTCTGGGCCGCGGACGGGCGGTCCATCTACGTCGCCTATGACGATCGAGGCGGCCGCAAGGTCGGCCGGATCGGGCTCGACGGCTCGGTTCGAACCGTCGCCGAAGGCCTGAGCGGAGCGAGCCTCGACCGGCCCTATACCGGCGGCGGCTTCAGCGTGTCGCGGGACGGCGCCGTCGCCGCTCCGAGCGGAAGCGCGCAAAGGCCGGCCGACGTCGCCCTCTATCGCGGCGGAGTGAAGCGGCAGCTGACCCGGCTCAATGCCGAGCTGCTCGATCCCAAGCGGCTCGGCGAGGTGCGCCAGCTCGTCGCGACCAGCTTCGACAATCGCCGGATCGAGTCCTGGCTGACCCTCCCGCCCGGCTGGACGGAAGGGCGGCGGGTGCCGCTCATCCTCGAGATTCACGGCGGCCCCTTCGCCGCCTACGGCCCGCATTTCTCGACCGACAACCAGCTCTACGCCGCCGCCGGCTTTGCGGTGCTGTCGGTCAATCCGCGCGGCTCGACCTCCTATGGCGAGGAATTCGCCAACCTCATCCATCACGCTTATCCCGGCCGCGACTATGACGACCTGATGGCGGCGGTGGACGCCGCGATCGCGGGCGGCTTCGCCGATCCCGATCGTCTTTTCGTCACCGGCGGCTCCGGCGGCGGAGTGCTCACCGCCTGGATCGTCGGCAAGACCGACCGGTTCAAGGCGGCCGCCACCCAGAAGCCGGTGATCGACTGGACCAGCTTCGCCCTCACCGCCGACAATCCGGCCTTCTTCTCGCGTTACTGGTTCGGCCAGTATCCGTGGGAGAATCAGGAGGCCTTCTGGGCGCGCTCGCCGCTGTCGCTGGTCGGGAATGTGAAGACCCCGACTCTGGTCGTCGTGGGAAGCCAGGACTACCGGACGCCGGTGAGCGAGGCGGAGCAATATTATACCGCGCTTCAGCTGAGGGGCGTTCCGACCGCCCTGGTCAAGGTTCCGGGCGCCAGCCACGGCGGCATCGCGGCCCGGCCGTCGCAGTCCGGAGCCAAGGCGGCGGCGATCCTCGCCTGGTTCGAGAAGTACGAGGAAGGCGCGCCGGCGAATTGAGGTGTGGTGAGAACCACACCGTTCGCCCTGAGCCCGTCGAAGGGCTTTCCTTGCCGCCCCGCGCAGAAAGAGGAGGGCTTCGACAAGCTCAGCCCGAACGGTTCAGGTGAGACCGCCGTCTGATGTTCTCGCTCAGGCCGCCCTTCTCACCACCATCGTGTCGGAGAGCCATGCCCGCGCCTGGCGTTGGGCTTCGGCGATCTCGCGCGCCGTCATCTCCTCCGAGATCTCGGCCCGGCATTCCTGGCCGCGCTCGCTTCCGTTCAGCGCCGCGAGGTTGAACCATTTATGCGCTTCGATGAGGTCGACCTCGAGCCCGTGGGTCCCGGTCGAATAGGCCACGCCCAGTTCGTAGAGCGCGTCCGGATCGCCCATGGCGGCGTCGGCGAGGCGGCTTTCGATCAGGAAAGTCGCGGATTTCAGGCTGTTCCCCATTTGACATGCCCCTTGTTGTTTATCGCGTGTCGGGGACAGGTTTGCGCAGGCGATCCCGAAGAAATGGTTAACGGCGTGGATACCAAGTTTTCGGATGAGCGCTCCGGTTGGCGCATCCGTCACCCTGAACTTGTTTCAGGGTCCAGCTGGTCGTCCGCCCGGGAGGCGGAGACCTGGATGCTGAAACAAGTTCAGCATGACGATCGGGATCAGGCGGGCTCCACCGCCAGATTGTCGATCAGCCGCGTCCGGCCGATCCGAGCCGCCGCCAGCAGGCGCGCCGGCCGCTCCAGAGCCTTCACCGGCGCCAGCGTCTCCGCGTCGCACAGTTCGACATAGTCGATGGGGTCGAAGCCGGCCTTGGAGAGCCGCTCGCGCGCCGTGTCGAGGGCCTGGGCCACCTCGCCGCCGCGCTGGATCGCCGCCGCCGCCTCGCCAAGCGCACGCGGCAGCGCCCGCGCCGACTGGCGCTCCCCGTCGGTGAGGTAGGCATTGCGCGAGGATAAAGCGAGGCCGTCGGGGTCGCGCTGGGTCGGCACCGCCACGATCTGGACGGCCAGATCCTGGTCCCTGACCATCTGGCGAATAACGGCGAGCTGCTGATAATCCTTCTCGCCGAACAGGGCGATGTCGGGCCTGACCTGGTCGAACAGCCGCGCCACCACGGTTGCGACTCCGTCGAAATGGCCGGGACGGGCGGCGCCGTCTAGACCCTGGCCGAGGCTGCCGGCGCGAACGGTGATCGCGGCGCCATCGGGATACATTGTAGCGACGTCGGGCGACCAGAGGATGGCGCAGCCTTCCTCCTCGAGCATCTTGGCGTCGGTCGCCTCGCGGCGCGGGTAGGTGGAGAGATCCTCATGCGCGGCGAACTGGGTCGGGTTGACGAAGATCGACGCGACGACGTGGCTCGCCCGCCGCCGCCCCTCCGCGACCAAGGCCATATGGCCGGCGTGGAGCGCGCCCATGGTCGGAACGAAGGCGATCGTGCCGCCTTCGCCGCGCAATTCGGCGACCGCCGCTCTCAACGTTTCGATGTCACGGACCGTTTGCACGCCGTTCCCGCCTCCGATATCAGCTTGGGCGACGCCCTTGCGGGGGCCGGACGGCAGAATCAAGGGTAGCTAATGGCGTCGCCGCATTTCATCGTTTTCGCCAATGAGAAAGGCGGCACCGGCAAGTCGACGACGGCCGTCCACAGCGCCGTCGCCCTCGCCGCCGCCGGAAGGCGCGTCGCCGCGCTCGATCTCGACACCCGCCAGCGCACGCTCGGCCGCTATCTCGACAACCGGTCGGAGACGGTGAAGCGGCTCGGCATCGACCTCGTCATGCCGGCATACGAGACCTTCGACCCCGACAAGAGCGAGACGATCGAGGCCCAGCTCGACCGCGTCGGCGCGGACGTCGAGATCGTCGTCGTCGACACTCCCGGCCGCGACGATCCCCATGCCCGGGCCGCGATGATCCGGGCGGACACCCTGGTGACCCCGATCAACGACAGCTTCGTCGACCTCGACCTGATCGGCCAGGTCGACGCCGAGACCTACCGGGTCCGGCGCCCCAGCTTCTACGCCGAGCTGGTCTGGAACAGCCGCACCCAGCGCGCCAAGACCCACGGCGCGAGCGTCGACTGGGTCGTGCTCAGGAACCGGATGCAGCATATCGAGGCGCGCAACATGCGCCGGGTCGGCGAGGCGCTCGGCGAGCTTTCGCGCCGGGTCGGCTTCCGGGTCATTCCGGGCCTGGGCGAGCGGGTCATCTACCGCGAGCTCTTCCCCAAGGGACTGACCCTGCTCGACCTGCCGCATCTGGGCGAGGTCGGAATCGCCCATATCGCCGCCCGCCAGGAATTGCGCGAGATGATCGCCGGCTTCGCGCTTCCCCGGCCGGGCGAGACGGCCGCTCCCCGGGCCGCCGTGCTCGCAGGCTAGCCGGCATGGGCGTTCTCATCCTGATCGCCGCGGGCGGCCTGCTCTGGGCGTTCGCCACCGGCCGGCTCAAGGGCTTCACCTATGAGGACGGCATCGCCGCGGCGCTTTTCCTGCTCGGCCTCAGCCTGTTCACCAAGGGCCGGCTCATCCTCGGCTCGGCCTTGATGGCGAGCGCCCTGCTCTGGGCCGCCTGGCGCCGCTCGCGCCCCTCGTCGAAGCCGATGCCGGTGGCCGACGCCCGGCGCCTGCTCGGAGTCCGCGAAGGGGCCACGCTCGAGGAGATTCGCGACGCCCACCGCCGGCTGATCGCCAGGGTCCACCCCGATACCGGCGGCTCGGCCGAGCTCGCCCACCGGGTCAACGCCGCCCGCGACACGCTGCTCGCCGAAACAATGAACCGCAAGCCGCCTCGCGCGTCTTGATTTCTTCCCCCTTCCGGAGTTCCGAATGAGCCATCGTCTGCATCCGACGTGCCTGCGCGAGTATGACATCAGGGGCATTTACGGTGAAACGCTGGCGGAGGACGACGCGGCCGCAGTCGGCCGCACCTTCGGAACGCTGTTGCGCCGCGACGGCGGTACAAGGGTGGCCGTAGGCCGCGACGGCCGCGAAAGCTCGCCGGGCCTCGAGAAAGCCCTGATCGAGGGCCTGACGGCCAGCGGAGTCAACGTCGTCCGGATCGGCCTCGGCCCGACTCCGATGCTCTATTATGCGGAGGCGGAGCTGCCCGTGGACGGCGGCATCATGATCACGGGCAGCCACAATCCCGGCAATTACAACGGCTTCAAGATGGTGCTGAAGCACGGCGCCTTCTTCGGAGGGCGGATCCAGGAGCTCGGCCGGATCGCCGCTGCGGGCGACTGGGAGGAAGGCAGCGGCTCCGTCCGCGACGAGGACGTGATGGAGCGCTATGTCGAGCGGCTGCTGCGGGGCTTCGACGGTCGCGGTTTCCGGATCGGGTGGGATTGCGGCAACGGCGCCGCCGGGCCCGTCGTCGAGCGGCTGGTGAAGCGGCTTCCGGGCGAGCATTTCACCCTCTTCACCGAGGTCGATGGCCGCTTCCCCAACCACCATCCCGATCCCACCGTCGAATCCAACCTCGAGGACCTCAAGCGGCTGGTGCGCGACGAGGGCCTGGATTTCGGGGTCGCTTTCGACGGCGATGCCGACCGGCTCGGAGCCGTCGACGGCGAGGGCCGGGTGGTCTGGGGGGACCAGCTGCTCTCGATCCTCGCCGAGCCGGTGCTTCGCGAAATGCCGGGCGCGACCATCATCGCCGACGTGAAGGCGAGCCAGGCGCTGTTCGACCGCGTCTCGGAGCTCGGCGGCAAGCCGCTGATGTGGAAGACCGGGCACAGCCTCATCAAGTCGAAGATGAAGGAGACCGGAGCGCCGCTGGCGGGCGAGATGAGCGGTCACATCTTCTTCAAGCATCAATGGTACGGCTTCGACGACGCCATCTACGCCGCCATCCGCCTGATCCGCGCCGTCGGCCAGCTGGGCGGCTCGCTGACCGCCCTGCGGTCGGCCATGCCCCCCATGATCAACACGCCGGAGATGCGGTTCCAGGTCGACGAGAGCCGCAAGTTCCCGGTCGTCGAAGAGGTCCTGGATCGCCTCGCCTCGAGCGGCGCCCAGGTCGACCGCACCGACGGCGCCCGGGTCAGCACCGCCGACGGCTGGTGGCTGCTCCGCGCCTCCAACACCCAGGACGTCCTCGTCGCCCGAGCCGAGGCGAAGGACGAGGCCGGGCTCGAGCGCCTGGTCGCCCAGATCGACGAGCAGCTCGCTCTGTCGGGCCTCGAACGCGGCGCGCAGGTCGCCCACTGATGCCGAGGCTCTACCCGGAGGCGCTGCTCTTCTGCGCCCTCTGGGCGGCGCTCGCCATCTGGGGCGGGCTCGAGCTGGGCTGGAAAGCCGGCGCCGCCCTCACCCTCGGCCTGTTCATCCTGATCATGCCGACCAGCGCCCTCATCCTCTCGCGGACCGGCAGCTTTCAAGCCGAGCGCGCGGTGAGGTGGGGGATACTGGCGGCGGCGGCGATCGTCCTGGTGTCGATGGTCGATCTGCAGGGATAGCTACCCCTCCCTGGAAGGGAGGGGTTAGGGGCGGGTAGGCGAGCCCAGTGAGACTTCCTGCCGAGTCGCAGTTTCGGCCGCCTTCGGCGGACCCACCCCCGGCCCCTCCCTTCCAGGGAGGGGGTTGGTCAATCGTCCTCGTCCTCGCGTCCGACCAGGTTCAGCTCGCGGGCCTTGATCTGCCTGGTCATGCACCAGTGCATCAAGGCATCCTCGCGGCCGTGGGTGATCCAGACCTCGCGCGGCTGGAGCTCCTGGATGGTCTCGGTCAGCTCGTCCCAGTCGGCATGGTCGGAGACGATGAGGGGCAGCTCGACGTTGTGCTGGCGGGCGCGCTGGCGGACCCGCATCCAGCCCGAGGCCATGGCAGTGATCGGATCGGGCAGGCGCCTCGACCAGCGGTCGTTGAGGCAGCCGGGCGGGGCGATCACGATCCTGCCCTTGAGCTCGTCCCTGGCGACTCCGGTGGCGGGACGAAGGTCGCCGAGGTCGACGCCGAGTTCCCGGTAGAGGTCGCAAAGCCGCTGCAGGGCGCCGTGGATGTAGATCGGCTCATGATGGCCGCGGCACCTCAATTCCATCATCAGCCTCTGCGCCTTGCCCAGCGCATAGGCGCCGACCAGGACGCATCGCTCCGGATTTTCGTGCAGCCGGGCGAGCAGCCGGTCGATTTCGCTGGCCGTGTCGGGATGACGGAAGACGGGCAGGCCGAAAGTCGCCTCGGTGATGAAGATGTCGCAGGGCACCGGCTGGAAGGGCGGGCAGGTCGGATCCGGGCGGCGCTTATAGTCACCGGAGACGACCACGCGCTCGCCTCCATGCTCGAGCACGATCTGCGCGGAGCCGAGCACATGCCCGGCGGGGACGAAGGTCGCTTCGACCTCGCCGAGCCGGATCACCTCGCCATAGGGGGTCGCCCGCCCGCCCGGCTGCGGTCCGTAGCGGCATTCCATGATCGCCAGGGTCTCGGGAGTCGCGAACACCTCGCCGTGGCCGCCGCGGGCGTGGTCGGCATGGCCGTGAGTGACGAGCGCGCGCGCCTTCGGGACGTTCGGATCGACCCAGGCGTCGGCCGGCTTTATATACAAGCCTTGAGGAAAAGGCTCGATCCAGGAACCGAGACGGGCCATCGGGAGCTATATGGCGGCGATGTCCGCGCAGGCCAAGGTGCGGGCGGATCAAGAGCGGCAGGAAAGAAGGAGCGGTTGAGATGGATCTGGGCGGAGGCAATTGGGCGATCTTGAACATCGTCGGCCCGCTGCTGCTGGCGGCGGTGCTGCTGTGGGCGCTGCTCCGCAACCGCAAATCGCGCAACCGCGACGTCGACCGCACCGAGCAGGGCACCCGCGACCTCTATCGCGAGGAAGAGGAGAAAAGGCGGAGCGGCGAAGACCGGACTTCGTGACCTTTTCCCCTCCCTGCACGCAGGGAGGGCAGCTTCTCCCTCCCGCCATCGCAGCCTGGTTCGAAGCCAAGGGCTGGGCCCCGCGCCGCCACCAGCTCGAGATGCTCGCCGCGGCCCGCGCCGGGCGAAGCGCCCTGCTCGTAGCTCCGACCGGGGCCGGCAAGACCCTGGCCGGCTTCCTGCCGTCGCTCGCGGAGCTGGTCGAAGCCCCGACCGAGGGCCTTCACACCCTTTATATCTCGCCGCTGAAGGCGCTGGCCGTCGACGTCCGGCGCAACCTGCTGGCGCCGATCGAGGAGATGGAGCTTGCCATCCGGGTCGAGACCCGAACCGGGGACACCCCGTCGGACCGCAAGGCGCGGCAGCGGGTGCGGCCTCCGCAGATGCTTCTGACCACCCCCGAATCGCTGAGCCTGCTGCTCAGCCACGAGGACAGCGCCCTGCTCTTCGAAAATCTGAGCACGGTCGTGATCGACGAAATCCATGCTTTCGCCACCGGCAAGCGCGGCGACCTCCTGTCGCTGTCCCTGTCCCGGCTGCAGCGCCTCTCTCCCCGGCTCCGGCGGGTAGGCCTCTCCGCCACCGTATCCGACCCCGAGGCCTTCCTGGGCTGGCTCGCCCCCCATGGCGATACCGGCATGGCCGACCTCGTCCAGGGCGAGCCCGGAGCGGCTGCCCGGATGTCCATCATGCTTCCGGAGGAAGACAAGATTCCGTGGGCGGGCCATAGCGGACGCTGGGCGGCGCTCAACGTCATGCGCGAGATCGAGCGGCACAAGACGACGCTGATCTTCTGCAACACGCGCAGCCTCGCCGAGCTCATCTTCCAGGACCTCTGGGCCGTCAACGAGCAGCATCTGCCGATCGGAATCCACCACGGCTCCCTCGCGCTCGAGGCGCGGCGGAAGGTGGAGAATGCCGTCGCCGACGGCCGGCTTCGAGCCCTCGTCTGCACCGCCAGCCTCGACCTCGGGGTGGACTGGGGCGACGTCGACCTCGTCATCCAGATGGGCGCCCCCAAAGGCTCGTCCCGGCTCATGCAGCGGATCGGCCGGGCCAACCACCGCCTCGACGAGCCGTCGGAAGCGATCATCGTCCCGGGCAACCGCTTCGAATATCTCGAGGCCCGCGCCGCCCTGGATGCGGTCGAGGAGGGCGCGCTCGACGCCGAGCATTTCCGCCCGGGCGCTCTCGACGTCCTCGCCCAGCATATCATGGCGCTCGCCTGCGCCGCGCCGTTCCGCGAGGACGAGCTGCTCGAGGAGGTGCGTTCGGCGGCGCCTTATGCGGGCCTCAGGGAAGACACGTTCCTCGCCATCCTCTCCTTCATCGAGAGCGGCGGCTATTCGCTCAGGGCCTATGACAAGTTCCGGCGCATCGCGAAGGACCCGGACGGGCTGTGGCGGGTGTCGCATCCGCGCTTCATCCAGCAGCACCGGATGAACGCCGGGATCATCGTCGACACGCCGCTTTATTATGTCCGCTTCAGGAACGGCCGGCTGCTCGGCACGGTCGAGGACAATTTCGCCGAGACATTGAGCCCGGGCGACACCTTCTTCTTCTCCGGACTGGTGCTGGAGGTCGAGCGGATCGACGGCATCGACCTCATCGTCCACGCGACGTCGAAATCGGCGCGGATCCCGACCTACATGGGCGCCCGGATCGCGATCAGCACCAACCTCGCCGACCGGGTCCGCGCCTTCCTCCACGACCGCAGCCAGTGGGACCGCTTCCCCGATCCGGTGCGCGACTGGCTGAGGGTCCAGGAATATCGCTCCGCGATCCCGGCGCCGGACCAGCTGCTCGTCGAAACCTTCCCGCACGAGAGCATCCACTACATGGCGGCCTACAGCTTCGAGGGCTGGAACGCCCATCAGTCGCTGGGAATGCTGATCACGCGGCGGATGGAGAGCGCGGGGCTGAAGCCGCTGGGCTTCGTCGCCAACGATTATGCGATCGTCTGCTACGGGCTGGAGCCGATCGCCGATCCCGCCGCGCTCTTCTCCGCCGACATCCTCGAGCAGGAGTTCGTCGACTGGGTCGAAGGCTCGCTCCTGCTGAAGCGCGCCTTCCGCGAGGTGGCGGTGATCGGCGGCCTCGTCGAGCGCGCCCATCCGGGCAGGCGCAAGACCGGCAAGCAGGTCACTTTCTCGACCGATCTCATCTACGACGTGCTGAGGCGCTACGAGCCCGACCATCTGCTTCTCAAGGCCGCCTGGGCGGACGCCCGCGAGAAGATGACCGATGTCGGCCGCCTCGCCCGCCTGCTCGACCGGGCGCAGCGGACGATGCTCCACGTCGAGCTCGACCGGGTTTCGCCGATGGCGGTTCCGGTCCTCACCATCATCGGCCGCGAGCGCATGCCGCAGGGGACGGTCGACGACCAGTTGCTGATCGAGGCGGAGAGCCTGGCCGAAACGGCGATGCGGATCGATTGAACCGGGCCGGGACGGGTCAGCGGGCCGCCTTTCCGCCCGTCCGCGACAGGACCAGACCGACCGCCGCCATCGGCCAGCTTATGCGTTCAGGCTTGCCGTCCGTCGCCACCCCGCTCGACTGCCCTGTCGTCGCCGCGGCAGCCGCCGCGGGCCGCGCGGGCAGTCCCGCCTCGATCGCCTGCTGGCGCTCGAGCTCGGAGTTCATCTCGCCGCCCATCAGCACGATATAGGCGCTGAGGTAGAGCCAGGTGAGGAAGACCACGACCCCGCCCAGCGAGCCGTAGGTGGCGTTGTAATTGCCGAAATTGGAGACGTAGAAGCCGAAGCCCAGGCTGCCGGCGAGCCAGAGGAGGGTGGCGGTCGCCGATCCCGGGGTGATCCAGGCCCAGGGCGCGTCCGGACGGTTGGGGGCGTAGCGGTAGACGGCGGCGAGGCCGGCCCCGACCGCGACCACGGCCACCGCCCAGAACAGGATCTGGAACAGGTTGTGCGTCCAGCCGGGGAAGCCGGGGAAGAAGGCTTCGACCCATCCCATCACCGAAATTCCGGCGGCGGCGATGACGAGGATGACCAGCGCTCCGACCGTCATCAGCAGCGACAGCAAGGTCGACTTGATGAAGCCCCGGCTCTCCTTGACCTCGTAGGCGATGTTGAGCGCCGTCACGATCGCCCCCGATCCCTTGCTGGCGCCGTAGATCGCGAGCGCGATCGCGACGACGAGGCTCCAGCCCTTGGCCGAGTCGGGCGATTCCGTCATGCTCCTGAGCTGGTCGCCGATCAGCGCCGCGGCGTCCTCGGGCAGGACTCCGAACAGCTGGCGGATATGCTCGGCGACCGTCTCCGGCTCGGCGGCGAGGCCGTAGACCAGCACCGTCGCCGCGAGCAAAGGCACGAAGGCCAGGAAGGCGTAGAAGGCGACTCCGGCGGCGAGCAGCCCGACATTGTCGTCCCCCGCCTCCTTCCAGGTGCGGACGAGGACCTGCCGCCAATCCTTGAGTGCGGGCCAGCGGACGGGTTGGATTGCCATGGTGGCCCCTAACCGGGCGGGGCGTCGGCGGTTCCGTGCGGTTCTTCGGTACGTGCTTCGATACGCCGTTTCGCCAGGCTCAACGGCTACTCAGGATGAGCGGGAGAGGCATATCCCAACCGCTCATCCTGAGTAGGGGCTGAGCCTGGCGAAGGCCCGTATCGAAGGACTAAACCAGCGACCTCGGATTCGAGAACACCCTCGTTACCTCGGGCTCGAAGCTTTCGAGCGGGTCCACCTGGAACCCGGGATCGAAGGCGGGTGCGTCCCAGTCGTCGACCAGCTTCTCGGCGAAGGCGTACCAGCTCTCGCCCCTGAAGCGCTCGCGCCCTTCCGGGTCCTTGCCGAGATGCTCGAAATAATAGCGGCCCTGGAATTCCTGGTGCCAGTAGACGGCGTGGTAGATATCCTCGCGCACGTAGGGCTTGAGCATCTCGGCCGCGATCGGTCCGTGATTGGGGATCGAGAAGAGCTTGCCGAGGTCGTGGCAGAGCGCCGCCACCACCTCCTCGTCGCCGGCGCCGGAGCGGCGGGCGAGGGTTCCGGCCATCAGCGAATGGGTGAGCTGGTTGGCCGCGAAGCCCACCTCGATCGCCTCCAGCCGAGCGAGGCCGTCCATGATCTGGCGGGCGGCGGCCGACTTGATGTGCCTGCCGTGCTCGGCGGCGATATGGGCCCAGTCCTGGGCGGTGCCGTTCCTCATGTCGGTGAACATCGGCTTTCTCCTGTCGGCTGGAGAATTACGCTCCGCCGCCGCCGCTTTCAACGAAAAGCGGCCCCGGCCGGAGCCGGAGCCGCTTCGCCCGAGCCGGCGGATCAGTGCCGCGTCGCCGCGTTGATCGGGATCCGGCGGCCGCTCTCCGCCTCCCGGCTCAGCGGCAGGGTGACGCTGAGGACGCCGTCGCGGAACTCGGCTTTGGCCTTCTCCTCGTCGACTCCCGACGGAAGGGCGATCCGGCGCTCGAAGCGGCCGTAGAAGCGCTCCGAATAGCCGCGCTCGCGATCCTCGCTCTCGCTCTTCTTCTCGCCGCGAAGGGTGAGGATGCCGTCCTCGAGCAGCAGCTCGACGTCCTTCTCGCTCATGCCCGGCACTTCCGCGGTGATCCGGACCTCGCTGTCGGTCCGGCTCACCTCGACCGTCGGCCACGGCATCGCCGAGCCCCGGCCGAGGCCGGGCATCGGGGCCTGGAAGAAATCTTCGAACAGCCTGTCGATGTCGCGCCGCAGGCTCAGGAAGGGGCTCCGTTCCTCGTTGCCGAACAGAGTGGGGGCGCGGTTCTCCTGCCGGCCCCACGGGATGAGATCACGCATAGCCATGATATCCTCCTTCGGTGACTTACAGGGTTGAAGGGCCGCCCGACGGACGCCGGCGCGGCCCCGGCCATCGCCGGCGGTCAGGCCGCCTGGCTCTGGGCGCTGTTGTCGTTTTCGGGCCGCTGGTCGGCGACCTGAGTCCGCGAGCCGCCGATCTCGATCTTCCGGGGCTTCATCTCCTCCGGAATCTCGCGGACCAGCTCGATCGACAGCATTCCGTCCTTCATCTCGGCCGACCGGACCTGGACATAATCGGCCAGGCCGAAGCGGCGCTCGAAGGCGCGGGTGGCGATGCCGCGATGGATGTAGCGGCCCTGGTCGTCGCCGCTCTTGCGGCCGGTGACGATCAGCAGGTTCTGCTGGGCCGTGACGTCGATCTCCTCGGGGCTGAAGCCGGCGACGGCCAGAGTGATGCGGTAGCCGTCCTCGCTGATCCGCTCTAGGTCGAAGGGCGGGTAATTGTCGGCGCCCTGCCAGCCCGTGCCGTTCTCCAGCAGGTCGAACAGCCGGTCGAAGCCGACGGTGGAACGCCGGAAGGGCGTGAAGTCGAAATTGGTCCTCATGTCTGTCCTCCTATCGAGCAACAATGTGAGGAGCGCCCGCGCCCGCGGGCGCTCGTCGGACCCATTAGGCATCCGACGCCGCATAGATAAGAACCCTTCTGGTTTGTTCAAGAGGGTTCGGGCGGAGCTTCACAAGGGCTTTCGCAATCGGTCGCCCGCCGCTAGTTTCGGCTCGCGGAGCCGGGGGGCACGTATTGGAGTAGTCGATGGCGTCCGCGGCGTCCGGTTCGGAGCCCACAAGTCTCTCCTTCCTCGCCGAGGGCGGGGAGATGGGCGAGCGAATCCGCGCCTTCGACTGGCCCGCCTCGCCGCTCGGCCCTCCGGCGGACTGGCCTCAGCCTCTGAAGACCGCGGTCGGAATTCTGCTTTCAACCAAATTCCCGATGTTCGTCGCCTGGGGCCCCGAGCTCCGGTTCATCTACAATGACGGCTATTCCGAGATACTGGGCGACAAGCACCCGCATGCGCTCGGCCACGCCTTCGAGGACATCTGGGCGGAGATCTGGGAGGAGATTCGCCCGATCGTCGACAAAGCGGTGGCCGGCGAGGCCAGCTTCTACGAAAATCTGCCTCTGACCCTCACCCGGAGGGGCTTTCCCGAGCGGACCTGGTTCACTTTGTCCTACAGCCCTCTGCGCGACGAGACGGAGGGCGCCAGGGGCATGCTCTGCACCGTCGTCGAGACGACCCAGACGGTCCTCGCGCAAAGCGACCGGGTCAGCGAGGTGGAGCGCCTCCGGCAGCTGTTCGACAATGCACCCGGCTTCATGGCGGTGGTGCGGGGACCGGACCACGTCTTCGAGATGGCCAACGCCTCCTACCAGCAGCTGGTCGGGCGAAGCGATCTCATCGGCAAGCCCGTCCGGGAGGCCGTTCCCGAAGTGGAGGGGCAGGGCCTCCTGGAGCTGCTCGACAAGGTCTATCGCACCGGCGAGCCCTTTTCCGGCCGGTCGGTGTCCATCGAGCTCCAGCGGCGGCCGGGGGCCCCGCGCGAGGAGCGGCTGCTCGACTTCGTCTTCCAGCCCATCATCGATGCGAAGGGCGCGGTCAGCGGAATTTTCGCCGACGGCTATGACGTCACCGAACGGATCGTCGCCGAGACCGCGCTGCGCGAGAGCGAGGAGCGCTTCCGGCTGATCGCCGATTCCGCGCCGGTGCCGATGTGGGTGACCAAGCTCGACCGCAAGCGCAGCTTCGTCAACCGCGCCTATGTCGAGTTCCTCGGCATCAGCTACGAGGAAGCGGTCGATTTCGACTGGCGCTCCGTCCTCCATCCCGACGACGCGGCCCGGGTCCGCCGCGAATCGATGGCCGGCGAGGCCTCGCTGAGGAAGTTCGAGCTGGTCGCCCGCTACCGAAGCGGTGGCGAGTGGCGCTGGATCCGCTCGGTCTCGCAGCCGCGCTGGGGCCCCCAGGGCGAGCATTGCGGCTTCATCGGCGTCGCCCACGACATTACCGAGCTGAAGCGCGCGGAGGCCGCCCTGCGCGAGGTCAACGAGACGCTCGAGCGGCGGGTGGCGGAGCGGACGGCCGACCTCAGCGCGGCGCTCGACCGGCTTCAGTCCGAGGTCGGCGAGCGGCTGCGCGCCGAGGAAGCGCTCCGGCAGGCGCAGAAGATGGAGGCGGTGGGGCAATTGACCGGGGGCATCGCCCACGATTTCAACAACCTCCTCACCCCGATCATGGGCGGTCTCGAGCTGATCGCCTCGAAGGTGGAGGATCCGAGGCTCAAGCGAATCGCCGAGACGGCGCTGGAATCGACCCGGCGCGGCGCGAAGCTGACCGGCCAGCTTCTGGCCTTCTCGCGAATCCAGCGGATCAGCATGGGGCCGCTCGCGGTCAACGAGGTGATCGAGGCGATGCAGCGCCTGCTTCATCACACGATCGGCGGCGGGGTCCGGATCGAGACCCGTCTCGATCCGCGGACGGGCCATGGCATTTGCGACGCCAACCAGCTCGAGAACGCGATCCTCAACCTCGCCATCAACGCCCGCGACGCGATGCCGGACGGCGGCACCCTCACCATCTTCACCGACCGGGTGTGGCTGGAGGACGAGCCCGACCATCCCGCCGGCGAGTTCGTCCGGATCACCGTCGCCGACACCGGCCAGGGCATGCCGGCGGACGTTCTGGCGAGGGCCGTCGAGCCCTTCTTTTCGACCAAGCCGCTGGGCAAGGGGACCGGCCTTGGCCTCGCCCAGGTCTACGGCATCGCCCAGCAGGCCGGAGGGACCCTGCGCATCGACAGCGAGGTCGGCAAGGGGACGTCCGTCGATATTCTTCTGCCCAGCGCTCCCGCGTCCGCCCAGGCGGCGGGGGAAGCGCGCCGCGACCAGGAGGCTTCGTGCGGATCCGTCGCCGGGTCGCGGGTGCTGGTCGTCGACGACGATGACGATGTCCGTGCCTTCCTCGCCGAATCGCTGGAGGCGATGGGCTGCACGATCGTGTCGGCCGCGTCGGGGCCGCGGGGGCTGGAGTCGCTGCGGGCAGGCAGGCCCGACCTGGTCCTGCTCGATTATGCGATGCCGGGCATGAACGGAGCCGAGGTCGCCCGCGCCGCCAGGGGCCTTCATCCCGGACTGCCGATCGTCTTCGTCACCGGCTATGCCGAAAGCGAGCAGCTGGAAGCCGCGCTCGGCGGCGACGTCCCCGTCCTGCGCAAGCCCTTCACCCTCGCCGAGCTGTCGGCGGCGGTCGAGGAGAATGTTTTGCCTCCCCATGCGCAGCATGGGGAGGGGGACCACCCGTAGGGTGGTGGAGGGGTGACACGGCGCAGGCCTGCTCCAGATCACCCCTCCACCATGCTTCGCATGGTCCCCCTCCCCATCGCTTCGCGACAGGGAGGCAAAGGGCTCTTGAACCCCTGAAACCCTAACCTAAATCACGCTCGCCGGGCGACCCGTCGATGGTGTCCGCGCCTGTATCCGCGAGGGGCGATGCGCTCTTTGCCGCCGCTCCTCACGATGTTGCTCAAACGGAGGACATTGCCATGAGAAGCTTCGATTTCACCCCCTATCGCCGTTCCACCGTCGGGTTCGACCGCCTGTTCGACTTCCTCGAAAGCGCGCGCGCCGAGCAGTCCGACAATTATCCGCCCTACGACATCGAGAAACTGAGCGACGACCGCTACCGGATCACGCTCGCCGTCGCCGGCTTCTCGTCGGCCGACATCGACATCACCGCCCGCCAGAACATGCTGGTGGTGGTCGGCCGGAAGGCGGAGAACCGCAACAAGGACGGCAATTTCCTGCACATGGGGATCGCCACCCGCGCCTTCGAGCGCCGTTTCGAGCTCGCCGACTTCGTCCGGGTCGAGGCCGCCGACATGAAGGACGGCCTGCTCTCGATCGAGCTGGTCCGCGAGATCCCCGACGCGATGAAGCCGCGCAAGATCGAGATCGGCACCGGCCGGTCGCACACCATCGAGGCCGAGAAGGCGCCCCAGAAGGAGCCCGAGGTCGCGTAACCTCGTGCCTCCCCATCGAAGATGGGGAGGGGGACCGCCGAAGGCGGTGGAGGGGTGACCTGGCTCGGAATCCGCAACCGGTCACCCCTCCACCATGCTTCGCATGGTCCCCCTCCCCGTCGCTTCGCGCCAGGGAGGCAAAAAGCGATTCATCCCCCGTTTACCCGCGAAGGCGCACTCCTCGCGGATGCGGTTCCTGAAAAAGCTCGCCAACCCGTTCGTCCTCGTCGCCGAGGGTTTCGTCGTCGGCGCCATATTGTTCGCATCCGCGACGCCAGACCTGATCGACTCGACTCCGGCGAGCGCCCCGGCGGCGCTCGATTCGACGGTTATCCCCAACCCTTCGCGCTGAAGGCTTGAACCTTGCACGGCCCCGGCTATAGCTGGGACATGGTTCGCTTTTCGTTCTGTGGCCACGAGCTGATGGCGCTGCCGCAGGGCGCGCTGTTCTGGCCGTCGCGCCGGGCCCTGCTCGTCGCCGACCTCCATCTCGAGAAAGCGAGCTGGTTCGCGCGGCTCGGCCAGATGCTTCCGCCTTACGATTCGATCGCCACCCTCGCGGACATCACCGCCCTCGCCGTCTCGACCGGGACGGAGGAGATATGGTGCCTCGGCGACAGCTTCCACGACCGCCACGGCTGCGACCGCCTTCCGGCCCGCGCCCGCGAAATGCTCACCGCGCTGACCGGAGCGACTCGCTGGACCTGGATCACCGGCAATCACGATCCCGGTATCGCCGATCATTGTGGCGGCGACATCGTCGAGGAGGCCGAGGTGGACGGGCTCCTGCTCCGCCACGAGGCCGATCCGGGCGAGACCCGGCCCGAGCTGTCCGGCCATTTCCATCCCAAGCTTCGGATCCACCATCGCGGCCGCAAGGTCTCCCGCCGCTGCTTCGTCGCGACGGAGAGGAAGCTGATCCTGCCCGCCTTCGGCTCGCTGACCGGGGGGCTGGACGCAGGCCATCCGGAGATCGTCCGCGCCGTCGGGCCTAAGGCGGAGGCCCTGGTGCCGGTGGCGGACCGGCTGCTGAGGTTCCCGCTGGCGGCTTAGGTCAATCTCGCCCTCATCAAGCCCCGCACCGCATTCCCCACGAAGAACCCGCCTTCCAGATCCTCCGCGCGCAAATCCGCCTCCTCGGCGCGCCCGGCCTCGATCAGCGCCTCCCTCAGCACCCCCGGGAGAAGCCCGCGCACCAGCGGCGGGGTCAGCAGCCTTCCGCTCCGCTCGACGAACAGATTCGTGAAACTGCCCTCGGTCAGGAACCCGTCGGGGTCGGCGAACACCACCTCGAACGTCCCCGCCGCCGCCCGAGCCTCGTCGTGGAAACGCCGGTCGCTGGTCTTGTGGCGGAGGCGGAAATCCTCCCGCTCCACCGGCAGCGGCGCCAGCGCCACCGCGACCGCCTCTTCGGGCGGCGCCGGCAGCGGCCGCGATTCGATCGCCAGGGCGCCGCTGCTCGACAGCAGCAGCCTGAGCCTTCGCGCGTCCCTCAGGAAGAAGGTCGCCGCCTGCAGCTCGTTCCTCGCATGGTGGCGGTCGAAGCCGAAGCCCAGGGCCTCGGCGCTCCGTTTCATCCGCGCCAGATGGCGGTCGAGCTCGGCGATCCCCTCGCTCGGGTCGAAGCGCATCGTCTCGATCAGGTCGAAGCGCCGGCTTGTGGCCACAAACTCTCCCTTCGCCAGGCATTCGCGCCATTCGTCGGCGGCGACGCTGTCCGCCACGATCCCCGAGCCGAGGCCGATCCGCGCCAGGCTCTCGCCGTCGCGCAGGACCAGGGTCCGGATGGCGACATTGAACGCGGCTTGGCCGTCCGGCGCAAGCCTGCCGATACTACCGGTATACGGGCCCCGCTGTTCCCTCTCGAGCTCGGCGATGATCTCCATCGCCCGGATCTTGGGCGCGCCGGTCACCGAGCCGCAGGGGAAGATCGTCTCGAGCAGATCGACGGCGTCGCGCTCCGCCTCCAGCTCGCCCACCACCGTCGAGGTCATCTGGAGCACCGTCGGATAGGTTTCGACGTCGAACAAAGCGGGCACCTTCACCGTCCCCGGCTCGCACAGGCGCGACAGATCGTTGCGAAGCAGGTCGACGATCATCAGATTTTCCGCCCGCTGCTTGGGATCGCCGCGAAGCGCCTCCGGGTCGCTCCCCGCCGGCGCCGTGCCTTTCATCGGCCGCGCCGTCACCAGCCCCGCCTCCAGCGTGAAGAACAGTTCCGGCGAGAAGGAGAGCAGCCAATGCTCGCCGGTATAGACCACTGCGCCCCATCCCGCCCGCGCTCTCGGACGGATCGCCGCGTAGAGGGCCAGCGGGTGCCCGGCGGTCGCCGCGTCGGCCGGGAAGGTCAGGTTGGCCTGGTAGATGTCCCCTTCGAGAATATGCTCCAGCGCCCGCGCCACGGCCGCCTCGTGCGCCTCGCGCCCGATCCGGGGCCGCGGCCGCCCCGCCCACGCCCCCGCCGGGTCCGGCAGCAGCGCCGCCGGGTCGACCTCCTCCCAGCCGTCGAACAGCCCGAACCAGAGCAGGGGAGTACCGCTCCCGCCGGCCGGACGCGCCAGCGGCGCCAGCCTGGGCTCCAGGGCATGGCCGGCTTCATAGGCGATGAAGCCGGCGGCGTGCCGCCCGCGCAGCCGTTCCAGAGCGGGCGCGACCTCCTCCGGCCGCCGCGCCTCCACCAGGTGCGCCGGCCGCCGGTAGAGCCGGGCGCCGCCGTCATACTCAAGAAGCACGAACGGCTCCCCGGCTTGCCAGAAGCGCCGCTTAGGCCCATCTGCCCCGGCGTCAGGAGAGTTTTGCTTGGTCACCAGCGTATTCGACCTTTTCAAGATCGGGGTCGGCCCGTCGAGCTCCCACACGATGGGGCCGATGACGGCCGCGTGCCGCTTTGTCGAGGCGCTGTCGCAAAAGGCTCTCCTGGAGCGCACGGGGCGGGTCCTCGCCGAGCTCTACGGATCGCTCGCTCTGACCGGCAAGGGCCACGCCACCGACCGCGCCGTCCTGCTCGGGCTGTCGGGCGAGCGCCCCGACCGGATGGATCCGGACGCGGCGGATGCCGTGATCGCCGCGATCCGGGGCACCGGCCGGCTTCGCCTCGCCGGCCGCAAGGAGATCGCCTTCGACGAGTCGCGCGACCTCAGGTTCCTCCAGCGCGAGCGGCTTCCCCACCATTCGAACGGAATGCGCTTCACGGCCTATGACGGCGGCGGCGAGGTGCTGGAATCCGCCGTCTCCTATTCGGTCGGCGGCGGCGCCGTGGTCGACGAGGCGGCGATCGCCGGCAACGCGCCGCCCGAGGGGCTGTGGGACGTTCCCTATAATTATCGCTGCGCGGACGAGCTGCTCGCCATGGCGGAGCGGGGCGGCCTGACCATCGCGGAGATCGCCCGCGCCAACGAGCGCGCCGCCTTGCCCGACGACGAGATCAACCGCCGCCTCTTCGCTATCGTCGAGGCCATGTCGGCCTGCATCGACAGAGGCATCGGCCGCGGCGGAATCCTTCCGGGAGGCCTCAACGTGAAGCGCCGGGCGCCGGGCCTTCACAAGCTCCTCCTCGACCGGGCCGAGCGGACGCTGTCCGATCCGCTTACCGTCCTCGACTGGGTGAACCTTTGGGCGCTCGCGGTGAACGAGGAGAATGCCGCCGGCGGCCGCGTCGTCACCGCCCCCACCAACGGCGCCGCCGGGATCGTCCCCGCCATCCTGCGCTACTATCAGCGCTTCACCCCCCATTCGAACGAGGAGGGGGTGCGTACCTTCCTGCTCACGGCGGCCGCGATCGGCTCGCTGTTCAAGGAGAATGCCTCCATCTCCGGCGCCGAGGTCGGCTGCCAGGGCGAGGTCGGGGTCGCCTGCTCGATGGCCGCCGCCGGGCTCACCGCGGCCTTGGGCGGAACGCCGTGGCAGATCGAGAATGCGGCCGAGATCGGCATGGAGCACAATCTCGGCCTGACCTGCGATCCGGTCGCCGGCCTCGTCCAGGTCCCCTGCATCGAGCGCAACGCGGTCGGCGCGATCAAGGCGATCGAGGCGAGCCGCCTCGCCCTGGTCGGCAACGGCGACCATCTGGTCAGCCTCGACCAGGTCATCGAGACGATGCGCAAGACCGGCCTCGACATGAACGAGCGCTACAAGGAAACCTCGCTCGGCGGGCTCGCGGTCAACGTCGTCGAATGCTGAGGCCAGTTCCCCTCCCTGCAAGGGAGGGGCCGGGGGTGGGTAGGCGAGCGAAGCGAGACTTCTTCGGACCCGGAGTTTCGGCCGCCTTCGGCGGACCCACCCCCTGCCCCTCCCTTCCAGGGAGGGGAGTCCCTTGCCCGCCGTCACCGGGGATCGTAGCGTCCGCCCGCCTTCTGCCCCAAGGAGTCATCATGCGCCTTCGCCCCGTCCTGCTCGCCGCCGCCGCCTTCCTCGCCGCTCCCGCCCTCGCCGCGGTCGAAAAGCCCGCGGCCATCGTCGCCGACGGCATCCCCGCCGTCCCCGACGAGCTCGCCGAGCGCACCCGCCCCTACATGGAGTTCCGCACCGCCGGCCTTCAGGGCTGGAATCCGGCCAGGCGCTCGCTCGCCATCACCACCCGCTTCGGCAACACCGCCCAGGTCCACGAGGTCGCGCGCCCGCTCGGAATGCGCCGCCAGATCACCTTCGAGGCCGACGCCATCGCCGGCGCCTCCTGGGCCCGCAAGATCGGCGACGTCCTCGTCATCCAGAAGGATGTCGGCGGAAGCGAGTTCTGGCAGCTCTACGTGCTCGACAACGGCCGCCTGCGGATGATCACCGACGGCAAGAGCCGCAACTCGATCAACGCCTGGAGCCATGACGGCCGCTGGCTCGCCTATACCTCCACCCGCCGCAACGGCGCCGACAACGACATCTACATCGTCGATCCGCGCAACCCGGCCAGCAACCGGATGGTCGCCCAGGTCAAGGGCGGCGGCTGGGGTGTTTCCGATTTCGCCCCGGACGGCCGAAGCGCGATCGTCACCGAATATCTTTCGATCACCAAGAGCAACCTCTACCGCCTCGACGTCGCCACCGGCCGGATGACGCCGATCGGCGACCATTCGAAGCCCATCTCCTACGGCGGCGCCCAGTTCGCCCCCAACGGCACCTTGTGGGTGACGTCGGACGAAGGCTCCGACTTCCAGCGCCTGGGAATCCTCAACCCCGCCACCGGCCGCTTCACCGCAGTGGCGCCGGAGCCGCGCTGGGACGTCGAGAATTTCGACATCTCGGACGACGGCCGCTTCATCGCCTACACGGTCAACGAGGCCGGCATCAGCCGCCTCAAGCTGCTCGACACCCGCACCCGCCGGAGCCGCGCGGTCGCCGGCCTTCCCGTCGGCACGATGGGCGGCCTCGAGGTGGCGCCCTGGGGCGACGTCGCGGTCAGCGTCTCCTCCGCCCGCTCGCCCTCCGACGTCTATGTCGTCAATCCCAGGACCCTCGCCGTCACCCGCTGGACGGAGAGCGAGACGGGCGGCCTCGATCCGCGGCGCAACGTCGAGCCGGTGCTGGTCGAGACCACCAGCTTCGACGGGGAGAAGGTCTCGGGCTTCCTCTACCGCCCCGATCCGGCGCGCTTCCCGGGGCGCCGGCCGCTCATCATGAGCATCCACGGCGGGCCCGAGGGCCAGTCCCGCCCCGGCTTCCTCGGCCGCAACAATTACCTCGTGAACGAGCTCGGAATCGCCCTCTTCTATCCCAACGTCAGGGGCTCGACCGGCTTCGGCAAGCGCTTCGTCGCGCTCGACAACGGGCCCGACCTTCGCGAGAATTCGGTGAGGGACATCGGCGCCTTCCTCGACGTCCTCGCCCGCGATCCGGCCCTCGATCCGGAGCGCTTCGCGGAGACCGGCGGAAGCTACGGCGGCTATATGTGCTATGCCAGCGCGATCATGTACGGGAACCGCTTCAAGGCGGCCAATTGCATCGTCGCCATCTCCAACTTCGTCACCTTCCTCGAAAACACCCAGAGCTACCGCCGCGACCTGAGGCGGGTCGAATATGGCGACGAGCGCGATCCGGTGCAGAGGAAGAAGCTGCTCGCCATCTCGCCGCTCACCCGGATCAAGGAGCTCCGGCTGCCCTTGATGGTGCAGACGGGCGGCAACGATCCGCGCGTTCCCGCCTCGGAGGCGGAGCAGGCGATTAAGGCCGTGCGCCGCAACGACGGCACCGCCTGGCACCTCCTCGCCGAGGACGAGGGCCACGGCTTCGCCAAGAAGGCCAACCAGGATTACGCCTTCTGGACCAGCCTTATGTTCTGGCAACGCCACCTGCTCGGCGAGCGCGAGCGGCGCGGGACGGAATAAGGCACGCCGAGCCGTCCAGTCCGCCGCCCGTCCAGACGTTCGGCTGTGGGCCGAGCGCTTGTGCCGGCTCCCGGGGCCGCAGGCGCCAATTTCAAAGAGAAGGCGCAAAGCCGCAAAGGCGCGACGTAGAGCACCCCCCTTTTTCTACGTCGCGCCTTTGCGCCTTCCCTCAAAAAATCCAGGGCCTGCCGGCCCGTGCGGAAACGCGCACGATGCCCTTACGTCAGACCGCGAGGCGGCTCGGCCATGGATGCCGAAACAGGTCCGGCATGGCGCCTTGCCAAGTGACTTATTCTAATAATACACATGCTCTCCATCTGGCGGGAGGGCGGGCATGATCGATCGGCGCGGCATGTTGTCGGGGGCGGCGATGCTGGCCGCCGCCCCCCTTCTTCCCGCCGCCGCCCAGGCCCCGGCGGTATTGCCCACGCGCGAGGAGAAAATCTCCCGGGCCGCCGGCGAGACCCGGCTTCGGCTCGACTATCGGAGCGGCCGCTTCGCCGGCCCGGCCTGGGACTGGCTGCTGGAGCGGGGGCGCGCCGCCCATTTCTTCCTGCTCGGCGAGGAGCATGGCATCGCCGAGAATCCGAAGCTCGCCGGCCAGATCTTCGCCGCACTCGTCCCCTCCGGCTATTCGAAGGTCGCGGTCGAGATCTCGCCGCCCATGGCCGAGGAAATCGACTCCGCCCTCACCCGAGGCGGCCTTGCCGGGCTCCGGCGGATGTTCGCCAGCCGCGCCTCCAACACCGCCTTCTTCGGAATGCGCGAGGAGGCCGAGTGGCTCGCCGCGGCCCGCTCCGCGCTGCCCGGCGGCAGGCCATTCCTGTGGGGAGTCGATTACGAGGCCTTCGCGGACCGGCACCTGCTCGGACTGCTCGGGCCGAAGCGCAAGCCCGCCGCCGCCGCGGCAGCGCTGGAAAGGCTGGAGCGGGCGTCGCGGGAATCCTGGGCGAAGTTCGAGGCCACGGGCGACTACAAACATATGTACACGTTCAGCGGCGATCCGGCGCTCGTCCGCGCCGTCCGCTCCGCCTGGCCGAGGGCCGATGCGCAATCCTCTGAAATCCTGGACACGCTCGAGCAGACGTTCGAGATCAACCGGCTCTGGATCGACAAGCGCGCCTGGGAGTCGAACCGGCGCCGCGCCGCTCACCTGCGCTCCAACTTCCTGCGCCGCTGGCGCTCGGCCGGAACGGCGGAGCCCCGCATCTTCCTGAAGCTTGGCGCCTCGCACCTCATGCGCGGCCGCAACACCACCGGCACCTTCGATCTCGGCACCCTGGTGCCCGAGCTGGCCGAGATCGAAGGCAGGAAGGCGTTCAGCCTGCTCGTCCTCCCCGGCCCCGGCACGCGGATCGCCGGCTTCGACCCCAGGACCTTCGGGGTGATCCCCCAGAAGGTCGAAGGCGCCGAATATATGAAGGGCCTGCAGCCGATCATCGCCGCGGCCCATCCCGACGCTTTCACCCTCTTCGACACCAGCCCGCTCCGCCCCGTCCTCGGCCGAGCCCAGGACGCCGACTCGCACCTAGCCGGTTTCGTCCACGGCTACGACGCCATCCTCATCCTCACCGGCTCGACCCCCTCGTCGGCGCTGTAGCCGCGTCACCCTGAACGCGTTTCAGGGGCCGGCGTGTCGCCCGTCCAGACGTCCGGCTGTGGGCCGGGGGCTTGGGCCCGCTCCCCGGCGCCGCAGGCGCCAATTTCAAGAGAAGGCGCAAAGGCGTAAAGGCGAGACGTAGAGCACCCCTTTTCTACGTCGCGCCTTTGCGCCTTTGCGCCTCCCCTTCAAAAATCCAGGCCCCGCCGGCCGGCGAGGAGACGCGCACGATGCGATAGCGGCAGACTGCGGAGCGGCTCGGCCCTGGATGCTGAAACGAGTTCAGCATGACGGGGCCCGGGACTAGCGCGCCTTCGCCGCCAGCCATTCCTCGATCGCCCAGTAAGCCGAGCGTGCGCCTTTCGCCTCGTCGGCGATGCCGGTGGCGAAATAGGCGATTCCGGTGCCGCGTCCGGGATCGATCCACAGGCCGGATTTGACTCCATAGGCGTCGCCGGCATGGCCGTAGCGCGTCCGGCCGTCGCCGGCCGGATCGTCTTTGGGAGGGCATGAGGCGAGGATCTGCACCGACAGGCCGTAGCCGCAATAGAAGCCCTTCTCCTGCTCGCCGTTCGTCCCGTCGAAGCGCCAGTGCGGCCTCATCATCTCGGCCACGCTCGCTTCGGAGAGGAGCCGGCCGCCGTCGGCGAGCCGGCCCTTGCGCAGCAGCAGCTGCCCGACCGCCGCCAGATCGCGGACCGAGATTCGAAGCCCGCCCTGGGGCGAGAACAGGCCGCCATGGGTGCCGATCCGATAGGTCGAGAGGTCGCAGCCGCCGTCCGCGGCGGGAACGACGAGGCAGGCCGGCCGCTTGCCCTGATGGTCGTCGCGAAGCACCTCGCCCGCCGCCGAATAGAGCACCACCGCGCGCGCCACGGCGGTATCGGAGCAGGTCGACCAGTTGAAGCAGGCGTCGAGATTCATCGGCTTCAGCACCAGCCGGTCGATCAGCCGGTCGAAGCGCTCGCCGGTCACCTTCTCCATCGCCGTCGCGACGACCGGAAAGCCGAGGTTCGAATAACGATAGAAGCTTCCGGGCCGGTGGGCCGGGTCGAAGGCCTTCGGCTCCCCGACCCGCGCCTCGACGGTTCCGCCGAGCGGGATCACGTAATCGACCTCGTCCCGAAGGCTCGAGCGGTGCGAGAGCAGCATCCGCAAGGTGATCGCATCGTCGGGAAAAGCGGGGTTGCGAAGCCGCCACCCCAGATAGTCGGAGACGTCGCGGTCGAGGTCCAGCTTGCCCTGCTCGACCAGCCGCATCGCGCCCAGGGCGACGACGAGCTTGCTGATCGAGGCGATCCGCACCGGATCGTCGAGAGTGAGCGCGCGTCCGCTGCCCCGGTCCGCCGGACCGCTGGCGGCGGAGCCGGTGATCCGGTCCGAATCGAACGTCGCCCAGGCATAAGCGGCATGGGCCGGCGCGGCGGCTTCCGGCTGCGGGCGCGCCGTCGCGCACGCCGCCGCCGTCAGCGCGGCGAGAAGGACCAGCGCGCCTCTCACCGGTCGCGCCCTCGGCGCCGGCGCCCGCCGCCCGATTCTTCGGCTTTCTCTTCCCCGGCCTCCTCGGCGGCTTCCGCGGCCTCCTCGGCCGCTTCGAGCTCGGCGATGCTGGTCGGTCCGAGCCGGGCCGTCACCGCCCAGATCGCCGCCGCCACGATCAGCAACGCGGCCGCGAGCGAGCCCAGCAGCTGCGCTCCGCCGCCGTCTTTCCTCGCAGGCTCCTCCGCCATTCGCGCCTCCTCAGACCAGATGCTCGGCCGCGGCGGAGAACCAGGTCGCCCAGAACAGCAGGAAGACCGAGATGCCGAGCGCGGGCAAGAGACGATTGAGCCGGTGCATCCGGCGGATGACGGCGATCTTGAACGCCAGGACCAGCAACAGCGCCACGGCCAGGACGATGTGGAGCGCCGCATCGTCCTCGAAGCCGAAATAGCCGATGCACATGATCGCGACGGTCAGAGTCACCGCGACGATGCTGTCGCCGATCGCCCGATGCGCCTTCGACGCCGGCAAGGGCTTCAGGAAGGGCAGGCGCAGCTTGCCGTAGCCGACCGCCATCAGCCCCACCTGATAGGCCGCGAGCAGGGCAACCACCGTGGCGAGCACGATCTTCACCTCCGTCACGTTGCCGCGGGTCAGCGCCACCAGGAATTCTTCCATCGCCACGCAGCGTAGCGGCCGTCGGTCCAACTGGAAACCGCTCGCCTGCCCGTCACCTCGAGCTGGTTTCAGGGTCGATCACCTCGCCCGCCCGTACGTTTGGGCGGTGACCGGCACGGCCGAGGCGGCCGATTGAAGTAGAAAGTTCGAGGTCCGAGGAATAGGATTTCACGAACAGGATTTCGACTGTCATGCTGGCCGCGAATCGGATCGACTCGGAGATGCGTGTGGGGGTTCCTGGAAGTTTCGGCCGGCGCTGGACCGCCGCCAGCGCCTTCACTGGAAACAAAGGGTTTTCTGCGGCGATCAGCGTGATTTTTGTGACCTTCGGACTGGTCGCGGCGCCAGCGTCCGTCCCGGCCCAGGCGCCGCGCGAATGGACCCCCGCGCAGGCGCAGGCGGTCCTCGACAAGACCCAGACCATCCGCCTCGCCCCCTCGCTCGCCCACCTGACGCCCGGCGAGCGTGTCGCCGTGGACAAGCTGCTCGAGGTCGGCCGCATCTTCCAGGACGTCTACGAGCAGCAGCGGCACCGCGACGCGCTCACCGTACGCGCTGCCCTCGCGCGGCGCACCGATCCGCACGGCCGCGCCCTCTACACCCTATACCGGCTCAACCAGGGACCGATCGCGACCACTCTCGACAACAAGCGCGAGCCGGTGACCGCCACCGCCGCAGCGCCGCCGGGCAAGAACGTCTATCCCTGGGACCTCACCAGGGCCGAGTTCGACTCCTGGCTCGCCGCCCATCCCGCCGAGCGCGCCCGGCTCACCGACCTTCGATCGGTCGTTCGCCGGGCCGAGCCGGCCGTGCTCAAGCGCGATCTCGCCAAGCTGCGCCAGCATCCGGTCATCGACTCGCTCCATCCGGGGCTTCGCGCCCGGCTCGAGGCGCTGGCCCGGAAGCCGAACCGCTCCACACTCTACGCCGCTCCTTATTCGCTCGCTTATGCCGACGAGATGGTTCGAAGCCACCGGCTGCTCAACGAAGCGGCGGACGCCGTCGAGGCGTCCGACTCTCAATTCGCCCGCTATCTTCGCAACCGCGCCCGCGACCTGCTCAGCGACGATTACGAATCGGGGGACGCCGCCTGGCTCAAGGGGCGGTTCAGGAATCTCAACGCGCAGATCGGCGCCTACGAGACCTATGACGACGAGCTGATCGGCACCCGCGCCTTTTACGGCCTCAGCCTGCTCGCCACCCGCACCCGCGAATCGGCCGAGCTGCGAGCGGCGATGAAAGGCATTCAGGAGCTGGAGAATTCGCTCCCCTACGAGCGGCGGCGGCGGGTGATGGAGGACATTCCGGTCGGCGTCTACGACGTCGTCGCCGATTTCGGCCAGACCCGCGGCGGCAACACCGCCACCAACCTGCCGAACGAAGCCTATCTCGTCGAGCGCTACGGAAGCATCATCCTGCTTCGCGCCAACATCATGCGCAATCCGGACATCTTCCAGGGCTCCGGCGACATTTTCGGCGCCGCCATCGTCCCCGCCCAGGCCGCGCACCTCACCGCCGATTCCAATTTCTACCGGACCTTGTGGCACGAGGTCGGCCATTATCTGGGGCCGGACGTCACCGCCTCCGGCCAGACTCTCGATATCATCGGCGCCGACGCCAATCTGCTCGAGGAGCTCAAGGCGGACCTCGTCTCCCTGTACGTCGCGAAGGAGCTGAGGCGCCGGGATTATTACAGCGAGGACCAGCTTCGCGCCGTCTACGCCAGCGGCATCCTGCGCACTCTCCAGAACAACCGGCCGAGGCGCGAGCAGCCCTACAACATGATGCAGCTGATGCAGTGGAACTGGTTCCTGGACCGCAAGGTGCTGAGCTTCGATCCCGCCACCGCGAAGCTGAGCATCGACTATGACCGCTATCACGACGCGGTGCGCGATCTCCTGAAGCAGGTGATCGCCATCCAGGAAGCCGGCGACGCCGGAGCCGCCGCCGCCTTCGTCGACCGCTGGGGGAGCTGGGACGAGGCGCTCCACGGCCGGGTGGCGGCCAACATCCGCGCCCAGCAGCGCTACCGCTTCCGCCTGTTCGAATATGCGGCGCTGGGGCAATAGCTCCTCCCCGGAACGGGGAGGGGGCCGCCGGCGAAGCCGGTGGTGGAGGGGTCCCGGCGTATGAGCGGCCGAGGTGCCCGACCCCTTCACCAGCCTACGGCTGGTCCCCCTCCCCGTTCCGGGGAGGAGCGAGCAGCCACCGCACCACCATCTCCGCCGCTTCCTCCGCCGACATCGCCGCCGCGTCGATCCGGATCTCCGGGGCCTCGGGCGGCTCGTAGGGCGAGCCGATTCCCGTGAAGTTGGGGATCCGCCCGTCCCGCGCCTTGGCGTAAAGCCCCTTCGGGTCGCGCGCCTCGGCGACGTCCAGCGGTACGTCGACGAACACCTCGACGAACTCCCCCTCGCCGAGCATCTCGCGAACCATCCGCCGCTCGGCGCGGAACGGGCTGATGAAGGCGGCGAGCACGATCAGGCCGGCGTCGAGCATCAGCCGCGCCGTCTCGCCCACCCGGCGGATATTCTCGGCGCGGTCGGCGTCGGAGAAGCCGAGGTCGCGGTTGAGGCCGAGCCGGACATTGTCGCCGTCGAGCAGGAAGGTGTGCCGGCCCCCGAGGTGAAGCTTCTTCTCGACCAGGTTGGCGATGGTCGACTTGCCCGCGCCGGAGAGGCCGGTGAACCAGAGCAGCCGAGGCTTCTGCCCCTTGATCGCCGAGCGGGCTTCCCGGGTCACCTCCAGCGCCTGGGGGTGGAGGTTCTGCGAGCGCCGCAAGGCATGCCGGATCAGCCCCGCCCCGACCGTCTCGTTGGTCACCCGGTCGATGAGGATGAAGCCGCCGAGATCGCGATTGTCCTCATAGGCCTCGAACACCAGGGGCCGGTCGGTCCACAGATTGGCGACTCCGATGCCGTTCAGCCGCAGCCCGTGCGCCGGCACCTGCTCCAGCGTGTTGACGTCGATCTCGTATTTGGGCGTGTGGACGGTGGCGAGAGCGCTCTGGGTGCCCAGCTTCAGCGCATATTGCCGGCCCGCGACCAGCTCGTCGGCCGCCATCCAGACGATCGCCGCCTCGAACTGGTCAGCCACCCCCGGCGGGTAGGCGGCCGAGGCGATGACGTCGCCGCGAGAGCAGTCGACCTCCTCAGCGAAGGACAGCATCACCGACTGGCCCGCCACCGCCTCGTCCAGCTCCGAATCGCCGAGCGCGATCCGGTCGACCGTCGCCCGGGTGCCGGCCGGCATCACCCGCACTCGGTCGCCGCGCCGGACGGAGCCCTGAGCGACCATTCCGGCGAAGCCGCGCCGGCCCTGCCGGTTCACCCATTGCACCGGCATTTCGAACGGCCCGCCGCCGCCCTCCGCGTCCGGGACGACGGCCTCGAGATGGTCGAGCAGGGTCGCCCCCTCATACCAGGGCATCGCCGGCGAGCGCGAAGCGACGTTGTCCCCGGTGAGGGCCGACACGGGGATGGCCATGAAATCGTCGCCCAGGGCGGCATAGTCGGCGACGATGCGGTCGAAGACGGCGCGGTCGTAGCCGACCGAGTCCATCTTGTTGACCAGCAGCACGAAGCGCGACACGCCGAGCAGCCGGCACAGATAGGAGTGGCGCCGGGTCTGGGTGAGAACGCCCTTGGCGGCGTCGACCAGCACCAGCGCCAGCTCGGCCGTCGAGGCGCCGGTGACGAGGTTGCGCGTATATTGCTCGTGGCCCGGCGCATCCGCGACGATGAACTTGCGCCGCTCGGTCGCGAAGAAGCGATAGGCGACGTCGATCGTGATGCCCTGCTCGCGCTCCGCCTCCAGCCCGTCGACGAGCCTCGACAGATCCTCGCCGCACAGCGCGAGCTCGTCGTCGAAGGCGGAGCCGGTCTCGTAGAGCAGCCGTCCCAGCAAGGTCGACTTGCCGTCGTCGACCGAGCCGCAGGTGATCAGGCGGAGAAGCGTCTTCTCCACTAGAAGTAGCCCTCGCGCTTCTTGCGCTCCATCGACGCCGTGCCGTCGCGGTCGATGAGGCGGCCCTGGCGCTCCGACTGGCGGCCGGTGCGCATCTCCTCGATCAGCTCCGGCACCGTCGTCGCGCGGCTCGCGATGGCGCCCGAGAGCGGATAGCAGCCGAGCGTCCTGAACCGGACCCAGCGCTCCTCGACGGCCTCTCCCGGCCCGGGCCTCAGCCGCTCGTCATCGACCATCAGCAAGGTGCCGTCGCGCTCGATCGTCGGCCGCGGCTCGGCGAAATAGAGGGAGGAGACCTCGATCCCCTTCGCCTCGACATATTGCCAGACGTCGAGCTCGGTCCAGTTGGAGAGCGGGAAGATTCGGAAGCTCTCCCCCTTCGCCTTGCGGGCATTGTAGAGCCGCCACAGCTCGGGCCGCTGGCGCTTGGGATCCCAGCGGTGGCCGGCGGAGCGGAAGGAGAAGACCCGCTCCTTCGCCCTCACCCTCTCCTCGTCGCGGCGCGCCCCGCCGATCGCGGCGTCGAAGCGATGGCGGTCGAGCGCCTGCTTCAGCCCGTCCGTCTTCCACATCTGGGTGTGGAGCGCGGAGCCGTGGTCGAGCGGGTTGATTCCGCGCTCCTCCGCTTCCGGGTTGCGGTGGACGATCAGCTCCATTCCCGCCTCGGCGGCGGCCCGGTCGCGAAGCTCGTACATGGCCCTGAACTTCCACATCGTGTCGACGTGGAGGAGGGGAAAGGGCGGCCTGGCGGGCGCGAAAGCGAGCCTCGCGAGGTGGAGCAGCACGGAGCTGTCCTTGCCGGCCGAATACAGCATCACCGGCCGCTCGAACTCGGCCGCCGCCTCGCGCATGATATGGATCGCCTCGGCCTCGAGCCGCTGGAGGTGGGTGAGAGTCATCGCTCCTGTCTCGCGGCGCGATGTTGTGCGGGTCGGATCAAGCTTCTCTCCGTTCGGGCTGAGCTTGTCGAAGCCCTCTCGTTCAGGCGCTAACAGGAAGGAAAGCCCTTCGACAAGCTCAGGCCGAACGGTTGCGGGCCGCGCAGTTGCAACTTCGCCCCGCCCGCGCCATCTCGGCCCCCATGACCGAGCCTCCCATGAAAGCCGCGATCATCCCGGTGACTCCGCTCCAGCAGAATTGCTGCCTTTTGTGGTGCACGAAGACGATGCTCGGCACCTTCACCGATCCCGGCGGCGACCTCGACCGGCTCAAGGCGGCCGCCGGGCAGCATGGCGTGACGATCGAGAAGATCCTCCTCACCCACGGCCATATCGACCATTGCGGCTCGGCCAAGATCCTCGCCGACGAGCTCGGGGTGAAGATCGAGGGGCCGCACATCGCCGACAAATTCTGGATCGACCGGCTGGCCGAGGACGGCGCCCGCTACGGTATCCGGGGCCAGCCGTTCGAATCGGATCGCTGGCTCGAGGACGGCGACACCGCCACCGTGGGCGAGCTGGTCTTCGACGTCTATCACTGCCCCGGCCACACGCCCGGCCACGTCGTCTTCCACCACGCGCCATCGAAGCTCGCCATCGTCGGCGACGTGCTGTTCCAGGGCTCGATCGGCCGCACCGACTTCCCGATGGGCAACCACCAGGACCTGCTGGACGCGATCACCGGCAAGCTCTGGCCGCTGGGCGGCGATACCGCCTTCGTCCCCGGCCACGGCCCGATGAGCACCTTCGCCCGGGAACGCGCGACAAACCCGTTCGTCGGCGACCGGGTGCTCGCGGGCGCCTGAACCCTGGCCGCGATGAAACACGATCAGCCTTTCGTCCGGAGTCACGTGGAGCGTCGATTCCACCAGCGGCGTGTTGAAGGCGGCCAGCGGCTCCACCCGGTAGCCGGTGCGGCTCGGAACGGCGCGACGGCGTCGATCTCGTAGCCGGGGGGCTCCAGAGGAACGGGCGCTTCGGGTGAGCGTTCTGTGGCCGTAATGAAGCCGGCGCTCCTTCTCGCTGCGGCCCTGATGATCGGCGGCTGCGACTCGATACCGGCCGATCCCGACGGAACTCTGGCCCGCGTGCGCGGCGAGGGCCGATTCAGGGTCGGAATGATCGCCTCGGCCGGCCGGCCGATGGTGGCGGACGGGACGGCGGCGCTCCTGAAAGGGCTGTCGGGGGCCACTGGCGCCCGGGCGGCGGTCGAGCACGGTGCCGCCGAGTCGCTTTTGACCAGGCTCGAGGACGGCGATCTCGACCTCGTCGTCGGCGAGTTCGCCGAGAAAAGTCCCTGGGCCGCGAAGGTCACCCTCAGCGAGCCGATCGGCCGGAGGGGGCCAACGATCCTCGCCGCCGCCGCCCGCAACGGCGAGAATGCCTGGATCGCGCTCGTGCACCGGGAAGCGCGCGCCGTCGCCTCGGGCGGCCGATGAGGACGAGGCTCCCCGCGGAGATCGAGGCCGATCTCAGGCGGGCCGTCCGCCTCGAATGGTGGACCATCGCCTGGATGGCCTCGATCATCATCGTGATCGGCCTCGCCATGGGCTCCAGCCAGGCGATGAAGACGGCCTGGGTGGAGGACGTTCTGAGCCTGGTTCCCTCGCTCGTCTTCCTCCTCGCCCTCCATTTCGAGCGCAAGGGGCCGACCGAGCGCTTCCCCTACGGCTATCACCGGGTGAACAGCCTCGCCTTCCTCGTCGCGGCGGTCGCGCTCTCGGTGATGGGCATGGTGCTTCTCGTCGAATCGGCCCTGTCCCTGTTCCGGGTCGAGCATGTCACCATCCCGCCGATACGGCTGTTCGGGCAGGAGATCTGGCTAGGCTGGGTGATGGTCGCGGCGCTGGCCTATTCGGTGGTGCCGCCGGTGATCCTGGGGCGGATGAAGCTACCTCTGGCGCGGCGCCTGCAGGACGAGGTCCTCCACACCGACGCGATGATGCAGAAGGCCGACTGGATGACCGGCCTGGCCGGAATCGCCGGCATCATCGGAATCGGCCTCGGCTATTGGTGGGCGGATTCGGTCGCGGCGGGGATCATCTCGTTCAGCATCCTTCACGACGGGATCACCGCGCTTCGGATCGCTCTCGCCGAGCTCGCCGACGGCGCGCCGCGCGAGCTGGGCAGCGCGAATCTCGAAGAGGAGGCCGCGGCGCTCAGGGCGCGGCTCCTGGAGCTCTACCCGGGCGCCGACGTTCGGCTGCGCGATTCGGGCCGTTTCATCCTCGCCCAGGTGAGCGGAGTCGCTTCGCCCGGCAGCGTCGACCTCGACGCCCTGTGGCCCGGCAGGCCGGAGCGCAGCTGGCGCTTCGCTCAGCTCAGCTTCGCGCCGCCCGAGGGTCCGGCCAGCCCGGCGGCGGCATAGCTGATCCTCGCCGGCTCGCGGTGGAGGTAGGGCAAGGCGATGGCGTAGAGGCCGAGGCCGAGCAGGACGAGGAAGGTCACGATGATCCCGATCATCCGCAGCCGCAGCGGATCGGGATGGGGCCGGCCCATTCCGAAGCCGTGGGCGATCCGGCCCAATATGTAGATCACCGCGACCACCCACAGCCAGATCTTCGAGCCGATGGCGAGCTCGATCAGCGCGAGCAGGATCAGGAAGAAGGGCGTATATTCGACGAAATTGGCCTGGGCCCGCATCCGCGCCGTCAGAGCTTCGTTGCCGCCGTCGCCGATCGAGATCTTGTTCGAGATCCGGATTTGCCCGACCCGCCGCGCCAGCCAGATGTTGAGCAGGGCCGCGGCGCCGGCGATGGTGAGCGTGATCGGCAGAATCATGGCGGTCTCCCAGTATCCTGTCCGCAGAGTCGCACGCGGCGCCCGCGCTTGCAACTGCGGCGAAATCCGCTATAGGCGGCACCGCTCACGCGAGCACCCCGGCCGCACGGCCAGCGGCCACCTGCGCCGTTGACCATTGGCAATGTGCTCGCCACATCAAGAACCTTCAATTTGGAACAGGTGCCAGGATGGCCGTCCCCAAGAGAAAAACAACGCCGTCGAAGCGCAACATGCGCCGCAGCCATCACGCGCTGAAGCCGGCCAATTATCAGGAATGCAAGAATTGCGGCGAGCTTCACCTGCCGCACAATCTGTGCGTCGCCTGCGGCCACTACAACGGACGTGAAATCCGGCCGATCGAGGCGTAAGACGGCGCCTCACGGCTTTCGGGAGACGGCATAGGTGGGCAGCGGGCCGCGGATCGCAGTCGACGCGATGGGCGGCGACGTCGGGCCCGAGGTGATGCTTGCCGGAGCGGCGCGCGCCTTCGGCCGCCGCCAGGATCTCTCCTTCATCCTCTTCGGCGACGAGCCGACGCTCAGGACCGAGCTCGTCAAGCATGACGCGCTGCGGGCGGTGTGCGACGTCGTGCACGCCCCCGACGTCATCACCGCGGAGGACAAGCCGAGCCAGGCGATCCGCCGCGCCAAGACCACCTCGATGGGCCTTGCCATCGCCGCGGTGAAGTCGGGCGACGCCCAGGCCGCCGTCTCGGCGGGCAATACCGGCGCCCTGATGGCGATGTCGAAGCTGGCGCTCCGCACCATGCCGGGGATCGACCGTCCCGCGCTCGCCGCGCTCCTGCCGACGCTCGGCGAGAACGACCTCGTCATGCTCGATCTCGGCGCCAACACCGAATGCGACGCCCAGAACCTCGTCCAGTTCGCGGTGATGGGCGCTGCCTATGCCCGGGTAGTGCTCGAGCTTCCCAAGCCCCGGGTCCAGCTGCTCAACATCGGCACCGAGGAGCTGAAGGGCACGGACGACCTCAAGGAAGCCGCGGCCATCCTTCGCGACGCCGACTATCTCGGCATGCGCTTCGACGGCTTCATCGAGGGCGACAAGCTCTCCCGCGGTGACGTCGACGTCGTCGTGACCGACGGCTTCTCCGGCAATATCGCCCTCAAGTCGCTCGAAGGCACCGCCCGCTTCGTCACCGATCTGCTCCGCCGCGCCTTCACCAGCTCGATCCGCTCGAAGATCGGCTTCCTCATCTCGCGCCCGGCGACCGAGCTGCTGAAGCACCATCTCGACCCGAACAATCATAACGGCGCCGTCTTCCTCGGGCTGAACGGCCTTGTCGTGAAGAGCCACGGCAGCGCCACCGACAAGGGCGTCGCCAACGCCATCCGGGTCGCGGCGCGGATGGTGCGCGAGGACCTCACCCGCAAGATCATCGAGGATCTCGACAACATCGCCCGGCATCGCGCGGAGCTCGCCGCCAAATGAGCCGCCGTTCGATCATCCTCGGCACCGGATCGGCGCTGCCGCCCCGGCGCGTGACCAATGCCGAGCTCGCCGAGCGGATCGAGACCAGCCACGACTGGATCGTCGAGCGCACCGGAATCCACGCCCGCCACATCGCCGCCGACGGCGAGACCACGGCGACCCTCGCGACCGAGGCGGCTGAGAAGGCGCTGGCGGCGGCGGGGGTGGCGGCGAACAAGGTCGGCCTGATCGTCCTCGCCACCGCGACTCCCGACCAGACCTTCCCTGCGAGCGCGACGCGGGTGCAGACCGCACTCGGAATCAACGACTGCATCGCCTTCGACGTGGCGGCGGTCTGCACCGGCTTCCTCTACGCCCTCTCCGTCGCCGACAACATGCTGAAGGGCGGCATGGCCGACTACGCGCTCGTGATCGGCTCGGAAACGTTCAGCCGGATTCTCGACTGGGAGGACCGCACCACCTGCGTTCTCTTCGGCGACGGCGCCGGCGCGATCCTGCTCCATTCGGTCGACGCCCAGGACAAGGGCGTGCTGGCGACGAAGCTCCACGCCGACGGCCGCCACAACGACCTCCTCTTCGTCGACGGCGGCGCCTCGACGACCGGAACGATCGGCAAACTGAGGATGAAGGGCAAGGAGGTCTTCCGCCATGCCGTCGTCAATCTCGCCGCCGTGCTGAACGAAACGCTCGAGGCCGCCGGCCACACCGCCGACGAGGTCGACTGGGTGGTCCCCCACCAGGCCAACAAGCGCATCCTCGACGCCACCGCGAAGAAGCTCGGCCTCGATCCGGCGCGGGTGATCGTCACGGTCGACCAGCATGCCAACACCTCCGCCGCGTCGGTGCCGCTGGCGCTCGACACGGCGGTGAGGGACGGCCGGATCAAGCCGGGCGACCTGATCGTGCTGGAGGCGATGGGCGGCGGCTTCACCTGGGGCGCCGCGGTCGTCCGTTACTGAAAGCTATGGAAGTACGTAAAATCCGAATGCGCATTTAGGGCGTTTGGGCGCAAAGCCGGTTTGCAACTAAGTGCAAGCTGGACTATGGTTTTTCATTGCCTCGGGGGGAGGGAGAAGAAATGGCCGACGCGGGAACCATCAGGCGGACAGACGCCGGGACCTTGACGCGCGCCGACCTTGCGGACGTCATTCATCGCGAGATCGGCCTTTCACGGGCCGAATCGGCCGGAATCGTCGAGCGCATCCTTCATCACATGTGCCACGCGCTGTCCGAGGGGCAGAACGTGAAGATTTCGGGCTTCGGCAGCTTCATCCTGCGCGACAAGGGCGAGCGGGTCGGCCGCAACCCGAAGACCGGCGTCGAAGTTCCGATCGCCCCGCGCCGAGTGCTCACCTTCCGCGCCAGTCAGATCATGCGCGAGCGGATCGCCAAGGGCGGCTGAGGCCGCGCGCCATGGCGGACGCCACCGGCAAGAGCGAACAGGCTTTCCGAACGATCGGCGAGCTCGCGTCCGAGCTGGACGTGCCGCAGCACATATTGCGCTATTGGGAGAGCCGCTTCCCGCAGCTGAAGCCGCTGCAGCGCGCCGGCAATCGCCGCTATTACAGGCCCGCCGACGTCGCCCTGGCCCGCCGCATCCATCGCCTCCTCAACCAGGACGGCTATACGATCCGCGGAGTCCAGCAGTTGCTGGCGAGCGGCGCGGGAGACGGCGAGACGAGCGATCCCGCCGCCGCGCCGCCAGTGTCGGCGGCGAGCAGCCAAAGCGCCTTGCCGCTCGATCAGCTGAAAGCCATCCGTCGGACATTGGCCGAGGCGCTCGACGCCTGAACTCCCCTCCCTGAAAGGGAGGGGCCGGGGGTGGGCCCGCCGAAGGCGGCCGAAACTCCGGCGCCCCGGGAAAGTCGTGCTGCGCTCGCCTACCCACCCCTAGAGTCGATCCTGTCTTATCTGAATCGGAAGGGGATTCCCAACCGGGCTGAGGTGTGATTCAAGCTGCTGGCTGGGGATGGAGGCCAGCAGCGATGGTCAGGCCTTATTCGAACGATTTGCGGGAGCGGGTGGCTCGGT
>DASPJA010000080.1:0-99452 GCA_035628835.1 Allosphingosinicella sp.
TTCGCATCGTGGAGATTGCCGACCGTTCGCGCGGTCCCGCCCATGTCGCTGCTGCTCGAGACGAGCCGGCCGAAGCCGTCATAGGCGTTGGTGACGCCCTCGCCGGCGAGGCTGTCGAACCTCGCTTTGGTCTGGAGGCCGCGATTGTCATATTCGTAATGGACGTCGCGCGTGTGCGTGGCGGCGAGGCCGCCGCGCTCCGGCACGATCTTCACCGACATGCGGTTCAGGGCATCGTACTGATAGGTGAGGGTGGAGCCGTCGCGCTTCCTCAGGGACGTCCGGTTGGCGCCCGCGTCATAGCCATATTCCTCGTAATCGGCGGCGTCCGAATCGCCCGGCACGGTCTTCGAGGGGAAGATCCAGCGCTTCTGCCGGTCGAGCCCGTCCCAGGTCATCTGCGCCCTGTTGCCGTTGGCGTCGGTGACGCTCACCGCCTTGCCGTTGGGCGAATAGGCGTAGCTCGCATAGACCTGGAGGAGGGGCGTTCCGACGCCCTTCTCGATCTTCGCGATCTCGCCTGTCGCGGTGTAATGGTTGCGGGTGATCCGGTCCGGGCCGTGGACCGCGTGCGCGGTTCCGGGAACGCATTTGTCGGGAAGCGGGGTCGCCCAGACGTCCGGGTTCATCCTCACCGCGGTGCATCTGAGCCGGCCGGCGAGATCGTAGCCAAATTCGGTGACTCCGGACCTCGCGCCGTCGCGGCCGAACGCCACCTCGCGCACCTTGCGGCCCATCGCGTCATAGTCCGTCTCGACCCGGCCTTCGACGGTGAAACCGGGCCAGGCCGCCGGCGCCAGGCCCTCGGGCTGCCAGGCGGAAAGGCTCCCATTCTCCACCTTGGTCAGGCGCCCGGCATTGTCGTAGGTGTTGCGAACCGCCGGGTGGGGGAGGGGCGATCCGGGCCCGTCCGGATCGGGCGCGATCGTCCCGGTGACCCGCGACAGCGGATCGTAGCGGGTCGACGTCGTGTAGGGCAGCGCCGTCGTCGGCGGGCCGGCGGGGCAGGCGGCGAGGCCGGCGGTGCCCATGGGCGAGGTCTCGCTGATCTTGCGGCCGAGCGGATCGTAGCCGTAGCAGGTCCTCAGCGTCGTTCCGTCGGCGGTGACCGCCGTTCCGCGAAGCTGCAGGTTGTTGGGGCCGGTGGTCGGACCGTAATCATAGGTCGTCACCACCTCGTCGGCCGCTCCGAGCGCGCAGCCCGTGTTCGAGCCATTGGGGTTGCCGGCGCGGCAGAAGGCCATCCGCTCGACCAGCCAGATCGTCCGGCCGGCCGCCACGGAGCCGGCGGTCATCGCCGTCCGTTCGACATAGGAATAGCGCTTCTGGGGCCTCACGCCGTTCACGGGCGGCCCGGTCTCTGTGAGCACCCCGCCATGGCCGGGGTCGTGGGTATAGTCGGTCCGGTTGTCCCTGTAATCCTTTCGCCAGACCGGCTTGTGGCAGGTCTTCGGGAAGGTCGCGCAACTGGCGCCCTGCTGGACCGCGAGGCTCATGCTCCAGGAGACCGGCGACAGTCCGGATCCCGGCTTGGGCGTCCAGGTCTCGCCCAGGACGATCGGGCCGAGCCTCGAATAGGTGACGCTGTTGCCCTCGTGATGGGTGAGCTTCGCGAGCTCGATTCCGTCCCAGGCCAGATGGGTTATCCGCCCGTTCTCGTTATAGGTGTTGAGCAGCCCGCCACCGAGCTCGGCGATGGCCCAGATCCCTTCCGGCCCGCCGAAGCCGGCGTCGCTGTAGGGGGGCGGCTCTCCGGGAAGCTGCGGATCGTCCGGATCGGGGCGGTTGACCGTGGTCGTCCAGACGGCGGTGTCGGCCGTGGTCGTCTGGACCGTCACTCCGCCCAGGAAGGCGGAATAGGTGTTGGCCATCTGGCAAGCCGACGAATTGACCTGCCTGACGCAGGTCATGTTCGCCGCGCTGGTGGCGGTCGAATAATTATAGCCCCAGTTCTGCCCCTTGAGATCGATGACGTTGACGAGGACGTCGCCGTTCGGATTGTACTGATAGGTGACCGACGAAGGCGCGGTCAGGCAGTTGGGGCCGGCGGCGGCGACGGCGCGATTGTAGACGCAGGCCTTGGTGATGTAGCCGGCCGCCGAATTCTCGAAGACCAGGGAATAGCCGTAATTGCTGGCGATCTGGGTCAGCTGCGATCCGGTATAGCTGAAGCTCAAAGTGTGCCCGTCCGCATATTCGACGCTGGCGATCCGCTGATTGGGATAGTTGGACCCAGACAAGGCGTTCACCGACGGATTGAATGTGTACACGTTGCCATGCACGTCGGTGTAGACCAGGGCGCCGCCGACGGTCGTCAGGGTCGCTCCGGCGCAGTCCGGATTCCAGCAGCTGAAGCCTCCGGTATAGCCGTTGCGCGAGAAGTGGACGACGTCCCGGCCCATGACCACGAAAACGTTATCCAGCTTGGACGGGGTGTCCTTCTGGTAGACGAAGATCGAGTAATTGTGGGTCCAGCGGCTTCCGAAATGGTTGCTTCCCCAGACCGGGCCGCCGCTCGCATAGGAGCGCTCGAGCTTGAACGGGCCGATCGAGAAGTCGGTCGTCTTGTAGTGGAAATGGGCCTTGGTGAAGTCGACCCCGGTCGGGCTCAGGGTGACCTGCTTGGGCGGATCGTACTGGGCGCGCGCCGGCGCCGCGGGGAAGAGCGCGAGCAGGGCGGCGAGGACCGGCAGGCCCGGCAGCCATCTGGTGAGCGCCTTCATTGGTTGCTCCCGCAATTTCCGGCGGTGAGGTAGACGGTCAGCCTTGCCGTGGCGGTGGCGCCGGCCGTGTCCCGGACGGTGTAGGTGGTGAACTCGCCGCTGGCGATGTTCGACGAGTCGACCTCGATCGCGTTGCTTCCGGCCGTGAAGCTGGGATGCGAGGATCCTATGATGGTCAGCGGCGTGTGGCCGTCCGGGTCGGTATCGTTGGCGAGGACGTAGTAGGTCTTGAGGGAGCAGGCCTTCTGAGTGCCGGTATCGTCCTGGGGGGTCGGCGGGATGTTGCCGGCCGGCTGCTCGTCATTGTCGAGGATCGTCCCGATCGCCTGGGCATCGGTGATCGACGCTCCGCCCGACGCGTTCGAAAGGTTGAGCGAGACGGTCTCGTTGGGCTCGTCCATGGGATCCTCGATCGTGTGGATCGAGACCGTCCTGCTCGTCTCCGCGGGCTGGAAGTACAATCTGGCCGACCCCGTATAATAGTCCCCGTTGCCGCTATAGGTGCCGGTGGCCGTGCCGCCGGCGGTCGCGAAGTCGACGGCGAAGACCTGCACCGCCGGGCCCGTCTTGGTGACGGTGAAGACGAGGATTCCGCCCTCGGTCACGGACGCGTCGCCGACGCTGAACGAGGGCGGCGGGGGCGGCGGCGGGGGCGGGGGCTCGTCATTGTCGAAGATCGTTCCGATGCCCTGGCCGTCGGCGACGGTCGATCCGGCGGACGGCCCCGAAAGGTTGAGTGAGAGAGTCTCGCCGGGCTCGTCGCTGGCGTCGTCGACGGTCGCGACCGCCACCGTCTTGGCGCTTTCCCCCGCGGCGAAGCTCAGGCCGCCGCTGGCTCCATGGAAGTCGCCGCCGCCGGCGGTGCCGCCGGCGGTGGCATAGCTGACGCTGGCGGCGCCCGTGCCGTTCTTCACGACCGTGAAGACGAGGCCGCCGCCTTCCACCGCCGCCGCCTCGCTGACGCTGAATGCGGGCGCCCCCGAGACCGACATCGCATAGACCGTCCGGTTGCCGGCGGCATCGTAGCCGGCCGAGGCGGTGGAGCCGGTATTCGGACCTCCGGCCGTGCTCGTCCCGGCCAGCCGGCCGAGCGCGTCGTAGCTGAAGGTGACGATCTCGTTCCCGGCCGTGGCGACCCTCACATTGTCGAGGCCGGTGCTCCGCTCGACCGAATAATTGCCACCGGTGAAGGTGAGCGTGCCCGAGCCCGAGCCGGCCGTGAACGGAGCGCTGACCTTGGCTGCGAAGGTGGTGGAGGCTGGGGTGAACGTGCCGAGGGGAACACCGTCAAAGGCGACCGTCAGCGGAAGCGACTCGTAGCCCGGCCGCGCCACGATGCGGAAGGTGGCGACATAGCTGGTTCCCGCCGTGAGGCCGGAGACCGCGAGCGAGATGGTCGGCGGCGAGGGGCCTATCTGCAGGAAGGCCACTTGGTCGCCCTCGGGCGCGGAGGCGAATCCCCAGGCGCTGCCATTGCCGGCGACACCGGAATGCGCGGTGTAGGTGACCGGGCTCCCGGTCGGCGCATAGACGTAGCCGGCACCCACTTCCGGAGTCTCGAACCCCCCGCCCGAAACGGTTACGCTCGCCCCCGCCGCGCCCGCCAGCGCGAGCGTGGACGCCGTCATCAACAACCAGCCCCCAAGCCGCATCGCCGTCTCCCCCCGAGCGAACCGGATTCGGCTTCGCCGACTCGCCCCTTTGGAACAGGAGCGGAACATAGCTTTTTGAATCGCGCAAATCCTATCGCATCCGATTTGGTGGTTGCGGCATCCCAGAAGCGGTTTTCCGCAAGACGCGCGCGCATTTCCCTCTTAAAGCCCCTCCGAAACCTGCTGGAGGGATGCATGAAATATCGGGTGACTGCGGCGATCGCCGTAGCGCTGGCGGCAACTCAGGCGGGGGCGCAGGTGGCTCCGAGGGAGGCTCCCAAGCCCCCGGTCGAGGAGACCCAGGCGCCCGAGAATGAAGTGCTCAATCCCGAGCAGAAGGTGACCGGGCCGCTGCCGCCCGCAACGCCCCGCGCCACTCCGGCGACCCAGCCCGCCAAGCCCGAGAAATGGAACGTCAACGCGCCGCCGGGCATGGCCACCCGCCAGGTGCGAATCGACGTCGACGAGGGTACGTGGATGAATGTCGACGTGTCGCGCGACGGCCGCCTCATCGCCTTCGACATGCTCGGCGACATCTACACCATGCCGATCGCCGGCGGCGCTCCCACCCGGATCGCCGAGGGGCTCGCCTACGAGCATCAGCCACGCTTCTCTCCCGACGGCCGGCGCATCGCCTTCACCTCGGACCGGGGTGGGGGCGACAATATCTGGATCATGAACGTCGACGGCTCGGACAAGCGCCAGCTGACCAAGGAGGATTTCCGGCTCCTCTACCAGCCGAGCTGGAGCCCGGACGGCCGCTTCATCTCGGCCAAGAAGCATTTCACCACCGGTCGCTCGCTGGGCACCGGGGAGGTCTGGCTCTACCACGTCTCGGGCGGCGCCGGAGTGCCGCTGGTCAAGAAGCCCAACGAGCAGCACCAGAAGGAGCTGGGCGAGCCGACCTACGCCCCGGACGGCAAGAGCATCTACTTCACCCGCAACATTACCCCCGGGCCGATCTTCGAATATGCCCAGAACTCCAACACCAACCTGTTCGAGATCCAGCGTTACGAGCTCGAGACCGGCGAAGTCACGACGGCCGTCTCCGGCGTCGGCGGCTCGGTGCGGCCGACGCCTTCGCCCGACGGCGCCAGGATCGCTTTCGTCCGCCGCGAGCGGGCGCGCTCCAAGCTTTACGTGAAGGATCTCGTCTCGGGCGAGGAGCGCAAGATTTACGACGATCTCGACCAGGACGTGCAGGAGACCTGGGCGGTGACCGGAGTCTATCCGAACATGGCCTGGACCCCGGACAGCCGGAGCGTCGTCTTCTGGGCGGGCGGCAAGCTTCGCCGCGTCGACGGCAATGGCGGCGGGGCGAGCGAGATCCCCTTCCGGGTCAGCGACACCCGGATCGTCATCGACGCGCAGCACCCGCAGGTGGAGGTGGCCCCCGACCGTTTCCAGACCAAGATGCCGCGCTGGGCGAGCGTTTCGCCCGACGGCCGGCAGGTGGTGTTCGAGACGCTGGGCAAGCTGTGGATCAAGCCGGCCGCCGGCGGTGCGCCGAGGCGGCTGGTCAGGGGCAACGAGGACGAGATGGAGGCCTTCCCGGCCTGGTCCCGCGACGGCCGGACGATCGCCTATGTCGGCTGGACCGACCGGGCCCTCGGCCGGATCCGCGCGGTCGCCGCGACCGGCGGGACGGCACGCCAGCTGACGGCCCAGCCCGGTCATTATGCGCGCCCGACATTCTCGCCCGACGGCAGGACGATCGTCTTCGAAAAAGGGCAGGGGGGCTTCCTCACCGCCGCCCGATGGTCGGAGAATCCGGGTATCTACAGGGTCGCAGCGGCCGGCGGGACTCCGGTCCGGATAACCTCGGAAGGGGCCGCGCCGCAATTCGGCGCTTCGAACGAGCGATTGTTCATGATCGCCAACTCGGCGGGCAAGCGCCAGCTCGTCAGCACCGATCTGAACGGGGAGGCCAAGCACGTCCATTCGACCGGCGAGATGGTCAGCGACTATCAGGTCTCGCCCGACGGCCAGTATCTCGCCTTCCGGCAGAATTATCAGGCCTATGTGATGCCTCTGATGCCGGGCACCCAGGACGTCGCGGCCGACGCCAAGGGCGGCCCGCTCCCGGTCACCAAGATCAGCGCCGTGGGCGCCGAGTTCATCCACTGGTCCGGGGGCGGCCGCCGGATCCACTGGAGCACCGGACCCACCCTCTACACCGTCGATACCGCGGCCTTGTTCGGTTCCGCTCCGCCGGCCGAGAATGCGCCCAAGTTCCAGCCGCCCGCCAGCGGGCTGTCGCTGTCGATGGAGGTCGCGGCGGACCGGCCCACCGGCACCGTCGCGCTCACCGGGGCGCGCATCGTCACCATGGCGGCGGCCGACGGCGGAATCATCGACGACGGAGTCATCGTCGTCAGGGGCGACCGGATTCTGGCGGTCGGGCCGCGCGGGCAGGTCAGCATCCCCGCCGGGGCGAGGACGGTCGACGTGACCGGGAAGACGATCATCCCCGGGCTTGTCGACGCCCATGCCCACGGCCCCCAGGGCCAGGACGATCTCATCCCGCAGCAGAACTGGGCGCAGATCGCCAACCTCGCCATGGGCACGACGACCGCTCACGATCCGTCGGCGCGGGCGGCCGAGATCTTCGCGGCCTCGGAGATGCAGCGCGCGGGCAAGATTCTCGCTCCGCGCACCTTCTCGACCGGCGAGATCGTCTACGGCGCCAAGGCGGCCGACGTTTACGCCGAGATCAACACGTTCGAGGACGCGCTCGCCCACGTCCGGCGGCTGAAGGCGCAGGGCGCGCACAGCGTCAAGAATTACAACCAGCCGCGGCGCGACCAGAGGCAGATGGTGGTGGCGGCCTCGCAGCGCGAGGGCATGGAGGTGGTGCCGGAGGGCGGGTCGCTCTACACGATGGACATGTCGCTCATCCAGGACGGCAATGCGACTGTCGAGCACAATGTGCCCGTCGAGCATTTCTACGACGACGTCGTCAGCTTCTGGACCCAGACGAAGACGAACTACACGCCGACCCTGGTCGTCGCTTTTGGCGGGCTCGCCGGCGATCCCTATTGGCGCCAGCACATGGACGTCTGGCGCCATCCCCTGCTGTCGAGGCACGCTCCGCCGCACTTGCTGGCCGCCCAGAACGTCCGGCGGACGATGGCGCCCGAAGAGGATTTCGTCGACGACGACACCGCCCGCGAGGCCAAGAAGCTCGCCGACCGCGGTATCCAGGTCGCGATCGGCGCCCATGGCCAGCAGGCCGGGCTCGGCCCGCATTGGGAGCTGTGGTCCTTCGTCCGCGGCGGCTGGAGCCCGGTCGAGGCGCTCCGCGCCGGAACGATCGCCGCGGCCACCTCATTGGGCTATGCCCGCGACGTCGGCTCGCTCGAGACCGGCAAGCTCGCCGATCTCGTCGTGCTCGACTCCGATCCGACGGTGGACATACGCAACAGCGACAAGGTCCACCGCGTGATGCTCGGCGGCCGACTCTACGATCCGGTGACGATGAACGAGGTGGTGACCGGCACCCGCATCCGCGAGCCTTACTGGTGGGAAGCGGGCGCGTCCGGCAACGAGGACTGAGCGGCCCGGCGAGTGGCCGCCGCTCGTTCAGGGCAGCGGCCCCGCGGAGGCGCCCTGTGTCCCTAAAGTTACACTCCGCGGGTTTTTTTCCATGGCAATCAACAGCAACGATACAATTACAGGTGTAGATGCTACCCGTCGCCCGACACTCTAGGTTGGGGATATAAATATGCGTGGCACTCGCTCAAGCCGCCTTCGGCTTTCGGCTTCCTTCTTTGCTCTGGCCGCGGTCGCGCTTCCGACCACGGCCTTCGCCCAGACGGAAGAGCAACAGCAGGACGCCGCTGACGCGACCGAGGAGGTCGACACCGAGCAGACCGCCGGCGCGCCCACCGAGGACGAGATCGTCATCACCGGTTCGCGTATCCCGCGCGCCAATTTCGACACGCCGCAGCCGGCCGTCGTGATGGGCGGCGAGCAGATCGAGCAGCGCGGCTACACCAATATCGCCGACGCTCTCGAGGAGCTCCCGGCGTTCGGCGTTCCGGGCTCCAGCCCGGTCGGCACCGGCCAGGGCGGCGACATCGGCTCGGGCCAGAACTTCGTGAACTTCTTCGGCCTCGGCGACCAGCGGACCCTGACCCTGGTCAACGGCCGCCGCTTCGTCAGCTCCAACACGGCCTCGATCTTCGGGCCGACCGGCGCGGGCTCGCAGGTCGACTTCAACGTGCTTCCGACGATCCTCGTCGACCGCGTCGAGACGATCGCCGTGGGCGGCGCTCCGATCTACGGTTCGGACGCGATCGCGGGCACCATCAACGTCATCACCAAGCGCAAGTTCGACGGCATCCAGCTCGACGCGCAATATGCGATCTCGCAGCGCGGCGACGCTCGCGATTACCGTATCCGCGGCGCCGCGGGCCACAATTTCGCCGGGGATCGCGGCAACATCTCGATCGCGGGCGAGTATAACGAGACCGGCGGCCTGGATTTCGAATCGCGTCCGGGCTTCGGCTTGAACAGCTTCTTCACCACTCCGCTCGGAGATTCGGAGTTCGACAACGTCTATATCGAGGATCGGCGCCTTGCCCTCCTGTCCGCCACGGGCATCCCGCAGGTGTCGGACTTCCTCTTCGTGCTCGATCCGGCACGGGCGACGGCTTTCGACTTCCAGGCCGGCGTCACCGACAACGGCCAGACCGGCGGAAATCCGCTGATGTTCGCTCCGGACGGGACTCTCGTTCCGATCGACTTCGGCGAGGCCACCGGCAACATCATCACTTTCAATGGCGGCAACGGCTTCGCCCTTCCGGGCAACCTGCTCGCGCCGACCCGCCGCTATCTCGGCACCGCACTCGCGCAGTACGAGCTCACGGACAACGTCCGCCTGTTCGGCGAGGCATGGTACGCCAACAGCCGCGGCACGACCTTCCGCGGCCAGCCGGAATATAATACCTATCTCTTCGGCACGGCGGGCGAGCCGGCCGGCCAGTTCATCGTCAGCCTCGACAATCCGTTCCTGGCGCCGTCGGCCCGGGCGATCATCGCCAACAACATCGCGAACAATCCGGCCAGCGACGCGAACCTGATCGGAGCCGACCAGGATTATTTCTATGTGACGCGCGCGAACACGGACATCATCTCCGGGCGCGCTTCCTCGGAGGTCGAGCTCTATCGCTTCGTCGCCGGACTCGACGGCACGTTCAACGCCATGGGGCGGGAAATGACCTTCGAAGTGGTCGGCAATTACGGCCATTCCGAAACCAAGGGTCAGGGCCGCGCCGTCGTCCAGCAGAACCTGGAGCATGCTCTCAACGCCGTCGCGGGTCCCGGCGGAAGCATCGTTTGCGGCGCCGGTTCGGCCGATCCGGAAATCGCCACGGTCAGCTCCACCTGCGCTCCGCTCAACCCCTTCGGGCGGAATGTCAGCCAGGAGGCTCGGGACTATATCACGGCGATCACCAATCCCCACTCCGTGTCGGAGCAATGGGTGGGAACGGCTTCCGTTTCCGGAACGCTGTTCGACATCTGGGGCGGCGGTGTCGGCTTCGCGCTCGGTTACGAGCACCGTAAGGAAAGCACGAGCTTCGATCCCGGCGACTTCTACCGCGGCGGCGAAGACCCCGATCCGCTCGTCGACGCCAATGACGACGGCGATCCGGCGAACGACCGCAGGCCGTTCGGCCAGTTCGCCATCCTCGATCCGGTCTCCGGCAGCTTCAACACCGACGAGTTCTTCGCCGAGCTGACCATCCCGCTGGTCAGCCGGGACAATAACATCCCGATGATCCGCTCCCTCGAGCTCAACGGCGCCGCCCGCTATATCGATCACTCGCTGGCGGGTTCCGACTGGACCTGGACGGCCGGTGCCACCTGGCAGCCCATTCAGGACATCACCTTCCGCGGCAACTTCACGCGGTCGGTGAGGGCTCCGGCGATCACCGAATTCTTCAACCCGACCAGCCAGACCTTCACCACCGCCAACGATCCGTGCGATTCGCGCTTCCTGGACGGCGGTCCCAATCCGTCGACCCGTCAGGCCAACTGCGCGGCCGCCGGCCTCGATCCCGACTTCCAGTCGAACATCGTCGACTTCACGTCGCCGGGTTCGCTTTCGGGCAATCCGAACCTGGTCAACGAGAAGGCGAATGCCTGGACGGTGGGTGCGGTGCTCCGTCCCCGCTTCCTTTCGAACTTCACCCTGGCGGTCGACTGGGTCGACATCGAGGTCCAGGATGCCGTTCAGTCGCTCAGTGCGCAGAACGTCCTCGAGGCCTGCTACGACTCGGCGGATTATCCGAACTCCGTGTCGGCCTCGGGCACCAACTTCTGCGAATTGTTCGATCGCGACGCGGGCGGCCAGATCGAGTTCATCAGGACCGGCTACGAGAATGCGGCCCAGTTCCGTTTCGAGGGCCTGATCGCGGAGCTGGCCTACCGGATCGACACCCCGTTCCTCGGCTCGAACAGCTCGCTGAACCTGGGCGTCAACTATCTCTACAACCACCAGCTCGATCTTCAGGTCGGCAACAGCGACAGGACCACGCTCCGGGGCGGCATCGGCTACTCCAAGCATCAGTTCACGACCAACCTGACCTACAAGAACGACGGTTTCGCGTGGCAGGTGCAGGGCCAGTATTTCGGCAAGGCTCTGAACGACCCCGACGCCGATGTGGATGCCTACGAGTTCCGGTTCGTCGAGGACCTGCTCCTGGTCAACACGTCGCTGACCTACCAGCTGAACGAGCGCTTCCGCGTCAGCCTCGTCGTCGACAATCTGTTCGACACGAAGCAGCCGTTCCCGGTTCCCGCGGGCGGCGGTTCGGTCACCTACTTCGACGCCATTCGCGGCCGCTACTTCCGCTTCGGAGCGGGCGTGAAGTTCTAAGGCGAAGGCTTGAACGGATTGGGGCGGGGCGCTTCGGCGTCCCGCCCTTTTCTTTTGGTGGCGGCCCGCGGATGACGCCGTTACCAGCGGAGGCGCAATGTCCAGCGACAGCAGCCGCTTCCTGCAACCCGTGGCGCCGGCCGACACCGCCGGCGCGCCTCAAGTCACCCTCTCGCCCGGCCTGGCGCCCTGGCTGCTGGAGCAGCAGGTCTCGCTCGCCTTCACCTCCTATCAGACCGGCCGCCTGATCGTCGCCGGAGTCGCTCCCGACGGACGGGTTGCGTTCAACGAGCAAAATTATGCCCGCGCCATGGGGCTGCACGTCGAAGGCGACACGCTTTACGTCGCCTCGCTGTTCCAGATCTGGCGCCTGAAGAACATGCTTCGGCCGGGCGAGTTCGCCAATCGGGCCTATGATCGGGTCTTCGTCCCGCGCCTTGCTCACACCACCGGCTATGTCGACGCTCACGACCTCGCCGTCGAGCCGTCCGGCCGCATCCTTTTCGTCAGCAGCCTCTATTCCTGCCTCGCCACCGTCGACGACACTTTCAGCTTCCGCCCTGTCTGGAAGCCGCATTTCATTTCGGCGCTGGCTCCGGAAGACCGCTGCCACCTCAACGGCCTGGCCATGGCGGGCGGAAGGCCGCGCTACGTGACCGCCCTCAGCGCCACCGACCGTGCCAGCGGCTGGCGGGAGGAGCGCGGCGAAGGCGGCGTCCTGATCGACGTCGTCGAGGACAGGATCGTCGCCGACGGGCTGTCGATGCCGCACAGCCCGCGTATGTTCGGCGACGATCTGCTGCTCCTCGAATCCGGACGCGGCACTCTCGTCCGAGTCGACCTGGCGACCGGCGAACGCGAGGCGATCGCCTTCTGCCCCGGCTATACGCGCGGAATGGCGATCCATGGCGATTTCGCCCTGATCGGGCTGTCCCGGCCACGCGAGTCCGCGTTCAGCGATCTTCCGCTGCATGCCGAGCTCGATCGGCTCGGCCAAGCGCCCTGGTGCGGGGTGGCCGTCGTCGACCTGCGGCGCGGCGCCATGGTGGAGTTCATCCGCTACCAGACCCAGGTCGACGAATTGTTCGACGTCGCGGTCCTGCGCGGCATCCGCAATCCGGTGACGATCGGACCTGCCACCGAGGAATTGCTGAGCAACGTTCGACCCCATCCCGAGTTCGCGCCGCTCCTCGCCTGAACCGCCGCCGGATCCGTCCCTCCTTTTCGTGTGCGCCCTTCCGGAGGCTCCGGAGCCCGGTTAGAGAGAGCCCTCCATGGTAAGCCTCTCCCCGAACTCCCTCGCGGCGGCCGCCCTCGTCCTGGGCGCGTGGCTGGCGCTCGCGGTCTGGGCGACGTTGCGCGGCCTCGGGCGCGGCCGCGCCGCGGCGGCGCGGCTCGACGCCACCCGTCATCACGAAGCCCTGCTCGCCGCGTCGCCGGCGCTGCCCCTCATCGTCCGGCGCGACGGCAGCCTCGACGAGGCGGAGCGCGTCGCGCTCGCGCTGGGGCTCGACCGCGTTCCACAACGGCTGGCGGAGCTCGGCCAGGCCCTGACCGAAGAGGATGCGGAGACGCTGCTCGCCCATGTCGCGGCGGCGGCGGCAGCGGCGGGCGGCTTCACCCTCGCCCTCCGGCCCGCCGGTTCCGCCCGGGTCTACCGGGTCCGCGGCGGCCCCGCGCCGCCTTCCTATGCCGCGGGCACGGTCCTGCTCTGGTTCAGCGACGCGACCGAGAGCGAGGAGGAAGTGGCGGCTCTTCGGGAGCGCAGCGAGAAGCTGGCGGGGGCGCTCGACGCCCTCTCCGGCCTGATCGAGGCCGCGCCCTTCCCGATCTGGCATCGCGGGCCCGATCTGCGCCTGGCGATGGTCAACAGCGCCTATGTCGATGCCGTCGAGGCGGAGGACGGCCGGGCCGTCGTCGAGGGGGGAATCGAGCTGGTCGATGAAGGCGAGGCGGGCGCCCTCGCCGAGGCTGCCGCGGTTCGTCAAAGCGGCCAGCCCAATGCCCGCAACGTTCCGGCCACGATCGGCGGCGAGCGGCGGATGATGCGCGTGGTCGAGGTGCCGCTCGGCGAGGCCGGGGTCGCCGGCTACGCCATCGACGTCGAGGACCGCGAGCAGGCGCGATCGGAGCTCGCCCGCTTCGTCCACGCTCAGCGCGACATGCTCGACCGGCTCTCCGCGGGGGTTGCCCAGTTCGCGCGCGACCGCAGCCTCATATTCTCCAACCAGCCTTTCGCCCGCCTGTTCGCGCTGCGGCCCGATCTGCTCGCCGACCGTCCCGAGTTCAACCGCCTGCTCGACGCCATGCGCGAGACCGGCCATCTGCCCGAGGTCCGCGACTATCCGGAGTGGAAGAAGGAGCATGACCGCTGGTTCACCGGCGGACTCGCCGCCGAGGAGGAGGATTGGCTGCTCCCCGGCGGGCGCCACCTGCGGGTCGTCGCCCAGCCGCTGCCCGACGGCGGGCTCCTGCTCATCTTCGAGGACCGAACCGAGCAGCTCCGCCTGGCTTCGGCGCGCGACACGTTGCTGCGCGTTCGCACGGCCACCTTCGACAATCTGTTCGAGGCGGTCGGAGTCTTCGCTTCCGACGGACGCCTCCACCTCTGGAACAACCGCTTCCGCGAGCTTTGGCAGTTCGACGAGGAGCAGCTCGCCGGCAGCCCGCGCATCGACGCGCTGACCGCCCATATCGCCCGAAAGCTCAAGACCGCGAGCCATGCCGCGCTGGTTCGCGAGCTGGTCCGGAGCGCCACCGTCGAGCGTAAGCAGAGGAACGGCCGGGTCGCCTTCACCGACGGGCGTGAGTTCGAGTTCGCCGCGGTCCCGCTCCCGGACGGCAATGCGCTCTTCACGATGCTCGACGTCACCGCCAGCCGCACCGTCGAGGCGGCGCTGAGGGAGCGAACCCAGGCGCTCGAGGAAGCGGACCGGCTCAAGACCGCCTTCGTCTCCAACATGAGCTACGAGCTGCGCACGCCGCTGACCTCGATCGGCGGCTTCGCCGAGATGCTGGCCGGGGGCTATGCGGGCGATCTGGCGCCGACGGCGAAGGAATATGTCACCGCCATCCTCGACTCGGTGGTCCGGCTCAGCACCCTCATCGACGACGTGCTCGACCTCACCCAGAGCGACAGCGGCAGCCTGCTCCTCGCCGAGGACAAGGTCGACCTGGCCAAGCTGTGCGCGGAGGTGGCGGACGCGTTCGGCGAGTCGGCGGCGAAGAAGGAAATCGACTTCGCCGTCGAGATCGAGGCGGGCGCCGGCTCGGTCGCCGGTGACCGGGCGCGGCTTCGCCAGTCGATCGACAACGTGCTCAAGAACGCCATCGCCTATACCGATCATGGCGGGCGGGTCCTCCTCCACGCCGCCGGCAACCGAAAGGAGGCCGCGATCACCGTCTCGGACAATGGCCGCGGCATCGCGCCGGCCGACCAGGCCCGGGTTTTCGACCGTTTCCACCGCACCGCCGACCCGCGCGGCGCGGACGGCTCCGCCCTCGGCCTCGGCCTCCCGCTCGCCAAGCAATTCATCGAAGCTCATGGCGGCACGATCGAACTGCTGTCCGAGCCCGGCGCGGGCACGACCGTCACCCTGCGCCTGCCGCGGAAGCGGTGATGCGCCTCGACGGGCCTGAACAGACCGAGGCGTTCGGCCGCGGGCTCGCCGCTCAGCTCAGGGCGGGCGACGTCGTGGCCCTTTTCGGCGATCTGGGAGCGGGCAAGACGACTCTGGCGCGCGGGATGCTCGCCGGCCTCGGCCATGTCGGCGACGTCGCCAGCCCGACCTTTCCCATCGTCATCCCCTACGAGGCGCTCGGCATCCCCGTCTGGCACGTCGATCTCTACCGCGTCGAGGATCCGGCGGAGATCGAGGAGCTGGCCCTCGACGAGGCGCTCGAGGAGGGGGCGCTGATCGTCGAATGGCCGGAGCGGATGGGAAGCGCATTGTGGCCGCATTCGCTTCGCCTCACCCTGCGCAGGGAAGGGGAGGGCGCCCGTAGCTTGACAGCGGAGGTGCCCGCCGCTTGGGAGACGCGATGGCCGCCCCGATGATTCCGCCCCCCGCGGCGCCGGACTTCCTTGCAAAGCATGGCTGGGGCGGCGCCGAGGTCCGGCCGCTGGCGGGCGATGCCAGCTTCCGGCGCTATTTCAGGGTCCACCGCGAGAGCGGCGAAACCGCCGTGTTGATGGATGCGCCGCCCGAGCATGAGGATATCGGACCGTTCCTGACCATAGCGGGTCACCTGCTCGACCGCGGCTTCCTTCCCCCGCGTCCCCTCGCCGTCGACCCGGAGAAGGGGCTCCTGCTGCTGGAGGATTTCGGAGACGACCGGGTGGGGCCGCTGCTCCAGCGCGAGCCGCAGCGCGAGAGGGAGATTTACGAAAGCGCCGTCGACATCCTCGCCCGCCTCGCGGCACGGCCCGCCCCGGCAGACCTTCCGCCCTACGACGATCCCGCGCTTAGCCGCGAAGTCCTGCTTTTCACCGAATGGTATGTGCCGGCGCTGGATTTGGAAGTCGATGAGCAGGCCTTCCTGCCCGCATGGCGAAGCGTCTGGGAGGACGTGCTTCGGATCGGTGGCGAATATCCGGTGATGGTCCTGCGCGACTATCACGTCGACAATCTCATGGTGCTGCCGGACCGCTCCGAGCTTGGACTTCTCGATTTTCAGGACGCGCTCGCGGGCCACGCGGCCTACGACCTGGTCTCGCTGCTCCAGGGGAGCGGCCGTTGCGACGTTTCACAGGAGCTCGAGGAGGCGATGATCGAGCGCTATTGCGAGCGGGCCAATGTCGCCGACCGCGCGCTTTTCCGCGCCCATTACGAGATTTTGGGAGCGCAGCGGAACACCAAGATCCTCGGCATCTTCACGCGGCTCTGGAAGCGCGACGGAAAGCCCTTCTACCCCACCATGCACCCGCGCATCTGGGGCTATCTCGAGCGCAATCTCGACCACCCGGCGCTCGGGCCCGTGCGGGCCTGGTTCGATGCCAATGTGCCGGCGGAATATCGGAACGACGCGTGCCTCAGGAAAATCTACGAATGAACCGCCAGCGCCGGCCGCTCGCCCTCCGTCCCGTCCCGGACGGCGAGGTACCGAAGACGGCGATGGTGCTCGCCGCGGGGCTCGGCAAGCGCATGCGTCCGCTCACCGCCACCCGGCCGAAGCCGCTGGTGGAGGTCGCCGGCAAGCCCTTGCTCGACCATTGCCTCGACCGCCTTCGCGCCGCGGGCGTGGAGAAGGTCGTGGTCAACGTTCATTATCTCGCCGACGCTCTCGAAGCTCATCTGAATAATCGGGTCCAAGGACTTGATATCCTTGTCTCGGATGAACGTGAACAATTGCTCGAGACGGGTGGGGGCCTGGTCAGGGCGCTTCCCCTGATCGACGCCGATCCCTTCCTTGTCGTCAATTCCGACAATCTCTGGATCGACGGACCGGTCGACTCGCTTCGCCTGCTCGCCTCGAGCTGGGACGATTCGCGCATGGACGCGCTTCTGCTCCTCGTGCCGCTCGCCCGGGCCCATTGCCACAAGGGCCAGGGCGATTTCCACATGAGCTCGGGCGGAGTCCTGAAGCGCCGCAAGCCGGGCGGAGTCGCGCCGTTCGTCTTCACCGGAGTGCAGATCGTGTCGAAGCGCCTGCTCGAAGGGGAGGTGCCGGAGGGCCCGTTCTCGACCAACCTGCTCTGGGACCGGGCGATGGCCAAGGGCCGGCTGTTCGGTGCCGTCCACGAAGGCCTGTGGTTTGACGTCGGAGCCCCGGCCAACATCCGCAAGACCGAGGAAGTGCTTGGGCTCGCCTGAAGCCGCCGCTAACGTCTCGCCGTGAGCTCCATCCGCCCAAGCGTCTACACCATCCCCCCGCACCGGGCCTTCGCGGACGCGCTCGCGGCCGGGCTGATCGCCCGCTACGGCCGCGGCGACATGGGGCTTGCTCGGGGCATCCTTCTCGTCCCCAACAACCGCGCCGCCCGCGCCGTCGCCGACGCTTTCGTCCGGCGCTCGGGCGGCGGGCTGCTCCTGCCCCGCCTCGTGCCAATCGGCGACCCGGAGCTGGACGAGCGGATCGGCGGCGCTCTCGAGCCGCTGGACGAGGGCGAGGCGCTGCCGCCGGCGGTCGAGCCGCTCGAGCGGCTGTTCCTTCTGGCCCGGCTGGTCCAGCAGCAGCTCGCCGACATCGACGCGGCCGAGGCGCTGCGGCTCGCGGAAGATCTCGCAAGGACGCTCGATCAGCTGCTCGTCGAAGGCGTCGATCCGTCCCGGCTGCGCGACTTCGCCGCCGGACTGCCCGATCTGTCGCTCCACTGGCAGGTGTCGCTCGAGCGGCTCACGATCATCCTCGACCAATGGCCGCGCCTGCTCGCCCAGAGGGGCCGGATCGACCTCGCCGACCGCCGCAACCGGCTACTCGCCGCGGTGTCCGCCCGCTGGCGGAGGGTGCCGCCGCCGGGCTTCGTCGCCGCCGCCGGGATAACCAGCGGCGGCCCCGCCGTTGCCGGTCTGCTTCGCACGGTCTCCAGGCTGGACGAGGGCCTCGTCGTCTTTCCCGGCCTCGACCTCGGAATGGCCGGGGACGAATGGGACGCGCTCGGCCCACACGAGCCTGACGAAGCGACCGGCCTGCGCCGGCGCTCGATCGAGACCCATCCCCAATTCCACCTCAAGCTCCTCCTCGACCGCATGGGCGTCGGCCGCGCCGAGGTCGAACGCTGGCGCTGGGGCGGCGGCCGGGACGCGCCTGCGGCGCGCAGCCGGGCCATCGCCAACGCCATGAAGCCCGCCGCCTTCACCGACCGCTGGCAGGATCTCCCTCCCGCGGACCGGCGCCTCACCGGCGTACGCGCGCTCGAGCTGGCCGATCCCGCCGAGGAAGCGCAGACGATCGCCATCGCCCTGCGCGAGGCTCTGGAGACGCCGGGCCGAACCGCCGCTCTGGTCACGCCCGATCGCAACCTGGCCCGGCGGGTCTCGACCCACCTGCGCCGCTGGGGCGTGGAAGCCGACGACAGCGCCGGCCGCCCGCTCTCCCAGCTTGCCCCCGGCACCCTGCTTCTCGCCCTCGCCACCGCCGCGGCCGAGCAGTTCGCGCCCGTGCCGCTCCTTGCCTTGCTCAAGCATCCCCTGGTCATGCGGGGGGAGGGGAGGCTGGAGTGGCTCGACGGCACCCGATCGCTCGACCTCGCGCTTCGCGGCCCGCGGCCTCCGGCGGGCCTCGACGGGATAAGCGAACATCTCGCGGATCGCGGCGGCCGGGATTGGGAGCGGCGCGAGCGCGCCCATTCCTGGTGGAGGAACGTGGCCCCCCGCCTGCGCTCGCTGGAGCGGGGCTTTCGCGCCGGGGGCTCCTCGCTTCCCGCTTTGCTGGGACTGCTGCGCGAGGCGGCCTCGGAGCTCAGCGGCGACGAAATCTGGGCCGGGCCGGCCGGGCGCGCCGCGGCCGAGCTTCTCGAATCGGCCGAGCCGGCATCGGGCCTCGGCCCCGCCCGCCTCTCGCCCGCCAGCCTTCCCGCCTTGCTGGAGCAGCTGCTCGCGGGCGTGGCGGTGAGGCCGCCTTACGGCCAGCACCCGCGCATCTTCATCTGGGGCCTCATCGAATCGCGGCTTCAGTCGGCCGACCTCGTCATCCTCGGCGGCCTGAACGAGGGCGTCTGGCCGCAACTGCCGACTCCGGACCCGTGGCTGGCGCCCAGGGTCCGGCACGAGCTTGCACTGCCCAGCCTCGAGCGCCGGATCGGCCTCGCCGCCCATGATTTCGCGATCGCGCTCGGCGGGCGCGAGGTGCTCGTCACCCGCGCCCGCCGTGACGCCCGCTCACCCGCCATCGCCTCGCGCTTCTGGCTGAGGCTCGAGGCGATGACCGCCGGAGTCACACGTTCGCCGCGCCACCGCGGCTGGGCGCGAGCGCTCGACCGGCCCTCCGCCTACAGTCCCGCGGCCCGGCCTGCGCCCCGTCCGGAGGTGCGCCTGCGGCCGCGGCAGATCGCCGTCACCGACGTCGACCGGCTCAAGGCCGATCCCTTCGCCTTCTACGCACGCAAGATGCTGGGCTTCGCGCCGCTCGACGTGATCGACGCCGATCCCAGCGCCGCCTGGCGCGGCAGCGCCGTCCACAAGGTCCTCGAAGCGTGGATGAAGGAGGACCGTTGCGAGCCTTCCCGGCTCCGGCCCCGCGCGGAAGCGCTGCTGGGCGACGCCGCCGCCCACCCGCTGATGCGCGCCCTCTGGCAGCCGCGCCTGCTCGAGGCGATCGACTGGATCGCCGCGGAGATGGCGAAGAACCTCGCCTCGGGCCGCCGCCCGGTCGCCGCCGAGGCGAAGGGAAAATGCGAGATGGACGGCATCACCCTGTACGGCGAGGCGGACCGGATAGACCGCTTCGCCGACGGCAGCCTCGCCATCGTCGATTACAAGACCGGCACGCCGCCGGGGCCCAAGGCGGTCGCGGAAGGCTATTCGATGCAGCTCGGCCTGCTCGGACTGATCGCCCAGCGGGGCGGATTCGAGGGCATCGCGGGGGTGCCGGCCTGCTTCGAATATTGGTCGCTAGCCCGCAAGGCCGGCAAGCTCGGCTACGTCGCCAGCCCGGTGACGGGCCGTGGCGGCATCGACGCCGCGGAATTCACGACCGTCGCGGCGAGAAATTTCCTCGGCGCCGCCGCGCGCTGGCTGACCGGCGACGAGCCGTTCACGGCGAAGCTCCACCCGGAGCATGCCCCGTACGGGGATTACGACCAGCTGATGCGCCTCGACGAATGGTACGGGCGGGAGAGCTAGAGCATGGCCGACTGAGATCGGTCTCGCAGTTGCGCCTTCAGCCGCGCTCGCCGGCTCTCATCGCCAGCTGGATGCGCCGATCCTGCGGCGCCGAGCGATGCCGGGCGCCGGAGCGACCCTGGACGCAGCGGTCGCGAACCGTTGCCGAGCAGCGGGGATAAGTACCGGCCCGGGGCTCGGCCGGCGCCGCGGCCATCTTGTGCGGCTTGGGATTCGCCGGCTTGGCGGCCGCGGGCGCCGCTTGTCCGGGCGCCTCGGCCGCGACCACCGAGTCCAGCTCGCCTTCGGGCTTGGCGCCTTCGTAGGCCGGGGGCGTATTGGCCGTGGCAAGGAGCAGCCCCGCTGCAGCCAGGATCAGTCTTTTCATTCGGCTCTCCCTTTTCGGCGGCTCGAGGCTCGGCGCCGTTTCGCCTCAACAGCTTATCACCGGCGGCTCCGTACTTCTACTGTGACGTCATGACACCGTGTCCCAACATCGGAGCGTCGCCCGCGGCGGGCCCAAAGCAAAACGCCCCGACGTTGGCCGGGGCGTTCGACGGCGTTTTTGCGGCTGCTGCGCCTAGCGGCAGCGGCGGCGGCTGCTGATGACGTTGCGCTGGACGTGGCGGCCAAGCAGGGCGCCGACCGCGGCGCCGAGCACGGTGCCGGTGGTGCGGCTGCCGCGACCGGCAATCTCGCGTCCGGCAAGCGCGCCGGCCGCGCCGCCGACGACGAGGCCGGTGGTGCCGTTCGGCTTGCGGCAATACATGCGGCCGTCGGAGCCGCGCCAGGTCTTGCCGTGATAGGTCGTGGTCCCGTGCGCGAAGGCCGGAGCGGCCGGCAGCGCGGGCACGGTCAGGGTGGCGGCCGAAAGGGCCAGGACGAGGGTACGCATTGGAAACACTCCTTGTTTGACGAGGAGCGTCTAGCCCGATTCCCTTGAGCCCCGCCTGAACCCGGCTGACAGCCAAGGTTCAGTTTGCGAACAAATAGTTAGCGGTCGGCCTTCCGCTTCTTGGCGTAAAGCAAGGCGGCGACGATGGCCGCCGAGCCGATGCCGATCGCCGCTCCGGTGACGAGGTGCTTGGTGCGCCTGGAGCCGTCCGCCGCCGCCGAGCCATTGCCGGCTTCCTTGTCGGCGCCGGCGCCCTCGTCGCCCACGGCGGCGTCTTTCGGGTAGGTGGGCTGGCGGGACATAGATCGGCTCCGTTGCTTGCTGAACCTCCATCTAAGGGTGCCAGGCTCGCGCCGCCAGCCCCGCGCCAGCTTGATTTAACGCGGCGCTGCCGCTACATGCGCGCCCATCCCACATGCAGGGCCATCATACCGGTGCCCGCCGAACCCCGGACTGATCCGGGGGCAAGGCGGGTCCTCGGCCCTGCAGAGGCATAACCGGAAGGAGAAAGACCATGGCGTCCACCGACGTCAGCATGCAGCAATTGCTCGAGGCCGGAGCGCATTTCGGCCACCAGACCCACCGCTGGAACCCGAAGATGAAGCCGTATATTTTCGGCGAGCGGAACGGCGTCCACATCATCGACCTGTCGCAGACCGTGCCGCTTTTCGCGCGCGCTCTCGATTTCGTCCGCCAGTCGGTCGCCGCCGGCGGCAAGGTGCTGTTCGTCGGCACCAAGCGCCAGGCGCAGGAGCCGATCGCCGAGGCCGCGCGCCGTTCGGGCCAGCATTTCGTCAACCATCGCTGGCTGGGCGGGATGCTCACCAACTGGAAGACGATCTCCAACTCGATCAAGCGCTTCAAGAGCCTCGAGGAGCAGCTCTCCGGCGACACCGCCGGCCTCACCAAGAAGGAGGTGCTCCAGCTCACCCGCGAACGCGACAAGCTCGAGCTGTCGCTCGGCGGGATCCGCGAGATGGGCGGCCTTCCGGACGTCATCTTCGTGATCGACGCGAACAAGGAAGAGCTGGCGATCAAGGAAGCCAACGTGCTCGGCATTCCGGTCGTCGCCATCCTCGATTCCAACGTCAGCCCGCAGGGCATCGCCTTCCCGGTCCCGGGCAATGACGACGCCAGCCGCGCCATCCGCCTCTATTGCGACGCCATCGCCGACGCGGCCCTGGCCGGCAAGTCGGGCGGCGCCGCCGCCCGAGGCGAGGATATCGGAGCGATGGACGCGCCGCCGCCGGAAGCGGCGCTCGCCGACGCTTGAGTCCAGAGGGAGAGGGGATAGCCCCTCTCCCGTTCGGGCTGAGCCTGTCGAAGCCCGTTCCTTCCTTGAGAGAAGGAAAGCCCTTCGACAAGCTCAGGGCGAACGGTGTTTTTCCTATTCAATCTAAGAGGATTTTAGACATGGCTGAGATCACGGCCGCCACCGTCAAGGAACTGCGCGAGCGCACCGGCGCCGGCATGATGGATTGCAAGAAGGCGCTGGGCGAGACCCAGGGCGACATGGAAGCGGCGATCGACTGGCTCCGCGCCAAAGGCCTCGCCGCCGCCGCCAAGAAGGCCGGGCGGACCGCCGCCGAAGGCCTGGTCGGAGTGGCCGTCCAGGGCAATCGCGGCGCCGTCGTCGAGGTCAACAGCGAAACCGACTTCGTCTCCAAGAACGAGCAGTTCCAGGAGTTCGTGACCGCGGTCACCCAGCTCGCGCTGGACGGCAGCGGCACGGTCGAGGGCATCCTCGCGGCCCAGTATCCCGGCGGCGGCACCGTCGAGGAGAAGCTCACCGCCAACATCTCGACGATCGGCGAGAACCAGTCGCTTCGGCGCTCGGCGGTCCTTCAGGTCCCGCAGGGCGTGGTCGTCTCCTACGTGCACAACGCGGTGAAGCCGGGTCTCGGCAAGATCGGAGTCCTCGTCGCGCTGGAGAGCGAGGGCGATTCGGAGGCTCTGAACCAGCTCGGCAAGCAGCTCGCCATGCACATCGCCGCGGCCAACCCGCAGGCCCTGACCGGCGACGAGCTCGATCCGTCGCTGATCGAGCGCGAGCGCGCCATCGCTTCGGAGAAGGCGGCCGAGAGCGGCAAGCCGGCCGACATCGTCGCCAAGATGGTGGAGGGCGCCATGGCCAAGTTCCGCAAGGAAAACGCGCTGATGAGCCAGCTCTTCGTCATCGACAACAAGACCAAGATCGAGGACGTAATCGCCGCCGAGTCCAAGCGGATCGGCAGCCCGATCAGCCTCAATGCCTATGTCCGCTTCCAGCTCGGCGAAGGCATCGAGAAGAAGGAAAGCGACTTCGCCGCCGAAGTCGCCGCCGCTTCCGGCGTGGGCAAGCCCGAGCCCGCCGACGCCTAACCTGCTTGGCAGGGTGGCGCGCCCTTATTAAGGTGCGCCACCTGCCGTTTCTCTCGCCGATCGGACCTCGCAAACCTCATGCCGCGCCCGCGCTTCAACCGGATCCTGCTGAAGCTGTCGGGCGAGGCGTTGATGGGGGAAGGCGCGTTCGGGATCGATCCGGACACGACCGCGCGGCTCGCTCGGGAGATCGCCGCGGCGATCGGGGCGGGGCATCAGCTCTCGATCGTCGTCGGCGGCGGCAACATCTTTCGCGGCCTCGCCGGCGCCGCCAAGGGCTTCGACCGGGCGAGCGCCGATTATATGGGGATGCTCGCCACCGTGATGAACGCGCTCGCGCTCCAGAACGCGCTCGAGAAGATCGGCGCCGACACGAGGGTGCTCTCGGCCATTCCGATGGCGACCGTGTCCGAGCCTTACATTCGCCGCCGCGCGCTTCGCCACATGGAGAAGGGGCGGGTGGTGATCTTCGCCGCCGGCACCGGCAATCCCTATTTCACCACCGACACCGCCGCCGCCCTTCGCGCCGCCGAAATGGGCTGCGACGCCTTGTTCAAGGGCACCAGCGTCGATGGCATTTACGACGCCGACCCGAAGCAGAAGGCGGACGCCAGGCGCTACGACAGCCTGTCATTCCAGCGCGTGCTTGCCGACGACCTCAAGGTGATGGACGCCAGCGCCGTCGCCTTGTGCCGAGACAACAACATCCCGATCGTCGTCTTCAACGTCCGCGAGCAGGGCAACCTCGCCCGTGTGCTGAGCGGCGAGGGGACCGCGACGATCGTCCAGAACGAGGAGTGAGACCATGCCCGCTTACGACAAGGCCGACATCCAGCGCCGAATGCACGGCGCCGTCGAAGCGCTGAAGCACGACCTGGTCGGCCTGAGGACCGGCCGCGCCTCGACCAGCCTGCTCGATCCCATCCAGGTGGAGGTCTACGGCGCCCATATGCCGATCAACCAGGTCGCGACGGTCTCCACTCCGGAAGCACGCATGCTCTCGGTCCAGGTCTGGGACCGGTCGAACGTCACTCCGGTCGAGAAGGCTATCCGCAACGCCGGGCTCGGCATCAACCCGATCGTCGACGGCCAGAATATCCGACTGCCCATCCCCGATCTGACCCAGGAGCGCCGCAAGGAGCTTGCCAAGCTCGCCGGCCAATATGCCGAAAAGGCCCGGATCGCGGTGCGCAACGTCCGCCGCGACGGGATGGAGGCTCTGAAGACGGACGAGAAGAAGCACGAGATCAGCGAGGACGAGCACAAGCGCCTCTCGGCCGAGGTCCAGAAGCTGACCGACGAGACGATCAAGGAGATCGACGCGGCCGCGGCGGCGAAGGAAAAGGAAATTCTTCAGCAGTGACCGCCCGCCCAGTCCCTTCCGCGCCGGAAAGCTCCGGCGGCGGCGGTCCCAGCGTTCCTCGCCACGTCGCCATCATCATGGACGGCAACGGCCGATGGGCGAAGGCGAGGGGGCTGCCCCGCGCCGCCGGCCACCGCCAGGGCGCGGAAGCGGCGCGCAAGGTGCTTCGGGCGGCCGGCGAGGCGGGTGTCGAATGCCTCACCCTCTACGCCTTCTCGTCGGAAAACTGGCGGCGGCCCCAGGACGAGATCAACGATTTGATGGGGCTCCTGCGCTTCTACATCACGCGCGAGCTCGATGCCCTGCATCGTGAAGGCATCAGGCTTAAAATATTGGGCGATCACAATGCCTTTCAGCGCGATGTTGCCAACCTGGTCGACAAAGCTGTCGAACGCACGGCGGGCAATGAGCGGATGACCCTGGCGATCGCGCTCAATTACGGCGCCCGCGCCGAGCTGGTCGAGGCCGCGCGCGGCATCGCGGCCCGCGTCGCGGCGGGCGAGATCCGGCCGGCCGACGTCGACGAGGCGATGGTCGAGGCTTCGCTCGATACCGCCGGGCTGCCGCCGCTCGACCTGCTCATCCGGACGTCGGGCGAGCAGCGCCTGTCCAACTTCCTGCTCTGGCAGTCGGCCTATGCCGAACTGCTGTTCGTCGACACTCTCTGGCCGGATTTCGACGGCGAGGCGCTTCGCGCCGCACTCACCGATTATGCCGGCCGCGAGCGCAGGTTCGGCGGCCGATGAGCGAAGCGGCCCCGCCGGTGCCCCAGTCGGACCTCCTCACCCGCTTCGCCGCCGGTGTGGTGATGATCGCCGTCGCCTGCGTCGCCATCTATGTCGGCGGCTGGCTGTTCCGGCTGCTGGTCGCGGCCGGCGCCGCGGTGATGATTCTCGAATGGGGCGACATGCACCGCCTCAAGCGGGGCTGGAGCTACTTCGCCTTGGGCCTGCTCGTCCTCGTCCTGCTCGGCGCCTCGCAATATCTCTACCCGGTCGGCGAGATCGACGTCATCGACGACGTGGAGGGGATCGCCGCCTCGACCTTCCTGGACACGTGGAAGGGGTTTGCCGCCGTCGCGGCGGCGGCGCTTCTGGCGGGCCTCGCCAGCCGCCGTCTGAGCCTCGGCTGGGGTATGGTTTATATCGGAGTCCCGTCATTCGCCCTGCTCGTCATCGCGTGGGCGGACATCTACCTCGTCTTCTGGCTGATGCTGGTGACATGGGCGACCGACATTTTCGCTTATTTCGCCGGCCGCTCGATCGGCGGCCCGAAGCTTGCGCCCAGGATCAGCCCGAACAAGACCTGGGCCGGACTTCTGGGCGGAATGGCCGGGGCCGGAGTCGTCGGGGCCGTCGCCGCCTGGCTGTTCGGCTTCTCGAGCGAGCTGCCGGACTTCCTCTGGCTGGGAGCGCCGATGGGCCTCCTGGCTCAGCTCGGCGACCTCTATGAGAGCCGGGTCAAGCGCCGGCTCGGAGTCAAGGACAGCGGCAGCCTGCTGCCCGGCCATGGCGGCGTGCTCGACCGGCTCGACGGCCTGCTTCCCGTCATCCTCGCCACTCTGCTCGTCCTGATCGCCAGCCTCGCGTGACCCAGCCCCGAAGCGTCACCATCCTCGGCGCCACCGGCTCCGTCGGCCGCTCCACGCTCGATCTCATCGAGCGCAACCGCGAGCTTTATGACGTCCTTGCCGTCACCGCCCATCGCGACGTCGAAGGACTGGCCGGGGCCGCCCGGCGCGTCGGCGCCGGCCGCGCGGTGATCGCCGACGCCGCCCTGCTCGCGCCGCTGCGCTCGGCGCTGGAGGGAAGCGGCATCGAAGCCGCGGCGGGCGAGGAAGCGATTTCGGATGCCGCGGCGGCGGGCGCCGACTGGACGATGGCGGCCATCGTCGGCAGCGCCGGCCTGCGTCCGACGATGACGGCGATACGCGGCGGCCGCACCGTCGCCCTGGCCAACAAGGAGGCTCTGGTCTCGGCCGGCCACCTGATGATCGAGGCCGCCAAAGCGAGCGGGGCCGAGCTGCTGCCGGTCGATTCCGAGCATAACGCGATCTTCCAGTGCTTCGACCGGGCCCGGCCAGGATCGGTCCGGCGAATCATCCTGACGGCGAGCGGCGGGCCCTTTCGCGACAGGAGCCTCGAGGAGATGCGCTCGGCCACGCCCGGGCAGGCGGTCGCCCATCCCAACTGGTCGATGGGGGCCAAGATATCCGTCGACTGCGCGACCCTGATGAACAAGGGGCTGGAGCTGATCGAGGCCTTCCACCTCTTCCCGCTGAGCGAAGACGCGTTCGACATCGTCATTCACCCGCAGTCGGTGGTCCACAGCCTGGTCGAATATGTCGACGGTTCGGTCCTCGCCCAGCTCGGCTCGCCCGACATGCGCATCCCGATCGCCTACACCCTCGCCTGGCCGGAGCGGATGGCGACGCCGTGCGAACGGCTCGATCTCGTCAGGACCGCCACCCTCGACTTCGCCGCCCCGGATCCGGAGCGCTTTCCCGCGCTCGGCCTTGCTCGGCAGGCGCTGCGCGAGGGAGGGGCGAGGCCGGCCGTGCTCAACGCGGCCAACGAGGTCGCTGTCGGCGCTTTCCTGGCGGGGGAGATAGGCTTTCTCGACATCGCTTCCATCGCCGCCGAGACTCTGCAATGCTACGGGCCGGCGGCGCCCGCCTCGATCGACGAGGTGCTGGATGTGGATCGTGAGGCCCGCGCGGCGGCCGAGGCTATCGTTAAGAAGGTGATGCGTTGAACAATCCCGGTGTCCTGTGGACAATTGCCAGCTTCCTGCTCGTCATCGGTCCGCTGATCTTCGTCCACGAGCTCGGCCATTATCTCGTCGGCCGCTGGTTCGGAGTCAAAGCCGAGACCTTCTCGATCGGCTTCGGCCGGGAGATTGCCGGCTGGACCGACTCCAGGGGCACTCGCTGGAAGCTCGCCTGGCTGCCGCTGGGCGGCTACGTGAAGTTCGCGGGCGACATGAACGCCGCCGGCCAGCCGTCTCCGGAGTGGCTGGCCCTCCCGCCCGAGGAGCGCGAGCGCACCTTCCAGGCCAAGGCCGTGTGGAAGCGCTTCCTGATCGTCTTGGCAGGCCCCGCCACCAACTTCCTGGCCGCCATTCTCATCCTCACCGGCTTCAACCTGGCCTACGGAATCCCCCAGACTCCCCCCGTGATCGGCTCCTTCACCGAGGATTCGACCGCCTTCCAGGCGGGCCTTCGCCAAGGCGACCGGATCATCGCCGTCGACGGCAAGGAGATCGAGCGGTTCGAGGACATCCTGCCCGTCGTCGCTCTCAATCTCGGGGCGCCGGTCAACCTCGAGGTGGAGCGGGGCGGGCGCCGGCTTGAGCTCGACGTGCGGCCGCGCGTGGTCGTCGAGAAGGACAATTTCGGCAACGAGATACGCCGGCCGATGCTCGGTATCGGCGCGGGCGACCATGTGCTGACACCGGTCTCGCCGCTCGGAGCCGTCGCCGGGGCGGTCCAGCAATGCTGGGTGGTCGTGACCACCACGGTCAGGGGCCTGGGGCAGATCATCACCGGCCGCCGTTCCGTCAAGGAGATGGGCGGGCCGCTCAAGATCGCCAAATTCTCCGGAGAGCAGGCGAGCATGGGGCTGCTCGCCTTCCTGTGGTTCATCGCCGTGATCTCAATTAATCTGGGATTCATCAACCTGTTGCCAATCCCCATGCTCGACGGGGGGCATCTCTTCTTCTACGGGATAGAGGCCGTCCGCCGGAAACCCTTGCGGCCGGAGGCACAGGAATGGGCGTTCAGGACCGGCTTGGCTGCCCTTCTCGCTCTGATGATTCTGGTCACCTTCAACGATTTGGGCTCTTTTGGCCTCTGGTCGAAGCTTGGCGGGTTGATCGACTGAGCATGATCGGGCAGGGCAGGGGCGACAGGGAAACAGGATGGCCGCTCGTGCCGTCCGTTCAGTCTAAGGGCGGGGACGCGTGACACCCAACAATTCATTTAAGAACAGCCGGCGGCTTTGCTCTGTCCTGCTCGTCGGAACCATCCTGGGCGGACTGGCGCTGCCGGCCCACGCTCAGGAAGCGACGCCGCTGCCGCCCGAGCCGGCCGCACCCGTCGCCGCCGCCCCGCAGCCGGAGGCGTCGGTGATCCGGTCGATCGCCGTGGTCGGCAATCAGCGGCTCGAGCCGGAGACGGTCGTCTCCTACGTCAAGCTGCGGGTCGGCGAGGCCTATGACCGCGAGCGGCTCGACGAGGCCCTGCGCGACCTTTACGGAACCGATCTCTTCGCCGACGTCGCCATCCGCGACAATGCCGGCAACCTCACCATCGAGGTGCGCGAGAGCCCGGTGGTCAACCGCATCGTCCTGGAAGGCAACAAGCGCCTCAAGAACGACAAGATCACCCCGGAGATCAGGCTCGCCCCGCGCCAGATCTTCAGCCGCGCCAAGGCCCGCGCCGACGTCGCCCGGATCATCGAGCTCTACCGCCGCCAGGGCCGCTTCGCCGCCACGGTCGAGCCCAAGATCGTCCAGCTCGAGCAGAACCGCGTCGACGTCGTCTACGAGATCAGCGAGGGGCCCAAGTCGGGAATTCGCCAGATCAACATCCTCGGCAACGAGCGGTTCAGCGACGGCGAGCTTCGCGGCGAGATGGTCACCAAGCGCACCGGCCTGCTGAGCTTCCTCGGCTCGGGCGACGTCTACGATCCGGACCGGCTCGCCTTCGACCAGCAGAAGCTGCGGATGTTCTACCTGACCAACGGCTATGCCGATTTCCGGGTGGTGTCCGCGGTCGCCGAGCTGACTTCCGACCGCCGCGACTTCATCATCACCTACGTCGTCGAGGAGGGCGAACGCTACAAGTTCGGCGACGTCAAGGTCGAGAGCGCCATTCGCGACTTCAGCAACGAGGCCCTGACCCGGGTGCTGCCGATGAAGACCGGCGACTGGTACAACGCCAAGCAGGTCGAGGACACCGTCACCTCGCTCGCCGAGAGCGCCGGCCTGTTCGGCTACGCCTTCGCCGACGTCGAGCCGAACTTCCGCCGCGACAAGGAATCGAAGACCATGTCGGTGACGTTCAACGTCGCCGAAACTCCACGTGTCTATGTCGAGCGGATCGACGTCAGCGGCAACACGCTCACCCGCGACAAGGTGATCCGCCGCGAGTTCCGGCTCGCGGAGGGCGATCCGTTCAACAGCATCCGGGTGAAAAGGTCCCGCGACCGGATCCAGTCGCTCGGCTTCTTCCAGGAGAATCTGGAGGTCGAGCAGACCCAGGGCTCAGCGGCCGACCGGGTCATCCTGTCGACGGCTCTGGAAGAGAAGGCCACCGGTCAGCTCCAGGTGTCGGCCGGCTTCTCCAGCCTCGAGCGCTTCCTGCTCAACCTCTCGATCGAGCAGCGCAATTTCCGCGGCATGGCGCAGACGCTTCGAGCGTCGGTGAACTATTCCAGTTACTCGAAGTCGGTCGAGCTCGGCTTCACCGAGCCGTACGTGTTCGACCGCAACATCGCGCTCGGATTCGACATCTACCGCCGCGATTATTCGAACTTCAACTTCATCGCCGGCAACCGCAACACCACCTACAAGCAGACCAGCACCGGCCTCACGCTGCGCGGCGGAATGCCGCTGACCGAATATATGCAGCTCGGTGGCCGTTACGGCCTGAACCATGACAGCGTGACGCTCGACGAGAGCCAGTTCTTCACCGATCCCGACGGCCCCGGCCCGCAGCCGGCCATCTGCGACCCGCTTCGGGTCAGCCGCTATCTGTGCGAGGCGATCGGCAAGCGCACCACCTCGTCGGTCGGCTATTCGCTGCTGTACGACGTCACTGACAACCGCCTTCGCGCGACCCGCGGCCACCGGTTCAGCATCAGCCAGGATTTCGCCGGCCTCGGCGGCGATGTCAAATATCTGCGCACCCGCGCCAACGCCCAGAAGTTCTGGAATCTCGGGCGTGGCGGCTTCATCTTCTCGGCCTCGATCGAGGGCGGCTACGTCCACAGCTTCGAGGAGGATCGCGGCCCTGGCATCGATCCGGTCCGGATCACCGACCGCTTCTTCCTCGGCGAGCCGCAGATCCGCGGCTTCGACATTCGCGGAATCGGTCCGCGCCTGCAGCGCATTCCTTATGACGCGGATGGGAATCCCGTCACAGACCGCAAGCAATTCTTCGCCGACGACTCGCTCGGCGGCCGAGCTTATTATGTCGGCCGGCTGGAGCTCGAAATACCGTTGAGCTCGAGCTTCCGGGAAATGGGGCTTCGGCCGTCCGTGTTCGTGGACGCGGGCGCCCTTTTCGGGCTCAAGGATCCCATCACCAACCCGATCGCGCCGGGCAGCCCCCTCACCAAGGACCGCTGCTTCGACTCCAACGGTAATTCGACGGTGCGCCCCGAGGGGGGCAGCTGCCCGCCCAACACGCAGCTCATCCCCGGCATCCAGGCTTTCAACGAGAAATATCTGGGCGACACCCCCAGGCCGCGCGTGTCGGTCGGCTTCGGGGTCAACTGGAACTCGCCCTTCGGCCCGTTCAGGATCGATATAGCCAAGGCTCTCGTAAAAGCTGACGGGGACAACACCAAATTGATCACCTTCAACGTAGGAACCGCATTCTGATGAACAAACTCGCTTTCGGAGCGGCCCTCGCCGCCCTTTCGCTTGCCTTGCCGGGCGTCGCCCAGGCGCAGCGCACCCCGCCCGCGGTCATCGTCGTCGTCGACAGCGACCGCATCTACCGCGAATGCACGGCGTGCCGCGCGGCGCAGACCCAGCTCCAGGGTCTGATCACCTCGGCCCGCACCCGCGCCACCCAGCTCGGCCAGCCGATTCAGGCCGAAGCTCAGTCGATCCAGCAGGCGGGCGCGGCGCTGCGCAACCAGACCGGCGCCGCCCGCACCGCCGCCGAGACCGCGCTCACCACGCGCGTGCAGGCCTTGCAGCAGCGCGAGACCTCGGCCCAGCAGGAAATCTCCCGGCTGGAGCAGAACATCCAGTCGACCCAGGCCCATGTGCTTCGCCAGATCAATACCCGGCTCAACCCGATCATCACCCAGGTGATGAACGCCCGGAACGCCAACCTCGCCCTCGACACCAGCGCGACCCTGGCGCGCGCCGGGGCGCTCGACGTCACCAACGACGTCATGACCGCCCTCAACGCGGCGCTGCCCTCGGTCAGCGTCACTCCGTTGCCGCAGGCGGCGCAGCCGGCGCAGCCTCAGCCGCAGGGCCGGTGAGCTCCGACCCGGCAGCAGCCGCCACCCCGGCTTCCGCCGGGGCCCCGCTCGATATCCGGCGGGTGATGGCGGCGCTGCCGCATCGCTATCCGTTCCTGCTCATCGACCGGGTCGAGGAACTGGAGCCGAAGAAGCGGATCGTCGCGATCAAGGCGGTGACGATCAACGAACCCTTCTTCCAGGGCCATTTCCCCGGCCGCCCGATCATGCCCGGAGTCCTGCTCATCGAGGCGATGGCGCAGGCCTCGGGCGTGCTGGCGGTCGAATCGCTCGGACTCGCCGGCACCGGCAAGCTCGTCTATTTCATGGCGATCGACGGCGCCAAGTTTCGCCGGCCGGTCGAGCCGGGCGTGCTGCTCCGGATCGAGGTCGAGCTAGTCCAGGACCGCGGCAGCGTCTGCAAGTTCGCCGGCAAGGTGCTGATCGACGGCAAGGTCGCCGCCGAGGCCAATTTCACGGCGATGATCGCCGATCCTCCGAGCGATTGATTTGCCTCCCCATCGAAGATGGGGAGGGGGACCACCCGAAGGGTGGTGGAGGGGTAAAACGCATCGAACTCAATTGGTTCGCGCGCGATCCTCCTATGCCTCGCCAATCACCCCTCCACCATGCTTCGCATGGTCCCCCTCCCCACCGCTCCGCGGCAGGGAGGCAAGAGGGCGCCACTCGCCGTTCACCTTCCTGATCCCGAATACCTGCTCCAGCCTCTCCGAGCCCAGCACCGCGCCCGGTTCGCCGTCGGCGAGGATCGCTCCCTGATCCATCAGCACCAGCCTGTCCGAATAGCGCCCCGCAAGGTCCAGGTCGTGCATCGCCACGACCGCTCCCTGCCCGTTCGACACCGCGAGGCGAAGGAGCCCCATCAGCTTCAGCTGCCAGAGCGGATCGAGGTTGGCGACCGGTTCGTCGAGCAGGAGCAGCCTCGGCCTGGGCGCCAGCGCCCGGGCGATGAGGACCCGGCTTCGCTCGCCCGTCGAGAGCCGGTCGACCCGCCTTCGGCCGAAGGGCGCGAGGTCGAGCGCCTCCATCGCTTCGAGCGATTCCGCTTCGTCCGCCCCGAGGCGCACCACGTCCGCCGCCGCGAGCGGCCAGGCGATGTCGCGCGACGCCGGGAGGTAGGAAAGGAGCCGGCGGCGCTCGGCCGGGGCCAGGCCGTCCGGCCGCCGGCCGTCTATCCGGACCTCTCCGGACGGCCCGCCGATCCGGGCGAGGCCGTGGAGCAGGCTGGTCTTGCCGCTTCCGTTGGGGCCGATCAGGCAGACCAGCTGAGGCGCCTCCATCCGGAGGTCCACCGGCTCAAGCCGGCCGGCGAGGCCCACTTTCTCGGCCTTCAGCAGGGCGGTCATCGCTCCAGCCTCCAGCGCATATGGGCGACGAGCCAGAGGAAGAAGGGCGCCCCGAGCAAGGCGGTGACCACCCCGATCGGAAGGGTCCGGCCGAGCGGCGCGCTTCGCACCACCAGGTCCGCCGACAGCAGCAGCAGGCCGCCGATCAGCGCCGCCGGAGCGATGGCGCGGCCGGGATGGCCGCCGGTCAGCCGCCGTGCGAAGATCGGCGCGACGAGGCCGATGAAGCCGATCGCCCCGCAAATGGCGACGCAGGCTCCGACTCCGAAAGCGGTGAGGCAGACGATCGCGATCCTGAGCCGGCGCACGTCATGACCGAAGGATTGGGCCACCTCCTCGCCCAGGGTCAGGCTGTCGAGCGGCGCGGTCAGCCGAAGGAGCAGCAGGATCGCGGCCATGGCCGGCGCGGCCGCGAAGGCGGCCTGCTCGAGGCTTCGGTCGACCAGCGAGCCCATCAGCCATTCATAGGCGTCGTAAAAGGCGAAGGGGGAGGGGGCGAGAGCGAGCGCCAGGGTGGTGAGCGCGCCGGCCAGGGCGCTGATCGCCAGCCCCGCGAGTAGCAGGGTCGCCGTCTCCGCCCGCGGCCCGGCCAGCGCCAGCAGCAGGAGGAGGGCGCCCAAGGCTCCCCCGACCGCGCCGAGGGCGAGGGCGATCGGCGCCGAGAAGCCGAACAGATAGGCCGTGACCACCGCGCCCAGCGCCGCGCCGCTGGTCGTGCCGGTGAGGTCGGGGGAGGCGAGCGGGTTGGCGAACAGACCCTGGATCGCCGCGCCCGAGGCTCCCAGCATCGCCCCATAGGCCAGAGCGAGCAGCGCCCGCGGCAGCCGCAGCTCCCAGAGCAGCGCCAGCGCCAGCGGCCGGTCCTGCTCGAGCAGCGCCGCGATCGGCGGCCAGGGCAGGGCCAACGACAAAGCGAAGGCCGAACCGGCCGCCAGCGCCAGGAGGAGCAGGATCGGCCGGCTCATCGCGGCCCCGCTCCGTCACCCGGGGCCCGACCCGGGGTCCATGAACACCGCCGGGCGGAAGCGAGCGGCACGGCGTTCATGGATTCCGGCTTTCGCCGGAATGACGGGAGGCCCTGAGCCGCTCGATCTCGGCGATCAGAGCCGGGCCCATGCAGGTCCAGGGACGGCCGTCGGTGACGAGGTCGCGCGCCTTGGCTGAGCGCCGCGCCAGCGGGTGCGACAGCCATTTCTGCTCGGCCGAATATTGGCCGCTGCGATAGTCGCTGCGCAGGAGCACCGCCGGCGGCCGTACCAGCAATTGCTCCAGCGACACCCGCTCGCCGCGGACGGGGCGCTGGCGCAGGCCGGCAAGGGCCATCCACTGGGCGGCGAGGCTGTCGGCCGCCACGGTCCGGCCGCCGCCGCCGAGCCAGATGGTTTCGGCGGCGGCGGGCGGCCGGGCCGCCTTGAGCCGCCGGATCCGCTCGAGCAAGGAGGCCCCCGCCGGCCCGCGGCCGAGCGCGGCGGCGACCGTGCGCACCGACTGCTCGATGTCGGCGAGCGATCGCGGGTAGGGCAGGTCGACGATGCGCAGACCGAGTCGCCCGGCGATCCTCGCCCGGTCGCGGGCGCCTCCGCCCATCGTGAGCACCAGATCCGGCCGTAGACCGGCGACCGACACGAGGCTGCCGTCGTTGCGCCGGTAGCGCCGCGCCTGGCGCCACAGCCGGGTCTCCGCCGGCTGCTGGGCGAGATGGGTGACGGAGATCACCTGCCCGGGATCGGCGAGCATCAGCAGCAGCTCGTCGGTGCACAGGTTCAGCGAGGCGACGCGCCTCGGCGCCGCCTCTGCCGCTCCGGCGAGAGCGAGGCTAATCGCCGAGACGAACGCGAAGGCCCGCATGGACGCTCCTCCCCGGCGAATTGTAGCCGAAGACATCCCGGTAATCCTCGTCCGACGCATTCTCGATCCGACCGAACAGCTCGATCTCCTCCGAAAGCCGGTAGGCCACTCGAACGTTGGCCAGCAGATAGTCGCCGAGAGTGACCGGGACGGCGGGGAAAGGATCGAAATCGCTGTCGCGGCGCTTGCCGACATAAGCGAGCGAGGCGCCCGCCACGAGCCGCCCGGTGGTCCAGTCCGCCGCGAGGTTCGCGCCGTGCCTGGGACGCCGGGGTTCCGCCGACCCGCGGACGGCGCCGACCCGCCGCTCGCGCGAGTCGAGCCAGGTATAGTTGGCGCTGACCCGAAGCCCGGCCGCCGGCCGTGCCTCCGCCGACACCTCCACCCCGCGCCGGCGGCTCTTGCCCAAGGCGTTGCGGACGGTGAAGGGGAAGGCGCTGAAATCCTCCACGATCTCGCCCTCCAGCCGGTTGCTGAACGCCGTCGCGCCCAGGGCGAACGACTTTCCTTCCCAGGCGACACCCGCTTCAAGGCCGCGCGACCGCTCCGGCGTGAGCTCGGGATTGCCGATGAAGCTCGCGGGATCGAAGCCGTAGAGATCGAAGAAGGTGGGCTGGGCGATTCCCTCTCCGTAAGCGGCGTGGAGGCGCAGACGCCCGATCGGCCGGCCGACGATGGCGGCGCGCAGGTTCGTCGAGTCCTCGAAGCGATTGAAATCGTCGTGACGGATCGCAAGGTCGGTGGAGAGCGCCTTCCCCCATTGCGCCCGCCATTCTCCGACAAAGGCGCTTCTCCCTCTCGTCCGGCGTTGATCGGGGGCGAAGAAGACGGCCTGGTCGAGCGCGGCGAAGCTTTCATCTTCCCGCTCGGCGGCGGCGATGAGGACATGGCGGCCGCCCGCCGCCGGGAAGCGCCGGATCAGCTTGCCGCCGATCCGAAGCCGGTCCGCGAGCGTCCGGTTGAGCGGCAATGGCCCGTTGCGGTTGCGGTTCGAGCTGTGAAGATACTGGCCCTCGAGCTCGGCGCTCCAGGCCGCGTCGGCGGCGAGCCCGAGCCGGGTCCAGACCCGTATTGCACGCAGTTTCGAGCGCGAGGAATCGAGCGTGTCCGCCCGCCTGAAGAGGGGCGCGGGAGTTCCGTCGAACTCGCTCCTTGCGCGGATATAGTGGCCGACGATCCCGATTTCCCCGTCGCGGACGGGGCGGATGGCGGCTTTCAGCCTCGCCGCGAGATTGCCGAAGCCGTCGCGGTCGCCGGCGCCGCCGCCGAAAATGTCGATGCCGTCGCCGCGCAGCCGGGTCAGGCTGGCCGCGACTCCGGCGTCGCCGCCGCCCGCCACCAGTCCGGCATGGCCGCGGTGAAAATCGCGGCCGCCATATTCGCCGCTCGCGCTCAGCCTCGTTCCCGAAAGGGGATCGGCGCCTTCCACGGCGATCACCCCGCCCAGCGCTTCCGACCCCCACAGGGCCGATTGCGGACCGCGGACGATCTCCAGCCGGGTGAGTCCGTCGGCGGCGACGGTCTCGAACCGCGCCTCGTTGCCCGAAGCGGGGTCGTTGAAGGCGATCCCGTCGACGAACAGGAGGCTGTGATTCGCCTCCGCGCCGCGGATCCGGATCTGCGTGAGCGAGCCCTGCGCGCCGGAAACCGCGACGGAGACCCCGGGCGCGAGGCGCGCCAGGTCCGCCACGAGGGGCGCTCCGAGCGCCTCGATGCGCCTTTCGTCGATCGCGGTGACCGACGCCGGGCTGGCTTCCGCCCGAACCGGCTCGAGCGAGGCGGTGACGACGATGGCCTCGTCGGGCGGAGCGGGCGCCGCCGCGGCGGCCAGCAGCAGGATTAAGGTCATTCGGGTTCCTCCCTGGCGACGACACGAACGTCGTCTCGGAGGAACCGCCGGCGGCGAGCCGCCCGGCGATGCCACGCACGATCGGCTGGTCCCGGCCGGGTGCGGACGACGGCGAAGGCAGGTTCCTGACTTCCGGCTCGAGCCGGTTACAGTTGCGGGCACAGCGCCGGATTTCCGCCGGCTTCCCTTTTCACCCTTCCCCCGCCGCTTTTACGGCGTGAAGGGCACCTTCGCTGGCGCCCACCTATTGCGCCGCGGCACGGCTTGTCAATTCTGGGTGCATTGGGTACAGCGCCGCACCTGCGTTCGCGCGAGGCTGGTCGGAACCAGCCACATCTCAAGGAAATCAGCGACATGAAGAACGGCGCCCATCCCGATTACCATATGATCAAGGTGCAGATGACCGACGGCACCACCTTCGACACCCGCTCCACCTGGGGCAAGGAAGGCGACACCCTGACCCTCGACATCGATCCCAAGGTTCACCCGGCCTGGACCGGCGGCCACGGCAAGATGGTCGATTCCGGCGGCCAGGTCGCGCGCTTCAACAAGCGCTTCGGCGGCCTCACCCTCGGCGGCAAGAAATAACGGACGGGACCGTGCAGGCGCCGGTCATCGAAACCGGGCGCCTGCGGCTGCGCGGCTTCCGGGCGAGCGATCTCGACGTCCAGTGGGCGACGATGACCGATCCCGAGGTCGTGCGCCATCTCGGCGGCCCGGCATCGCGGGAGGACACCTGGCGCAAGATCCTCGGCTCGCCGGGCCTTTGGGCGTTGCTCGGCTACGGCTATTGGGTCGTTGAGCGGCGCGAGGACGGCGCCTATCTCGGCCAGATCGGCTTCGCCGACTTCAAGCGCGACATGAAGCCGAGCATCGAGGGCGTTCCGGAAATGGGCTGGATCATGGCCCGCGAGGCCCAGGGGCAGGGCTATGCCACGGAGGGCGTGCTCGCCGCTCTGGCTTGGGCCGACGAGGCCTTGGGCGGCGGCGAGATCGTCGCCATCATCAGCCACGAAAACGCCGCCTCGATTCGGATCGCCGAGAAAGCCGGCTTCAGCGCGCGCGAGGAAGCCCTCTACAAAGGCGAGCCGATCCTCCTGTTCAGGCGGCCCCCAGAGCCGTCATTGGGAGCGTAGCGAAGCAATCCAGCGGCTCGGCGTCGGAAGCTGGATTGCTTCGTCGCTTCACTCCTCGCATGATGGCTGAGCCTCAGATCAGCTCCCTGACCAGATCCCCGGCGATCGTCCGGGCGATCTTGCCGCGGCCCTTCGCGCCCCGGGCGAAGGCCCGAGCGAAATGGGCCGCTTCGGCGAGGTCGAGCGAGGGCGGGAAAGGCGGCTCATCGGGGTCGACGACGGCTTCGATCAGGCACGGCCCCGGCGCCTCGAGCGCATCGCGCAGCTGAGCGGCGCAGGTCGCGGGATCCTCGATCCGAACGCCTCGGACGCCGCAGGCCTCCGCCACCTTGACGAAGTCGATCGGCTCCAGCTCCACGCCATATTGCGGATTGCCGAGCTTGCCGATCTGCTCCCACTCGATCATCCCCAGAAGGTCGTTCCTGATCACCACGATCTTCGCCGAAAGCCCATATTTGCGCAGGGTGACGAGATCGCCCATCAGCATCGACAGCCCGCCGTCGCCGATCACCGCCACGACCTGCCGCCGCGGGTGAGCCGTCGCCGCGCCGATCGCGTAGGGCAGGGCGCAGGCCATCGTCGCCAGCGTTCCCGAGCAGCTGAAGCTCTGCACGCCCGTCAGCTCCGCGTGGCGCGCCGTCCAGGCCGTGTTCGTGCCGGAGTCGCAGATCAGGACGGCATCATTCTCGAGCAGCTTGCCGAGCTGGCGCAGCACGACGGCCGGCTTCATCGGCACGTCCTCGCGTCCGCCGCGGTCGGCGAGCAGATCTCGCCATTTCGCCATGTCCTTGCGGGCCTGCTTCAGGAACTTGCGGTCGGTTTTGCGCTCGACCCGCCGCAGCAGCGCCCGAAGCACCTGCGCGCAGTCGCCGACCAGGCCGGCCTCGACCGGATAGCGCAGGCCGATACGCTGCGGGTCGAGGTCTATCTGCACCGCCCGAGCGGTGCCCGGCTCCGGGTAGAATTCGATATAGGGGAAGGTGGAGCCGGCGATCAGCAAGGTATCGCAGGCCTTCATCGCCCGCTGCGAGGCTTGGGTTCCGAGCAGCCCGACCCCGCCCGTCGTAAATTCGCTGTCGTCGGGAACGGCCGCCTTGCCGAGCAATGCCTTGCCGATCGGGGCGCCGAGCCGGTCCGCCAGCTCGAGCAGCTCGGCCCGGGCGCCGAGCGCCCCCTGGCCGGCGAGGATGAAGACCTTGCTCCCGGCATCGAGGATCTCCGCCGCCCTCGCCAGCGACGCCTCGTCCGCCGCCCCGCCGCCCCATGCCATGGTGTGGGAGACGTGATCGGCGACATTGCCCTTCGATCTTTCGCGCCGGGTGAGCGGCATCGACTGGACGTCGATCGGAATGGTGACGTGAGCCGGCTGGCGGTAGGCGAGGGCGGTTCGGCAGGCCAGCTCCACGACATTCTCGACATGAGCGGGGCCCATGATGCGGGCATTGTAGGCGCAGGCGTCGGCGAACAACTTGTCGAGCTCCACGTCCTGCTGGGTGAAGGTGGAGAGCAGATCGTGATGCTGAAGCCCAGTCACCGCCAGCACCGGCGCGTGATCGAGCTTGGCGTCATAGAGGCCGTTGAGGAGGTGGATCCCGCCGGGCCCCGAGGTCGCCAGGCAGACTCCGAGCCGGCCGGTGAACTTGGCATAGCCGACCGCCGCCAGCGCCGCCGTCTCCTCGTGCCGGACCTGGACGAAGCGGATCCGGTCCTGGCGCCGGCGAAGCGCCTCCATGATGCCGTTGATTCCGTCTCCGGGCAGTCCGAAGATCGTGTCCACGCCCCAGACGCACAAAGTGTCGAGCAGAATGTCGGCGGCGGTGCTGGCCATTAGGCGCTCCTCTTGAGCTTGGACGTAGCGCGGCCGCAGGGGTTCCCGAAATTCTGAGCTGCCGACTCCATCCGTCACGCTGAACTCGTTCAGCCCGAACGATCTGCCGTCGCCTGCAGCGGCAGGCGGAGCCGAGGCAATTATACTTGAGATCAGGCGGGATGTGGAACCCAGCACCGGTCACCCGCGCCCCGTCCCGATCCGGCCGTGCGGCCGCGGACATCCGGCCGGGTTCTTCTAGAACAGGGTGGTGATCCAGTAGAAGATCGCCCCGACCGTCGCCGAGGCGGGGATGGTGATGACCCACGCCGTGATGACGTTCCGGGCGACTCCCCAGCGCACCGCCGAGGCCCGCCTCGCCACTCCGGCGCCGATGATCGAGCCGGTGATCGTGTGAGTGGTGGAGACCGGAATGCCGAGCCAGGAGGCGGTGAACAGCATCACCGATCCGCCCGTCGAGGCGCTGAAGCCCTGGTGCTGCGAGAGCTTGGTGATGCCGGTGCCCATGGTCTTGATGATTCGCCAGCCGCCGCTCAGCGTGCCGAGGCCGATCGCGACGTAGCAGCTGATCGCCACCCAGTGCGGGACGTGGAACTCGCCGGTCAGGTAGCCGGTCGAATAGAGCAGGACCGTGATGATCCCCATCGTCTTCTGGGCGTCGTTGAGGCCGTGGCCGACCGAATAGGCGGCCGATGAGACGAGATGGAGCGACCGGAAGCTTCTTTCGGCGCCGCGGGCGCTCGCCCGGGCCGCCAGCCAGCTCGTCACGAGCATGATCAGCATCGCCAGGATCATGCCCAACAGGGGCGACAGGACGATCGCGACGAGGGTCTTGTTGAGGCCCGTCCACTGGACTCCGGTCAGGCCGGCATGGGCCACTCCGGCGCCGACGAGGCCGCCGACCAGGGCATGGCTCGAGGAAGAGGGGATGCCCTTGAGCCAGGTGACGACGTTCCAGAACATCGCCCCGATCAGCGCCCCGAACACGACGGCGGGCGTGATCAGGTCCTTGTCGATCAGACCCTTGCCGATCGTGTCGGCGACCTTGTGGAGGCTGGGCACTGCGAGAGCGAGGAAATAAGCGGCGAAGTTGAAGAAGGCGGCGAAGACGACCGCCTGCACCGGGCTGAGCAGCCGGGTCGCGACGACGGTCGCGATCGAGTTGGCGGCGTCGTGGAGCCCGTTCAGGAAATCGAATGCAAGGGCGATGGCGATGAGGCCGATGAGCAGCGGCAGGGCCAGCTCGTGCATGCTGCGCGCTCCTCAGGCGTGGTCGATGACGACGCCGGAAATCTCGTTCGCCACGTCCTCGAAGCGGTCGAGGACCCTCTCCAGGTGGCTGTAGATTTCGCGGCCGACGATATAGCCCATCGCATTGCCGTCGCGATGCCGAAGGAACAGCGCCTTCAGGCCCGCGTCGTGAAGGTGATCCGCTTCCTCCTCGAGGTGGACGATCTGCTCGGTGATCTTGTCCAGCTCGAGATGGTTGGCGCCGATCCTGCGCATCAGCGGCATCGCCTCGCGAACCAGCTTCGAGCCCTGCTCGGCGAGCGCCGCCATGTCCCGCATCTGCGGCTCGAAATGGGCGACCTCGAACTGGGTGATCGCCTTGGCCGTCTTCTGCATCTCGTCGATCGCGTCGTCCATCGAGGAGATGAGGTCGGTGATCGCGCTCCGGTCGAAAGGCGTGACGAAGGTTCGGCGGACGGCGTGAAGCACCTCTCGGGTGACGTCGTCGGCCTGGTGCTCGAAGTCCGAAATCTGGCGGCAGGCTTCCTGGATGCCCTCCTCCTTGGCGAACATCCGGCTCATCACCTCGGCACCGCCGACGAGGGTCTCGGCATGGCGCTCGAACATGTCGAAGAAGCTCGCCTCCTTGGGCATGATCGCGCGAAACATCTTCAGCAGCATCGCTTCCCCCTGACGGTTCGCGGCCCCCTAGCACGGAGCGCGGGAGATTTGTTTCACTTTTGTGACAGGTCCCCGGCGGTGCGACTGATGAGCTCCGCCAGCTCGGCTTCATGGACGGCGGCGGCGGCCTCGCCGGCGGCGAACCAGCGCCGTTCGCGCTGACCTTTCTCCGGCCAGTCCTCGCGCTCCTCGGCGACGTCCATCCGGAACAGGTGGACCGAAGCCGGCACCGGGCCGCGCAGGCGCCGGCGCTTCTCGTAGGAATAATGGCCGATCGATTCCGGATCGACCGCTCCGGTTATCCCGGCTTCCTCGAAGGCCTCCTGAGCGGCCGATTCGGAGGGGCTCTTGCCGGGGATCGGATTGCCGCGCGGAACGACCCAGCGCTTCGTGTCGCGCGAAGTGATGAGCATCACCTCGAGCCCGCCGTCGGGCCCCGTGCGCACCGGCAGGACTCCATATTGGGTCAGCACGGATCATGCTCCCCCAGCCCCGGAGCGGGCCGTCCCGCCACCTGGCGCCTGCCGTCGATGACGATCGGCGAGGCGAGGCCCGGCGCCTCGCCCTCGATCCTGAGGCCGCGGTGGACGACCTGCGGGTCGGCGAACACCGCGTCGACGGCGTTGATCGGCCCCGCCGGAATTCCGGCGGCCTCGAGCGCGTCGGACAATTCCTGGCGCCGGCGCGAGGACATCGCCTGCTCGAGGAGGGGGATCAGCTCGGCGCGGTTCACCACCCGCGCCGGGTTGCTACGGAAGCGCCCGTCCAGCGCCAGCGTCTCGAGCCCCAATATCCCGCACAGCCGCTGGAACTGGGCGTCGTTGCCGACGGCGACGATCACATCGCCGTCCATGACCCGGAAGGCCTGGTAGGGGACCAGATTGGCATGGCCGTTGCCCATGCGCTGTGGAACGTCTCCCGACACCATCCAGTTCAGCGCCTGGTTGGCGAGCACGGCGACCTGGGTGTCGAGCAGGGCCATGTCGATATGGGCGCCGCGGCCGCCGCGGTCCCGCTCCCTCAGAGCGGCGAGGATGGCGACACCGGCATAGAGGCCGGTGAACAGGTCGGCATAGGCGATTCCGGATTTCTGCGGCGCTCCGTCCGGTTCGCCGGTGAGCGACATCGCTCCGCCCATGCCCTGGATGATGAAGTCGTAGCCGGCGCGCGCCGCATAGGGGCCGGTCTGGCCGAAGCCGGTGATCGAGCAATAGATCAGCCGCGGATTGAGCCTGGAGAGGGCAGGGTAATCGAGCCCGTATCGGGCCAGCCCGCCGACCTTGAAATTCTCGATCAGAACGTCCGCTCCGGCGGCGAGGGCTCGGACCTGCGCCTGGCCCTCCGGCGTTTCCAGGTCGACCGTCACCGAGCTCTTGCCGCGGTTGCAGCTGTGGAAATAAGCCGAGGCGCCGTCGGGAGCGAAGGGCGGACCCCAATGGCGGGTATCGTCCCCGGTTCCCGGCCGCTCGACCTTGACGACGTCGGCGCCAAGATCCGCGAGCAATTGACCCGCCCAGGGACCCGCGAGGATCCGGGCGAGCTCGACCACCTTGAGGCCGGCGAGGGGCTTATCCATCACGACCCACGGACATTCTCCTCCGCTCATCCTGAGTAGGGACCGAGCCTGGCGAAGGCCCGTATCGAAGGACCGTCCTTCGATGCGCCGCTTCGGCTTCGCTCAGCGGCTACTCAGGATGAGCGGGAAGGTCAAAAAGCCGAAATCCCCGTGATCGCCCGCCCCAGGATCAGCCCGTGGACGTCGTGGGTCCCCTCATAGGTGTTGACCGTCTCCAGGTTGGCGGCGTGGCGCATCACCTGGAATTCGGCGGAGATGCCGTTGCCGCCGTGCATGTCCCGCGCGACCCGGGCGATGTCGAGCGCCTTGCCGACATTGTTGCGCTTGATGAGGCTGATCGTCTCCGGGATCAGCTCGCCCTCGTCCATGCGCCGCCCGACCCTCAGCGCCGCCTGGAGGCCGAGCGCGATCTCGGTGATCATGTTGGCGAGCTTCATCTGGACGAGCTGGGTCGCCGCGAGCGGCCGGCCGAACTGCTTCCTGTCGAGCGTGTAGGTCCGCGCCGCCTGATAGCAGGCTTCGGCGGCGCCCATCGAGCCCCAGGCGATTCCGTAGCGGGCGCGGTTGAGACAGCCGAACGGGCCCTTCAGTCCGGAGACGTTGGGCAGAAGCGCCTCCTCCGGCACCTCCACCCCGTCCATCACGACCTCGCCGGTGATCGAGGCGCGCAGGCTCAGCTTCATCGCGATCTTCGGCGCCGAGAGGCCCTTCATTCCCTTCTCGAGCAGGAAGCCGCGGATCTTGCCGTCATGCGCGTCCGACTTCGCCCAGACGACGAAGACGTCGGCGATCGGCGAGTTGGTGATCCACATCTTCGAGCCGGAGAGGCGGTAGCCCCCGTCGATCTTCTCAGCCCGGGTCCGCATTCCCCCCGGGTCGGAGCCCGCATCGGGCTCGGTCAGCCCGAAGCAGCCGATCAGCTCGCCGGTCGCCAGCCCGGGCAGCCATCTGCGTCTCTGCTCCTCGGATCCGTAGGCATGGATCGGATACATGACGAGCGACGACTGGACGCTCATCGCCGAGCGATAGCCGCTGTCGACCCGCTCGACCTCGCGCGCCACCAGTCCGTAGCTGACATAGTTGAGCCCGGCTCCGCCATATTCGGGCGGGATGGTCGCGCCCAGCAGGCCGAGCTCGCCCATCTCCGACATGATCTCGCGGTCGAACCGCTCCTCGAGGAACGCCTCCGTCACCCGCGGCTGAAGCCGCTCCTGCGCATAAGCGCGCGCCGTATCGCGAACGAGCCTCTCCTCGTCGGAGAGCTGAGCATCGAGCGCGAACGCATCCTCCCAGTCGAACCTGCCAATCGCCGCTTCGGCCATCTCATTCCCTTCGCTTGGCGGACAGGGTGGGATTCGAACCCACGGTGGGCTTGCACCCACGGCGGTTTTCAAGACCGCTGCCTTAAACCACTCGGCCACCTGTCCAAGATGGTGGCGGCTCTAGCCCAAGAGGGTTTGAGCTGAACAGCCCCATCTCCCCTCCCTGGAAGGGAGGGGTCAGGGGTGGGTAGGCGAGCGTAGCGAGACTTCCTTCTGACTCGGAGTTTCGGCCGCCTTCGGCGGACCCACCCCGGCCCCTCCCTTCCAGGGAGGGGAGACGTGCAGCCCGCGCGGCGAGCCGAGTATCACAGGCCCGGCCCCTGTGGCATCAGGGAGGCCGAGTGGGAGAGAAATGTATGCGTTTATCGAGGGGGATAGCGGCCCTGGCGCTGGCGGCGGCGATGCTGCCGCTGGCAAGCCCGGCGCCGGCCCAGAGCGGACTCAGCCAGTCCGGCTTCCAGGCCTATCTGCCCCAGCTCGAGGCGCAGGCGCGCCGGGCCGGGGTCAGCCCAGGCACGATCGCCAGCGTCTTCCCCAATCTCGTCTTCAGCCCCCGCACCGTGGAGCTCGACCGCGCCCAGCCCGGCGGCAGGCCCGGCAGCAACGCGAATCCGCCTTTCGCCCCCTATCGCGCCCGCCACGTCACCCCGGCGCTGATCGCGATCGGGCAGCGCCGCTATGCCGCCAATCTGTCGCGCCTCAGGGACATCGGCCGGCGCTACGGAGTCGCGCCGTCGGTGCTGATCGCGATCTGGGGCCACGAGACGAGCTACGGCGCCGTCACCGGCAATTTCGACCTGCTGAACTCGCTCGCCTCGCTCGCTTATGACGGCCGCCGCCGCCAGCTCTTCAGCGACGAATTCGTCGCCGCCCTGAAGATGATCGACCGCGGCGTTCCGAGATACCGGCTCAAGGGCAGCTGGGCCGGCGCCACCGGCCATCCGCAATTCCTCCCGTCGGTCTGGCTTCGGCTCGGAGTCGACGGTGACGGCGACGGCCGCTCCGACATCTGGCGAAGCGAGCCCGACGCGCTCGCCTCGATCGCCAATTACCTCAACAATGCCGGCTGGCGCTCGGGCGTGCCCTGGGGCGTCGCCGTCCGGGTGCCGCCGGGGCTCGACCGGAGCCGCCTGCGCAGCAATCTGCGCGCGCCGCGCTGCCCGCGGGTGCATGAGCGCCACAGCCGCTGGATGACGATCGCGGAATGGCGCCGACTCGGCCTCGTCGCGCAGCACGGCATCTGGCCGCGCGACACCGAAATGGCGTCGCTGATCGAGCCGGACGGGCCGGGGGCGACCGCCTATCTGCTGACCACCAACTACCGCGCCATCCTCGATTACAATTGCTCCAACTTCTACGCCTTGTCGGTCGGGCTGCTCGCCGACGCGATCGCGCGCTGATCCGTCTGGCGCGGCGCGCGGGGAGGGGTTAAGCTGCGGCTGGCGCTCCGGCCGCGTCGTCTAATTTTCAGGGGATACGTCTCAACCATGATCCGCAAAAGCCTGTTTCCAATAGCTTTCGCCGCCGCCGCCGCGCTTCCCGCCACCGCCGCCGCACCACCCTTCGAGACCGCCGCGCCGGTCGCCTACATGGTCGACCTGAGCTCCGGCGCCGTCCTTTATTCGAAGGATCCGGACCGTCGCATCCCGCCGGCCTCGATGGCCAAGATGATGACCACCCATCTCGCCTTCCACATGATCAAGCGCGGCGAGGCGAAGCTTGCGCAGATGTGCCAGGTCCGTCCCGAGACTTGGCGCCAGTGGCACGGGCCGCAGGCCGGCTCGACCATGTTCCTGTCCCCCGGCGAGCAGGTCAGCGTCGAGAACCTGCTCCACGGCATCGTCACCCTCTCGGGCAACGACGCCACCGTCGTCCTCGCCGAATGCCTGGCCGGCACCGAGCCCGCTTATGCCGCACTGATGAACGCCGAGGCCAAGCGCCTGGGAATGACCAATTCGAACTTCGGCAACACCAATGGCTGGCCGGACGAGGGCGTGACCTACACGACGGCGCGCGACCTCGCCAAGCTCGCCGCCGCCACCATCCAGGAGACGCCCGACCTCTACAAGGCCTTCTACCAGAAGAAGGAATTCACCTGGGGCAAGACCCTGGGCGCGGGCGCGCCGATCACCCAGGGCAACCGCAATCCCCTGCTCGGCAGGGTGGCCGGCGCGGACGGGCTCAAGACCGGCCATACCGCCGAGGCCGGCTACGGCTTTACCGGCTCGGCCGAGCAGAACGGCCGCCGGATCATCATGGTCGTGGCCGGCCTCTCGAGCTTCAACCAGCGCATCGAGGAATCCGTCAAGTTCATGGACTGGGGCTTCCGCGCCTGGAAGTCGCAGCCTTTGTTCAACCAGGGCGAGAAGGTCGCCGACGCCCAGGTCCAGCAGGGCGGCGACGACACCGTCCCACTGGTCGCGCCGCGGAGCATCGCGGTGACGCTTCCGGCGGGCGCGGCGTCGAACATCCGGGTCAAGGTCGTCTATAACGGGCCGATCAAGGCGCCGATCGCCAAGGGCCAGCACGTCGCCGATCTGGTCGTCTCGACCCCCGACACGCCGCCGCAGACCATGCCCCTGGTCGCGTCGGAGGCGGTCGGCGAGGCCGGCTTCTTCGGCCGCATGTGGAACGGCCTGACGTCGCTGTTCGGCTAAGAGGTGAGGGGATGCTTTATCAGCCTCGAAGGCGGGGAAGGGGTAGGCAAGTCGACCCAGCTTAAGAGGCTCGCCGCCAGGCTCCACGAGAGAGGCCTGGAAGTCGTGGAGACGCGGGAGCCCGGCGGCAGCGACGGCGCCGAGACTATCCGGGGGCTGCTCCTGCAGGGGGATGACAGCCGTTGGACTCCGGAAACCGAAGCACTTCTCTTTGCAGCTGCTCGCGCTGATCACGTGGCACGAACCATTTGCCCGGCGTTGGAGCGGGGGGCGTGGGTGCTCAGCGACCGCTTCCTCGACAGCTCTCTTGCCTACCAAGGATGGGCAGCAGAACTGGGAAGCGACAATATTCGTGCACTTCACGACTTCGGCAGTCACGGCTTCCTGCCGGATCGGACATTGCTGTTGGAACTCCCTCTGAAGACCGTGTCCGGCCGCCTCAGCGTACGAGACGTCTTCGGTACCGACCGCATCGGCGGCCGCGAGCCCGGATTTCATGCCAGAGTCGCTGAAGGCTTCGATGCCCTCGCAAAGGCGGAACCTGGCCGAATTCGTCGAGTCGACGCCAGCGGATCGCCGGATGAAGTGACCGAGAGACTATTTGCCGCCGTCGAGGATCTCGTCCCCTCCCTGGAAGGGAGGGGCTAGGGGTGGGTAGGCGAGCGCAGCGAGACTTCCTTCTGACTCGGAGTTTCGGCCGCCTTCGGCGGACCGACCCCCGGCCCCTCCCTTGCCGGGAGGGGAGGGCATGACGCCGGTCTTCGGCCACGCCAGGCAGCTCGCCGCCGTCCAGGATCTGCGGTGAGGGACCGAGCCTTGTCCCGGATACCAGTTCCGGTTATGTTCTACGGCCTCCGGGAGCGCCCGAAAACCATGCCGATCCCCCAGTCCAACCCCGCTTCGAGCCCGGCCAGGCCGGTCGTCGCCGCTTCGGCTGCCGCCGGAAGGATCGCGCGTGCCGGCGCCGGAAGGGCCGCCGAGGTGGGAATATCGCGCGGCTCTCGGCTACCCTCAACTTCCTCAACTTTGTCTCGCGATCCATGCTTGCCGGAAGCTTCAGGGAGCGCGCCGCGGTGACCCCGCTCTTCGGCCACGATCCCGCGGTCGCCGCCTTCCGGGACGCGCTCCACTCCGGCCGGCTCCATCATGCCTGGCTGATCTCGGGCCCGCAGGGCGTCGGCAAGGCGCTGTTCGCCGAGAAAGCCGCACTGCGGGTCCTGGCACAGGGGCAGGGGCCTCTCGACTCGCCCGCGCTCGACGTGCCCGACGACCACCCGGCCGCGCGCCTGGCCGCCGCGGGCAGCCACCCCGACCTGATGAAGCTTGAGCGGCTGCCGAAGGAGAACAGCTCGACCGGCGAGCTCGCCCGAAGCATCAGCGTCGACCAGGTCCGCTCGCTCCAGCGCCTGTTCAATATCACGGCCTCGCTCTCCCCGTGGCGCGCGGTGATCGTCGATTCGATCGACGATCTCGAGCGCAACGCCGCCAACGCCCTGCTCAAGAATCTGGAGGAGCCGCCGCCCGACAGCGTCTTCCTGCTGGTCAGCCACGCCCCCGAGCGGCTGCTCCCGACCATCCGCTCGCGCTGCCGGCTGCTGCGGCTGTCGAGGCTCGACGCCGACGCCATGACGTCGGCCCTGACCGCCGCCCTTCCCGACGCGGACGACAGGGAGATCAGCGACCTGGCCGCCGCCGGCCACGGCTCGCCGGGGCGAGCTTTGGCCTGGCGCGGCCTCGACGTCGCGGGCCTCGACCGGGCCATGGCCGAGCTGGTGCGCGAGGGCGATCCCGGCAATGCCCGCCGCAGCGCGCTCGCCCAGAGCCTCGCGCTCAAATCGGCGCAGCCGCGCTACGAAGCCTTCCTCGCCCGCGCGCCCTCCGTCATCGCCGCCGAGGCGAAGAGCCGGCGCGGCCCCGCTTTGGCCCAGGCGCTGGGCCTTTGGGAACGGGCCCAGGGCCTCGCCTCGAGCGCCCGCGGCCTGTCGCTCGAGCCGGAGAGCGTGGTGTTCGAGCTCGCCGGCATGCTCGCATCGCTGGCGCCGAGCCGCTAAGGGCGCGCCATGGCCGAACCTTTCTACATCACCACCGCGATCAATTACCCGAACGGGCCGCCGCATATCGGCCACGCCTATGAAGCCGTCGCGACCGATGTCATCGCCCGCTTCCAGCGCGCCATGGGCCGTGACGTGCGCTTCCAGACGGGGACCGACGAACATGGCCTGAAAATGGCCCAGGCGGCGCGCGAAAGAGGGATTTCGCCGGCCGCCTTGGCTGATGAGATGTCCGCTATTTTCAGGGACATGGATGATCGTCTTGATATTTCGTTCGATCGTTTCATCCGGACCACCGAGCCCGCCCACCACCGCGCCAGCCAGGCGATCTGGAAGGCCATGGCGGAGCGCGGCGACCTCTATCTCGGCCGCTACGAAGGCTGGTACTCGCTCCGCGACGAAGCTTATTACGACGAGAGCGAGCTCGCGCCCGGGGAGAATGGCGAGAGGCTCTCTCCGCAGGGCACGCCGGTCGAATGGACGGTGGAGGAGAGCTGGTTCTTCCGGCTCTCGGCCTATCAGGACCGGCTGCTGGCGCATTATGCCGAGAATCCCGGCTTCATCCGGCCCGAGAGCCGCCGCAACGAGGTGCTCCGCTTCGTCGTGGGCGGACTGTCCGACCTCTCCGTCTCGCGAACCAGCTTCGACTGGGGGGTGAAGGTCCCCGGCGACGAACGGCACGTCATGTACGTCTGGCTCGACGCGCTCACCAACTACATTACCGGCGTCGGCTATCCCGACGTCGAATCAGAGACTTACAAGCGGTTCTGGCCAGCCGACATGCATATCATCGGCAAGGACGTGGTGCGCTTTCACGCCGTCTACTGGCCCGCTTTCCTGATGTCGGCCGGAGTGCCGCTTCCAAAGCAGGTGTTCGGCCACGGCCATGTCCTGCTGCGCGGCGAGAAGATGTCGAAGTCGGCCGGCAACGTCGTCGCCCCGGCGGAGCTGATCGAGCGGTTCGGCGCCGATTCGGTCCGCTATTTCCTGATGCGGGACGTCACGTTCGGCCAGGACGGCAGCTACAGCCCCGAGGCGATCGTCGCCCGGGTCAATGCCGATCTCGCCAACAGCTTCGGCAACCTCGCCCAGCGCACCTTGTCCTTCATCGTCAAGAATGTGGGCGGCACTCTGCCCGCGGGCGGGCGAGGGGAGTGGGCCGATAAGGAGCTGCTCGACCTCGTCCGCCGCACCACGGCGCAGGACGTGCCGGGCCTGTTCGGCGAGCTGGCGCTGAGCCAGGGCATCGAGGCGTGGATCCGCGCCGTCTTCGCCTGCAACCAGTATATCGACGCGCAGGCGCCCTGGACCTTGCGCAAGACCGATCCCGAGCGGATGACCGCGGTCCTCGCTTGCCTCTGCGAGTCGATAATCGACCTCGCCATCGCGATCGCGCCGGTCATCCCGGCGTCCGCGGCGAGGCTGCTCGACCAGATGGGCGTTCCGGCGAACGCGCGCGATTTCAGGGCGCTGGCCGACACCGGCCGCTATGCGCGTCTCGCCGCCTCGGGCTTCACCCTCGAGCCGCCGGCGCCTATTTTCCCGCGGCTGGAGCTGCCGGCAGAGGCGTAGCCGGAGCAGGCTTGGGCAAGGCGCTGGTCCGCTTGATGCGATCGAGCCGCTGGCCCTTGCGCAGGACCAGCTGGCAGGTCCGGGTGCCTTCGCAGGCGATGATCGTCCCCGTCTTCCCGTCGACCCGGACGATCTGGTCGCCGAAGGCGAAAGCGTCGAAGCGCGGCTCGGGGTGGGCATAGATGCCGAGGCCGATCAGGGCCCCGGCGATGACGATCCCGGTCGTGATCTTGCGAACCGCGCCGTCGATCGCCTCGCCGAGCATCGCGCCGCGCGGCGCCGGATCGGAAGGATCGAAGCGATTGTCTGTCATGGCGCTCTCCACGCTCTCCCCGCGCCTGCATAGCCGATGGAAGCGCCGCCGTAACCGCTCCGATCGCGGCTTTGGGTGACAATCGCGTAACCGTCCCGATCAGAAGGCGTCGAAATCCAGGCTTCGGAAGACGATCCGGTCCGCGTCGGGGACGAAGCTTCCCCCCGTCAGATCCTTGTAGACGAGGTTGAGCGGCGAAGGGCGCAGTCGCATCGGAATGGGCAGGAAGGCCGAGGCGCTCCAGTCCACGTCCGGATCCAGCCCCAGCCAGAGGCGCAGCGGTCCCGCGGCCCGCCCGGAGCGGGAGAGGTTCTCCGGCCCGCTGTCGTCGGACAGGATGGCACCCAGGCCCGGCAGGCCCGTGGCGGCGAGGATGGCCGACCGGTCGCCGCTCCGGATCTCCGAATAGCGGCCTTCGGGATTGGCCAGCCGCCAGCGAACCGCCTCTTCGCTCCAGATCCGCTCGAAGCTGGGCGGCCGATCGGCCTCGCGCCGCCTCGGCAGGCCGAAGCCGAGACGGGCATCGAGCGGCCGCACCATCCTGAACCGGGTGAGCAGCGGTCCGGTGCTCCACTTGTTGCCGGTGGCGAGGCAGAAGGCGTAGCCGAGCCGGGCCGCCTCCTCGAACATGGCCGAGCTGATCCGGCTCTGCAGCCGGCGGCCGCGATGCAGCGGGTGGACCGAGCCGTTGACCGTATACATGCCGCGCCGCTCTTCCCCTTCCAGCCGGCAGGGAAAGACATGGGCCGCCATATGGCCGACCAGCTCGCCGCCGGCGAAGGCGTTGCAGCCGATCGCCTGCCCGTCGGGATTCCGGCCGTAATGCCATTCGAAGTAGCGCGGCGTCAGGTGGCGGGCCTTCGGGAAGACCTGCCGCATCAGCCTCGCGACTTGCTCATAGCCGCGGGCGCTGTGCTCGAGCGGCTCGAACCTGTATTCTTCAGCCATCGGCAAGTCGCTCCGAGCGCAGATGTTCGCCGATCCGGTCCGCGAAGGCACCGTAGGGGACGAAGGAAAACCCCATCGACCTCACCATCTCCAGCCGCGGCAGCACCGCCCGCCGGTTCGCCCGCATCAGCAGGTCGAACGCGCCCCAGCGGCGGAAGCCGGCATGGGTGAAGCTCTGCTCGGCGTCGATGTCGTAGGGATGATGGTAGCTGGCGACCGCCTCTCCCCGCCGCCGGCGGACCGCCAGCGCCCGGCGCAGGATCGGCCGGGGCAGCACCCTGAAATACAGGCCCCCGATCGGCACCGGCAGGAGCCTGAACGGCAGCAAAGTCACGGGCAGCTCGACCACGCCCTCGATCAGCCGCGGCGCGTCGCCGAACCCCGGATCGCCGTAAAGCGGGCTGCGCGCGGGCAGCACCGAGCTCGAATAGGCGAAGCCGAGCTCCGCCAGTATCCCGTAGGCCCAGGCCGTCCCGGCGATCATCGAGAAGCAGGGTGCTCGATATCCCCTGATCCCGCTCGCTCCCGCCCCCTGCAGGGCGTCCAGGTTGCGCCGCAAATCGTCGCGGAACCGGGCCTGGCCGAGGCGGTCGAGCGGGACGTGCGAATCGGAATGGCAGCCGATTTCGTGGCCCTCGGCGGCGACCTGGGCCACCAGCTCCGGGTGCCGGCGGGCGACTTCGCCGACGAAGAAGAAAGTGCCCTTGGCCTCGTGCAGGCGAAGGAAATCGAGATAGGCGCCGATCAGCGCCGGCACGCGCGGCGGCAGGCGATCGCCCTCGCGCAGATCGAGGCGCGGATCCTCGACGTCGACGCTGAACAGGAAGGGCGCTTCTCCGGTCATCGCCCCGCCAATCGCCTGACCGCGTCGGCGAATCCGCCGGCGGCGAGCAGGATGAGGTGGGGAAGGACCGGGGTGCGGTAGCGCCAGTCGAAATCCACCTGCACCAGCGCGTGGAAGACCGCATAGGAGAGCAGCGCCCCGAAGGCGGCGAGAAAGACCTTGCGTTCGGGCGCGGCGAACACCGTGCGTCCGCGCCACAGGGCGACCGCGAGCCATCCGGCCAGAGCGTAGCAGGGCAGGAAGAAGACCAGCTCGACGAGCCAGTGGCCGGCGCTGAACGTCGCCGCTCCGATCGCGAAGAAATGGAGGAAACGGTCGCCGGAGATGAGGACATAGTCGGTCAGAGCGGCGGGCGGGGCATGGTAGGTCTCCGGCCGGGCGCTCACCACCTCGCCCGCCGCATATTCGGCCGCGACGTTCCGGAAAGCCGTCGACAGCACCTCGAAGGGCCACCGCCCCGGATCCTGGGCGAACCAGGCGAAGACGAGGACGATGGCGGCGATGGCGGTCCCGAGCACGGCGAGGACGGGCCCGAGCCTCAGCCGCGGCCTTCCGGTCTTCGCCAGGTAAATGGCCCAGGCGAGGTCCGGAAGCAGGACCATTCCGGTGGGCCGGTAGAACACTCCCGCCGCCGCCGGCGCCAGCACCGTCAGCCACCCTTTCGCATCGCCGAGGATCCGAGCCGCCGCCAGGGTGAAAATGCCGAAGGCGATGAGGACGAAGGTCGCGTCGGACAGCACCAGCGGCACCCACATGAGCAGGTCGAAGCAGGCGAGAAAGAGGAGCAGCGCCCCCCATCCGGCCGCTCCGCTCCCGGTCGCCCGCGCCGCCAGCCGGACGATCAGGATCCCGAGAGCGACGTGCGCGGCGAAATTCATCGCGACGAGCGCCGTGGCCCAGCCGCCGCCGAAGGCCAGCCTCAGCAGGGCCAGCAAGGTCCCGAACAGCGCGTAGAGGATCGCCGGGAAGCCGCCCGTCGCCTCCGCGATCACGGTCGGATAGTCGAACCCGCTCTCGATCAGCCGAGCCGACCAATAAGCGTAGGAGCGGCTGTCCGGAGCCATCATGACCCCCGCCGCCAAAGCGTAGACGCCGTGGCAGGCGCCGATCAGCCAGGCCGCGGCCCAGAGCGGCGGCGCCTTCACGCCGGCGACGCGATCCATCATCGATACCGGCGCCGGCATTTCAGCAGGGCGAGCTCCGGCGGGAGAGAGGCTCCCGGGGGCTTCTTCGAGCGTCATAGATTCCGGCGGCGGCGAGGAGGCCGAGGCCGAGCAGAAGGCAGGCGGTCGCCGCTTCCGCCGCTCCGAGCGCGCTCGCGCCGCGATAGGCTTCGATCCACCGCCAGCCCGCCAGGCCCGCCGCGGCGCCGATCATCGTCATCGCCGCCGCCAGCTTGATCGAACCGAGATTCCAGGGCCCCGCGAAATATCTGGCCCGCAGCCGGCGGACGAACCGGCTCGCCGTCATGAGCGCGAAGCGGTGGGCGACCCGGCGCAGCTTGAGGCTGCTTCCCGATCCGGGATAACAGGCCGGCAGTGGGACGTCGGCGACGACGGCGTCGACCAGGTTCAGCCTGAACAGCATGTCGGTCTCGAAGAAGAAGCAGTCGGCCAGACCCTCGATCCCCATCCGCTCCAGCGCCCGGGCATGAACGGCGGTATAGCCGTTGGCGGGATCGCCGATCCGCCAATAGCCGGTCGCGGCCTTGTGGAGCACGGAAAGCACCATGTTCCCGGCCCGCCTTGAGGGCGGCATCGCGCTCAGCGCCCGCGGAGCGCTGCCGGACGGCATCAGCCGCTCGGGAGCGAAGCGGTTGCCCTTGGCATAATCGGCGATTCCGGCGACGACCGGAGCGGTCAGGCGCCCGATATGGCTCGGGTCCATCTGCCCGTCGGCGTCGAGCTTGACGACGATCTCGGCGCCGTCGGCGAGGGCGCGGGCGTAGCCGCGCTTCATCGCTCCGCCGACGCCCAGGTTGCGCTTGTTGCGAAGAACGACGAGGCGCGGATCGTCATTGTCCCTGAGCGCCCGCTCGCCGGTCGAATCGGGGCAGCCGTCGTCGACGACGTAGATATGCCGAACCTCCGGCCCGATCCCGCGCAGCACCGTCCCGATCGTCGCGGCCGCCCGGAACGAGGGGATGACGACTGCAATCCGGATTGGGGCAGTAGAGGCATTAACGGCGGAATCGACCCGATCCGCGCGACGCAACTCGTCAAGCAACTTCATTTCCCCCAGTCACCGCACGCCCACCGCGGCGAAGTTATTAACCTACATCAACTCTGCGATTCGGTTGGTAGCAGAAAAGGACTGACGTGCCACCGCAATTGATCCTTCGGCGGAACGGATGCGACGAGACGAGGCTTGCACGCAGGGGAGGGGATAAGGCTAAGGAGCGCCATGTTCACCGACAGCCATTGCCACCTCAACTATAAGGGCCTGGTCGAGGAGCAGCAGGCGGTGCTCGAGCGCGCGCGGGCGGCTGGCGTCGGCACGATGCTCAACATCTCGACCCGTCAATCGGAGTGGGACGAGGTGATCGGCCTCGCCGAGCGCGAGCCGGACGTCTGGGCCTCGGTCGGGATCCACCCGCACGAGGCCGACGCCCATCCGGACGTGCAGACCGCGAACCTGGTCGAGCGCGCGGGCCATGCCAGGGTGGTCGGGATCGGCGAGAGCGGCCTCGATTTCTATTACGACCATTCCGACCGGGACCGGCAGCGCGCCAGCTTCCGGGCCCATATCGCCGCCGCCCGCGAGACCGGGCTGCCGATCATCGTCCACACCCGCGAGGCGGAAGAGGATACTTACACCATCCTGGCCGACGAGATGGGGAAGGGGGCTTACGGGGGGGTGATCCACTGCTTCACCGCAAGCCAGGATTTCGCCGACAAGGCGCTCGGTCTCGGCCTTTACGTCTCCATTTCCGGGATCGTGACCTTTAAAAATGCCAGAGAGTTGCAATCTTCGGCGAAGATGATCCCTTCCGACCGCCTTCTCATCGAGACCGACGCCCCCTTCCTCGCGCCCGTGCCGCACCGCGGCCGGCCCTGCGAGCCCGCCTTCGTCGCCGACACCGCCCGCTTCCTGGCCGGCCTCCGCGGCGAGAGCGTCGAAACGCTCGCGGAGCGCACCAGCGCCAATTTCCGCGCCCTGTTCAGCAAGGTGAAGGCATGAGTTGGCGCGGAAACTCCCCTCCCTGTAAGGGAGGGGCAGGGGGTGGGTCCGCCGAAGGCGGCCGAAACACCGACTCGGCAAACAGTCTCGCTACGCTCGCCTGCCCACCCCTCGCCCCTCCCTTCCGCGGAGGGAAGTGATGGAGGTCACCATCCTCGGCTCCGGCACCTCGAGCGGAGTGCCCCGAGTCGGCAACGACTGGGGCCAGTGCGATCCCTCGAATCCCAGGAATCGCCGCCGGCGGGTGTCGATCCTGGTCAGCCACCACAATGCCCGGATCCTCGTCGATACCGGCCCCGATCTTCGCGAGCAGCTGCTCGACGCCAACGTCACCAACATCGACGGAGTGATCTGGACCCACGACCATGCCGACCATTGTCACGGCATCGACGATCTCCGCCAGCTCTACCACGCCCGCGGCCGGCCCGTGGCGGGCTATGCCCGGCTCGAGACCCTGGAGAGCCTCAAGGAGCGTTTCGCCTACGCCTTCGACGGCAAGAGCGGCTATCCGGCCGTCGCCACCGGCGAGCTGCTTCCGGACCATATGAATTTGAACGGCATTTCGGTGCAGGTGGTCGACCAGCCGCACGGCGACATCACCACCGCCGGCCTGCGTTTCGACGCGGGTGGTCATTCGATAGTTTATTCAACGGATTTCAACGAGTTGACGCCGGAGATGGAGATCCGGTTCCAGGGCGTCGATCTCTGGATCGTCGACAGTTTGAGACGGCGTCCGCACCCGACCCACCCGCATCTCGATCTCGCGCTCGAATGGATCGCCCGGCTGCAGCCGAAGCGCGCTTTGCTCACCCATCTCGACAACAGCATGGATTACGACACGTTGCTGGAGGAGCTGCCCCCGGGGGTAGAGCCGGCCTATGACGGAATGGAGATCCGCCTGTGAACGACGGCGACCAGGCGGTCACCTTCCTCTATTTGATCGGAGTCCTCGTCCTCGTCGTCAGCGCCCTGATGGTGCGCCGTATACCGCTGGGGCAGGGGCTCAAGATGTTCGCCGGCTGGGTGCTCATCTTCCTCGCCGCCTTCGTCGCGTTCACGCTCAAGGACGATTTCATGGCGCTCGGCAAGCGTGTCATGTCCGAGGGCCGGGGCGAAGGCCGGATGGTCTCGGCCGGCAAGGAGCTGCGCATCCGCAAGTCGCTGGACGGCCATTTCTGGGTCAATGGCGAGCTGAACGGCCGCAAGATTCGCTTTCTGGTCGATAGCGGCGCCACCGTGACCAGCATCTCGGCCCAGACGGCGGCGCTCGCCGATATCGAGCCGGGCGGCTTTCCCACCTACGTGGAGACGGCGAACGGCACGGTCCAGGTCAGGCGCGCCCGCGCCGCGAGCCTCAAGGTTGGAACGATCGAGCGCCGCGACCTTACCGTCCACGTCTCCGAGAATTTCGGGCCGACGAGCGTGCTCGGGATGAACTTCCTGTCGTCGCTGTCCGCCTGGGGCGTGGAAGGCCAGTGGCTGGTGCTAAGGCCATGAGGGGAACCGGCGCGGGCGACAGTCGCGTTGGATTTTACATAATGTATATTATCGCACTTACATAGATGTCGGCTTCGCCCGCTTCCCTCGCAGACTTGGTCGAGATCATGCGCCGGCTGCGCGATCCGGCCGATGGCTGCGAATGGGACCGCGCGCAGTCTTTCGAGACGATCGCGCCTTATACGATCGAGGAGGCCTATGAGGTGGCGGACGCGATCGCTCGCCGCGATCTCGACTCGCTGAAGGACGAGCTCGGCGATCTCCAGCTCCAGGTCGTCTATCACGCCCGCATGGCCGAGGAGATCGGCGCCTTCGGCCTCGATGACGTCATCGCGTCGGTCTGCGCCAAGATGATCCGCCGTCACCCGCATATCTTCGGCGAGGAGCCCGTCAGCCCCGGCTGGGAAGCTCTCAAGGCGGCCGAGCGGCACGATTCCGACGACAAGAGCGCTCTCGCCGGAGTCGCGCTCGCTCTGCCGGCCCTGAAGCGCGCCGAGAAGCTTCAGCGCCGCGCTGCGCGAATCGGCTTCGACTGGCCGGACGCCGCCGGCCCGCGCGCCAAGATCGACGAGGAGCTGGACGAAATCGACGCCGCCGAGACGCTCGAGGAGCGCTCGGCCGAGCTGGGCGATCTGCTGTTCAGCGTGGTCAATTACGCCCGCCATCTCGACGTCGACCCGGAAACGGCCCTTCGCGAAGCCTCGGCTCGCTTCGAGCAGCGCTTCCGGAAAGTCGAAGAAATCGCCGACAAGCCTCTGAAAGAAATGGATATAGAGGCGCTCGAAGCGCTTTGGCAGCGGGCTAAGTCCTTGCTTTGAGCTAGGCTCGCTGCCGGCTCTGCAGCCGCGCCCAGTCGGCGTCGGACAGGCGAACTTCGAACACCGTCTCGACGCCGTCCGTGCGCTGGCTCTCGATCCTGCCATTGGCGTGAAGCCAGGCGATGGTCTCGCCGTCCGAAGCTCCGAGCGTGACCGTGCGAAGCTTGGCGCCCTTGCTGAGCTTGGCCGCGGCGCATTCGAGCAGGTCGTCCAGGCCCTCGCCGGTCAGCGCGGAAATGCGGATGACCTCGTCGCGCCGGGCAGCCTCCGCCTTCACCCGCTCACCCTCCTCCCCGCCGAGCAGGTCGATCTTGTTCCAGGCTTCGACGAGCGGAGCGCCCCCTTCCCCGCCGGCGCCGATCTCCTTGAGCACCTGCTCGACGTCCTCCCGCTGCGCGTCGCTGTCGGGGTGGGAGATGTCGCGGACGTGGACGATGAGATCGGCCGAGATCACTTCCTCCAGCGTCGCCCGGAAGGCGGCGACCAGCTGGGTCGGAAGCTCCGAGATGAAGCCGACGGTGTCCGACAGGATCGCCTTGTCGAAGCCGGGCAGCTGGATCTCGCGCATCGTCTGGTCGAGCGTGGCGAACAGCAGGTTCTCGGCCATCACGTCGGCCTTGGTCAGGCGGTTGAACAGGGTCGACTTGCCGGCATTGGTATAGCCCACGAGCGCGATCACCGGCCAGGGCGCGCGCTGGCGGCGGGCGCGATGGAGGGCGCGGGTGCGGGTGACCTGCTCGAGCTCCTTCCTGAGCTTGGCCATCCGGTCGCGGATCAGCCGCCGGTCGGCCTCGATCTGGGTTTCGCCGGGGCCGCCGAGGAAGCCGAAGCCGCCGCGCTGCCGCTCGAGGTGGGTCCAGCTCCTGACCAGCCGCCCCGCCTGATAATCGAGATGGGCGAGCTCGACCTGGAGCCGGCCCTCCGCCGTCGCGGCGCGCTCGCCGAAAATCTCGAGGATCAGCCCGGTGCGGTCGATCACCTTGGCCTTGGTGGCGGTCTCCAGATTCTTCTGCTGGATGGGCGTGATCGGAGCATCGACGATGACGAGCTCGGCCTCGTCCCGGGCCACCGCCTCGGCGATCGACTCGACCTGCCCCGACCCGAACAGGGTGGCGGGCCGCGGCGAGCGGATCCGGAAATGCAGCCTGTCGGCGACCTCGACTCCGATCGCCTCGGCCAGGCCGGCCGCCTCCTCGAGGCGAGCGTCGACGTCGCGCCGTCCCTTCCCCGCCTTCATGTCCGGAAGGGCGACGATGGCCCTGGCGCCGCGGGTGAACTCGCCGTCGTTCGGCTGCGAAGAAACGCTCAGGCGCCCGGCTCCTCGTCATCCTGGTCCATGAAGCTCACCGGCCGCTCCGGCTGCACCGTGGAGATGGCGTGCTTGTAGACGAGCTGCGACAGACCGTCGCGCTGGAGCAGCATGCAGAACAGGTCGAAGGCGGCGATCTCGCCCTGAAGCATGACTCCGTTGACCAGGAACATGGTCACCGGCTCGCCCGAGCGCCGGACGGCGCCGAGAAACGCCTCCTGGAGCAGGGCCGGCTTTCTGGCGCCGCCGGTCTCCTCGAAAGCGCGCTCAATCTCGCCCAGGTCGAGGGGATGCGCCGGCATGATGGTGGAGATGGCGTGCTTGTAGATGAGCTGCGCCTGACCGTCGCGGCGCAGCAGCACCGAGAAATTGTCGAACCAGGTGATGATTCCCTGGAGCTTGACGCCCTTGACCAGGAACATGGTGACCGGCGTTTTCGAGCGGCGAAGGCCGTTCAAGAACAAATCCTGGAGGTTGTTGACCTTGTCGGCCATTTTCCACTCTCCTTATTGGCGGATCGTTGCCCGCGGAGGCGCCCGCGAAGGGCGTCTTTCATAATGTGGAGCGCAGCCTTGGGGAAACAATAGCATCCGCTGCCCTCCCGCGCCAGCGCCGGCCTCGCGAAGCGAGTGTCCCTTCCCCGAGCCTCTCGCCCTTCAGGTTTCAACGCAACGACGCAATGACGCGATGAGACCGTGCGGCTCATTGGCCGCACATTCCATTCAACTGCTCGGCATCGTTGCGTCGTTGCGTTCAGATCGATCGGCCTGCGGCCGGCGAGAAAAGCTCGCGAAGCTTATTCCTCCGGCTCGCCCTTGGTGTCGCCGATGCCGAGCGCCTTCAGCTTCCTGTGAAGCGCCGAGCGCTCCATTCCGATGAAGGTGGCGGTGCGCGAGATGTTGCCCGAGAAGCGGCGGATCTGGACCTTCAGATATTCCCGCTCGAACGTCTCGCGCGCTTCCCTGAGCGGGGTGCCCATGATCGCCTTCACAGCCTCGCCCGAGCTCAGGCTTGCCTGCTCGTTGAGGATTTCGGGCGGCAGCATGTCGAGCTCGATGCAACCGACCCGGGCGCCGGGCGCGAGGATGATGGTGCGCTCGATGACGTTCCTCAGCTGGCGGACGTTGCCGGGCCAGTCATAGGCCTGAAGCGCGGCCACCGCGTCGGTCGAGAAATCGGGCGTCGGCAGCCTCTGCTCGGCCGCGTAGCGCGCCGCGAAATGGGCGATCAGCGCCGGAATGTCCTCGCGCCGCTCGGCCAGAGCCGGCAGATGCACCGGGACGACGTTCAGCCGGTAGAAGAGGTCCTCGCGGAAGCGGCCGGCGGCGATCTCGTCGGCGAGGTGCCGCGAGGTCGACGAGACGACCCGCATGTCGACCTTGACCATGCGCAGGCCGCCGACCCGGGTGAAGCTCTGGTCGGTCAGCACCCGCAAAATCTTGGCCTGGGCCGGGATCGGCATGTCGGCGATCTCGTCCAGGAAGAGGGTGCCGCCATGGGCCTGCTCGAGGAGGCCCGGCCGGGCGAGCTCGCCCCCCTCCTCCACCCCGAACAACTCCTCCTCGACCCGCTCCGGCGTCATTCGCGCGGCGCTGACCACGATGAACGGGGCCCGCGCCCGGTTGCTCCAGTCGTGGAGCAGGCGCGCCGCCACCTCCTTGCCGACTCCGGCGGGGCCGGAGATCAGGACCCGGCTGCCGGTCGCCGCCACCCGCTTCAGAGTGGCTCGGACGGCGTTGATCGAGACGCTGGAGCCGGTCAGCTCCGTCTCCTGGCCGATCTGGGCCCTGAGGCTGGCATTCTCGCGCCGAAGCCGGTCGGTCTCGGTGGCCCGGGCGACGAGATGAACGAGATGCCCCGCCTCGAACGGCTTCTCGATGAAATCGGCCGCGCCCTGTCGGATCGCGGCGACCGCCGTGTCGAGATTGCCGTGGCCCGAGATCATCAGCACCGGAAGCGAGGGATCGCGGCGCTTCACTTCCTCGAGCAGCTGAAGCCCGTCCAGCTTCGAGCCCTGAAGCCAGACGTCGAGCAGGAGCAGCGAAGGACGGCGGTCGGCCAGCGCCTGCAGCGCCTCGCCGCTGTTGGCGGCCGTTCGGCACGAATAGCCTTCGTCCTCCAGCACGCCCGAGACGAGGTCCCGTATGTCCTGTTCGTCGTCGACGATGAGTATGTCGAGGGCCATGGTCTATCCGTCTGCCGATATGTCTTGAGTGTCCGCCGAGTCGGAAATCTGCGCCGCCGCCGCCCCGTCGAGACGGGCGAGAGCCTCGGCGTCGAAGACGAGCCTGACGAGGGTGCCGCCCCCGGGCGCGTCGTCGAACTCGATATTGCCGAAATGCTCCTCGACGATCTTCTTGACGATGGCGAGGCCGAGCCCCGTCCCCTTCGCCCTCGTCGTCATATAGGGTTCGGTCAGGCGCCCGCGCTCCTTGGGCAGGCCGATGCCACTGTCGGCGACGTCGATGCAGATCCGGGTGTCAGTGGAGCGCAGGGTGACGGCGACCCGGTCCTTGCCCCTCTTGCCCCCGTCTTCCCGCCTCTGCTGGATCGCCTCGACCGCATTCTTGATGACGTTGGTCAGCGCCTGGCCGAGCTGTCGGCGGTCGCAGACCAGCAGGGGCGAGGGCTCCGGAGCCTCGAGCGTGAAGGCGATGTCGGGATGGGCGACCTGGTGCAGGAACAGGGATTCGCGGACGATCTCCGCGATCTTCTCCTCGTGGAAGACCGGCTTGGGCATCCGCGCGAAGGAGGAGAATTCGTCGACCATCCGGCGCAGGTCGCCGACCTGGCGAACGATTGTCCCGGTCAGTTTCTCGAACGTGCCGGCGTCGGACATGATCTCCTTGCCGTAGCGCCGCTGCAGCCGCTCGGCGGCGAGCTGGATCGGGGTCAGGGGGTTCTTGATCTCGTGCGCGATCCGCCGGGCCACGTCCGACCAGGCGGCCCGGCGCTGGTCGAGCAATTGCTCGGTGATGTCGTCGAAGGTGAGGACGTGCCCGCCCTCGACCCGGACCCTCTTCACCGCCAGGGTCCGCGGCTCCCCGCCGGACGCGAACTGGATGATGTCCTCGCGCGCGTCGCTATCGAGATGGGCGTCGAGCTCGGGCGCGAGCTCGGCGAGCTTGTGGCCGACCGCCTGGCCCTTCTCGGTCTTGAGCAGCGCCTCGGCCGAGCTGTTGATCAGACGGACGTTGCGCTCCTGGTCGACGGAAATGATCCCCGCCGTGACTCCCGACAGCACCGCCTCGATGAAGGCGCGCCGGCTCTCGAGCTGAGCGTTGGCCGAGACGAGATCGCCGGTCTGCTCCTCAAGCCGCTTTGTCATCCGGTTGAAGGCGCGGCCCAATATCCCGATCTCGTCCTGGACCCGCATTCCGGTGATCCGGCCCGACAGCTCGCCGGCGGTAACCCGGGTGGTGAGATCGCCGGCGGTGATCCGCCGGGCCGCGTCGACAAGCTCGCCGACCGGCCGGACCAGCCGGTCGGCGAGCTTGAGCGCGATCCAGATCGCGAGTCCGACGATCAGCAGTGAAACCAGCAGAAGGACGGCGTTGAAGCGGAATTGCAAGGTGCGCGCCCGCGCCAGCGTCCTTTGGGAATCGCTTGCGGCGCTCTGCGCATCCTCGGCCAGCTTCAGGAGCCGAGCGTCGACCGCCCGGGCGCCGTAGACATAGACTTGCGCCCGCGGATCGAGCCGGACGACCGCCTCGACCCGGTCGCCGCCTTCCTCCTTGGCGAGCGCCTCCCCCGCCTTCAGCTTCTGCAGGGTGGCCGCCGTGAAACGGTCCTCGAGCGGCCGGTCGTAGAGGTTGACCCCGCCCTGCATCTGGATCTCGCCTGAGTCGGTGATGGTGAGGAGGGCCGTCTCCAGAAGCTTCCGCCGCGTCGTCTGATCCAGCATGAAGTCGCCGAATTGCGGGTCGTCTATTCCCCGGTCGTTGACCCAGCCGACGACGTCGCTGCCCATCGTCTGCACCTCGAGCTGGACCTCGGCGCGCTGATCCTTGCGATACTGGCTCGCCACCTCCTGGGCGTTCTTGATGACCGTCTGAGCCCGGTCCGAAAGCCAGAAATCGAGGCCGCTCTGGAAGAGCAGCGACGCGAAGATGACGACGAGCAGGGTCGGAACGCTGGCGATGACGGAGAACAGGGCCACCAGCCGGACGTGCAGCCGGCCCCTGCCCCCGATTGGCGATTCCGCCGCCCGCCGCATCGCCATGCGCCGGGCCACCAGGACCATGAGCGCCATGGCTGGAACGAGATTGGCCACCAGCAAGGCCGCCACCATCGGCGGCGTCAGCAAGGTCTCGGGCGACCCCTCCTCGGTGATGATGAAGTAGCTGACCGTCGCCACCGCGAGGAGCGCCGCGAGGGTGAGACCCTCGATCAGCGGCATGTAGCGCCCGCGCCGCAAAACCACCGCGAGCCTTCGGCGCCACCGTGGCTTGGCTTCGACGAGGATCGGCAGTTCGGCGTTCACGGGAATTGGCTACCACAACATTGTGGCAAAAAGAACACAGTATGTAGTGTCAGCGGCTCGTCTGGCCGCACCGGGACGGGACAACGGGATCAGGCGGCGGCGCGGCTCAGCCAAGGCCCGTAGAATTGGTAGAGCATCGCCTGAGCCCTCTTCGCGTCGGCTTCCTTGTTGAAAGCATTGCGGAATTCGGCCGAGCCGTGGAGTCCGCGAGTATACCAGCCGACATGCTTGCGGGCGACATTGACCCCCACCTCGGTGCCGTAATGGCTCAGCATCGCCCGATATTGCTCGATTAGGACCGCGAATTGCTCGTCCAGGCCCGGGTCCGGCAGGCGCTCGCCGGTGCGAAGCCAGTGCATCGCCTGGGCGAGCAGCCAGGGCCGGCCGTAGGCGCCGCGGCCGATCATCACTCCGTCGGCGCCGGATTGGCCGAGCGCCGCCTCGACGTCGTCGATCGAGCAGATGTCGCCGTTGACGATGACCGGCACCCCGACCGCGTCCTTGACTCGGCGGACGAAGGCCCAGTCGGCCGAGCCCTTGTACATCTGGTTGCGGGTGCGGCCGTGGACGGTGATCATCCGCACCCCGAGATCGACCGCGATCCGGGCCAGCTCGGGCGCGTTGAGCGACTGGTGGTCCCATCCCATCCGCATCTTCAGGGTCACCGGCACCTTCACCGCTTTTACCGTCGAATCAATGATCTCGGCGGCGAGCTTCAGGTCCCGCATCAGCGCTGAGCCGGCATCGCCATTGACCACCTTGCGGACCGGGCAGCCCATGTTGATGTCGATGATCGCCGCTCCGCGATCTTCGTTGAGCTTCGCCGCCTCGGCCATCTCGCCGGGCGTGCAGCCGGCGAGCTGCATCGACACCGGATCCTCGATCGGATTCCAGTCCGCTTTCTGGAGAGCCTGGCGGGTCTCACGGATCGCCGCCTGGCTGGCGATCATCTCGGTGACGGTGAGGCCGGCGCCGTAGCCTTTCACGGCTTTGCGGAACGGCCGGTCCGTGACCCCCGTCATCGGCGCCAGGATGACCGGCGCGTCGATCCGCACGGGTCCGATGTCGATGGGGGCCAGCTTGCTCATGGGAGGCGCGGAGATAAGGGCAAAGCCGCTGGCGGGCAAGGTCGGCGCCCGCTAGGAAGCGAGGATGGAGAGGATGACGGCCTTGCTGGTGGCGGCGGGAAGCGGCAGCCGTGCCGGCGGCGGCCTCCCCAAGCAATATCGGCCGCTCGCGGGCAAGGCGCTGCTGGCGCATGCTCTCGACAGGCTCGAGCGGGCCGGCGTCGACGAGGTCAGGGTGGTCATCGCTGCCGGCCACGAACCCCTTTTCGAGGAGGCGCTCGGCGGACGCGCCCTCCCCTCCCCCATCGTCGGCGGCGCCGAGCGGCGCGATTCCGTTCGAAGCGGCCTCGAGGCCCTGGCGGAGGGCGCCGCCCCGGACCTGGTGCTCATCCACGACGCCGCCCGCCCCTTCCTGCCGCCCGCGGTGGTCGGACGGCTGAGGAGCGCGCTCGCGGACGCCCCGGGCGCGGTCCCGGTGCTTCCGGTCGTCGACACCCTGGCGAGGCAAAGCGGCGCGCTCGGCGACGTCGTCGACCGGTCGGAGCTGGTGCGGGTGCAGACTCCCCAGGCCTTCCGCTTCGGCGCGATCCTCGCCGCGCACCGCGCCTGGCGCGGCGGCGCCGCCACCGACGACGCCCAGATCGCCCGCGCCGCCGGTCTGGAAGTCGCGACGGTGGAAGGCGATGCCGCGCTCGAGAAGCTCACCTACGAGGCGGATTTCGCCCGCGCCGAGCAGAGGCTGGCGGCGGCGATGACCAGCCGCACCGGCCTCGGCTTCGACGTCCACGCCTTCGCCGCCGGCCGAGAATTGTGGCTGGGCGGGCTGCTCATCCCGCACGAGCGCGGGCTCGAGGGGCACAGCGACGCCGACGCGGCGCTCCATGCGATCACCGACGCCTTGCTCGGAGCGGCCGGCGAGGGCGATATCGGCGACCATTTCCCGCCTTCCGATCCGCGCTGGCGGGGCGCCCCTTCCGCCCTCTTCGTCGAGCATGCCCGCGACCTGATCCTCGCCCGCGGCGGGGCGATCGACCATGTCGACGTCACCCTGATCTGCGAGGCGCCCAGGATCGGGCCGCACCGGGCGGCGATGCGCTCGCGGATCGCGCAGCTGTTGCGGGTCGCCGAGGAGCGGATTAGCGTCAAGGCGACGACGACCGAGCGGCTCGGCTTCACCGGCCGCGGCGAAGGGCTGGCCGCCCAGGCCGTCGCCACCATCCGGCTGCCGGAGAAATCATGAGCGAGATCCGCGATTACGTCCTTCCCGGGGAGCTGCTGGACGCGGCGCGACGGGTCGTCGAGGCGAGCCGCGCCGCCGGCTTGCGGCTGGCCGTGGCTGAGAGCTGCACCGGCGGCCTGGTCGCAGCGGCGCTGACCGAGATACCGGGCTCGTCGGACGTTCTGGAGGCGGCTTTCGTGACTTATTCGAACGAGTCGAAAATCGCCCTGCTCGGAGTGAGCGGGGACATCGTCGAAACGTTCGGCGCGGTCTCGATCGCGGTCGCCTGGGGGATGGCACAGGGCGCACTGAAGCGCACGGCGGCCGACACGGCGGTGGCGGTGACCGGGATCGCCGGCCCCGGCGGCGGAAGCGAGAAGAAGCCGGTGGGCACCGTGATCTTCGCCCGCGCCCGCCGCGGCGCCGATCCCAAGGAGATCGTCGCCGACACCCGGCATTTCGGCGATCTCGGCCGTGGCGGGGTAAGGCTTCAGGCGGCGCTCTGCGCGCTCGAGCTGCTGATGCCGGTCGGGGGCACAGCGAAGAGCTGAAGCGCTGCCTCCCCTCCCTTCCAGGAGGGGAGTCAAGCCGCGCTCTGCTCGGATGCGTTCGTCCCCTCCCCCTCCCGAGGTCCGTAAAGCTCCCGCGCCCTGTCCTCGAACGCCCCGATCATGCGCCTCAGCGCCCGGTCGAACATCTGGCCGGCGAGGCTCTCGAAGAGCCGGTTCTTGAAGGCGAAGTCGACGCAGAAGTCGATCTCCGTCCCGCCCTTGCCGTCCGGTTTGAAGACCCAGCTGTTCTGCAGATATTTGAGCGGACCCTCGATATATTCGGTGTGGATTCGCGTCGGCCGCTGCTTTTCCACCCGCGAGGTGAAGGTCTCCTTGATCGCCCGGAAGCCGACGACGAGGTCGGCGATCATCAAGGTGTCGCTGTCCGAGCGGATCCGGGTCGCGGCGACCCAGGGCAGGAATTCCTGGTAGCGCTTCACGTCCGCGACCAGATCGAACATCTGCTCGGGCGTGTAGGGCATCTGCCGGGTTTCGGTGTGGCGCGGCATGACCGCCTAACGCACCGCCGCCAGCTTGGCTTCGCGCGCCGCCTTCATCTTCGCGAAATCGTCGCCCGCATGATAGCTCGAGCGGGTCAGCGGCGAGGCGGCGACCAGCAGGAAGCCCTTGGCGCGGGCGATCGCGCCATAGGCGGCGAAGGCCTGGGGGGTGACGAACTCCTCGACCTTGGCATGGCGCGGGGTCGGCTGGAGATACTGGCCCATGGTCAGGAAATCGACGTCGGCCGAGCGCATGTCGTCCATCACCTGATGGACCTCGAGACGCTGCTCGCCGAGGCCGACCATCACGCCCGACTTGGTGAAGATGGTCGGATCCTGCCGCTTGACGCTCTCGAGCAGCCGCAAAGAGGCGTAATAGCGCGCGCCCGGCCGGATGGTCGGGTAGAGCCTCGGCACGGTCTCGAGATTGTGGTTGTAGACGTCCGGACGCGCCGCGACGATCGCCTCGACCGCGCTCTCGGGCTTGTTGCGGAAGTCGGGCGTCAGGATCTCGATGGTCGTCGAAGGCGTGTTGCGCCGGAGTGCCTCGATCACCTTGACGAACTGCCTCGCGCCGCCGTCCGGAAGGTCGTCGCGGTCGACCGAGGTGACGACGATATGGGTGAGTCCGAGCTCCGCCGCGGCGGCCGCGACATGCTCCGGCTCGAGCGGATCGACGGCGCGCGGCATTCCGGTCCTGACGTTGCAGAAGGCGCAGGCGCGGGTGCAGGTGTCGCCCAGGATCATCACCGTGGCGTGCTTCTTGGTCCAGCACTCCCCGATATTGGGGCAGGCCGCCTCCTCGCAGACGGTGGCGAGGTTGAGGCTCCGCATCAGCCTCTTCGTCTCGGCGAAGCCGGTGCTGGTCGGCGCCTTGACCCTTATCCAGTCGGGCTTGCGCTGGCGGGGCGCGGGCAGCGGGGAGAGGATCGGATCGGCTTCGCTCATGCGGGGCAGATAGCGATGGTCGCCCCTCTTAACAACAAGGCGCCTGGTCACCTGAGCGAGGCGCCGGACCGGCCGCTTCGAAAATCCGAGAGCCAGGTCGCCGGATTCCAGGTCGCCTCGCCCTTGAGCGAGAAGGTGACGAACTCGGCCCTTCCGCCGATCGCCTCGACCGGAACGGCTCCGCCCAGGCCGCCCGACGCCCGCGGCGACCGGCTGTCGGCGCTGTTGTCGCGATTGTCGCCCATGAGGAAGACATGCCCGGCCGGGACCCTGTATGGCGCGGTGTCGTCCTGACGGCTCGGATAGAGGTCGAGGACCTCGTAGGAGCGTCCGCCGGGCAGCGTCTCTCTCAGGACTCGGAAGCCGCAGGAGGGTTGGCCGGGTTCCGGCCGTGGCCGCGCATCGTTCGGGGCGCAACGCAGGTTCGAATCCGCCCGAAAGCGGCGATAGCCGAGGTCAAGGGTCGGGACGGGCTTTCCGTTGAGCCACAGGTGGCCGCCCACCATCTGCACCGTGTCGCCCGGCAGTCCGACCACCCGCTTGATCAGGTCTTCGCGGCTTCCCGGCTGTGGCCTCGAGACGATCACGACGTCGCCCCGTTCGGGTATCCGGCCGAACAAACGGCCGTGGACGAACGGCAGAAGGTGAAAGCTCGGCGAGGCGTAGGACCAGCCATAGGGATATTTGCTGACCAGGAGCCGGTCGCCGACCAGCAGCCCCGGCATCATCGATTCGGACGGGATGTAGAAGGGCTTCGCCACCAGGCTGTGAACGCCGATCACCAGCAGGGCCAGGCCTGCCAGGTTGCGTAACTCGGCGATCCGGTTCGTCCGCCCTGGTGTCTTGGAGCTGTCGGTCATGGCGCCGATCGAGCTGTTTGCGCCGGCGCGCGCCACTCATCTCGTGTCCGGACAGGCCGGAAAACGTGTCCGGACGGCGAGCCGGACGTCGCCGCGATCCCTACCGGGAGCGGAACTCGTCATAGGTGAGCGCGCCGTCCCGATCCCGGTCCAGCGCCCGGAACGCCGACCGGCTGCTGTCGGCGGAAGCGGCGATGGACGGCGCGGCCAGGCCTCCGCCCATCACGGCTCCCGCGGCAAGCGCCGCGCCGATTCGCCAGAGCGACGTTCGGCGCCGGCGCACATTTCCCCGAGGATCGAGCTGCTCATCGATGAAGGACCGGACGGCGTCGCTCGCCGTGCGTCCTTCGCGCCGGCACTTCTCCCTGAAGGCCGCCTTGGTCTCGTCCGGCAGCCGGATCTCGATCGAATCATTCTTCTTGCTGAACCTGGCGCTGGCCATGGAAACGCTCCCGCAATCGCGACATGCTTAGCGCCGTCGCGCGGCTCGCGCCACCTCCGGCGGCAAATGCCGCCCCCTCCCCCGTTCGGCCTGATGGGGCAGCTCATACCTGGCCCATTGTCGAAGGGCTTCCCGTCTCTTAGGGCGCCGCAAGCAAGGGAGGGCTTCGGCAGGCTCAGCCCGGACGGATGGGAGGGATTTGCGCTTGGCTGGCATCACCGACCTCATCGAAGGATATCGCCGCTTCCGCGACACCGGCTGGGCGCGCGAGCGCGAGCGCTGGTCGCGGCTCGCCGAGGGGCAAAGCCCGAAAGTGATGGTGATCGCCTGTTCCGACAGCCGCGTCGACCCGACCCAGATATTCGACGCCGGCCCGGGCGAGATGTTCGTGGTTCGCAATGTCGCCGCCCTGGTCCCGCCTTATGAAACCGCGGGCGGCCATCACGGAGTCTCCGCCGCGCTCGAATTCGCCGTCACCCAGCTCCAGGTCGAGGAGGTGGTGGTGATGGGCCACGGCTTTTGCGGCGGCTGCGCGGCGGCGCTTACCGGCCAGTTCGACGACGCCGCCCATGGCGAGGGCCATTTCATCGCCGACTGGATCGAGATGCTCCGCGACGCGCGCGACAAGGTCAGGGCCGAGCATGGCGAGGACTTCCGGGCGATGGAGCTGGAGGGCGTCCGGGTCAGCCTCGCCAATCTTCGCACCTTCCCCTGGGTGCGCGAGCGCGAGGCGGACGGGCGGCTCAAGCTCCACGGCGCCTATTTCGCCATCGCCGACGGCGTTCTGCATTTGCTCGACGAGTCGACGGGGGAATTCGCGCCGGCCTGATCCGGTTACCGGCCTGTCGCCGCCACGCTCCGCCTCGCCCCGTAGGCGAAATAGATGATAAGACCGACGACATGGGCGATGAGGAAGTAGCGCTGGGTCGTCCAGGGGAGGCTGTAGAGCAGGTACAGGCAGCCCAGGATCCCGCCGATCCCCACCACCCACGGCAGCGGCGTCCGGAACTTGCGGGGAGCGTCCGGCGCCCGCACGCGCATGATCAGCATGCAGACGCACACCGCGATGAAGGCGGTGAGCGTGCCGGCATTGGCGAGGGCGGCGAGCTCGTCGAGCGGAACGATTCCGGCGAGGGCGGCGACGACGACCGCCGTGAACAGGGTGATCCGCACCGGGGAGCCGCGCCCCGAGACCCGCGCCAGATTGCGCGGCAGCAGGCCGTCCCTCGCCATGACGAAGAAGATCCGGCTCTGGCCGTAGAAGAAGGCGAGGATGACGGTCGGAAGCGCGATCACGGCGGAGGCGGCGAGGAAGCGGGCGGCCCAGTCCTGGTCGAGCAGCCGAAGGATCAGGGCCAGCGGCTCCGGGCTGTCGGCGAATCGCGGATAGGCCAGCGCGCCGATCGCGGCGCCGGCCACCGCCATGTAGATGATGACGCACACCACCATCGACCCGACGATGCCGATGGCGAGGTCGCGGCCGGGATTCTTGGCTTCCTCGGCCGCGGTGGCGATGGCGTCGAAGCCGTAAAAGGCGAAGAAGATGATGGCGGCGGCGGCCATCACCCCGCGTTCCACGCCGTCGGGGCCGACGCTCTTGGAGAAGCCGTAGGGGCTGAAAGGCTCGAAGTTCGCCGGATCGAAATAGGGCAAGGCGACCGCCACGAACACGATCAGCGCGACCACCTTCACCACCACCAGAAGGGCGTTGAGGTTGGCGCTCTCGCGGGTGCCGTAGATGAGCAGGCCGGCGACGACGGCGATGATGAAGATGGCCGGCAGGTTGAGGATCCCGCCCAGCTCCGGCCCCTTCACGAAGGCCTCGGGCAAGGCGGCCCCGATGCTCGCCATGAAGCCCGCCGCATAGCCCGACCAGCCGACCGCGACCGCGCTCACCACAAGCGAATATTCGAGGATCAGGCTCCAGCCGATGATCCAGGCGACCAGCTCGCCGATGACGACGTAGGAATAGGTATAGGCGCTGCCCGAGGCGGGAATCATCGTCGCCATCTCGGCATAAGCCAGCGCCGCGCAGGCGCAGATCAGCCCGGCGATCGCGAAGGAGAGGATGACGGCGGGGCCGGCCTTGGCGGCGCCGACCCCGGTCAGGGTCAGGATTCCGGTGCCGACGATGGCGCCGACCCCGAGCGCGACCAGATGCGGCCAGCCGAGGCTCCGGTGGAGCCTGTGCTCGGGCGCCATATCCTCGTCGGCGACGACCGCCTTGCGCGCGAACAGGTCCATGAAGCGCCCTCCCCCTCAGTCGATCGCTGCGGTGATAGGCCAAGGCGCCCGGCGCGGCTAGCGGGGTTCGGGGGAAGCCGGTTGCCGGACTATCCGCCCACTCCAAGCTCGACCGCGGGCGGCGAGACGCGAGGACCGTCCGCGGCGGCCGAGAAATCGACCGGCGGCAAGCCGTACCGCGCTCTCAGATCGGAGAGCGGCTCCCCGTAGCCGTAAGCCACGATGAACGGATGGAGAAAATCCGCTTCCCCGATGAGACCGAGCCAATAGCCGCCCAGCTTGAGATCGTCCGGATCGAACAGGTTGCGCTCGAAGGCCTGGTGCAGCGAGCTCATCCAGTAGAGCAGGGAATCGAAGGTCGTGCGATAGATTTGCAGCCTTTCGTCATCCCTCAAAGCGTCGCCGCCGAGCCCGAGCTCCATGGCCCGGCGCATCACGTCCGGGTCGTGCTCGATGCATTGACGCTCGCCGCTCCACAGGGGAGCAAGGGTGAGGGGAACGACCAGGAGACCGCGTCTCCATTCGAGGGCCCGGCAGGCGAACACCAGTTCGGGATTGCTGCCGAGCTCCCTGAAATAGGTGCTGGCCAGCTCCGCCCGCTTCCACCGCACCCCCTTCCAAGCCATGAACAGGGACACGCCGAAGCCGCCCAGGCCGACCAGGGCGCCGGTGAAGAGGATGATGCTGGAAATTTCGGACGCCATGATCCGCCCCCGGGCAGGCCGGCGAACCTAGCACAAGCGCGGGATCAGAAGAAGGTCGGCGTCCAGCGCGGCCGAAAAGCCATGGTCAAGGCACCCTCTGCCCCACCACGTTGCCCGGCGGCGTGTAGCGGCAGATCAGGAAGTCCCACTGGCGCGCCTTGTGAACCGCGCAGCCGACCCGGGTCGTGCCCTTCCAGATCATCTGGGTGTAATGGCCGACGTCGCTCCAGTTGCGGCTGGTGCTGACGACCGGGAAGACGCCGGGGCGGAACAGGCTCTTCTCGGCGGCCCAGCCTCCCGCCATCTCCTCCAGCTCATAGGCGTCGCGGGTGCCCATCCAGAGATTCTCGCCCTGCCCCGGCCGGCTCGCCGGAGGCGCGTGGGCGAGCTTGCCGAGCCGCTCGAGCGCCGGTCCGTAGGAAGCGGCCGCGGCCGCGAGCCGCGAGTCCCAGACCAGGGGCGGCGCTCCGGTGGCGGCCCGCTCGCGATTGTGGACGGCGAGCAGCCGCGCCTCGAGCCTCGAGGGATTCTGCTCATCGCCGGTCCTCGGCCGTTCCTCGGTCACCGTCTGTCCGTCCGCCCAGGGCGGCCGCGACGAGTTGCAGGCGGCGAGGAGGAGGAGGGCGGCGAAAGCGGCGGCGGTTCGTTTCATGGCCCCAAAGTTGCGATCCCGGCGCCGGGATGCAAGAAGAAGCGCATGAAACTCGCGCCGCCGGTCCTTGCCGCTCTCGCACTTGCCGCCTGCACCGCGCACGTGACCCACCCGACGAAGACGATGGCCGAGCAGCAGGTCGACGTCGATCTCTGCACCCGCGAGGCCAACCGCAAATATTGGATGGACCCGGTCGCCGCCCTTCTCAACGCCTACGACTGCCTCGAAGCCAAGGGCTACAAGAAGGAGAAAAGAGGGTTGAAGGATCAGGTCGAGCGCGCCGCCGGCGACGATCGCGAGCGACGCCGGGCGCGGGGCGACCCGCAAGAGCCCTGCTCCGTGCCCTGCCGGAGGTAGATTCTTGCTTGCCTCCCCGCCGCTTCTCGGCAGTGAGGACAAGCTAGTAAATATAGCCTTCGCGCTCGAGGAAATCCTTTTCCTGCCGGGGCTCGGCCCTCGCCCGGGGCCCGGGACGGGTCTTGCGGCTGCGCGGCTGGGCGGAAGCGGCGGAAGCGGCGGAGGGGGCGGACGCGGTCGAGCGGCGCTGCGGCGGCTCGGGGCGCGCGGCGGAGTAGACGCCCTCCTCCGCCCGGACCCGGGCGATCACCGCGGCCGAGGACGGCATCTGGGCCCGGTCGTGAACCGCCTCGGCGGCGGCGGCCTTGGCGGCGGCGGCGCGGGCGGGCGCTTCCGAATCATGGACTTCGGCGGCCTGCGCGATCGCCCGCAGCGGCGGCGCCAGGGTCTTGCCCATGGCCACGGCGGCGAGCGCGGCGGCCAGCAGACCGGCCACAAGCCAGCCGCTGACGGCGACGAAGCGCGGCGGCCGGCCGGCGCCCGCGACCTGGAGCTCGGCGAGGCGCAGCGCCTGCTGCTTGGACCAGAGCCGGTGGTCGTAATCGGCGCGTTTCGCCGGATCCTTGAGGATCGCGAAGGCCTCGTTGATCTCGGCGGCGTCCTTGGAGACCGGCGCCTCGACCGCCTGATCGGGGTGATATTTCTTGATCAGCGCCTTGTAGGCCGCCTCGAGGACGACCGGCTCGGCTTCGGGGGCGACGTTGAGGACGTCGTAGAGGCTGCGGGGACCGGGCATGGGATGAGGCTTTCTGCCGCATTAAGGGCGAAAGCGCCAGTGGCGAGTTAATCGCGCCGCCTCAAGGGCTTGGCGCTGGCCGCTTTCGCGCGTCGCGCGGGGGTGTTAGGCACCCTCGCGACAGCCGGCAAAGGGGACATTCTAATGCGCGATCTGGGACTGCCTGAGGCGTGGGCGCCGCGCCTGCTGAGCCTGCTTCGCATCGTGACCGGGCTGATCTTCCTCGCCCACGGAACTCAGAAGTTCCTCTCCTTTCCCGCGGGCGAGATGGCCGGAAGCGGCTGGACCCTCGATCATCCCGGCCATTTTGCCGGACTTGTGGAGCTGGTTTGCGGCCTCCTCGTCGCCATCGGCCTGTTCACTCGCCCCGCCGCCTTCCTCGCCTCGGGCACGATGGCGGTCGCCTATTGGTACGCTCACGCGCCGCAGAACTTCTTCCCGGTGAACAATGGCGGCGACGCGGCGATCCTCTATTGCTTCGTCTTCCTCTACATCGCCGCCGCCGGGCCGGGCCCGTGGAGCCTGGACGCGCGCCTCAACGCCGCCGGAAACCGGCGCTAGCATGGCCGACACCCACCGCCAGGCTGGCAACGTCGCTCTTCTGATCGACGCCGACAACGCCTCGTCCGACCATCTCGACGCGGTGCTGACCGTTCTGGCCGAGCTCGGCACGGTCAACATCCGCCGCGCCTACGGCAACTGGAGCAAGCCGGGGCTGAAGGGCTGGGCGGAGATGACCCATCGCCACGCGATCGAGCCGCACCAGCAGTTCGACATCACCAAGGGCAAGAACGCCACCGACATGAAGATGACGATCGACGCCATGGACCTGCTCTTCGGAGGCCGGGTCGACGGCTTCGGGATCATGTCGAGCGATTCGGACTTCATGCCGCTGGCGATGCGGATCCGGCAGGACGGGGTGCCGGTCTACGGCTTCGGGACGTCGCGGGCGCCGGTCTCCTTCCAGCAGGCCTGCAGCCGGTTCATCGACGTCGGGGCGCTCGCCCAGAGCCACGAGCAGGACGAGCCCGAAGCGGCCGCGCCGGCGCCCAAGCGCAAGGTGGACGAGGAGCTGGTCAGGCTGCTCGGAGCCGCCTTCCGGGCCTCGAAGCGCGACGGGCGCGGCTATGCCAGCCTGTCGGAAGTCGGCCAGCGCGCCGGCAACCGCTCCTCCTTCGACGCCCGAAGCTACGGCTATGCCGGCCTGGCCGAGCTGATCGACGCGGTTCCCAATTTCGCGACGGAACGGCGGGAGGACGGGCGGGTCTATGTGAAGAGGGTGCGCTGACGCTCCCCGGCGAAGGCCGGCGCCCAGCCGCACTCGCGGATGAGCTGGAGCCCGGCCTTCGCCGGGAAACCATCGCTCAGCGGGCGGGAATGCCCGGCACTGGATCGGTCGGCGCGGCGGGTTCGGCGGCGGCGGCGGCGAAATCGGGCAGGCCGACATGGATTCGCACTCCGGCGACCTTTTCCGGCCGGGGCTCGGGCTCGGGCTTGGCGACGGCGGCGGCCCGGGTTGGCGGCGCGCCGCGGCGGATCGTGACTCCGAAGGCGGTGCCGATGACCTCGCCTTCGAAAGCGGGCGCGGCGGCCTGCCGCTGCCGCTGCTCCGGCGGCTCGTTCGGCGCCGTGCGGGCGGCGCGCTCCGTCGCTTCCGCCGCCAGATAGGGCCGGCGGAAGGATTTGGGATCGCCCCAGTCGCCGCGCCAGCGGTAGAAGATGTGGGAGCCGACCGTCACCGCCCGGCGAAGCGACGCAGCCCACCAGGGCCGGATCGCGGTGGTGTGATAATGGGTGGCGACCCCGACCGGGCCGTAGACCCCGCCGGCGAGCGCGGTGGCGGCGACATGCCGGGCCCGGGCCCAGGCGGCGGGCTCGCGGCGGGCCCGGAGCGAGCCGTCGCAGGTGAAGCTGAACTGGCAGCCGGTTCGGCGGTTGGAGCCCTGGTAGACGACTCCGCAGACGGTCTTCGGGAAAGCGGGATGGCGGACCCGGTTGAGGACGACCTGGGCGACTGCGCGCTGGCCTTCCGGGCTTTCCGAGCGGGCCTCGTAATAGACCGCCGCGGTCAAGCATTGAAGCGAGGCGTCGATGTCGCGCTCGCTTCGCCTGCCGAGGACGAACGGCTCCGCGGCCCGCCCGGGCGCGATCGCCTCGGGCGACGGAAGGGGCAGAGCGGCCGCCGCCGCCCGGCTCGCGGGCATGGTTCCGGGACTCGCCACCCCCTGCCCCGCCACCACGGGCGGGACGCAGGAGGCGCCGAGCAGAAGCACGGGAAGGGCCAGAAGCGACTTGTGAAGCATCAAAAGGGGCCCCGTTTCAACAAGAAGACCCGCTTTATCGACAGGGAGTTAGAAGATGGTTAACCACGCCCGCCGTTCCGGAGCCGGGCGAAGTGGACGACCTGGACTGAACTCGCCGCGAAGCGGCACCACCCTTTTGCTACGTCGCGCCTTTGCGCCTTTCTCGGAAAATGGTTCGCACCTGGTCCGAAGCATGAGCGGCGGATGCGCCGGGCGGAGGCATTGCACCCTGCGGAAGCCGGGGCCTCGTCGGGGAAAGGCACTTCGGGTCTCCCCGAGGTCCCGGCTTTCGCCGGGATGACGAGGGGCGCGCGGGCGGGGCGTGAGGGCGCGGCTGTGCCTCCGTTGCCGGATGGGGAAGGAGCGGCCGGCGCGTCCTTGCCACGGGCACCCGGGGCTGGACGACTTTTTCATGCTTTCGTCGTTACTCGAAAGCGTCCAGTCTTCATGAAGAGCCGGCGCGTCCCACCTTCGCATATGGAAGGCTTACCGCATCCTCTCGAGGAGGACCGGGTGGCGCGCCCTGGCCCGAAAGCCCGGACGCTGCTCCGGTCGGGGCGCCGGAGCGCCGTCTTCCGGGTATGGGACTTTTTCGCAGTCCCGGCTCTTCGGTGACGCGAGCTCAAACGTTCCCGGATGACTTCGCGCCGGCCGCCGGCCTCAAGGGCAAGCCCCCTCGGCCGATTCCCGCCTCTCGCCGGTTGATCAAGCCGACTCGGGCAGGGTTCGATATGGCATGAAAATGAGAACAAGTCAAGAACATTCTTGCGTCACCTGCATTTGTTCAGGATCGAGGGTGGAAGGGACGCCGTTGTCGAGGGTGGCCGCCGGCGCTCCGCTCTCGCTCCAGCCCGGATGCCGAAGCGAGTTCGGCATGACGTGGGGAGGCCTCAATCCTCTCCGATGTCCTCATGCCAGAGCTCCGGCCTCCCGGCGATGAAGCGCGCCATGAGGTCGATGCAGCGGCGGTCGTCGACGACCGCCAGAGCGACTCCGTTCGCCCTCAGGAAGTCCTCGTTGCCGCCGAAATTCCGGTTCTCGAGGATGACGACGGCGGGGATCCCGAACTGGACGATGGTGCCGGCGCACATCATGCAGGGCGACAGCGAGGTGTAGAGGACGGTGTCGCGATAGGAGCGCTGGCGCCCGGCGCGGCGCAGGCAGTCCATCTCGCCATGAGCGATCGGATCGCCCTCCTGGACCCGCCGGTTCCACCCCTCCGCGACGACCTCTCCGCCGCGCGCGAGGAGAGAGCCGACGGGGACGCCGCCCCCCTCATAGCCCTTGAGGGCGAGCGCGTGGCAGCGGTCGATGAGGGCCGGGTTTGGCTGACAGTCCATCTCCGTCCGGAATGACCCCGCGATCGCCTGGGCGTCAAGGGTTGCCAAAGCATATTGAAAGGCCGGTAGGCTGAGAACCTTTAATGAACTTTAGAGGCGGCGATTCGGGCTTTGCGGCTCGAGCGGCCGGCATGGTAAAGTCGGGCCATGAACGCGCAAATGCCCATCGGACGGCCCGAGCGGGTCAAGCTGAGCGTCTCCGACTTCCTGCTGCTTAGGCAATCCGGCGCCTTCGAGGGCTATTCGAAATCCGAGCTTCTGGACGGCGAATTGTGGGGCGTCCCCGTCCAAGCTGAAGACGAGCCCGAAAGCGATGCGGTCCATCCGATCAAGCTCCGGATCGACGATTACCTGCGGCTTCACGAAGCGGGCGCTTTCGAACGATACCGGAAAACGGAGCTGATCGATGGCATCGTCTACGCGATGAATCCGCATTATCGGCCGCATGGCTTCGCCAGGGACGAACTCTTCCGCCGGCTGCACGAGGCGCTCACGGCGATCGGCTCTCCACTCCATGCCGCCGCCGAGCAATCGGTCAGCCTCCCGCCCTACGGCGAGCCTCAGCCCGACATCATCCTGACCACGGAGCCGCGCGGTCCGGGCGCCATTCCGGGATCGTCCGTTGCCCTCATCGCCGAAATCGCCACCAGCAATCCCGGCTGGGACCTGGGCGAGATGCTTCGCCTCTACGCGACGGCGGGCATTGGCGAATATTGGGTGTTGGACCTGAAGAAAGGCGGGATTCGCCAGATGTGGTCACCGCAGGACGAGGCTTACAGGGAGCGGCGGGAGGTGAAGTTCGGCGAGCGGATCGAGGCGGCGACGATCGAGGGGCTGTCGGTGGAGACCGGCGGAATTAATTAGTTACTGTCCCCATGTTTTCCAGGGGTCAACCGTCGAGCATATCGCCTAAATATAGCGCGACCATTGCGAGCGGAATCAGCACATAGAAGGAAATTCGGAGCCAGAAATATGGGACTGCGCTCAGCACGCGCATCACGAGCCCGTCTCGTCCGACAGACCAAGCCATGCGCCGCTCGATCGCGAGGACCGGGAAGGGGGATTTGCACAACGAGGTATCCTCGGACGGGCGCTCAGCTGGCGGGAAAAAGGCGGTGTCCACATCGACTTCGGCAAGCCTGCACATCTCCAGCTCAGCGTTGCGGGCCGAAAAAAAGTATAGGTTGAAATTCCGCTGTATTCTTGAGCTCACGAGGACGAAGTAGGCACCACTGACAATGCACAAGACGAGAAACGTCTCAACACTGAGGCCGAGTGACCCCTTTGCCACGAACAGGCCAGCGATGATGGCCGTGTAAGCGGTCCAGAGGGTGAATTGCACGCTGCTGTCATGGCGCATCGCCTCACAGCTTTGGCTATAAGCCGCCTGCAGGGCGGACAGGTAAAGATCGTTCCTCACGGCCGAATTCCCAGACCCAGTGCCTTAGCGATCATATTAGCGCGTCAGCCGCCGATACGTCATCCGGTGCGGCCGGTCCGCCTCCGGGCCCATCCGCCGCCTCTTATCCTCTTCGTAGGATTCGAAATTGCCTTCGAACCATTCGACGTGGCTGTCGCCCTCGAAGGCGAGGATGTGGGTGGCGAGGCGATCGAGGAAGAAGCGGTCGTGGCTGATGACCACGGCGCAGCCGGCGAAATTCTCGAGGGCGTCTTCCAGGGCGCGGAGGGTCTCGACGTCGAGGTCGTTGGTCGGCTCATCGAGGAGGAGGACGTTGCCGCCTTCCTTCAGCATCTTGGCCATGTGGACCCGGTTGCGCTCGCCGCCTGACAGCTGCCCCACCTTCTTCTGCTGGTCGGGGCCGCGGAAGTTGAAGGCGCCGACATAGGCGCGGGTGCCGATCTCGTGCTTGCCGAAGCGGAACACGTCGGAGCCTCCGGAGACTTCCTCCCAGACGTTCTTGTTCGGATCGAGGGCGTCGCGGCTCTGGTCGACATAGCCCAAGTGCACGGTGTCGCCGATCCGGATCGAGCCGGAGTCGGGCTGCTCGGCGCCGGTGATCAGCTTGAACAGGGTGGTCTTGCCGGCGCCGTTGGGGCCGATCACGCCGACGATCCCGCCGGGGGGAAGGGTGAAGCTCAAGTCATCGAACAGAAGCTTGTCGCCATAGGCCTTGGTCAGGCCCTTGGCCTCGATCACCGTTCCGCCGAGCCGCTCGGGCACCTGGATGAGGATCTGCGCCTTGCCGGGAGTGCGGTTCTCCTGCGCCTCGACCAGTTCGTCGAACGCCTTGATGCGGGCCTTGGACTTGGTCTGGCGCGCCTTGGGCGAACGCCTGATCCAGTCCAATTCCTCCTGGATCGCCTTCTGCTTGCCCTGCTCCTCGCGCTCTTCCTGCTCGAGCCGCTTGGCCTTCTTCTCCAGATAGCCCGAATAGTTGCTCTCGTAGATATAGTAGCGGCCGCGATCGAGCTCGAGCACCCAGTTCACGACATTGTCGAGGAAGTAGCGATCGTGGGTGACGAGGATCACATTTCCGACATAGTCGACGAGATGCTTCTCCAGCCACTGGACGCTCTCCGCGTCGAGATGGTTGGTCGGCTCGTCGAGGAGCAGGATGTCCGGCTTCTCGAGCAGCAGGCGGGTGAGCGCCACCCGGCGCTTCTCGCCGCCCGACAGGTTGGTGACCTCGGAATCGCCCGGCGGGCAGCGCAGGGCATCCATGGCAATCTCGAGCTGGTTGTCGAGCGACCAGCCGTCGACCGCGTCGATCTTCTCCTGGAGCTCGCCCATCTCGGTCATCAGGGCGTCGAAATCCACGTCCTCGGGCGGATCGCCCATGATGGTCGAAATCTCGTTGAAGCGGTCCATCATGTCGGCGACGGGGCGGACGCCGTCCATGACATTCTCCTTGACCGTCTTGGTCGGGTCGAGCTGCGGCTCCTGCTCGAGATAGCCGACCCTGATCCCCTCCCCCGGCCAGGCCTCGCCGGTGAAATCCTTGTCGCGGCCGGCCATGATCTTCATCAGGGTCGACTTGCCCGAGCCGTTCGGCCCGATGATCGCGATCTTCGCATCCGGATAGAATTGCAGGTGGATGTTGTTGAGGATGGGCTTGGGCGCGCCCGGAAAGGTCTTGGTCATGCCCTTCATGACGAAGCTGTACTGTGCGGCCATGGCGGCGCGGCCTTTCGAAGAATCTGTGCGGGAATGCGGGTGTGGCGCCTAACTAGTGGGCGGAGGCTGGATTGTCACCCTCTCCCCTTCCGTCATCCAGGGCTTGAGCCGGTCCATGAACAGGACGGCGCGAGGTCACGGACCGCCGTGTTCATGGATTCCGGCTTCCGCCGCAATGACGGAGTGGCTACGGCCCGCCCATGACAAAGACCCTTCTGCTCGCCGCCGCCGCCCTCCTCGCCTTTCCCGCTCTTGCCCAGGGCCTCAACCAGGCCGAAAGGCTTCGCGACTCCGCCCTCGATGACCAGGTCGCCTGGGACATCGTCGAGGGGCTGACGACGGAGGTAGGGCCGCGCCCCGCCGGAACCGAGGCCGAGGCCCGCGCCCGGGAATGGGCGGTTAGGCGGCTGAAGGCGCTCGGCTTCGCCAACGTCCATGTCGAGACCTATGAAATGCCGGTCTGGGTGCGCGGCGAGGAGCGGGCCGAGATCGTCGCGCCCTTCCCGCAGAAGCTGGCCGTGACGGCGCTCGGCAACAGCGGCGCGACGCCGGCGGGCGGGGTGACCGGCCAGGTGATCGCCTTCGACGGGCTCGCCGAGCTCGAGGCGGCGCGGGACTCCGACGTCCGCGGCAAGATTGTCTTCGTCACCCACAAGATGACTCCGACCCAGGACGGCTCCCAATATGGCTTTTTCGGCGGAGTGCGGCGCACCGGCCCCTCCGTCGCCAGCCGGAAGGGCGCCGCGGCGATCGTCATCCGCTCTCTAGGCACCGACTATCACCGCAATCCCCATACCGGCACCCAGACCTGGAGCGAGGGCGCGAGGCCGATCCCGGCCGCCGCCCTTTCGCTCCCCGACGCCGAGCAGCTCGAGCGGGTGCTGAAGCGCGGCAAGCCGGTGACGATGCGGCTGCTCCTCACTCCGCGCAATCTCGGCATGCGCGAGTCCGGCAACGTCGTCGCGGAAGTTCGCGGAACCGACGCCGACGCCGGAATCGTCCTCATCGGCGGCCATCTCGACAGCTGGGACCTCGGCACCGGGGCGTTCGACAACGCCGCCGGAGTCGCCATCACCGCGGCCGCGGCGAGGCGGATCATGGCGGCGGGCCGGCCGCGGCGGACCATCCGTGTCGTCTGGTTCGGCTCCGAGGAAGTGGGCGGCTACGGCAACAAGGCCTATCTCCAGGCTCATAAGGACGAGAAGATCGTCTTCGTCTCCGAATCCGATTTCGGAGCCGACCGGGTGTGGCGGATGGACCCCGGCTTCGCCGCGGCCAATGCCGCGCTTGCCGAACGCGTCGCCACGGCGCTGGCACCGCTCGGGATCGCGCGCTCCACCACCCCCGCGACGGGAGGCGTGGATCTCGGCCCCTGGGTCGCCGCCGGAGTCGCGGCTGTCGACCTCCAGCAGGACGGCACCCGCTATTTCGACTATCACCACACGCCCGACGACACGCTCGACAAGGTCGATCCCGGGCAGCTCCGGCAGAATGTCGCCGCCTGGACGGCGATGCTGTCCCTGGTCGCCAACGCGCCGGAGGAAATTCACCGGAAACCGGTCACACCCTAACCCCTGTGCTTGACGTCGGCCCCGCCGCGGAGGACATAGCGGCGGGGGGATTTTTCCGTTGAAGCGCAATCACATGATGCGGAAGCGTTGCGCTGCTCTGGCGACAGGCGCGGCGCTGCTCGCGCTCGCCCGCCCCGCTCTTGCCCACACCCCTGGCGCGGAGCCGGAGACGGTCGAGGATCTGCGCGACCTGTCGATCGAGCAGCTGGCGCAGATCGAGGTCCGTTCCGCGTCCAAGCAGGCCGAGCCGATCAGCCGCGCCCCGACCTCGATCTTCGTCATCACCGGCAACGATATCGTCCGCTCGGCCGCGACCTCGCTTCCCGAGGCTCTGCGCCTAGCCCCCAATTTGCAGGTTCAGCAGCTCGACGCCCGGCAGTTCGCCGTGACGTCGCGCGGCTTCAACGGCGCCGAAAGCTCGAACAAGCTGCTCGTCCTGATCGATGGGCGCAGCGTCTACACGACCCTCCATTCGGGGGTGTTCTGGGAGCTTTATTCGCCCCTGCTCGAGGATGTCGCGCAGATCGAGGTGATCAGCGGCCCGGGCGGCACGCTCTACGGCCCCAATGCGGTGAACGGCGTGGTCAGCGTCGCCACCCGCGACGCTCGCGAGACCCTGGGCGGGCTGGTCCGAGGCACGGCCGGTCCGCGCGAGCGCACTCTGGCGCTGCGCTACGGCGCCGGCCTCGGCGACGACGGCGCGGTGCGGGTCTATGCCAACGGCTTCGACCGCGAGAACATGCCGGCCGGACCGGCGCCCGACAATGAGGACGATTTCTCAGGCTGGCAGGCGGGCTTCCGGGCGGATTTCGAAGGCGCCGCCGACCATTTCACCGTCCAGGGCGACATCTTCGACACCGACGTCGATCTCCTGCCCGGCGACGGCGACCGCGGCCACAATCTGCTCGCGCGCTGGACCCACCGCTTCGCCGGGGACCGCTCGCTCCAGGTCCAGGCCTATTACGACGATTACCGCCGCCGCTTCGCCCTCGTCTCCGACGCCCTGGAGACGTTCGACCTCGAGGCCCAGCTCAATGCCCGATTCGGCTCGCACCATCTCGTCGTGGGCGGCGGCCTGCGCACGACCCAAGACGAGTTCATAAATAATCTCAATGGTTTCCACCTCGACCCTCAGAGTCGGCGACTGTGGATCATGAACGCGTTCGTCCAGGACCGATTCGGTCTGACCCGGCGGCTCGACGTGATCGCCGGGGTCAAGCTGGAACGCTCCTCCTTCAGCGGCGTGCAGTTCCTGCCGAACCTGCGGCTCGCCTGGCGGCCCAGCGACCGCGCGACCTTGTGGGGCGCGGTGTCGCGGGCGGTGCGGACTCCCTCGCGCATCGACCGCCAGCTCGTCTTCCTGCCGCTGCTCGCCGAAGCGACCAATTTCGAGAGCGAGAAGCTGATCGCCTTCGAAGCGGGCTATCGAGGCCAGCCGGGGCCGTCGACCACCCTTTCGGTGTCGGTCTTCTACAATCTCTACGACGATATCCGAACCACCGAGTTCACCGGCAATCCGCTCCCCATCCGACTTCAGAACAGCCTCGAGGGGCGGACCTACGGAGTGGAGGCCTGGCTGACGCACCAGCTGTCGAGCCGCTGGCGGGCCAGCCTGGGCGCGGCCACGCTCAACAAGGATTTCCGGCTCAAGAACGGCGCCGTCGACCTCTCCGACCGCGCCTCCCTCGGCGCCGATCCCGATTACCAGATCATCGCCCGTTCACAGCTCGACGTGACCGGCCGGCTGCAGCTCGATCTCGGCGTGCGCGGAGTCGACGATCTCGGCGCCAGCGGCATCGGCGGCTATGTCGAGGCCGACGCCCGGCTGGGGTGGCGGGTTTCGGACCCGGTCGAGCTCTTCGCGGCCGGCAGCAACCTGCTCCACAAGAGCCATGTCGAGAGCAACGACACAACGAGGGCGCAGCGCATCCGGCGCAGCGTCTATATCGGCACCCGGCTCCGCTTCTGATGGCCTGGCCACACGCTCCGAGGCCGCGGCGCCTGCTTCGCCTCCTCCCGGCGGCCCTGGCGATGCTCGCCTCGCCGGCACCGGCCGCGGCGCCGCCGAGCGACGTCGCGGTCAAGGCGGCCTTCCTGACCAAATTCCCGGCCTATGTCGACTGGCCCGCCGCGGCCCGCCCGCGTCCGGGCGCTCCGGTCCAGATCTGCATCCTCGGCGGCGATCCGTTCGGGCGGCTGATCGACGAGGCGGCGCGCGGCCAGCAGGTCGACGGCCATCCCCTCCAGGTGCGGCGCCTCAGCGCGCCGGGCCAGGCCGCCGGCTGCCATGTCGCCTTCGTTCAGGGGAGCGCGCCCGCCTTGCTTCAGGGGCTGCAGGGCAAGCCTATGCTGACCGTCACCGACGCCCGCGGCGGAGCCCAGGCCGGCATGATCCACTTCGTCATTCACCAGGGGCGGGTGCGCTTCAACATCGACGAGGCGCTGGCGGCGAAGAGCGGGGTCGCGATCAGCTCGCGCCTGCTCCGCATCGCCCTCGCCGTGCGGCAGAGGCCCTGATGCGGCCGATCACCCGGCTCGCCGACCGCTGGCCGAACGTGCCGACCGCCGCCGGCTTGATGGCGCTTCTGCTGCTGGCGATCGGACTCGCCGTCATTTTCCAGAACGAAGGCGCCTATCGCGAACAGAAATTGCGCGAGGCGAGCGTCCAGGCCGACATCCTCGCCGCAAGCGTCACCGCCGCCCTGGACTTCGGCGACGCCGCCGCGGCACAGGAGGCGGTCGACGCGCTGAAGGTCAACCCGCAGATCAACGCCGCCGGCATCTACACGCCGGAACGGACCTTGTTCGCGGGCTTCGAGCGCCGGCCGGGCGCTCTGCCGCGAACGCTCGGCGCCCGTCCCGACATCGCCAACGACGTCGAGGCGGCGGTGCCGGTGGTGCGGGGCGGCGAGCGGATCGGTGCCGTCTATCTCGGCGCGGTGCAGGAGCCGCTGTCGCGGCGGCTGACCCGCTACGGCTATATCGGGCTTCTCGTTCTGATGGCGACCCTCGTCGCGCTGGTCCTCGGCATCGCCCACACCGCCCTTCGCCGCGCCAACCGGGAGCTTGAGGAGCGGGCCCTGGCGCTGAGCGGCGCCTATGCGGAGCTCCAGGTCCAGGTCGAGGAGCGGACCCATGCCGAGGAGCAATTGCGCCAGGCGCAGAAGATGCAGGCGCTCGGCCAGCTGACCGGCGGCATCGCCCACGATTTCAACAACCTGCTCACCGTCATCCAGGGCTCGGCCGACATATTGCGGCGCCCCGGCATCGCCGAGGCCAAGCGAATCCGCTTCGCCGAGGCGATCGTCCAGACCGCCGGCCGGGCGGCCGCCCTGACCGGACAGCTCCTCGCTTTCGCCCGCCGCCAGCCGCTCAAGCCCGAAGTGATAGACCTCAACGCCCATATCAGCGGCATGACCGACCTCCTCGACCGCACCCTGGGCGAGCGGGTCGAGATCCGCACCGATCTCGCCGAGGGCCTGTGCGCGATCGAGGCCGATCCGGCGCAGCTCGAATCGGCGATCCTCAACATCGCCGTCAACGCCCGCGACGCGATGCCCGAGGGCGGCGCCCTCACCCTTCACACCGGCGAGGCCCCTCCCCTCGCCGACGGCCGCCCCGCCATCTTCGTCGCCGTGAGCGACAACGGCACCGGAATCGAGGAGGAGGTGCTCGGCCGGATCTTCGAGCCTTTCTTCACCACCAAGTCGGTCGGCAAGGGCACCGGTCTAGGCCTCAGCCAGGTCTATGGCTTCGCCGCGCAGACCGGCGGCGACGTGCAGGTGGAGAGCGTGGTCGGAGAAGGCACGACCGTCACCCTGATCCTGCCCTGCAGCGAAGGCGGCGGCGCGCCGGTCGAGCGGCCCGAGCCCGGCGCCGAGCGCAAGCACCGCACCGGCCGGATCCTCCTCGTCGACGACAATGAGGAAGTGGGCGCCTTCGCCGAAACCTTGCTGGCCGAGCTCGGCCACCGGGTGATGCGGGCGCGGACCGGCGCGGAAGCGCTGGAGATGGCCCGGACGGGCGGATTCGACGCGGTCTTCACCGACGTCGTCATGCCCGGAATGAGCGGCATCGAGCTTGCCGACGCCCTCGGCCCGGTGCTGCCCGGAATCCCCGTGGTCCTCACCACCGGCTATAGCGACGAGATCACCCGCGCCGGAGGGGCGGGCCGCCCGGTCGTGTTCAAGCCCTACCGGCTGGAGACCCTGGCGGGCGTGCTCGACGAGGTGCTGGCGCCGCGGGCCGCGCAATGATGGGGGAAAGGCTTTTTGAATCCGGCGTTGGTCCCTACAGAGGGCGCGATGGCGAATGACGGCTTCTTCCAGCGACTGCTCAGGGCGCTCGGCTTCGCTGCCGAGCCCCCCGCGCCGCCGCCTCCGGCGGAGCCGCGGCCCGCGCCCGCTCCGCCGCGCCTGAACTTCGATCTTAACGACGAGCGCATTCCGGATTCATCGCGAGATCTGGCCATGCTGATCGTCAATCAGGTCGCCGACCTGGAGGAGCGCGCCGCCAAGCGCGGCCTCACCACGGAGCTCAAGGAGCTCGACCGGATCCGCTCGGTCCATCTGCCCCGGCTCCTGCAAAGCTATGTCGACATCCCCCCCGAGCACCGGGCCGAGGTGTTCCGCGAGACCGGCCGCTCGGCCAGCTTCCAGCTCAACGAGCGCCTCGAGAAGATGACCGCGCGCCTCCGCGAAATCTCGAAGATGCTGGCGCGCGACAACGTCAACGCCTTCTCGACCAACATCGGCTTCATCGACCGGCAATACGGCTCACAGGAATCGCCATTCGATTGAGCGAGTAGGGCCTAGAGGACCGCGGCGATCGTCTCGGGCTCGCGCCTGATCCCGAAAATCTCGGCGCGGCGGACGATCGTGAGCGCCCAGGGCCGGTGGGTGGCGGGCTCGCACATCGATCCGGCGAGCGCGAAGACGGCGGGGCCGTCCGGCGCCAGGATCGCCTTGGCCTCGGCCAGCTCCTCGCGGGCGACGGCATAAGCGGCTTCGACCACGGCGATCTGGCGCGGGTGGATCACCGTCTTGGTGACCAGCCCGTGCTCGATATCCCGTTCCACTTCCTCGCGAAGCAGGGCGTCCCCGGCGAAATGCTCGAAGACCGGCGCCGATAGCGCGAAGCCGTGAGGCGCGAAGGCGGCGGCCAGGCCGGCGACGGTGGCGGCGAGCGGGCCTTCGTAGAGGGTGCGTACCGAGGAACGCCGAGCGCCCAATAACCGCAGCAGGTCGTTGCCGCCGATCCTGAGCGCCAGCACGCGCGGCCGGACCGCCAGAAGCTGGTCGCGCAGGCGCCTGACCTCGGCGGGATCGAACATCTCGCGGGTCTCCAGGGTAGGCATGAGCCGGTGATGCGCGTGGAGCGGGCAGGCGAGATAGTCCGGAAGGCTGTCCGCCGTCGCCTTGGGCAGGACGAAGCCGTCGATCCGCTCGATCCCGTCCAGCCTCAGCAGCGCCTCGAGCATCGCCGGGTCGCGCGGCCTGATGAAGAGCATCGGGCGGGAGCCGTCGCCGGGAAGCGCCCCGAGCAGCGCGGCGACGTTGCGCATCGCCGCCGGCGCCTCGTCGCGGCGGATCGAATCCTCGAGGCAGATGACCGCCGAGCGAAGCTTGTAGCGCCGGCCGAGCGCGATCGGGGCGAGATGCTGCCTAGTGCCCGGCAGATAGAGGGTCGCGCCGAGGGCGATGGCTTCGGTGCGGTCGGGGCTGCGGCTCATCGCGGCCGCAGCTCCCTGATGATGCTGACCGCGCGGAAGGAGGATTGCGGGTCGAGCAGCTCCACCTCGAGGCCCTTTTCCCGGGCCAGGTGGACGAGGTGGCGAACGTCCGGATCGGCCGGATCGCGGAGCAGCAGCCGGTCGGGCACCCGCCGGAGCACCGCCCGTGTCGCTTCGGCGATTCCCGGCTTGATCCGGTTGCGGTCCTCGATCGCGAACCTCGCCATGAGCCCGGCCATCTCCTCGTCGCAGCGCGCCGCCCGGTCCGCCTGGGGAAGGCGGAGCGGGCGCGGCCGGCGCGTCGCGGCGAGCCCGTCGACCACGGCCACGAACGCCGCCGACACGTCCTCACCCGAATATTGGGGATAATAGACGCAGGCGTGGAACTCGCCCGGCCCGACCAGATCCGAGTTGAGGATGCTCCGGCTGACGAGGCCGGAGACGACGCAGTTCAGAAGGCCTGAGGGGATGAGATAATCCTCCTCGGTGGCGGCGAGATCGGCCCGCCCGGCCGGATCGGCGATCACCGCCAGCCAGGGCCGGAACCCCAGGGGACAGCCGGCGAGGCTTCGGTGGAGCTCGCCGGCGATGGCGCCCTTGCCGGTCCAGCCGTCGACGAAGACCACGTCGCTCGGATCGTGGCGGGCGGCGATATGGGCCAGACCCGCCTCGTCGAGGCCGCGGTCGCGGATGATGCTGATCGAATAGTGGACCGCCGCGATGCCCAGCCGCTCGACCGCCCGGCGCAGCAGCACGCCGATGGGAGTGCCGGCGCGGGCGAGCGAGGCGATGACGATCTCCGGCCGGCCGGCGGCACGGTCGGCCAGAGCCTTCGCCAGAGCGGCGATATCGTCCGCCAGGCGCCCGCCGTTGCGGGCGAGCGCCTGCTCGTAAAGCGCCATGTAAGCCGGGCCGGGCGGACTTTCCGGGGCGATCATCTCGGAATAATGGCGCCGGCCGCTCTGGATCAGCCGCTCCTTCTCGGCCACTTCCGTCGCCCGAAGGTCGACCGGCTTCAGCAGGAAGGTGACGTCCTCGGGCGGATAGCTGCCCGAAAAGCCGGGCTCGGCCGGCGGCCTGATGCTGGGCGCGATCATGCCGCCCGCGCGAAGGCGGCGGCGGCGAGCTGCGAGCCCGTCGGCATCATCGCGAAGTCGCATAATCGCATGAAAGGCGCGTCGGTGAGACTGTCGCCGATGCCGATCACCGGAGCGTCGGGATGCCGGCGGCGCAGCTCCGGAAGAAGCCAGGCGACGGCATGCTCCTTGCCCAGGAAGGGCGGCAGGAAGGCGGCATTGTTGCCGTTGCGGTGCACCGTCCAGCCCGCCGGCACCTCCGGAACCACCCGGTCGACGACCGCGGCGAGCGCCTCGGCGTCGCCCGAACCATGTTTGGCGAGGACGTAGAGCGGCACCTGCTCCTCCTCCAGCACCCGAACCCGGATCGGCGCGTCCCCGGCCTCGGCAGCGACCCGCTCCGACAAGGCCGCGAGGCTTTCGGCATGGGCGCCGGCCTCGGCCGCCATCCGCGCCCGCCAGCGCTGGTCGGCAACCCCGCCGCCGTCCAGGATCATTCCGCCATGGGCGCAGATGGCGCTCGACCAGGATATTCGGACCCGCTCGAGCGCATCGCGGCTTCGCGCGGTGACCGGCACCAGCAGGGCCGATTCCGAAATCCAGGCGAGGAAGCTCAGCTGGCGTGGAGTCGCATAGCTGAGCGGGGACCCGTCGGCGGCATAGCCGATCGGCGCGAGCGCCTCGACGGCGACGTCCGGCGGACATTTGCCGAGTGTCTGAAACAACGTGTCGTCAAGATCGACGAGGGCGATGGCCCGCACTTACTCATTCCCTCCGAAGTAGATCGTCCGGGCGCCCAGCGCCGCGACCAGGGCGGGATCGAGGGTGCCGGGCGGCGTTTCGTGGCAGATCAGCGAGAGCCGCGCCTCCGCCGGATCGGCATTGTACAGGAAATTGCCGATGCCGCTGCCATAATTGTCCTCGAAGGCGAGGGCGTGGCGGATCGCTCCGCCGATATGGGCCGGGCTTCGGGTGGTGGCATGAACGACGACGTCGTGCCCGGCCTGCTCGAGCCGCTCGGCCAGCAGGAACGGGGGGTGGGTGAACTCGCCCGTGCCGACGACCCGGAGAGCGCTGCCCGGCGGCAGCGGCGGATCGACGGGCAGTCGCGAGGGCGCCGGGCCGACGGTGCCGACGCGGCCGAACGGGCCGGGGCGAGGCAGCGAGCCGAGCGCTCCGGCGGCGGAATCGAAGGCGGCGGTGGCCGCCGCCGGCGCGGCGGTGGGCGTCCAGTCGAGCCTTCCGCGAAGCAGGCTGACGCATCGGGCGGGGTGCGGCATGCCCTCGAGCCATGAGGTCGAGCTCGACCAGTCGGTGAAGGTCGCGACCACGATCCGTTCGCAGCGCGGCAGCCCCGGCGCGAGGGCGATGGCGAGGTTGCGAAGGGTGGTGCCGGTGGAGACCTCGTCGTCGACGATGAGGAGCGAGCGGATCGCCGCGAGGTCGATCGTCTCGGGCGTGGGCCGGTAGAGCAGATGGGCCGAGGCGTGGCTGTGCGGCTCCTCGAAGCGGCACAGGAGCGGATGATCGACGATCTGGCGAGTCGAATGGAGGAAGCCGCCATCCATTCCGCCCCGGCGGAGCTCCTCGAACAGGCCCTGGCCGAGCCCGACCGCGGTTTCGGCCAGGCCGACGACCAGAATCGGTTCCGGAAGCTCGCCGGGGACCTTCGCCGCCAGATCCCGAAGCGCCGCCCGCATTTCGGACGGGCGTGCGGGAACGTGCCGGCCCAGCACTTTCGAGACGATCAGGAAGCCGCGTTTGGGGTTGCGGCGGGCGGCGAAGCCGCACAGCCGGTCGAGCGGCCAGTCGGCCTGCGCGACGGAGAGCGTCAGCACCCCATTGTCGAGAATCACCGTCCGCTGCGACGGTCCGTCGGTCAGGCCTGGCACTGGATGCGGTAGATGAAGGCGCGGGCTTCGCGGACGATGTCCGCGCGGGTGCGCGACGGGCCGCCGGGATCGAGCTGCGGCTCGATCCCCATCGTGGCCAGGAACGAGCGGACGACCGCGCCCTTCACCCCGAAGTTGATATTCTCGGCATTGCTCCCGCCTTCCCGGAGCCGGTCGATGTTGAGGGAGGAATGGACCTGCCCCACGACGAGTCCGGACTGGTCGAGGATAGGGCCGCCGCTATTGCCGCTCGCGATCGGAGCGCTGAACTGCATGACGCTGGTGTCGTTGCCGATCCCGCACAGCGCCGAGACGTTGCCGCCGGTCGCCTGCGGTCCCGAACCGAGCAGCCCCTGGAGCGGGAAGCCGAGCACGATGACGTCCTCGCCCAGATGGATGTCGATCGCCGAGCGGAAGCGGGCCGAGGCGGGCAGGTCGCGCTCGATGCGCAGCAGGGCGATGTCGTTGCGCGGATCGGAGAGGACGACCTCGGCCGGGGCGGTGAACCGGTCGCTCGCCGCGTCGATCTTGCAGGCGCCGTCGACGACATGGGCATTGGTGAGGATGTGGTGCGGGTCGACCGCGAAGCCGCTGCCGGAGAAGGAGGAGCCGGGCGGATGGCGATCCGGGCCGCGGTCGCCATAAGGGCCGTGGCGGCGGTCGGGAGGGGCGGGAACCGGAATGTCGAGCGAGAGCGCGGACTTGAGCGCCGCCAGCCCCCCGACGAAGCCCTGGCCGTTGCCGGCCAGCCGCCAGCCGGAATCGCGCCGGTAGATCTCCGCGACGATCAGCGCCGCCTCGCCCCGGTTGGTGAGATCGAGGTTCAGTCGCCAGTCCCCGAACGTCGCCGTCAGCGACTCGAAATCGCGGAAGCTCAGGCCCTGGCCCGGGCCGCGCTGGAGGAAGAGGATCAGCAGCAGGCGGTCGACGTCGGGCGGGAGGGCGTCGAGATCGAGGCGAAGCTCGCCGGAATCGCCGAAGGTCACGCCGGGCCTGAGCTCGCGGGCGCCGAGCTCGAGGGCGGCGAAGGAGGCGGCGCTCCGCCGGGCGCTGTCGAGCCCGACCAGCATCGATCCGATCTCGCTTTGAAGCGAAGCCAGCCGAGGCCCTTCCAGCATCAGCTCGAGCCGGGGCTTGTCGATCGAGACTCGCTGGCCCGGGGCTAGGTCAGGCATGGCCGGGCCGCCGCTTCGCCGGGCGCGACCCGGAGATCAGACGTTGACGCCGTAGGACCGGGCAAGCGGGCCCAGGCCGCCGTTGAAGCCCTGCCCCACCGCCCTGAACTTCCACTCGCCGCCGTGGCGGTAGAGCTCGCCGAACACCATCGCCGTCTCGGTCGAGGCGTCTTCCGAAAGGTCGTACCGCGCCAGCTCGGCGCCGCCGTCGGCGTTGACCACCCGGATGAAGGCATTGGAGACCATTCCGAAATTCTGGTTGCGCACGTCGGGCTCGTAGATGGTGACGGCGAAGCTGATCTTGGTCACGTCGGCCGGGATTCGGCTGAGATGGACGCTGACCACCTCGTCGTCGCCCTCGCCCTGGCCGGTCAGATTGTCGCCATGATGCTCGACGGCGCCGTCGGCGGCCTTGAGGTTGTTGAAATAGACGAAATCGGCGTCCGAGCGCACCTTGCCGTTTTCGGCGAGCAGGAAGACGCTCGCGTCGAGATCGAAGGCGCTGCCGTCGGTGACCCGCTGGTCCCAGCCGAGGCCGACGCGGACGGACTGGAGCCCCGGCGCCTCCTTGCTGAGACTGACATTCGCGCCCTTGCTCAAAGATACTGCCACTGGTCTGCTCCTCGATTGCCGGCGTTCAGCCGACGTTGACTCCGAAATTGCGGGCCAGCGCGGCGAGTCCGCCCTGATAGCCCTGCCCCACCGCGCGGAACTTCCACTCGCCGCCGTGGCGGTAGATCTCGCCGAAGATCATCGCCGTCTCGGTCGAGCAATCCTCGGCCAGGTCGTAGCGGCTGATCTCGCGCGAGGTGGCGTCGTTGACGACCCGGATGAAGGCGTTCTGCACCATCCCGAAATTCTGCTTGCGCGCCGCCGCGTCGTGGATCGTCGCGACCACCGAGAGCTTCGTGATCTCGGCCGGGACCTGGCTCAGGTTGACCTTGATCGCCTCGTCGTCGCCGTCGCCCTCGCCGGTTCGGTTGTCGCCGGTATGCTCGACCGACCCGTCGGACGATCTGAGCTGATTGTAGAAGATGAAGTCATGGTCGCCGCGGACCTTGCCCGACTCGCCAAGCAGGAAGACGCTGGCATCGAGGTCGAAATCCTCGCCGTCGGTGGAGCGCGTGTCCCAGCCGAGCCCGATCAGGATCCTGGTGAGACCCGGCTCCTCCTTGTCGAGGCTGATATTGGCACCTTTTCCGAGGCTGATCGACATTGAAGAAGCTCCTGCTGTGCGATTGAGATCAGGCCGGGGTGCGGCCGGACGGGGTCGGGGCCTCGGTCGAGCGGCCATGGCCGCCGTCCGGCATGACCGGGTCGAGCGCATCCGCGCCCTCGGTTTCCGGATTGAGCCGGTTGTGCCGAACCGACCACCAGAAGGCCGAACCGATCAGCACCGCGCCGATCAGGCCGGTGATGGTCTCGGGGATGTGGGCGCCCGGAATCGCGGACACGAGCATGATGATGGCCAGCGCGATGATCGCCCAGAAGGCGCCATGCTCGAGAAAGCGATATTCGGAAAGCGTACCCTTATCGACCAGCATGATGGTCATCGACCGGACGAACATCGCGCCGATGCCGAGACCGATGGCGATGATGAAGATGTTGTTCGACAAGGCGAAGGCGCCGATCACGCCGTCGAACGAGAAACTGGCGTCCAGCACCTCGAGGTAAAGGAATGAGGCGGCTCCGGAGCGGACCACCTGTCCGGTCAGCACGTCTTCCTCGCCTTCGAGCAGCTCGCCGATCGCTTCCACGCCAATGAAGGTGAGGAGGCCGGCGATGCCGGCGATCAGGAAGGTGTTGGCCGTTTCCGCCGGCAGAGCGCTCGAAATCGCCCACAAGGCGCCGAGCAGGACGGCGATTTCGATCGCCGTGATGCTGGACAGTTTGGAAAGCTGCGCTTCGACAGCCGCGATCCAGTGCACCTCCTTGTCGGAATCGAAGAAGAATTTGAGGCCGACCATGGCCAGGAAGGCGCCGCCGAAGCCCGCGATCCCGACATGCGCCTCATGGATCAGGCGCTCATAGGTCTCGGGCTCGGTCGCCGCGAGGCGAACGGCGTCGATCGGGTTCAGCGAGGCGGCGATGGCGACGATCGCCACCGGGAAGATGATCCGCATGCCGAACACGGCGATCGCAATGCCCCAGGTCAGGAAGCGGCGGCGCCACTTCTCGTCCATGTCCTTGAGCACGGTGGCGTTGACCACCGCATTGTCGAACGAAAGCGAGACTTCGAGGACTCCGAGGACCAGGACGATCCAGACGATCCCGAGCGTCCCAACGACGGTGCCGGTCAGCTCCCAGCCGAGCCAGGCGCCGAGCGCGAGGCAGACGGCCGTGAAGATCAGCGAGCCGGTATAATATTTCCTAATCAATGGTCATTCCTTTGGCCAAGCTCAGTCCTTGCTGCCGGCGACCCAGCGCAGGCCCCAGCCATGGGCTCTGTCAAGCTCGCTTTGATCCCTGTAATAATCGACGATGCGCGTGACCTTGAGCGTTCCGCGGTCGTTCTCGAGCAAAACGATGCCGCACAGCCTCTTGTCGTTGCGGCCTTCCGTCATCCTGACCTCGATCGGCGGCTGATCGGGCATGGTCACGGTGACGAGGGCGTCGGTCTGCTGCCAGTTGGGAACGCCGTCGTAGATGTTGGCGAAGATCGCGACCCGGGCGATCTCGTTCCAGTAGGCGCCGTTGATCCGCATCGTCTCGCCCTGCGAGACGTCGCCGGTGCGGTCGTCGCCGTCGAGCGCGATGAAGGGGGGCTGATGATAGCTTCCGAACATCCGCCCGAGGGCCTGGACGACGCTCTTCTGGCCGTTCGCCATCTCCAGCAGGCAGCCGAGATCGAGATCGACCGCGCCGCCGCCGAAGAAGCCCTTGCGGCCGCGGGTCCAGTTCAGGTTGATGACGATCTCGCCGAAGCTTGTGCCGCGCTTCTCGAGGCTGACCGTCTGACCCTTTTTCTCCAGGCTCACCTTGGAGAGGCTGACGGGGCGCGGCGGCGCCGGCGCGGCGGCGGGCGGCGGAGGAGGAGGAGCGGCCGCGGGCGGCGGCGGCGGCGGGGCCGGCGCGGGCTCGTCGGCGACGTCGATCCCGAACGACCTCGCAAGCGGCGCCAGGCCGCCGTTGAAGCCCTGGCCGACGGCCCGGAACTTCCACTCGCCGCCGCGCCGGTAGAGCTCGCCGAAGGTCATCGCCGCCTCGGTCGCCCCGGCCAGATCGGGGGGATAGTCGGCGACGACGGTACCGTCCCCCCGCGCGACGCTGATCCCGGCCTGGCGGAGCGCGGCCAGCGACTTGCCGCCCTGGGCCTGGTCGATGGTGACGCAGAAGACGATGCGGGCGATGTCGGCGGGGATTCGGTCGAGGTCGACGTCGAACCGGCCGCCGCTCAGCCTGACCGCTCCGTCCGCTCCGGAGGGCTGGTTGAAGAAGACCATGTCATGGTCGCCGCGGACCTTGCCGCCCTCGTTCAGCAGATAGGCGGAGATGTCCGCCGACGGATCGCCGCCGACATTGACGTCGACGCTGACGGCGCCGGTTCCGACCGCGGTATTCGCGCCGCGCTGAAGCTGCATTTTCGACCTCCCCGGGAAAGATCAGAGCTGGCCGAGAATGGCGGGCATCATGTCGTGGAAGGTCCTCCCATAGGTCTTCTCGCCGATCGCCTTCATCTCCCAGCCGCCGCCGGTGCGGCTGACCTTGGCCATGACCTGGCCGGTATGGGAGCCGGCGCCGGTCAGGTCGTAGCGGGCCATCTCCTGGCCGTTGCTGGCGTCGACCAGCCGGCAATAGGCGTTCTCGATCTTGTCGAAAGTATCGCCGGTAAAGCTGTTCACGGTGAAGACCAGCGAGGCGACATGGCCGGGAACGGAGGAGAGATCGACGATGATCTGCTCGTCGTCGCCGTCGCCCGCTCCGGTCCGGTTGTCCCCGGTATGGATGATGCTGCCATCGTTGCTGCGCAACTGCTGGAACCAGATCGCGTCGAGCACCTGGCGCTGAGCGTCGAACAGGAGGCAGGAGGCATCCAGGTCGATGTCGCCGCCGCCGCCGCCGAACATCCCCATGAAGCCCTTCGACTTGCGCACGTCCCAGCCGAGCCCCATCGTGACCCGGGTCAGCGTGCCTCCGCCCGTTTTCTCGAGGCGAATGCTCTGGCCCTTCGTCAGACTCACCATGTTCGCTGCCCCCTTGTTGACCCTTGTGAGGCTAAGGCAGCCGAGCGCACGAGCGCAACTGCTTTCTCCTCCGATATGCGGGGGTTTTTCCCGCCGCCGACGCTCAGTGCCCGGCCGGAGCCGCGGGCGCCTTCGCGGCGGACGCCTTGTCGCGGCCGCCCATCTGCCGGATCTCCGCTTCCTGGGTGGCGACGATATGATGGGCGAGGCGCCTCAGCTCGGGATCCCGTCCGCTCTCGAGATAGATCCGGGCCATGTCGACCGCGGACCGATGGTGCGGGATCATCAGCGCGACGAAATCGCGGTCGATGTCGCCGGTTATCGAAGCCTGGTTCATGCTCCCGTGCATCCGGTCCATCGCGCTCATCATCGCCGCGGTCGCTCCGGCCCCGGGGGCCCGGGCCGAGCCTTCGCCCCCGTGATAATGCTCGTTGCCGCGCCAGAAGGCGCCGGGGGCGACTCCGGCCCCGGCATGGGCCAGGCGAGCCGATTCCGGGCGGAGCAGGGTTGCCAGCTCCCCGCCCACCTCATGGTAAATGAGTCGGTGCAGACCGGCATAAGAGAGCATGGTCACCGCCAGAGCCGCGGCGATTCCGAGCGGGACGAACAGGGTGGCGCGGCGGTCGCGGGGAGTGACTTCCAAGGCCTCGGCCCGAATCGGGTCGGCGAGAATGACGAGCAGGGAGGCGAGGATCGTCGCATGGCCGATAAGGTCGACACGCCCGAAGGGATAGACGGCCGCGAACATCAGGGCGAACAGGGCTGCCGCCGACAGGCGCCGGACCAGGGGAGTCCAGAGCAGCCCGAAGCCGAGCGTGAATTCGGCGACCCCGGCCATGGTCGTGTAGGGGCCGAACGGGATTCCGAAGGCGAGGAACGGCTTTTCCTCGAGCAGCGGCAGGAACCACTGCGGGTACATGAACTTCTCCATGCTCGACCACATCAGGGCGAGGGCGATCCCCCAGCGCAGCACGGCGAAGCGCCGCTCTCGCCAGCGGCCGTCGGGCAGGCCCGACAGCAGCAGATAGCCGGCGAGGCCGAGCCCGAGGGCGAGATAGTCGAGCAGGTGGAAGAGGTCGTAGTCGCGGAGGGTCAGAGCCCAGAGCAGAACGATACCGAGCGCCGCGAGCGGCCGGGCGCGGCGGGGAACGACGAGCAAGGCGATGACAAGCTGCGCCCACGGCACCCACCCCGCCTCCGTCTTCAGCTCCGGAGTGAGATAGGTGCCGCCGACCGCGAAGAGTGCGACGAAGAAGGCCGCAAGCACCGCGATCATGAAGCCGTCGGCATTCTCGCGAAGCGGCCGGGTCGCCCAGTCGAGCCCGCGCGTGGCGGCCAGCCCCGGCGACCGGCGCTCCAGCAGCGTGGTGGCGACGAAGAAGAGGAGGACGAGCCCGACCCCGAGCCAGAAATAAGGCAGGGACAGGGTCGTCGCGATCGGCACCGGCTCGGCGGCGACCTCGTAGGATTCGAACCATTTTACGTGGGCGGAGGCCGCCGAGGCAAGCAGCGTCAGAAGCAGCGCTATGGCGTATCGATGCATGGGAGGGCGAACGACGTATGGGCGGTTTTGGTTTCCGCTCCGCCGCGGTAGCCCTCCTTGGCGAAAGCTAAAGCGGGCAGCTCCCCCTAAACCTTCGGCTTGCCAGCCGAAGCTTCAGCAAAAGGCTGGTCGGGGAGACAGGATTCGAACCTGCGACCCTCTGCTCCCAAAGCAGATGCGCTACCAGGCTGCGCCACTCCCCGCCTTCGCCCTCGGGCTACGGCGGGCAAGCCCGCCAAGGCCGTATCTACACTGCACCGTCCCGGCTTGCCAGCCGAAGCTGCGCCAGGAGCGAAGGCTGGTGGGCCCGGCAGGATTCGAACCCGCAACCTAGCCGTTATGAGCGGCCGGCTCTACCATTGAGCTACAGGCCCGTAACTCCGGCCTTGCCGGATAGGCAGCCGCCGCGGCGATGGCAAGACAAGGCGGTTTGCCGGCTATGACCCCGATTTGGCGGCGGCGATGGTCTCCTCGATCGAGGCGGGAGCGATGCCTTCGCGCTCGAAGAAGTCGAACATGCCGTCCCACCAGGCGTGGAACGTGGCGAGGTCCGCGGCGGTGCGGACGAACGGCGTGTGGCCAGGCTCGACCGAGGGCGAGTGAAAGGACAGGCTGAACCAGCGGACTCCGTCGTCGAGCAGCGCCCTCGCGGCGTCCAGCGCCTCGTGCAGCGGAACGCCCTCCGGGGTGAGCGCCGCCCGGTTGAGAAGCCCGGTGCGGAAGAGGATCCCGCGCCCCCGCGGCAAAAGCCGGGCGGCGCGATAGACCGGCCCGCCTCTGGAGCGCAAAGGGCCGACATAGGCGGCGCTGAGCGGCAATTCGACGAGAGGTCCGTCGCCCACGCGGAAGGGGAACGGCCTCACCCGCGAGA
>DASPJA010000081.1:0-96844 GCA_035628835.1 Allosphingosinicella sp.
GCTCCGCAAGGCCAATGAGCGGACCACCGACGCCGTCTGGAAGCGCATCGGATCCCTCCTCGACGCCTTCTCACCCACCGAATGCGCCAACTACGTCACCAACAGCGGATACGCTTCATGCTAAGACGATCATGCTCTAGGATTTCAGCCGAGGCTCGCGACGAGCACCGGCCGAAGCACCAGCAGGATTCCGACGACGCTGACCAGGAAGGCGATGGTCCGAACCACCGGCACGCCCAAAGCGTAGAGCGGCAGATAGACGATTCGCGCGCCGAGCCAGAGCCACGCGCCGAGCGCCGTCCAGCGGTCCTCGAGCCCCGCCACGCTGACGATCAGGGCCGCCGCGGCGAAGATCGGGAAGGTCTCGAGGAAGTTGGCCTGCGCCCGGGCGAGGCGCCCGACGAGGGGCTGAGGCGGCGGCAGATCCTCGTCGCGGGCGCCGATATTCCACCTGGTGCCATATTGCCGCGTCTTGAACCTCACCGCCACGAAGATGTGGACGAGGGCGAGGATGCAGCCCCAGGCGAGGGCGATGAGCTCGGGCGTCATGCCGGCCTCCTTGGCGATGGATGCCGCCAGGGCCCGGTGACGGCGAAGGTGATGCCCGGCGATTGGGCGTTTACGAACAGGGTCGACCCGTCGGGCGAGAAGCAGGCTCCGGCGAACTCCGAATAGGAATTGGCGGCAAGGGTGTAGAGCTCGCCGGCGGGCGTGACCCCGCGAAGATATTGCGGCCGGTCGTCCGGACCGTCCTCGCACAGGATGAGGTCGCCCCACGGGCTGACGGCCACATTGTCGCAATTCTTGAGCCGCTCCGCCGACCTCGATTCCACGAACAGCTCCAGGCTGCCCGGAGTCGCGGCTTCGTTCGGCTGGCCCTCGGCCGGGCTCGGGCGGTAGCGCCACACCTGGCCGAGCCGAGCCGGTCCGCCCATGGTGCAGCTGACATAGATTTCGCTGCCGCCGCCGGCGCCGCCGACCGCCAGACCTTCACCCCGCGCGAAGCGGAGCGCTCCGCGCCGAAAGCCGCGCTCCTTGAGGTCGCCGTCGGGCGACTCGACCCCGTCGAGATCGATCCAGCGGACCGCCGCCCGCCCGCCGACCGGAACATGGGATCCGCGGCCCGGGAAGCGGCCTCCGTCCGCGGGCCAGTTGCGAAGATCCCGCTCGCGGTCGTCGGCCAGCCCGAGCGCCTGCAGCCGTCCGCCGCGCGAAAGCCGGCCGCGCACGTCGGGCAGGAATCGATAGAAGAGGCCGTCCGGCCGGTCCTCGGTCAGGTAGACGATGCCGGTGCGGGGATCGACGATCGCCGCCTCGTGGACGAAGCGGCCCATCGCGGTCAGCGGCACCGGGTCGACGAGGCCGGAGGCGCGCGAAGGAACCTCGAACACCCAGCCATGAGCCCGGCTGACCCAAGGTGCGTCCTTCTCGATCGTCTCCTCGCAGCTCAGCCATGAACCCCAGGGCGTCGCTCCCCCCGCGCAATTGCCGCAGGTGCCGGCGAGGCTGAGATGCGAGCGCAGCAGCCGCTGCTGCCGCATGTCCCAGATCAGGGTGGTGGTGCCGCCGAGCTTGGGGCGGCCGTCCGGCTGGAAATCGAATATCCTGCCTCGCGGGACGGTGAGACGGGCGCCGAACGCGCCGCCGTCGCGATCGTCGGGCCAGATTTCATGGTTTCGAACCAAAGCCACGCGATCGGGCGCGCCGCGGACCGGGAAGCAGGCCATGCCGTCGAAGGCGGCCGGCGTGCGCAGCCCGTCGCTCATCCGATCGCGCTGGCGCGAGACGATCCGGTAGGAGAAACCGGCGGGAAGGTCGAGCAACCGCTTCGGATCGGACCGCAACGGGCCGTAACCGGTCGCGGCCGGCTGCGCCAAGGCCGGAGCCTCGCTCAGCAACTTCAGCCCGCCGAAACCCAAGATCGTCGCCGAGAAGCCGGTCAGAAGCGAACGGCGGCTTAGCTCCATTCTCAATCCCCTCGATGCCGATGCGATTGTCCGGCATGCGGAGGGCGTCTGCAAGATGCGGGCAGGCCGAGAGTGACAAAAGTTCGCCACTTTGCCACAAATGCGCATGCCAATCCCGCATCTCGCCGCGGCCCCGGAGCCCGAACTCAGCCTTCCCGGCTGGATTTACCGCGACTCCGAATTTTTCGAGGTGGAGATGGAGCGGGTGATCCGCCCGTCCTGGCAGATCGTGTGCCACTCCAGCGAGATTCCGGCCGCCGGGGACTGGCGGACGATCGACTATCTCGGCGAGAGCGTCATCGTCATCCGCGGCGACGACGGCGCGGTGCGTGCCTTCTCCAACGTCTGCCGACACCGCGGCGCGCGGGTGGTGAGCGGCGGCGCCGGCTGCGCGAGGCGGCTCACCTGCCCCTATCACGCCTGGACCTACGCGCTCGACGGCCGGCTGGTCGGAGTGCCCCGCAAGAGCGACTATCCCGGGCTGGAGACGTCGAAGCTCGGACTCGTGCCGGTGGAGCTGGAGGCGTGGCGCGGCTTCCTCTTCGTGCGGCTCGAGCCCGGCGGCCCCTCCGTCGCCGAGATGATTGCGCCCCATGAGCCCGAAATCGCCCCCTATCGCTTCGACGAACTGGCGGCGCTCGGCCGGGTCACGTCGAGGCCGCGCGACGTCAACTGGAAGAACGTCGCCGACAATTATTCGGACGGGCTTCACATCCCCGTCGCCCATCCCGGCCTCACCCGCCTGTTCGGCCGCGGCTATGCGATTTCGGCGGGGGAGCATGTCGACCGGATGGCGGGGGACCTGATCGATCGGCCCTCCGCCAACCCGTCGGAGCGAGCCTACCAGACGCTCCTCCCGGCCGTCCCGCACCTCCCCGGCGAGCTTCAGCGGCGCTGGCTCTATTTGAAGCTGTGGCCGAACGTCGCTTTCGACATCTACCCGGACCAGGTCGATTTCATGCAGTTTCTTCCGGTCTCGCCGACGCAGACGGTGATCCGCGAGATCAGCTACGCCTTGCCCGATGCACGCCGCGAGATGAGGGCCGCCCGCTATCTGAACTGGCGGATCAACCGCCGGGTCAACGCCGAGGACACGGCTCTGATCGCCGGCGTCCAGCAGGGCATGGCCTCGCGCAGCTATACCCCGGGGCCGCTGGGCGAGAGCGAAGTCTGCCTGAGGAGCTTCGCCCGCAAGCTGCGCCGGCTGATCCCCGAAGCGAATCTGCACCAGCCGCCCAGGCCGGGCTGGAGCCGGAGCTGAGGGCGCTCTCCTGGCGTGTCGTCATCCCGGACTTGCTCCGGGATCCATGAACATGAGGCTGGAGATCGTTCGCGAGGGCCGTGTTCATGGATTCCGGCTTCCGCCTGAATGGCGGCCTAAGCCGCCGCCATCGCGCCCGACATCCTGAGCACGAGCTCCCGCACCGGGGCCGCCACTCCGGCCGGCAGGATGGTGGCGACCTCGTCCCTCGCGCTCTTGTAGCCGGTACTGACGCGGACGAGCTCCATCGACCAGTCCGGGAAGGAGCGCCGCTCGACGTAGCGCTCGTCGCGCACCTCGAACGCCGAATGGCGCCGGTCCATTCGAAGCCGCTCGACCAGATTGTCGATGGCGTCCTCCGAGCCTTCGATGATCTGGAGGAAGCGGGAGCCGTCGAAGAGCAGCAACCCGGTGACGCCGTCCAGCGCGTTGAGATGGCGCGCGGTCTGGTGGATCGCTCCGAGATCCTCGTCGGTGAGGTCGAGGCGGGCGCGGCTCGTGTAGGTCAAAGTCTTCAGACGCAAGGCCTTCTCCCCTGCCCTCTGGTGACATGAAGGGCGCCGCCGATCAACCTTCAGGCGGGCCTGAATTTCCTCCGTTCCGGATCGGGCCGGCAGGGGAAGCGGCGCTTGATGCAGGCGTTGAAGTAACGCCCGGCCGACGGCGCCTTGCAGATGCCCTCGTAGATCGCCCCGGGCACGTCCGAATAGATGTAGCGTCCGGTTTCCCTGAACCAGATGCTGAGCGCCCTCTCCTCCTCGTCATAGGCGACTCGGGCGATGACGCTGGACGACAGTCGGGAGGCTCGCATGATCCTCTCCACGCAAGAGAATCGCTCGCCAGCGCGCGGCCGAATCGCAGGTTCCCGCGCGCTCGGCGGACCGAATCGATTCGAAGCCGAAGCGAGTCGCGACCAGGCCGGGCTTCGCGCTTGGCGATCAGCGGCGGGTGGACTAACCTCGCCGCCAGGGGGTGGCGAAATGGAGCATGGGTTCGGCGCGGCGCGCGGGTTTCTGGCCGCTCTCTTGCTCCTTCTCGCCGCCTTCGGCGCCCCCGCCGTCGCCGCCGAGACTGACAATCCGCAGCTGAGCGCGCTGATCGACGGAGTGGACGACGAAGGCGAGCGGAGCGCGGACCTCCGAATCGAGGCACTGGAGATCGCGGTCCGGGTCCATGGCGGGATCGCCGAGACGAGCCTCACCGCGCGCTTGCGAAATCCGGGTCAGGACCGGCTCGAAGGCCGATTCTCCCTGGCCATGCCCGAAGGCTCGGTCGTCACCGGCTATGCCCTCGACGTGGGCGGGACAATGATCGACGGAGTCCTGGTCGACCAGATCGAGGCGCGGCGGGCCTATGAGGCGCGGGTCCGCGAACGCATCGACCCCGGTCTCGGCGAAGTCTCCCGGGGCTTCCGCTTCTCGACCCGGGTCTATCCGATCGAGGCGGGTTCGGCTCGTACCGTCCGTCTGACCTTCGTCAGTCCGCTCGATCCGGTGCGCGGCTATGTGCTGCCCCTCTCCCACGGCCAGGACATCGGCGAGCTATCCATCGTCGTGGAAGCGAGCGGAGTCGCCGCCGCGCCGCGCCTGGTCCTGCCGGTCGGGGGGGAGACGCGCTGGGAGGGGCAAGGCCCCTACCGGGCCTCGTTCCAGGGCGCTCAGCGCCGGATCGCCGGCAGCCTGACCATCGCCACGACGGAGCGGGAGGCGGCCATGCTCGCGGGCCGGGGCGGCTCGGGCGAAACTTTTTTCGAGATCGTCGACCAAGACGAAGGCCCCTCGGCGCGGGCGCCCCGGCCGCGAAGCGTGGCGATCCTCTGGGACCGCTCGCTCTCCCGGCGAGACGACCGGCTCGAGGCCGAGATCGGCATGCTTCGCGACTATCTTGAGCGCGTCCGGCCGCAGGCGATCGAGCTCATCCTCTTCGACGGCGGCGGCGCCGAGCGGGTCAGGCTGAAAGATGCAGAGTCCGTTTCCGCCCGCCTCCGCGCGATCGTCTACCGCGGCGCCACCAGCCTCGATTCCTTCTCAGGCAAGGCCGTTGCCGCGGACACCTGCCTGCTCTTCACGGACGGGCTCGTGACACTGGGGCGACGCGATTCGTTCAAGCCCGACTGCGTCCTCAACGTCGTATCCAGCAGCTCCGACGCCGACCGGCCCTGGCTCGGCGCACTCGCCCGAGCCCGCGGCGGCGCGGCGCTCCACCTCGGTGACGCCAACGGCGCTCAGCTGCTCGACGAGCTGACCCGGCAGACCGTGCGCGTGGCGGCGGTCCGCTCCACGGCGGGAGCTCCGGTCGATTTCGCGCTCCTCGATGCGCCCGCCGGCGGATGGCGGATCGTCGGACGAATGCCGGACCAGGGCGGGGTGGTGGTGCGGCTCACCGGCTCCGAGGCGCCCGAGCGGGTCTACATGCCGGAGGGCGGCGTCGGGTCCTGGCCGGGAGCGGCTTCGCTGTGGGCGGCGGACCGGCTCGCCGTGCGCGCCGCGTCCGAGGAAGAGGAGCGCGACGCCGTCATCGCCTTCGCCCGCCGCTACTCCGTCGCCGGACCCGACATCTCCTTCCTCGTCCTCGAGACGCCCGAGGATTATGTCGAAGCGCGGATCGAGCCTCCGGCCACCTTGCCCGCCGAGCTTCTCGGCCGGTACCGGGAACTCGCCGCGGCCGACGCCGGCGCGAGAGAGAAGGAACTCAAGGAGCGCTTCGACACTCTGCTGGAGCGCTGGGAAGAACAGAAAAAATGGTGGGCGACCCGTTTCGACATTCGCGCCAAGCGGGACGACGGGAACGGGGACGGCGACTATGGCGGGCCGATTCCGGAGCCGGTGCCGGAGCCGGTGCCGGTGCCGCCGCCCTCGCCGGAGCCGACGCCGGCGCAGCCCGCCGTACCGCCGGCACAGCCGTCACAGCCGGCACAGCCCGCACAGCCCGCACCGGCGGACGGCGTGGTCAGCAGCGGCAACAGCGACGTCACCGTAACCGGCACCCAATTGAAGGACCTGCCCGGCGTCCAGTCATCCGTTCCCCTCGGGTCGGTGGGCAACGATAGCGTCGTCGGCCAACCTCAGCCGCCGGAGCCGGAGGTCAAGGCGGCGGAATGGGCTTCGGACCGGCCTTATCTGAAGGCCCTGAAGGCGGCCCGGCCCGAGCAGTGGGAGCGGGTGCTGGCGGAGCAGCAGGCGGTTCACGGGACCCTCCCCGCCTTCTGGTTCGACGTTTCCGAATTCTACCACCGGGGCGGGCGCCGCGCCGAGGCGCTTCGGCTCCTGCTCTCCGCGCTCGAGCTTCCGACCCGCGACAGCGAAACACTCGGAATCGTCGCCGAGCGGCTCGTCCGCTGGGGCGATCACGACCGCGCCGTCGCGCTTTACGAGCGAATGACCGCGATGGACCGCAAGCACCCCCATCCGCGCCGCGGCCTGGCGCTCGCGCTCGCCAAGCGCGCGGCCGGGAAACGCGGCGAGGCCGCCCGGGCCGACCTCGCCCGGGCGATCGCCCTGCTCGCCGACGTGGCTCTCACCGTCGACGACGACGACCATGAAGGCTTCAACCTCGTCGCGCTCACCGAGGTCAATTCGATCATCGCCCGCTACCGCCGCCTGGGCGGCACGGACGTTCCGCTCGATCCGCGGCTGATCGCCAATCTCGACCTCGACCTCAGGATCGTGCTCGAATGGAAGAACGAGGAAATCGACGTCGACATGTGGCTGACCGAGCCCAATGGCGAGCGGGCGAGCTATTATAACGACGAGACCGCGATCGGGGGGCGCCTCTCGGACGAGACGACGGACGGCTCCGGCCCCGAGCAATATATGCTGCGCCGGGCGGCGCCCGGCACTTATTCGCTGAAGGCGGAAATCTATTCGAGCGATCCGATCAATCCCAACGGCACGGCGCGGGTGATCGCCCGGCTGATCCGCGACTTCGGCCGCTCGGGCCAGCGCGAGGAATTGGTCGAGGTCGAGCTCTCGCCGCAAAAGGAGGACGAGGATTCGGATGACGAGGACAGGATCCCGGTGGCGAAAATATTCATCCGCCGCTGACCCGGGCGCCGTTTTGAAGCTATAACCGCGCCATGGCCGCGGACCCGCGCATCGACGCCTATATCGACCGTCAGGCGGATTTCGCCCGGCCGATCCTCGAGCATCTGCGCTCCGCCGTTCACTCCGCCTGTCCGGAGGCGGAGGAGACTCTGAAGTGGGGCATGCCGCATTTCCTCTACAAGGGGCAGATGCTGGCCGGAATGGCCGCCTTCAAGGCGCACGCCACCTTCGGCTTCTGGCGGGCGAAGGACGTTCTGGGCGAGACCGGCGCCGAGCGCGACGCGATGGGCCAGTTCGGGCGGCTGACCTCGATCGCCGACCTGCCTCCCGAAGAGGTTCTGGGGGCGCTGATCCGAAAGGCGATGGACCTGACCGACGCCGGGACGCGCCCGGCACGGCCTAAAGGCGCGCCGAAGCCGGACCTCGAGACTCCGCCGGAGCTCGAAGCGGCTCTCGCCGCCAACCCCGCGGCGAAAGCGGCCTTCGATTCCTTTCCGCCCGGCGGCCGGCGCGAATATGTCGAATGGGTGGCCGGGGCGAAGCGGCCGGAGACCCGCGACAAGCGCATCGCCCGGGCGGTCGAATGGATGGCGGAAGGGAAGAGGCGCAACTGGAAATACCAGAATTGCTGAGGAGCCGGCGGGGAAGTGCCGACGGTTGGCCGCATTTCGTCCCGCCCTTAACACTCCATCAAACCTCTGCGGCTACGAACCGGGAAGCCCCGGCAGCACGCAGGATTCCCATGTACCACGCGCCCGTTCCCTTGGATGTCGACCCGCAGGAATTGGAGCCGGCGGAGCTTGCGGATGAGAGCGTCGGGGCCGACGCTAGCAGCCAGCGGCTCCGCGACGCCCATCTCCATAACGGCCAGGCGCAGACCCGGCTGCTGTTCGCACCCTTCTTCGCGCTCACCGGCGCCGGCGCCGCTCTGCTCGTCTCGTGGGCGATGCTGGGCACGACCCGCATCGAGCTGATCGCCGGCTGGCTCGCCCTGGTCGGCCTCGCCAACTGGGCCTATTTCCGCTCGGCCAAGACCGAGGGCGCCGCCGCCGAGAGCCGCTCGGCCGAGGGGCGCCCCGTGATGCGCGCGATCGGCGAGGCGGTCGGCCTCGCCGCCATCTGGTCCGCCTTCCCGACCTACGCCTTCGCCACTCAGCCCCACCATGTGCAGGTCGTCATCGGCGGCGCGATGGGGGCGATGATCATGGCCGCGATCGGCCTCGCCTCCGTCCCCGCGGCGGCCTTCGCCTGGATCGCGACGATGACCGCGGCCTTGTGCTGCGCTTATTATCTGGGCAGCTCGGATCTCGATCCCACCTTCGGCGCCTCCATCGTCGGAGTCGCCGCCGTCGCCATCTTCGGGGTCGCCCGGCTCACCCGCTGGACCTTCCACCAGCTCCAGACCATCGCCAACGTCCGCACCCAGGCCGAATCGGTGCGGCTGCTGCTCAAGGAATATGAGCATCGCGGCGTGGGCTGGCTGTGGCAGGTCGATGCCGAGAACCGGGTCGTCTACATCTCCTCGCGGATGACCTCCCTGCTCGGCCGCTCGGCCAGCCAGCTGATCGGACATTCGCTCCCGGCGACGCTCGGCGGCAACAGCGCGCTCGGCCGAACCCTGCTCGCCCGGGCGCCCTTCGCGAGCCTCGAAATGGAGCTGAAGACCCGCCGCGGCACCCGCTGGATCAGCCTCGCCGGCGATCCGATCATCGACATGGCCGGCCAGTTCCAGGGCTTCCGGGGAGTCGGCTCCGACATCACCGAGGTCCGCCGCACCCAGGAAAGGCTGACCAACCTCGCCAACATGGACGTGCTCTCGGGCCTGCCCAATCGCGGCCGGGTCCGCCAGCTGCTCGGCGAGGCGCTGTCGACCTCGCAATCCAGCAATGTGCCCTGCGCGATCATGTTCCTCGATCTCGACGGCTTCAAGCCGGTCAACGACACGTTCGGCCACCCCAAGGGGGACGCGGTGCTGAAGAGCGTCTCGCAGCGCCTGGTCAAGGAAGCCGGCGAATCCGGACATGTCGGCCGGATGGGCGGCGACGAGTTCGCCATCGTCATCCGCGACGCGCAGAGCCGAAAGAAGGTCGACGACCTCGCCGGGCGGATCATCGCCGCGGTCGCCGAGCCCTATCATATCGACAAGGCCGAGATCCGCATCGGTGTGTCGATCGGCTGCGCCTTCGGCCCGATCGACGGGCAGAGCGTCGACGATCTCATCCAGAAGGCCGACCTGGCCCTGTACCAGGCGAAGGGCCAGGGCCGCGGCACCTGCTGCTATTTCTCCGCCGACATGCAGAACGAGGCCGAGGACCGGCTGAGGCTCGAGCAGGACCTTCGCCAGGCTTTGACTCTCAAGCAGTTCCGGCTCGACTATCAGCCGCTGGTCAACGCCGCCGACCAGAGCCTCGTCGGCTTCGAGGCGCTGATCCGCTGGCACCACCCGACCCGCGGCATGGTCTCGCCGATCGAGTTCATCCCGCTCGCCGAGGAAACCGGCCTGATCATGCAATTGGGCGACTGGGTGATCGACGAGGCCTGCCGCGCCGCCTCGGTCTGGCCCGATTATATCAGCGTCGCCCTCAACCTGTCGGCCCGCCAGCTCATCCTTCCCGCGCTTCCCAACACCGTCTCGGAAGCGCTCGCCAAATACCGGCTCAAGGCCAACCGGCTCGAGCTCGAGGTCACCGAATCGGTATTCCTCGGCGACTCGGAAGGCTCGCTCGACGTCCTGAAGCGCCTCCGCGCGCTCGGCGTCGGCATCGCGCTGGACGATTTCGGCACCGGCTATTCGTCGCTCGGCTATCTCAACAAGGCCGTCTTCCATAAGCTCAAGATCGACGGCAGCTTCGTCCGCGAGGCGGGCAGCAACCGCGAGACGGTCGCGATCATCCAGTCGATCGTCCAGCTCGCCAAGAGCTTCCGGATGACGGTGACCGCCGAAGGGGTCGAGACCGCCGACGACTTCACCCGGATGCGCGATCTCGGCTGCCACCAGATCCAGGGCTATCTGTTCGGCCGCCCGATGAGCTTCGAGCGCGCCACCGACCTCATCCACGGCACCCAGAGCCGCCTCACCGCCTGATCGCTCGCGGGGTGACGCATCGTCCGCCGCGCCTTATGGGGGCGCGATGAAGCGCGCCGCTTTCTGCTGCCTCCTTCTTCTCGCCGCCTGCGGCGACTCGCCCGAAGCGCCGAAGGAGGCGCAGCGGCGGGAAGCCGCCACCCAGCCTCCGATGCCCGAGCTCGAGCCGCCCGCGCCGACCGCCCAGGACCGGGAGCAGAGCGGCGACGCCGCCTCGACCCTCAAACGTTATTATGCACGGATCGAGGCCGGCGATTACGATGCGGCCTGGGCGATGCGGTCGGGAGAAGGCGGCGAGGCTGCGCGGCGCTTCGCGGACAATTTCAGAGCCTATTCAACCTACCGCGCCGACGTCGGTCCGCCGGGCGAGCCGGTCCAGGCGAACGGCTTCGCCTATGTCGAGGTGCCGGTGATGATCCGCGGCGAGTTTCGCGGCGGCCGGCCGTTCAGCAGCGCGGGCAGCGTCACCATGCGGCGGGCGACGTCCGGACCCGAGGCGGAACGCGGCTGGCGGATCTATACCGGAGAAGCCCGCTAGGCGCCGGAACCGTTGCTCCACGCCGTCGTTATTGTTATGATGTCTCATTACATCAAGGAGGCCGACATGTCGCACCGCCGCCGCCCCGTCGCCTACGCCAGTGTGGGCGAGCAGCCGTTCAGCACGATCAACACGACCCCGATCATCGACGTCATGCTGGTCCTCCTCATCATGTTCATCATCACCCTCCCGCTGATGACCCACAGCGTGAAGATCGACATCCCCCAGGACGGCGACACGCAGAGCGATCCGGTGACCCACCGGCTCGCCCTCGACTCCGCCAGCCGGCTCACCTGGAACGGCGCTCCGATCGCCGAAGAGGCCCTGCCCGCCCGCCTCGCCGCCGTTCGCGAGTCCCGGGTCGACTTCCTGCTCTTCCGCGCCGAGGCGGAAACGCGCTATGAGGATTTCGACCGGGTTCTGGCGCATGTGAAGCGCGCCGGGGTCGAGCGGCTCGGCTTCGATCGCAACGACCGCTTCGCCCGCGCGTATTGACCGGCGCATGGCAAGGAGTGAGAGATGAAGGCCTGGCCGACAATCGCCCTTTGCGCATCGCTCGTCGCGGGCTGCGACGACGGCGCGCCGCAGCGGAACGTGACGAAAGTGGTCGTCGCCAATCCGATGAGCGACCAGCTAAAGGCGCTGAGCGAGCCGACCCGCAACCTCGGCCTCTACCGAGCGATCCGCGACAACGGCCGACGCTGCAAGCGGGTCGACCAGGGCGCCTACCAGCAGCAATATATGACGATGGCGATGTGGACGGCGCGCTGCAGCGACACCGGCGACTATGCCATCTACATCGCCCCCAACGGCGACGTTCAGGTCAGCGCCTGCCGCGACGCGGTCGAGCTGGGGCTGCCGGAATGCAAGCCGGCCGCCGCCGCTCCCGCTCAGGAGGGCGAGGCTTCCGAGAAGCGGTAGCGGCCGCGGATCCGGCTGTTGAAGTGGCGCCCCTTGATCCGCGCCGAGCGGAAGGCCTCGGCCGCCTCCGGCGGCACGTCGTGGAACAGATAGCGGCGGCCGGTGGTGAACAGCACGTCGAGCTCCCGCGCCTCGGGACGGTAGTCGATCGATCGGATGACGGTCGACGGCATCCTCCTCCTCCTTGACGAAGACAGAGCGGACGCGGAGCTTTCCGCGCGAGGACAACGCACGCGCCGACCGACGGGTGCCGCCGATGCGAGGGAGGCGGGATGAACGAGGACCGCCGCGCGGTCACAGCTCGGTGCCGTTCCTGATGGACGGCAGCTACCGGACGGCGCTCGACCTGATGCCCGATGCCTGACGGGCCGCCGCGCCGGAGGGCGGCGGCCCGCGGCCGGTCTTACCAGCCGCGATAGCGGCGGTCGTAGCGGTTGTAGCGGTGATAACGGCCGTCGCGCCGCGCTTCGGCGATTTCGCGCCGGCATTCGCGCAGCTCGCGGCGATATTCCCAGCGGTTGTCGGCGCGGCGAAGCTCGCGGCGGCACTCGCGCACCTCCTGGCGGACCTCGCGATTGCCATGGCCGTAGCCATGGCCATAACCGCCGTAGCGCTGGGCCGAAGCGGCCGTCGCCGGAAGCGCGACCGCGGCCGCGAGCGTGGCGGCCAGAACATACATACGCATACTCGTCTCTCCTCGACTGGAGCGCCCGCGCGGATCGCGGACGCCGCAAGAACGAGCGGAGATTATGCCCTGTTGCATGAACCGGAAACTACGCGCCATTCATCGGGGGTTTAGGAGGTGAGGCCGCGCCCGTCGGCCATTTCCTGGCCGCGCCGGCGCGAGGCGTCGATCGTCCGCAGCACCAGCGCCCGAAGTCCGTCCTCGGCATCCAGCACCCGGAGCCCCGCTTCGGTGGTGCCGCCGGGGCTCGCCACCCGGCGGGCGAGCTGCTCCGGAGTCTCTTCCGAACGGGCGGCGAGGGCGCCGGCACCGTCGGCCATCGCTGCGGCCAGACGAGCCGCCTGCTCCGCCGGAAGCCCCAGCTCCTCCCCCGCCGCCGCCAGCGCGTCGAGGAAGCGGTAGAGGAAGGCGGGGGCGGCGGCGGTCAGGGCGCTGGCGACTCCGAAGAGGCTTTCGTCCTCGAACCATTCGACGTGGCCCAGCGCGCGCATCAGCCGATCGGCTTCGGCCCTGGCGCCGGCATCGCCTCGAGCGTCGGCGTGGAGCTCGATCACGCCCTTGCCGAGGCTGACGGGCAGGTTGGGCATGGCCTTGATGACGGTGCGCGGCGCCGGGAAGTGGGCGCGCAGGGTCGCGAGGGTGGTGCCGGCGAGGATCGAGATGAGGATGGTCTCCGGCTCGAGCGCCGGCGCGACGGCCGGGGCGACCTCGGCCAGCTTCTGCGGCTTGACCCCGAGCAGGACCAGGGCGGGAACCTCGTCCTCCGGAAGGGCGGTGAGGGTCCGTATCCCGGGCGCGGGAGCCCGGCCGCTGGGCCGGACGACGGTGATCAGGCGCGGATCGGCGCCGGCGGCGAGCCAGCCCTCCAGCATCGCTCCGGCCATGTTGCCGCAGCCGATCAGGAAGAGCGGGCCGGGGAGGGACAGGTCGGTCATGACTAACCCTAAACCGTTCGGGCTGAGCTTGTCGAAGCCCTGGCTTGGCCGGCCGCGGTAAAAGTGAAGCGCTTCGACAGGCTCAGCGCGAACGGTTGGCCTGGACGGGCCGCCCCGCCTACGCCTCGCCCTGGGTCTCGATCAGGGCCGCGGCGATCGCTTCCTGGGGAGTCTTGCCGGCCCAGAGGACGAACTGGAAGACGGGATAGAAGCGCTCGCATTCCTCGATCGCCGCCTCGACCAGTGTCTCGGCGTGCTGGAGGGTGAGAACCCCGCCTTCCTCGCCCTCGAGCAGGGTGGCGTGGCGGAAGAGGACGAGGCCGGACGAGGCCCAGAGCTCGAAATGGCCGATCCACAGCTGCTCGTTGATGAGGCCGATCGTCTCGTAGACGGCGGCGCGCTTGTCCTGCGCGACCCGGATGTCGGGGAGGGCGAGGAACTGGAGGACATGGTCCTCGTCGCGCCACACCGCGCGAAGCTCATATTGCGCCCAGCTGCCCTGGAAGTTGGCGACGATCTCGTCCTCGCCGCGCTCCGACACCCAGCCGTGGGCGCTGAAATAATGTTCGAGCATGTCGATCGGGCCGCCCGTCTCCCGCTCCAGCTCGAATTCGTCCACGTTCATCGCTCAGCTTTCCGTCCGCCCTGTTAACTTGAATCTGCCCCCCCTCGGACGCCGGCGCAAGAGACGCAGGTTAGGGGACCACAATATGTTGTGGATTACTGGCCCGCGGCCCCCGCACCGGCCTCACCGCCCGATTTGCGCCCGGGCTTCGCCGCGGCGGCGGCTTCCAGCGCCTCGACCCGGCTCCTGAGCGCAGCGCTTTCCTCCCGGGCGGCGATGGCGATCGCCTTCATCGCCTCGAATTCCTCGCGGGAGACCATGTCGAGACCGCCGACCCAGTCGCGCATGCGGTCGCGGAAGGCGTTCTCCGCCTCGCGGCCCATTCCGGCGATGGTGCCCGCGGCACCGTTCATGACCTTGACGAAATCGTCGAACAGACGGTTTTCGGACTGCATGATGCGTCCTCCTTAAATGCCTAGAGGGGGATATCGGAAGCGGAGGCGTCCGGCGCAAGCTCCGCCGCCCCCGGGTTCAGCAGGCCGATCTGCCAGGTGAGCAGGGCGGCGAAGCAAAGCCAGGCCAGATAGGGCAGCATCAGAAGCGCCGCGACGCGCCGGATCCGCCAGAAGAGCATTGCGGTGACGGCCGAGATCAGGATCATCGCGAGGATCGTCCAGAAGGCGGCTCCGACCTCGTGATAGGCGAAGAAGAGCGGCGACCAGGCGTAGTTGAGCAGGAGCTGGACAACGAAAAGCGTCAAGGCGGGTCCGCGGCCTCGGGCGCCGCGCGCGTGAAGGATCAAGGCCACGGCAAGGCCGAGGAGAATGTAGAGAAAGGTCCAGGCGGCCCCGAAGACCCAGCCGGGCGGCATCATCGCCGGCTTCTGAAGGGCGTCGAACCACGGATTGCCGTAGCCGGAATTGGCGATTCGGCCGGAGACGGCGCCGAGCAGGACGACCAGCGGCACGGTGAAGAGGGCGTAGCGCAGGAAGGACATCCTGAGCTGGGACCTGGACGTCAGCGCAGTCATCCCGCCCCCTTGCCCGAGGTGAAGTTCATGAAGTTCACGATCTCCCGGATTTCCGCCGAGCCCCCAAATAGTGACAGTATACATTTACCTCCACTGCCCTGCGGGGCGAACCTGGCCGTGGCCCTGGGTAAATGTATACTGTCACTGTTTACTCCACTGTTTACTCGCATGAAGCGAGACTGACGGACGCATTCCTGTCTGTCTCCTTCATTCCGCGGGCATGGGCTGGGCGCCCGCCGGGTGCCGCAACTGCTCCTCGAGCTTCCTCGTCACCGCCAGCGGCGAGCCCGTATAGCGGGCGAGGCGCGAATAGAGGAGCGGGATCAGGAACAGGGTGATCAGGGTCGAGATCGACACCCCGAAGACGATGACGACTCCGATCGCGGTCCGGGCCGCGGCCCCGGCTCCGCTCGCCAGCATCAGCGGAACGGCGCCGGCGACGGTGGCGATCGATGTCATCAGGATCGGGCGCAGACGCCGCGCCGAAGCTTCGCGGATCGCCTGGCCGATGTCGCGGCCCTGGTCGCGCAGCTGGTTGGCGAACTCGACGATGAGGATGCCGTTCTTGGCGGCGAGGCCGACCAGCATGACCAGGCCGACCTGGCTGTAGAGGTTGAGCGTCTGCCCCATGATGACCAGGCCGATGCCGCCGCCCGCCACCGCCAGCGGCACCGTCGTGATGATGACGGCCGGGTGGACGAAGCTTTCGAACTGGGCGGCGAGCAGCAGGTAGATGATGAGGATGGTGAGTCCGAAGACGAGCCAGATCGAGCCGCCCGCCTCGCGGAAGGCCTGGCTCTCGCCGCGATAGCCGACGGCGATCACCTCGGGCGACGCGGCGGCCTGGGCCTCGAGGAACTCGAGCGCCTCGCCGAGCGAGTAGCCGGGGGCGAGGCCGCCGGATAGGGTGATCGCCCGCATCTTGTTGTAGCGGCCGAGATCGCGGGCGCCGGCCGTGTCGGTGACGGTGACCAGGCTGGCGAGCGGAACCACGCCGCCGGAGCGGTTGCGGACGTGAATGGTCTGGAGGTCCGCCTGGGTGGCGCGGTTGCCGGCCTCGGCCTGGACGATCACCCGATATTCCTCGCCTCGGTCGACATAAGTGGACACCCGGCGGGAGCCGAGCAGCGACTGGAGGGCGTTGGACACGTCCTCCACCGAGACTCCGAGATCGCCGGCGCGGGCGGTGTCGACGGCGATGCGCAGCTGCGGCTTGGTCTCCTTGTAATCGGAATCGAGGTTGATGAGGCCGGGATTGGCCGCCGCGGCGGCGAGGATGCGGTCGCGGGCGCGGGCGAGCTCGGCATAGGTCGAGCCGGCGATGACGAAATTTACCGGCTGGCCTCTTCCGCGACCGCCGATCGAGGAGCGGACCTGGGCGTTGCCGCGGACGGAGGGGAGTTGGCCGAGCCGGCGATTGACCTCCTGGACGACTTCCTGGGTGGTCTTCTCGCGCTCCTCCCAGGGCTTGAGGAAGACCACGAAAGTGCCGCTGTTGAAGTCATCCGACTGGCCGAAGCCACCCGGCGTGCGCTGGATGATGGCCCGCACCGCGCCCTTGTCGACAAGGGGCAGCAGCTTGCCCTGAGCGTCGAGCATGTAACGGTCCATCTGAGCGTAGCCGGTGCCTTCCGGAGCGTTGACGTTGGCGGAGAGGATGCCGACATCCTCCGCCGGGACCAGCTCGGACTGCAGGGTGAAGAAGACGGCGCCGGCGCCGGCGAGGAAGATTCCCACCACCGCCAGCGGGACGAGGGGCTTGCGGATCGCGGCGTCGAGGCGGCGGGAGTAGAAGCCCTCGAGGCGGCGGAAGCGGTCGTCGACCCAGCGGGCGAAGCGGCCGCGCTCCTGATATTTGAGAAGCTTCGAGCAGAGCATCGGCGCCAGGCTGAGCGCCAGGAAGCCGGAGAAGGCGACGGCGCCGATCATCGCCGCCGCGAGCTCCCGGAACAGAAGGCCGGTCTGGCCGGCGATGAACATGATCGGCACGAACACCGCGCAGACGACGAGCGTGGTCGAAACGATCGCGAAGCCGACCTGCCGCGTGCCCTCGAAGGCGGCGGCGAGCGGCGGCTCGCCCTCCTCGATCCTATGATAGACGTTCTCGAGCACGACGATGGCGTCGTCGACGACGATTCCGATCGACAGCACCATGGCGAGCAGGGTGAGAAGATTGATGGAGAAGCCGAACAGCCACAGCACGGCGAAGCTGGCGAGCAGGCAGAGCGGCACGGTGACGGCCGGGATGAGGGTGGCGCGCCAGTTGCCGAGGAAGAGGTAGATGACGAGGACGACGAGCACGGCCGCCTCGGCGAGAGTCACCCAGACCTTGTCGATGGCGCGGCTGATGAACAGGGACTCGTCGGATCCGATGACGAGCTCCATCCCTTCGGGCAGGGTCGGCCTCAGCTGGTCGGCGGTGGCCTTGGCCGCATCGGCGACGGCAAGCGTGTTGGCGCCGGACTGGCGGACGATTCCGAGGCCGACGGCGGGCTCCCCGTTGAGGCGGAAGGCGCTGTACGGATTTTCGGGCCCCTGCTCGACCCGGGCGACGTCGCCGAGCCGGACGAGATAGCCGTCGGCGCCCCGGCCGACGACGAGCTGTGAGAATTGCTGGGCGTTCTGGAACGGCCGGTCGACGCGCAGCGTGACGTTCTGCTGCGCCGATTCGAGGCGCCCGGCGGGAAGCTCGACATTCTGGCTTCTCAAGGCATTTTCGAGATCGCCCGGAGTAAGGCCGTAGGCGGCGAGCCGGCCGGGCTGCATCCACACCCGCATCGCCGGCCGGGCCTCGCCGCCGACGAACACCCGCGCGACGCCCTCGATCGAGGAAAAGCGGTCGAGCAGATTGCGGTCGACATAATCGCTGAGCTGGAGCCGCGACCAACCCGGCTTGGAGACGACGAAGAACATGATCGGCGAGGCGTCGGCGTCGACCTTGCGCACCTCGGGGGGGCGGACGTCGTCGGGCAGGTTGCCTGCCGCAGCGCCGACCCGGTCGCGGACGTCGTTGGCGGCCGACTCGATCGATCGGCCGGGGAAGAATTCGATGGTGATCGACGACTGCCCGTCCTGGCTTCGCGAGGTGATCGTCTGCAGACCCTCGACTCCGGAGAGCTGATCCTCGAGCACCTGGGTGACCCGGGTCTCGACGACGCTCGCGGCGGCGCCGATATATTGGGTCTGGACCGAGACGACCGGCGGATCGACGTCGGGATATTCGCGAACCGAGAGGCCGAAGAAGCCGACCAGGCCGACGACCGCGATCAGCATCGCCAGCACGGCGGCGAAGACGGGGCGGCGGACGGAGAGGTCGGATATCTTCATGGGGCCTTGCCTCGCGCCGGTCCCCCCTGCCCCTGTCCGCGCGGCCCGGGCTCGGCATTGCCGGCTCCGGCCAGCCGCACCTTCATCCCCTCGGACAGTTTGACCACGCCTTCGGTCACCACCTTCTGGCCGGGCTTCAGCCCTTCGAGTATCTCCACCCGTCCGGCGCTGCGCAGGCCGGTGCGGACCGCGGTCCGCCGCGCGGTCCCGCCGGGATCGATCGTGTAGACGTAGCGGGCGTCGCCCTCGCCGACGATCGCCAGCTCCGGCACCGAAAGGCCGAGCCGGGGCGAGGTTTCGATGGCGACGGTGAGCAGCATGCCGGGCTTGAGCTTGTTGTCGGGATTGGGAAGCACGGCGCGCACCATCACGGCCCGGGTATTGGGATCGATCACCGGGTCGATATTGGCGATCTGTCCTCGGAAAGGCTGGTCCGGGTAGGCCGCCGAGACGGCGGCGATGGTGAGCCCGGGACGGAGCGTGGAAAGCACCGTCTCGGGAACCGGGAAATCGAGCTTGATCGTCGAGATGTCGCTGATCGTGGCGATCGGCGTTCCGCTGCTCACCACCGCTCCCGGCGAGATGGTGCGGAGCGAGGCGTAGCCGGAGAAGGGCGCGGTGATCACCCGCTCGCTCATCGAGGCGCGGACCCCGGAGGCCTGCGCCCGGGCCGCCGCCGCCGCGGCGTTCTGAATGTCGAGCTGCGACTGGGTGGCGAAGCCGCGCTGCTTCAGGGTCTGGATCCGGGCGAGCTGCTGCTGCGCCTCCCGCTGCCGCGCCTGGGCCTCGGCGAGCTGCGCGCTCTCCTGCCCCTGGGCGAGGACGGCCACGACCTGGCCCCGGCGAACGAAGGCGCCGTCGTCGAAGCCCAGCCGGACGAGGCGCTCGGTGACCGGGGCGGACAGGGTCACCTGCTCGTTGGCGCGAGCGGTGCCGACCGCCTCGATCGTCTCGACGAAGCGGATGGTGGTGGCGGGCTCGACCTTGACCACGGGCGCCGGGCGCGCCTTGCCCTTCTCCTCCGCCCCCGCGCCGCCACACGCCGCCGTGAGAGCAAGCAGCGACAGGACAAGGAGTTTTCGGATCGTCATGGGCACAGGCGGGGCGCTAGCGGCTGGGGGTCAAGCTATCAAGTACAGCTGTACGCGAAGCAGTACGGGAAAAAGGCCTTATCGACCCCGGCTTTCCCCCGCCTGAACGGGGCCGCGCTCGCGCACCGACGGCCGGCTCGAGGCGGGCATCTTCGCCATCCGGTCGTAGAGGATGGTGGCGACCGACGTCGCCAGGTTCAGGCATTCGAACGAGGGGATGACGACGAAGCGGTGGCAGCGCTTGACGATCGGGCCGGACAGCGAGCCGTCCTCCGGGCCGAAGACGTAGATGGGCGGCGAATCCCCGTCCGGGTGGACGAAATCGACCAGGCTCTCCGATCCCGGCCGAAGCTCGACGGCGACCGGGCAGGCCCGCGGCAGCGCCGAGCACAGCCGCTCGAGCGGATCGGGATGGTTGATCAGAGCGACGTCCTCGTAGCGGCGCATTCGCTCCTCACGCGGCAGCCGCTCGCCGAGGGCAGCGCGAATGCGCTCGCCGCTATACCAGACCTGGGCGATTCCGTAGGCGCTGGCGAGCCGGACGACCTGGCCGACATTGTGCGGATATTTGGGCTCGTGGAGCAGGATCGCCGGCGCGGCCGGAACGATTCCGCCGGTCCCGGTCCGGTGGCCGGAGCGCCAGATCTCGAGCTCTTCATGCTGGTCGGCCATCGCGGCCTTATCGCGACTCGGGCCGCCGGGCCGCAAGCAGGAACTCGACATTGCCTTCCGGGCCGGTGATCGGACTCTCGGTCAAGCCCTCGACCGTCCAGCCTCGCGACTCCAGCCATTCCGCGGCCGACCGGCAGACCCGTTTGTGGACTTGCGGGTCCCGGACCACCCCGCTTTTGCCGATCTCGCCGCGCTCCGCCTCGAACTGCGGCTTGACCAGAGCGATCAGCCGGCCGCCCGGCCTGGCGAAGCCGAGCGCCGTGTCGAGCACCTTGGCCAGCGAGATGAAGCTGGCGTCGCAGACGATGATGTCGACCGGCTCGGTCACCACCGCGTCGGTGAGGTGGCGAGCATTCGTCTTCTCGTGGACGACCACCCGCGGATCCTGCCTCAGAGCCCAGGCGAGCTGGTTGGTGCCGACGTCGACCGCGAACACCTTCGCCGCCCCCTTCCGCAGGAGGACGTCGGTAAAGCCGCCCGTCGAGGATCCGACGTCCAGCGCCACCGCGCCGGTCACGTCCCACCCGAAATGGTCGAGCGCGTGCGCCAGCTTGATCCCGCCGCGGGACACCCAGGGATGCGCCTTGCCGCGCACCTCCAGCGGAGCGTCGGGCGCGAGCGCCTGCCCGGCCTTGTCGATCTTGCGCTCGCCGGTGAAGACCAGCCCCGCCAGGATCAAGGCCTGCGCCTTCGCCCGGCTCTCGGCGAGACCGCGGTCGACGAGAAGCTGATCGGCGCGGGCCTTGCTCATGGTGCAGTGACAAGAGGCCGATTCACCCTGAGGGAAGAGCCGGCGACGTCCGAATGATTGTTCACGATCCGCTTCAGCCCTTCCTTGAAGGTCGACGCTCCGAAATTCATGAGCAGACCCAAGGGCTGCCTGGTCAGTCGAAGATAGGTGAGCAGCTGCTTGCCATGGACCGGCGCGAAGCGCTCCACTGATTTTACTTCGATGATCAGGCTGCCACCGACCAAAAGGTCCGCCCGGAAGCCGTCGCGCAGGCGCATTCCGTCATATTCGATATCGATCAGGCGCTGCCGCTCCACCGGCACCTCCAGCCGCCTCAAACTGGCCTCGAGCACGGCTTCGTAAACCGATTCGAGGAGGCCCGGCCCCAGTTTCCGGTGGATGTCGAGGCCGCAATCAATGGCCAGGCGTGCATATTCTTCGAGGTCCTTCATGGTCGCTCCTCCGGAGGGCGCCACAGACTGCCCCTTCGCGGTCTTCGCGTATCTTCGCGTGAATTCAAAAAGCAGATGGGCTCACGCGAAGGGACGCGAAGAACGCGAAGGGCATGAGCCTGCATGCCTTTATGCCCTTATGAGAATGGAGGCGGCCTTCGGCCGCGACGCGAGCGGGCTACGCCCGCGCCCCCTCGATAACCCCTGCGCTGTTGTGCCTGAGCGCCTTCAGCACCGCGTCCACGATGCCCTCTGAGTCCAGCCCGGCTTCGGCATATTGCTTCTCGGGCTTGTCCTGGTCCTGGAAGCGGTCGGGGAGGCGCAGGGTTCGCAGCTTGAGGCCGGTGTCGATCAGGCCTTCGTCGCTGGCCATGGTGAGGACATGGGCCCCGAAGCCGCCGATCGCGGCCTCCTCCACCGTCACCGCCACTTCATGGCCGGTGAGCAGGCGGCGGATCAAAGCCTCGTCGAGCGGCTTGGCGAAGCGCAGGTCGGCGACCGTCGTCGAGAGGCCGCGCCCCTCGAGCGCGTCGGCGGCCCTGAGCGCCTCCTCGAGCCGGGTTCCGAGCGAGAGGATCGCCACCTTCTTGCCTTCGCGAACGATCCGGCCCCTGCCGATCTCGAGCCGCTCGGGCTTTTCCGGAATCGGCACGCCCACGCCGTTGCCGCGCGGGTAGCGGAGCGCGATCGGGCCGGAATCGTAGAGCGCCATGGTGTGGGTCATGTGGACGAGCTCGGCCTCGTCGGCGGCCGCCATCACGACGAAATTGGGCAGGGTGCACAGATAGGCGAGATCGAAGCTGCCGGCGTGGGTGGCGCCGTCGGCGCCAACCAGCCCGGCCCGGTCCATGGCGAAGCGCACCGGCAGGTTCTGGATGGCGACGTCGTGGACGACCTGATCGTAGGCACGCTGGAGGAAGGTCGAATAGATGGCGCAGAAGGGACGGTAGCCCTGAGCGGCGAGGCCGGCGGCGAAGGTGACGGCGTGCTGCTCGGCGATTCCGACGTCGAACATCCGGTCGGGGAAGCGGGCCCCGAACTTGTCGAGGCCGGTTCCGGACGGCATCGCCGCGGTGATCGCCACCACCTTGTCGTCGCGCTCGGCTTCCGCCGTCAGCGCCCCGGCGAAGACATTGGTATAGCTGGGCGGGCCGGGCTCGGCCTTGGCCTGCTCGCCGGAGACGACGTCGAACTTCTGGACTCCGTGATATTTGTCGGCCGCCGCCTCGGCCGGGCCGTAGCCCTTGCCCTTCTTGGTGACCACGTGGACCAGCATCGGCCCTTCGTCGGCGTCGCGGACATTCTCGAGGATCTGGACCAGCCCCTCGATATTGTGGCCGTCGACCGGGCCGACATAATAGAAGCCGAGCTCCTCGAAGAGCGTTCCGCCGGTCCAGAAGCCGCGCGAATATTCCTCCCAGCGCCGGGCCATGACGTGAAGGCGCTTGGGCAGCTTGCGGGCGACCTTCTGGGCGAGGTGGCGGAGCGTCAGATATTTGGGCGAGGAGACCAGCCGCGCGAGATAGTGCGAAAGCCCGCCGACCGGCGGAGCGATCGACATGTCGTTGTCGTTGAGGATGACGACCAGCCGGTTGCCGGCGACCTGGGCGTTGTTCATCGCCTCGTAGGCCATTCCGGCCGACATCGCGCCGTCGCCGATCACGGCGATCGCCCGGCCGGGCTTGTCGGCGAGCTTGTTGGCGACGGCGAAGCCGAGCGCCGCCGAGATGGAGGTCGAGCTGTGCGCCGCCCCGAACGGATCATATTCGCTCTCGCTCCGCCTGGTGAAGCCGGACAGGCCCCCGCCCTGCCTCAAGGTGCGGATGCGGTCGCGGCGGCCGGTCAGGATCTTGTGCGGATAGGCCTGGTGGCCGACGTCCCAGATCAGGCGGTCTTCCGGGGTGTCGAACACATAGTGAAGGGCGACCGTCAGCTCGACCACACCCAGGCCGGCGCCGAGATGACCTCCGGTCACTGAGACGGCGGAGATGGTTTCGGCGCGAAGCTCGTCGGCCAGCTGGCGAAGCTGCGCGGGCTTCAGCCGCCGAAGCTCCGCGGGGGTGCCGGCGGTATCGAGCAAGGGGGTGTGCGGGCGTTCGGTCATGGGCGGCGATATGATCCCTGTCGCGACGCCCCGCTAGCCCAAAGCGGGCGCGGTGTCGAATGAGGAAGATGTGCATGGCGGGTGCAGGGACGCAATATCGCCTTTAGTCCACCGGCTCCTCGATATCGGGCTCCACCCAGATGTCGGCGGGCTGGGGCGCGACCTCCCAGACATGCTCGCCGACGACGGTCGACGGGATGGGCTGGCCCTCCGCGTTGCGGGCCGGGCGGTAGCGGAAGCGGCGGACGATGAGGCGGCAGGTGACGGCGTCGAGCTCGCGGCTGCCGCTCGAGCGGGTCACCGCGCAGTCGCTGACCCGGCCGCTGGGCGCCACCGTGAAGCGCAGGTGGACGGTTCCGCCGCGGCGGGCGCGATAGGCGCCGTCGGGATAATCGGAGGCGTCTATGCTCCCGCTCAGCCAGCGCGCCCGGGTGCCTCGGCCGCCGCCCCCGCCGCCGCCGCCCGTGCCGTTGCCGAACCGGCCGCTGCCCAGCCCGTTGCCGATTCCGCCGCTGCCCGTGCCCGGGCCGGGTATGTTGGCGGCGCCCGCCGCCATCGCGCTGCCCTGCCCCGCGGCCGGCGCGGCGGGAATGGGCGGCGGCACCGGCAGCCGGATTTCGGGCGGCGGAGCGACGATCTGGGTCGGAGTGTTGCGCAGATTGGCCGGCGAGGCGGCGCCCTCGGCATTCTTCGGCTTCGCCTTGCGGGTTTTCTTCTCGATGTCGGGCCGTGCGGGCCTCGCCGGCGGGGGCGGCGGCGGCTCGGCGATGTTGAAAAGCTTCATGGCCTGCGGGAGGGCGCGGGACGGCCCGTAGCCTAGACCGGTCAGGAGAAGATAGCCGATCAGAGCGTGGAGCAGCCCGACGCCGGCCGCCGATTTGAGGCGGTCCCTGTGTTCCGGATGAACGCGCAACATCATCGGCCATTCCCCATGGCGACGGATCATATTCCGACGAGAGCGGCGCGATTACAACGGCTTATATGACTGGAGCCTGTCTCTGCCGAAGCGCAGTCCCCTCCCTGTAAGGGAGGGGTCAGGGGTGGGTCCGCCGAAGGCGGCCGAAACTCCGAGTCGGCAGACTAGTCTCGCTTCGCTCGCCTACCCACCCCCGGCCCCTCCCTTCCAGGGAGGGGAGAAAGGCTATTCCGGGTCGCGGCAGTCCGGGCAGGTGCCCCTGACCTCGATCACCGGCCGGTCGGGCGTGAAGCCGGCCTGGGTGGCGGCCGCGCGCACGCCTCCGGAAAGCTTGTCGTCGTCGAGATGGGTGGTGTTGCCGCACGAATCGCAGATCAGGAAGATGCAGTCGTGCAGGCAGTCGGGATGGTCGTTGGCGACATAGGCGTTGGCGCTCTCGACCCGGCGGGCGAGATTGGCGCCGACGAAAAGGTCGAGGATCCGGTAGACGCTGTTGGCCGCGACCCGCCGGCCCTGGGACTGGCTGACCTTGTCGGCGATGTCGTAGGCGGAGGCGGGGCGGTCGAAGCCGGCCAGCGCCTCGAACACGGCGGACCGCATCTGAGTCCATTGCTCGCCGGATTTCTCCATCGACGACTGGGCCGCCTGCATGAGGGAGGCGCCCTCGTGCGCCTCGTGGTGATGGTGATGCGCCATGGGCGCAAGGTAAGGCTTTTGCGGAGCCGGAACAAGGGCGGGACAAGGTCCGGCGCCTTGCCGGCGGGTCAGATCACCGCGCGCCGGTTGAGATCGTGGCCGAGCGCGAGGATGGCCACGCCGACGATCGTGTAGACCGTCCCCATGGCGTCGCCATGCAGGCTGAGCGAGCCCGCCATGACCCCCAGGCCGAGGCCGCCGACGGCGGACGGCATCATGAAGCCATGGTCCACCACTCCGCGGCCGAGCGCGAGCATTCCGAGCCCGATCGCGAACAGCAGGCCGACTTCGTGGATGATCGGATCGAGCAGCAGCCCGCCCGCGGAGGCGAGCATGGCGACGAAGATCGCGCTGGCCAGGCAATGGACGAGGCACAGCCCGGACAGCGCGATCGCCACCCGGTCCATCGATCCATTTGCTCCCACCTTCGCGAACATAGACTCGCTGCTCTCCTGACCGCCCCTCTATAATATCGCAGCCGTAAAGATACAACATAACATTCCGGAAAAAGTTGCATTGGCATATAACGGCTGGGCGACCATATCGCGCGCCATGGCCACTCCCGCCGCCGCCGCCGCCCGCCCGATGCCGCGCGCCATCGCCCTGTGGCTGCTCGCGGTCGCGGCGCTCGTCTTCCTCATGGTCGTCGTCGGGGGAATTACCCGGCTGACCGAATCGGGGCTCTCCATCGTCCGCTGGGAACCCGTTACAGGGACCCTCCCGCCGATGGGCGACGCCGCCTGGGACGCCGAGTTCGCGGCCTACAAGCAGAGCCCGCAATATCAGCTCGTCAACAGCGGCATGAGCCTCGAGGACTTCAAGAACATCTATTTCTGGGAATATGTCCACCGGCTGCTCGGGCGGATCATCGGCCTCGCCTTCGCCCTGCCGCTGGCCTGGTTCGCCTGGAAGCGCGCGATCCCGCGCGGCTATGGCTGGAAGCTCGTCGCGCTGCTGGCGCTGGGCGGGCTTCAGGGCGCGATCGGCTGGTGGATGGTGGCTTCGGGCCTGGTCGACCGGCCCGACGTCAGCCACATCCGGCTGGCCGTGCACCTGCTCATGGCCCTGGCGATCTTCGGAGCGACGCTGTGGCTGGCGCTCGACCTGCTCGGCCTCGCCCGCGGCGACCCCGGAGCGGCGCGGATGCCGACGGCGGCGATCTGGATGCTCTCGCTGCTCTTCCTGCAATTCCTGTTCGGCGCCTATGTCGCCGGGCTCGACGCCGGCTATGCCTATTCGAGCTGGCCGAAGATGGGCGACCAATGGTTCCCGGCCGACGCCCCCTGGCTCGAGCCCTTCCTCAGGAACTTCGCCGATAATCCGATCATGGTCCAGTTCGTCCACCGCTGGCTCGCCTTCGCGGTGGCCGCGGCGGCCCTCGCGCTCGCCTGGAAGGCCTGGCAGGCGGGGCACCGTCAGCCGGCCGGAGCGCTGGCCGGAGCGGTGACGGTCCAGATCCTGCTCGGCATCTTCACCTTGCTCTCGGGAGTCGAGCTCTGGATCGCGGCCTCGCACCAGGGCATGGCCGTCCTGCTGCTGGCGGCGAGCCTGGTCGCGGCGCACCGGCTCGGCGAGGGAGGAAAGGCGGTTGCCCCGCCCCTGGAGCCGGGCAGGCTGAAGGAGGAACCGGCATGAGCGGAATCGTCAGCGTCTACGTGACTTTCCCTTCGGAGGAGGAAGCGCGCCGGATCGCCCGGATCCTGGTGGAGGAGCGCCACGCCGCCTGCGCCAACATCCTCGGGCCCTGCCATTCCATCTACCACTGGCGGGGAGCCGTCGAGGAAGCCGCCGAAATCGCCGCTTTGTTCAAGACCCGCGCCGACCTCGCCGCCGCTCTGATCGACAGGCTGACCGGCTTGCACTCCTACGAGACCCCGGCCGCGGTCGTCTGGCCCATCGCCAATCCGCTCGGCCCCTATGCCGAATGGGTCCACTCCGAAACGATCAAGGTATTATAATACCCTCCGGCAAATGCCCGCTTTTCCTTGACTTCCGAGGGCTCCGCTGTCATTTGCCCGCCCAGGCGCCGCTCCCCCGGGAAGCGGCGCGGTTCATTTCAAACGCAAAGGTCTACGCCCATGAAGGCGCTGATGAAGACCACCAAGTCGGCCAAGCCGGCCGAGGTGGAGAAGAAATGGCATCTGATCGATGCGGACGGGCTGGTCGTCGGCCGCCTCGCCTCGATCATCGCCAACATCCTGCGCGGCAAGCACAAGCCGAGCTTCACCCCCCATGTCGATTGCGGCGACCATGTCGTCGTCGTCAATGCCGACAAGGTGAAGTTCACCGGCAAGAAGCTCGCCGACAAGGTCTATTACCGCCACACCGGCTATGCCGGCGGGATCAAGGGCGTGACCGCCGGCAAGGTGCTCGAGGGCCGCTTCCCGGAGCGCGTGCTCGAGAAGGCGGTCGAGCGGATGATCCCGCGCGGGCCGCTGGGCCGCGACCAGATGCGCGCCCTTCACCTCTACAACGGCACCGAGCATCCGCACGGCGGCCAGAATCCTGAACCTCTCGATGTGGCGGGCATGAACCGCAAGAACAAGGTGGGTGCGTAAATGACCGACAATCGCCAATCGCTCGCCGATCTCGGCCAGCTGACCGGCGCGGCCTCGGCCGCGCCCCCCGCCGCTCCCGAAGCCGCCGCCGAAGCTCCCGCCGCCGCGGAGCCCGTCCCGGGCAAGGACGATCATGGCGTGTCCACCCAGGGCGCGCAGATCCAGGCCGTGCTTCGCGAGCAGCAGCTCGACAAGCAGGGCCGCGCCTACGCCACCGGCCGCCGCAAGGACGCGGTCGCCCGGGTCTGGCTGAAGCCCGGCTCCGGCAAGATCATCGTCAACGGCCGCGACCAGGAAGTCTATTTCGCCCGGCCGACCCTTCGCCTGATCATCAACCAGGTGTTCGACGTCACCGAGCGCCGCGGCCAGTATGACGTGATCGCCACCGTCAAGGGCGGCGGACTTTCCGGCCAGGCCGGCGCGGTTCGCCACGGCATCTCGACCGCTCTCACCCGCTACGAGCCCGAGCTTCGCAGCGCGGTGAAGCGCGAGGGCTTCCTCACCCGCGACCCGCGCGTCGTCGAGCGCAAGAAGTACGGCAAGGCCAAGGCCCGCCGCAGCTTCCAGTTCTCGAAGCGCTAGTTTCCTCCCTGCCCGCAGGGAACGGACGAGAGAGGCGGTCCCTGCGGGGCCGCCTTTTTTGTTGAGCGCAAGAATCGGGTTGAGGGCGGCCGCGGCGCCTGCTGAAGCGGAGCGATGAGCGAACGCGATTACGTGCTCGGCACGCACGACGAGGAAGTGGAAAGGCTCGGCCTCCAGCACCGGGTCTGGCGGCCGCGGATGCTGGATGCCTTCCGGCGCGCCGGCATCGGCCCCGGCGCCTCGGTGATCGACGTCGGCGCCGGGCCGGGCTTCGCGGCCACCGACCTCGCCGAGATCGCGGGACCCTCCGGCCGGATCCTCGCCCTCGAGCGCTCCCGCCGTTTCCTCGACGTGCTCGAGGAGCGCGCCCGTCGTCTCGGCCTGGCCAATATCGAGGCCCGCGAGCAGGACGTCGCGGAGAGCGGCTTCGGCGAGGGCGTGGCCGATGCGAGCTGGTGCCGGTGGCTGCTCTCGTTCGTGAGCGACCCGCGCCGGACCGTCGGCCATGTCGCCGCCGCCCTGAAGCCGGGCGGGCGCGCCATCTTCCACGAATATGCCGGTTACGGCGCCTGGCGGACGCTTCCGCCCGACCCGGACGTGGAGCGATTCCGAAGCCTGGTGGTGCAAAGCTGGCGCGATTCGGGCGGCGAGCCCGACATCGCGCTCCACCTGCCCGCCTGGCTGGCGGAGGAGGGGCTCGAGATCGTCGAGATTCGCCCGCTCGTCCATGCCGTCCGCAAGGGCGATTTCATGTGGGAATGGCCGGCGTCGTTCATGGCGAGCGGCGCCCGGCGGCTGGCGGAGCTCGGCTATGTCGAAGCGGCGGAGGCGGAACGGCTGGCGACCGCGCTCGACCGGCTGCCGGAGGGGAGCTGGATGACCACTCCGCTGGTGCTGGAGGTGATCGCCCGGAAGTAAAATCCTCCCCGCGCGGAGCGTGGGAGGATTTTACAGGTTGATCGTCGCCATTCCGGCCTCGTGGTAGCGCGGGCCGGAGGCCGCGCCGGGCGGGAGGATCCGGTCGATCCGGTCCAGCTCCTCCTTCGAAAGCGTGACCTCGAGCGCCCCGATATTCTGCTCGAGATACTTGCGACGCTTGGTGCCGGGGATGGGAACGATGTCCTCCCCCTGCGCCAGCACCCAGGCGATGGCGAGCTGGGCGGCGGTGCAGCCTTTCTCCGCCGCCATCGCCTCGATCTCACGGACGAGGGCGATGTTCTTCTCGAAATTGCCGCCGGTGAAGCGGGGGTGGAAGCGGCGGTAATCGTCCTCGGGGAAGTCCGCGGGGCTCCCGAACTGGCCGGTGAGGAAGCCGCGGCCGAGCGGGCTGTAGGCGACGTAGGCGATTCCGAGCTCGCGCACCGTCGGCAGCAGCTCGTCCTCGGCGTCGCGGCTCCACAGCGAATATTCCGTCTGGAGGGCGACGATCGGGTGGGTCGCGTGCGCCCGCCGAACCGTCGCCGGCGCGGCTTCGCTGAGGCCGAGGAAGCGCACTTTCCCGGCCGTCACAAGCTCCGCCATGGCTCCGACCGTTTCCTCGATCGGCACGTCTGGATCGACCCGGTGCTGGTAGTAGAGATCGATGACCTCGACCCGCAGCCGCCCGAGGCTGGCGTCGCAGGCGGACCGCACATAGTCCGGACGGCCGCACACGCCCCTGAAGCTGCCGTCCTCGCCGCGGACGTTGCCGAATTTGGTGGCGAGGAAGACCCGGTCGCGGCGGTCGGCGATGGCGCGGCCGACCAGCGCCTCGTTGCGGCCGACTCCGTACATGTCCGCGGTGTCCAGGAAGTCCATCCCGCGCTCGATCGCCGAGTGGATGGTGGCGATCGACTCCGCCTCGTCGGCGGCGCCGTAAAATTCGGACATACCCATGCAGCCGAGGCCGATCGCCGACACTTCGGGGCCGCCGCGCCCAAGCCGCCTGCGTGCGATCATTCCTGCTCTCCTTGTTCCGGTGCCGGGGCCGCCTTAGGCTGCCCGGCGCCGCGCCTCAACCGCGCGGCGGGAGAGGCAATCATGTCCGCGCGCCACCTCATGCTCATCGGCGGAGCGATTCTCGCACTGCTGGCGCTGATCCTCTTCATCGGGCGCGAGCGGGCGACGCTTCCGGTCAGCGCCGGCATGGGACCGGCACCGACCCTCCCCAAGCCGGCGAAGAACCTGCTGCCGACGGTCAACGTCGCCAAGGCGGTCGGCTGGAACGGTGCAAGGCCGACGCCGGCGCCAGGCCTGCGGGTCGGCGCCTTCGCCGAGGGTCTCGACCATCCGCGCTGGCTGCACGTGCTGCCCAATGGCGACGTGCTCGTCGCCGAGACCAACGCTCCGCCGCGGCCGGCGAAGACGGGGCTTCGCGCAACGGTCGAGGAAATGGTGATGAAGCGGGCGGGAGCCCACGGCGCGAGCGCCAACCGGATCACTTTGCTTCGCGACGCCGACGGCGACGGGGTCGCCGAGATCCGGACGACCTTCCTCTCCGGCCTCAACTCGCCGTTCGGGATGGCGCTGGTGGGAAGCGATTTCTACGTCGCCAATACCGACGCCGTGCTTCGATTCCCCTACCGGACGGGTGAGACCCGGATCGCGGCGGCCGGAACGAAGCTCACCGATCTCCCGGCGGGCCGGCGCAATCATCACTGGACCAAAACCATCGTGGCGAGCCCTGACGGCGCCCGCCTCTACGCGAGCGTCGGCTCGAACAGCAATGTCGCCGAGCACGGCATGGCCGAGGAGCAAGGGCGGGCCGCGATCTGGGAGATCGACCGGGCCACGGGCGCCAAGCGGCTTTTCGCCACCGGGCTGCGCAACGCCGTCGGCCTCGCCATCGAGCCGCGGACGGGGGCGCTGTGGGCGGCGGTGAACGAGCGCGACGAGCTTGGGAGCGATCTCGTCCCGGATTACATGACCTCGGTCAGGCGCGGCGGCTTCTACGGCTGGCCCTATTCCTATTTCGGCCGCCACGTCGACAGCCGGGTGAAGCCGCAGCGGCCGGACCTCGTCGCCAGGGCGATCGTCCCCGATTATGCGCTCGGCCCGCACACCGCCTCGCTCGGCCTCGCTTTCCATCGCGGCGGCGCGTTCATCGGCCAGCACGGCTCGTGGAACCGGAGACCGGCGAGCGGCTACAAGGTGATCTTCGTCCCGTTCGCCGGCGGCCGTCCGGCGGGCCAGCCGGTTGACCTGCTCACCGGATTCCTCGACCCGTCCGGCCGCGCCCGGGGCCGGCCGGCCGGGGTGGCGCTCGACCGGGCCGGAGCGTTGCTCGTCGCCGACGATGTCGGCAACACGATCTGGCGGGTGACGATCGCTCGCTGAGCTTGTCGCCGGGCCGTTCCTGGCCCATCAAGGCGAAGATGCGTTTCCTTCTGCCAGCCCTGCTCCTGCTCGCCCCAGCGAGCCTGTCCGCGCAACCCGCCCCCGGCAGCCTGTTTCTCAGCCCGATGGGCGAGCCCTTCCGCTCGGGAGGCGCGGCCGCCGACAATGTCGGAACCTGGTTCGCGGGCGCCGATGGCGACCGCGACGGCGCTCTGGCCGTGGCGGAGCTGAAGCAGGATGCCGACCGCTTCTTCACCTTGCTCGACGGCGATCGCGACGGCGAGCTCGAGATGGCCGAGATCGCCCGCTACGAGAATGAGATCGCCCCGGAGGTCCAGGTCGGGCTTCAGATGCGCAGCACCGGCGTCGGCGACTGGCGGGGAGGCAAGAGGCGGCGCGTTCTCGTCTATGCCGAAGGCGTGGACGGCGCCGGGCGCTTTTCCTTCCTCAATATTCCCCACCCGGTGATGGCCGCGGACCTCGACCTCAACCGGGGCGTGTCCCGCGACGAATTCGCTCAGGCCGCCGCGCAGCGATTCGCGCTTCTCGACAAGGATCGCGACGGCCGGATCGCCCGCGCCGAGCTGCCGCCGCTGCCGCAGCCCCGCGCCCGCCGCCCGCGCGGCGAACGCCCGCCGCCGCGCCCCTTCGCGACTCAGCGCTGAACGGGCCGGTCAGGCGGACGCGCGCTCCAGCGCGGCGCCTATCGCCGCCTCGATGGCGTTGAGGTCGTAAGGCTTGCGCAGGATCTCGAACTCCGCGCCCGCCAGTCCGACAATCTCCTCGCTATAGCCGCTGGCGAGCAGGACCGGCAGCGCGGAATTCCCCTGCCGCGCAAGCCGGGCGAGCTCCACTCCGCTCCGCCCCGGCATCACGACGTCGCTGAAGAGGAGATCGACCCTCTCCGTCTCCAGCAGCTCCAGCGCCTCCTCCGCCGAGGCGGCGCTGACCACGCGGTAGCCGAGCTCGTCGAGCAGATGGTGGGCGAAGTCGCGGACATGGTCGTTATCCTCGACGAGCAGGACCCTGAGGTCGCGGGGCGGTTTGGCGCGGCCGGCCGCCTCGGCCGGCCGGCCGAATGCCTTTTCGGTGGCGGGAAGGATGATGCTCACCGCCGATCCCGCCCCCGGAGTCGACCGTATCTCGGCGTGGCCGCCGGCCTGAGCGGCGAAGCCGTGGATCTGGGAAAGGCCGAGGCCAGTCCCCTCGCCCACCGGCTTGGTGGTGAAGAAAGGCTCGAACGCGCGATCGAGCACCTCGGCGCTCATGCCGGTGCCGGTATCGGCGATCTCGATCGCGACCTCGCCCCGGCCCTCGCCCGGCAGATGACGCGTGGTCAGGGTAAGCCTGCCGCCTTCCGGCATCGCGTCGCGGGCGTTGAAGGCGGCGTTGAGCAAGGCCGTCTCGAGCTGGGCGAGGTCGACCTCGACGCAGGGGAGCGACGGCGCGAGGTCCAGCTCGACCTCGAACTGGCCGCCCAGGGTTCGCCCGATCATTTCGGCGAAGGCGTCGAGGCGGACGTTCACATCCGCGACCTCGGGTTTCAGCGCCTGCCGCCGCCCGAAGGCGAGCAGGTGGCTGGTGAGCGTCGCCGCGCGGTCGGCGGTGTCGATGATCGCCTTCAGATAGCGGGCGCGCTTCTCCTCGCTCAGCCCCGGGCGGGTGAGAAGATCGGCTGAGCCGCGGATCACCGTCATCAGATTGTTGAAATCATGGGCGACTCCGCCGGTCAGCTCGCCCAGGGCCTGCAGCTTCTGCGACTGGAACAGGGCGGCGCGGGCTTCCTCCAGCGCCTCATTGGCCTTGCGCCGCTCGGTGATGTCCCGGGTGATCTTGGCGAAGCCGAGCAGGCGGCCCTCCTCGTCGTGGATCGGGTCGAGGACGACGCTCGCCCAGAAGCGGGTACCGTCCTTGCGGACCCGCCACGCCTCCTTCTCATATTTGCCTTCGGCGACGGCGGTGGCGAGCGCCCGCTGCGGCTCCCCGGCGGCGCGGTCCTCCTCGGTGTAGAAGCGGGAGAAATGCTGGCCGATAATCTCTTCGGCCTTGTAGCCCTTGATCGCCTCCGCGCCGGTATTCCAGTTCGAGACATGGCCTTCCGGATCGATCATGTAGAGGGCGTAATCCTTCACCCCCTGCACCAGCGTCCGGAACCGCCGCTCGCTTTCCTGCAAGGCCAGGGCGGCCTCGCGCCTCTCGGTGTCGTCGCGGGTGATCTTGGCGAAGCCGAGCAGATTTCCATTGTCGTCCCGGATCGGGTCGAGCACCGCATTGACCCAGAAGCGGGTTCCGTCCTTGCGCACCCGCCAGCCCTCGGCCTCGAACCGCCCCTCCCTGGCCGCGGTCCGAAGGGCATGCGCGGGCACCCCGGCGGCTCGGTCCTCCTCGGTGAAGAAGGTCGAGAAATGCCGGCCGATAATCTCCTCGGGCTCATAGCCCTTGAAGCGCCGGGCGCCGGGGTTCCAGGTCGCGACATAGCCGTCGGCGTCGAGCATGTAGATGGCGTAGTCGGTGACGGAATTGACGAGCAGCTGGAAGCGCTCGGCGGTGACGTGAATATCGAATCGGGTACCGTCAGCCATCCAGCTACCTACGGAACGGGCGGCCCTTAGAAGGCCAAGGCGCGGCCCTACGCCGGTCATTCCGGCACCGCAACCGGCAAAAATCAGACATTAGGGGCGGCCGGCAGCGCGGTGACGCCCTTGCGTGATTATCCCCTTTTCTGTAGAAAATGTGAAAAAGGGGATAATCATGGCCTTCGTCGAGCTGACGGGTGAGCAGATCAGGCAGTTGATCAACACCGAGCAGACGTACGAAGCGTTTCGAAGGGCGCAGGCGGAGCGCGAACGCTATCGGGGCGCCATGGCGTGGAAGCGGGTGCGGGGACGCGAATATCTTTACCGCAAGCGCTCCGGGACGTGGAAGAGTCTCGGCCCGCGCGGCCCCGACACGGTGCGGGCCTATGAGAGCTTTCATTCCGGCCGGCCCGCCGCGCGTGAACGATTGAAGTCGTTGGACAAGGTCATTCGCGAGCAGGCGCCCGTCAATCGGGCCATGCGCCTGGGTAGGGTGCCGTGGCCCGCCGCGCGGCTGCTTCGACGGCTCGAGAGCAAGCGGGTGCTTGGCCAGGGGATCAGCGTCGTCGGCACGAACGCGCTGTTCGCTTATGAGAGGATGGCCGGCACGCATTTCGCGGGTTCGGAAGTGACGACGACCGATATCGATCTCCTGTTCGACGCGCGAGATCGACTGAGGCTGCTCGCCCCGGATTTGCAGGACGAGGGCCTGCAGGGAATTCTGCGCGACGTCGACGAGACATTCGAAATGCTCGCACCGGGAAGCTTCCGGGCGGTCAATGCGGCGGGTTTCATCGTCGACTTGATCAAACCGATGCCGAGAGCGCCGGCAAGGAGCGGAGAAAGGGCGCGCATAGGCGATGACCCCGCCGACATGACGGCCGCCGAGATCGAAGGCCTGGTCTGGCTGCAAAACAGCCCGCAAGTCGAACAGGTGGTGGTGGACGAGCGCGGCTTTCCCCTGCGAATTGCGGCCCCCGATCCCAGGGCCTTCGCGCTGCACAAGCTTTGGCTGTCGGAACGCCCGGACCGCGACCCCCTCAAGCGGCGGCGCGACTCCCGCCAGGCGGCGGCGGTGGCGGCCGTCGTCGTCCGTTACCTGCCGCAATTGCGCTTCGAGGACGAGGCACTCCAGGCCCTTCCGGAGTCGCTTCGGGCGCGGATCTCCGAGCTGACCGGCAGGGCGGCCGAATTCCTGTCCGGTCCCGACTCGGGAGCCTGGTGAGCCCCGGGGATCGTCAGCGCCGGTCCCTGCGCTCCCCAACCGTATGCGACGGCGGTCAGCTCCTCTGCAGGTCGGCCAGGAAAGCCCTGATCCTTTTGGCGTTCATGCCGACGTCGCTGCCACCGACGCGGCTGATCGAGCGCATGTCGACGAGGCTGCCGCCGCCGGGCGCCGGGCGCACCCGGATCACGACGTCGTCCTTGAAGCGGAAGAAGGTGCTGGTGTCGGTCGCCTCGACATTGTCCTCGTCGACCAGGGCCGTCTGCCAGCCGCGCTCCGCGGCCAGCGCCGCCGCCCGGCGGACCGTCTGCGCCGGCGGGGTGGGAAGGCGGATCGTCCGCAGGTCGCCATAATGGGCCCGGTGGACGGCCTTCCACCTTTCCTCGGGCGGCAGCGCCTTGAGCTCGGGCTTGCCCTCGTCCGGGATTTTTTCGAGATTGTCGGCCCGAACCCGCAGGCGGGTGAATTGCGGCACGTCGTCGAGATTCGTGGTGACGTCGTGAATGGCCGGCACGCTCCTCGCGACGCGCACCAGATTGCCCAGATAGAGGACGAAGCCGAGCGCGATGACGAGCGCGAGCAGGTTGGCGAGCATAAGCCTGGCGCGCCGCCGCGCCATGACCAGGCCGATCAGGCCCAGCACAGCGCCCGCCGCGGCCGTGAAGAACAGATAGCGCAAGGCGGCGAGCCCGGTGCGGAAGCTCCAAAGCTCCATCGCGCTGCCGGTGGCGGCGACCAGGGCGGCGGCGACCGCCCCGATGCCGAGCACCACCGCCGCCCGGGTGACGAGCCGAGTCCAATCCCTGGTCGTATCCGCCATCATGCCCTCCGTCCCGTCATGCTGCGCCCTCAGCGCGATCACTTCAAGAGGCGCGGCCTTGCACTTCGACGCGCCGCCGCTAACAGCCGTTCGCAAAGCATCGGAGCATGGATGAAGCACCCGACGATCGAGGAGCCGGCGTGACCGAGATCGTCGCGGTCGACATCGGCGGCACCCACGCCCGCTTCGCCATCGCCGAAATCGCCGGCGGCCGGGTCGTGAGGGTCGGCGAGGATTGCACCTTGAAGACCGCCGACCATGCGAGCCTGCAGACGGCCTGGGAGGCATTCGGCGCCGAGATCGGCCGGCCGCTTCCCGCCGCCGCCGGGATCGCCATCGCCGGACCGGTCCAGGGGGAGCTGCTGAAGCTCACCAACAATCCCTGGGTCATCCGGCCGGCCTTGATCCCGCAAAAGCTCGGCGCCGAACGCTACACCCTCGTCAACGATTTCGGCGCCGTCGCCCACGCCGTCGCCCAGCTCGGCGAGGCGCATTTCAGCCACCTCTGCGGCCCGGAGCGGCCGCTGCCGGGGGAGGGCGTGATCAGCATCGTCGGTCCGGGAACGGGCCTCGGCGTGGCCCAGCTGATCCGCCGCGGCGGCGCCTATCAGGCGATCGAGACGGAGGGCGGCCATATCGACTTCGCACCCCTCGACAGCCTCGAGGACCGGATTCTGGCCCAGCTCCGCACCCGCTATCGCCGGGTGTCGGTGGAGCGGGTCGCCTCGGGCATGGGCCTGACCAACCTCTACGAGGCGCTGGCGGCGATCGAAGGGCGCGACATCCGCTTCCGGGACGAGAAGGCGCTATGGCAGGCGGCCATGGCCGGCGAGGACAGCCTCGCCGCCGCCGCCTTCGACCGCTTCTGCCTGTCGCTCGGCGCCGTGGCCGGCGACATCGCGCTGGCGCAGGGCGCGGAGGCGGTGGTGATCGGGGGAGGCCTCGGCCGCCGCCTGGCCGGCCACCTGCCCCGTTCCGGCTTCCGCGACCGCTTCGTCGCCAAGGGCCGCTTCGAGCGTCGGATGGCCGAAATGCCGGTCAAGATCATCACCTACGAGCAGCCGGGCCTGTTCGGCGCCGCGGCCGCCTTTGCCGCGGAGCATGTGGAATGAGGACGATCGAGGACATCATGCGCCTGGCGCCGGTCATCCCGGTGCTGGTGATCGAGGACGCCGCCGGGGCGGGAGCGATCGCGCGAGCGCTGGTCGGCGGCGGTCTCAGGGTGCTCGAAGTGACGCTGCGGACGGCCGCGGCGCTCGACGCCATCGCCGAGATGCGCAAGGTCGAAGGCGCGGTGGTCGGAGCGGGCACCGTGCTCAACCCGGGCCAGCTCGAGCGGAGCCTCGCCGCCGGCGCCGAATTCGTCGTGTCGCCGGGGCTCACCGAGCCGCTCGGGCGCGCCGCGGTCGACTCGAACATCCCCTTCCTCCCCGGGGTCGCGACGGCGGCCGATCTGATGCGCGGCCTCGACCTCGGCCTCACTCACTTCAAATTCTTCCCGGCGGAGACTTCGGGAGGGATCCCCGCGCTCAAGGCGCTGGCGGGCCCGTTCGCCGCGGCGCGCTTCTGCCCGACCGGGGGAATCACGCAGGCCAGCGCTCCGGCTTGGCTGGCCCTCGATCCGGTGCTCTGCGTCGGAGGCTCCTGGCTGGTTCCGAAAGGATCCGCGGATTCCGCCGAGATCGAGCGCCTCGCCCGGGCGGCGGCTTCGCTTCGCCCATGAACCCGGGAGCGCCGGCGCCGTCCGTGCGTTTACGCCCCATGCGCCTGCTGCCGCTCCTGCTCCTTACAGCCGCCTGCGCCGCCACCGGCGGCGGCCCTTCGGACAGCGAGGCCGCGCTCGCCCGGGAACTGGCCGGCCGCACCGCCGGGGAGCCGCAGGACTGCGTCTCCGCCGATTCGGGCTCGAACCTGACTCCCCGCGGCCGGCGGGCCCTCGTCTACCAGCGCGGCGACACGATCTGGGTCAACCGCCTCAGGGCCGAATGCCCGGGACTCGAACCGCTGAGCCAGCTCATCGTCGAGGTGCATGGCAGCCGCTATTGCCGAGGCGACCATTTCCGGGCTCGCGAGCCGGGCATGAACATCCCCGGCCCGATCTGCGTGCTGGGAAGCTTCACCCCCTACCGCCGCTAGCGTCTCGACAAGGGCCGCGCGCTTTCCTAGATATCGGCGGCTCGAGCGGGCGTAGCTCAATGGCAGAGCAGAAGCTTCCCAAGCTTACGACGAGGGTTCGATTCCCTTCGCCCGCTCCACGAAAAGGCATCCGGCGATGCCTTTTCGTGGAGCGCACGGGAGGCGGGAGGCCGAGCGGGCGAACCTCTCAAATCCCCTCGCGCACAACCTCCCGCCCCGCTTCCTCGAGCCGGGCCGAGAGGTTCGCCTCGCAGGCCGCCAAGGCGGCGGCATCGGTCGAGCGGATGACGAAATTGGCGCCGACGCGGCCCTCGCGGAAGAAGGGGTAGGAGCCGATCTGGCAGCCGGGATGGCCGCGCTCCACCTCGGCGAGCAGGTCCGCCACCTCGCTCTCCGCCGTCCAGCAGCCCAGAGTCCGCGAGAGCAGAGGCCGGCCGCCCTCGAGCGTCCCGGACAAGGCTTCGAGCATGAGGGTGGCGATGTGCGGCACTCCGGCCAGGATGAAGATGTTGCCGAGGCGGATGCCGGGGGCGCCCGACAGCCGGTTCTCGATCAGCTCGGCGCCTTGCGGCACCCGCGCCATCCTGAGCCTCGCCTCGTTCACGCCGCCGCGGGTCGCATAATAAGCCTCGAGGATGGCTCGGGCCTTCGGATGGACGACGACCTCGACCCCGAGCGCGTGGGCAATGGCGTCGACGGTGATGTCGTCATGGGTCGGGCCGATGCCGCCGGTGGTGAACAGATAATCGTAATCGGCCCTCAATGCGTTCACCGCCGACGCGATCCGCTCGATCGAGTCGGGCACGACCCGGACCTCGCTCAACCGGATGCCCTGCAGGTTCAGCCAGGCGGCGATCTGGGCGATGTTCCTGTCCTGGGTGCGGCCGGAGAGGATCTCGTCGCCGATGATGAGTAGGCCGGCGGTCCAGATGCGCTCTTCTGTCAATGCCAACTCCGTCGGGCTGAGCTTGTCGAAGCCCTTTCCTCTACTCTCCGCCGCAGGAAGGGAAGGCTTTCGACGGGCTCAGGCCGAACGGTGTTTGTCGGATCGCGTTCTCCGGCCTATATTCATCCGATGACTGAATATCAGGCGATCAGCGGCACCGAGGTGGTCGGCCGCAGCGGGGCGATCAAGCTCCATGGCCCCGAGGCTTTCGAAGGCATGCGCCGGGCCGGTCGCGCTGCCGCCGAAGTGCTCGACGCGCTCATTCCGCACGTCGTGCCGGGAATCACCACCCAGGCGATCGACGATATCGTCTATCGCGAGATGACCGCCCGCGGCGGGATCCCCGCCACCCTGGGCTATCGCGGCTTCACGGGCAGCTGCTGCACGTCGATCAACCATGTCGTCTGCCACGGCATCCCCGGCGACCGGATCCTGAAGGACGGCGACATCGTCAATATCGACGTCACCATCCTCCTCGACGGCTGGCACGGCGACACCAGCCGGATGTTCCTGATCGGCGACGTTCCGATCCGGGCGCGCCGGCTGGTCGACATCACCTACGAATGCATGATGCTCGGGATCGAGCAGGCGCGGCCGGGCAGGTTCCTAGGCGACATCGGCCACGCCATCCAGGTCCATGCCGAGAAGAACCGCTACGGAGTCGTCCGCGATTTCTGCGGCCACGGCCTCGGCCGGCTGTTCCACGACGCGCCGGAAGTCGTCCATGCCGGCCGCCCCGGCAGCGGCCCCGAGCTTCGCCCGGGCATGTTCTTCACGATCGAGCCGATGATCAACATCGGCAAGCCGGCCGTTAAGTTGCTCGAGGACGGCTGGACCGCCGTCACCCGCGACCGCTCCCTGTCCGCCCAGTTCGAGCACAGCATCGGAATCACCGAGGACGGCTGCGAGATCTTCACGAAGAGCCCGGCCGGGCTGGACCGGCCGCCTTACTAGTCCGTCATCCCGGCGAAGGCCGGGATCCAGGAACACCGCGCAGCGGGATCCCGACGCTTCGCGTACAGGGAGTCCGGCCTTCGCCGGAACAACCTAAGCTCTTGAAACTTCTCGAAACTTCCCCATCTCGCCTCCATCGTTCAACAACGGAAAGGAGGTGGTCTGATGTCTCATTGTCAAATGCCGCATGCGGCGGGTCGGGTGAGCGCAGCCTCCACGGGGGTTCGCGCCTGACGACTTCAGGCCGCATAACGGCTGACAATGGAAAGGCCGTCCCGCGAGGGGCGGCCTTTCGCATTTCGCGTCGACGGCGATCCATCGAGGCGCATCGGCGACCTCAGGCACACTCGCTGGGTGATGATGGAAGGCAAGCTGATGGACGCCGACGCCCTTCGCGCCGAGGGCGGCTTCGCCGGCAAGCCGAAATATGCGGACTGATGCGCCATTATCCCCTCCCTGGAAGGAGGGGAGGCAAATCAAGCGCTGCCGACAGCGCGCTCGACGTTGAGCGCGGCTTCGACCATCCGCTCCCACACCTCCGGGTCCCCGGCCGCGGCCATGACCGGATCGGGCTCGCGCATCGTGCGCAGGATCGACAGCGCGTCCTGGGTATATTCGTGCCAGGTCTCGTCCACGTTCGGGCCGGCCGAAGGATCGTCGCCCTCCGCGTTGATGCTGTGGGCGCGGCCGGCGAGCACGCGGGCGATGCGCTCGACGAGCGTCAGATTCGAGATGGGCATGGACGAACCTCCTTCGTTTCGAGAGCAAAACGGCGAAGGGCGCGGCGGGTTGCGCTCCGGTCGCGGAACAGTGGCGATTGACAGTGGGGCAGGCGGCTCTAGGTTCGGAACCCGCTGTCGCAGACGGAGGGGGACCCGCAATGCAGCCGAGCCAAGCCTGCATCAAGCTGATCCAGGAATTCGAAGGCTGCGCCAAGAAGCAGCCGGACGGATCGTTCATCGCCTATCCCGACCCGGGCACGGGCGGCGATCCGTGGACGATCGGATGGGGAACGACCGGGCCCGACGTCAGGAAGGGCGTGGTCTGGACCCAGCAGCAATGCGACGACCGGTTCGCCGCCCATGTCGCGGAATTCGCCGAGAAGGTGGCGAAGCTCCTCGGCAACGCGCCCACCACCCAGCATCAGTTCGATGCGATGGTGAGCTTCGCCTACAATGTCGGGGTCGGCAACCTTTCGTCCAGCACCCTGCTCAGGAAGCATAAGGCCGGCGACTTCGCCGGCGCCGCGGCGGAGTTCGCGAAGTGGAACAAGGCGGCGGGCAAGGTGCTGCCCGGGCTGACCCGGCGCCGGACGGCGGAAGCGGGGCTCTACGGGGGCTGAACCCTCCGCCTCCGATCCCCGATGGGCGGGCACACTCATCGGGGGCGCTTGACGAACTCGGCGATCGCGTCGGCAATTCCGGGGGCCAGCGGCAATTTCGGGTTGGCGTAGCTGGCGGCATTGGCCGCCCGATCGGCCGGCGCTTCCTTCAGCACGTGGTTGACTCCCGGCAGCAGGACCAGCCTGGCGGCGGGATTGGCGGCGGCCAGCAGCCTCGCATCGCCGGTGGAGACCTGAAGGTCGTTTTCCCCCTGCACCACCAGCAGCGGCCGCTCGTAGCCGCGCAGCAGCGCCGCCGGGTCGTGGGAGAAGAGATCGATCAGGAAAGGCTGAATCGCCGGCGAGAACAGATTTTGCAGAGCGGGGTGAAAAGCCGCGACGTCGACTCGCTTCCCGGCTTCGAGGGCGGTGATCGCCGCCTCCGCGTCGGGCAGGATGGGCGCATTGGCGGGGTTGGCTCGAAGCTGCTCGCGAAGCACCTGGCCGAGGGGGCGGCCCGCGGCCGCGATCAGGATCGCGCCGCAAACCCCTTCGCCGCGAGCCGAGGCGGCGGCAACGAGGCCGCCTTCGCTGTGGCCGGCGAGCCAGACGCAGCGCACGCCCGTCTCGCGCCTGAGCATCGCGACCCATGCGCCGACGTCCTTCGCATAGTCTCCGACGGTGACGGCATTGGCATCGGCGGCCGCGGCGGCGCTGCCGAACATGCCGCGCTTGTCGATCCGCGCCGACGCGACTCCGCGCTCCGCCAGCGCCTCGGCGAGCAGCCGGTAGGGGGCGGCGGCGATCCCGAGCGGGCTGTTGCCGTCGCGGTCGGTGGGGCCGGAGCCGGGGACGATCAGAACCAGCGGCACTCCGGCTCGTTCGGCCGGGGCGAGGAGAACGCCCTTGAGCGGCCCGGACGGCCCCGGAGCCTCGATCGGCGAGGAGACCATGGCGGCGGCGGCGGCGGCGGCCGCCATTCCGATCCCCGCCGGGCCCATCGTCACAGCACCTCGAACAGCCCGGCGGCGCCCATGCCGCCGCCGACGCACATGGTGACGACCACCCATTTGACTCCGCGGCGCCTGCCTTCGATGAGGGCGTGGCCGGTCATCCGGGCGCCCGACATTCCGTAGGGATGGCCGATCGAGATCGAGCCGCCGTCGACGTTGAGGCGGTCGTCAGGGATGCCGAGCCGGTCCTGGCAGTAGAGGACCTGGACGGCGAAGGCCTCATTGAGCTCCCACAGACCGATATCATCGACCTTGAGCCCGAACCGGTCGAGCAGCTTGGGCACCGCGAAGACCGGCCCGATTCCCATCTCGTCGGGCTCGGTTCCGGCGACGGCCATTCCGACATAGCGTCCGAGCGGCTGGAGGCCGCGCTCGGCGGCGAGGCCGGCCTCCATCAGCACGCAGGCCGAGGCGCCGTCGGAGAGCTGGCTGGCATTGCCCGCCGTGATCATCGCCTCCGGGCCCATCACCGGCTGAAGCTTCTGCAGATCCTCCAGGGTGGTCTGCGGCCGGTTGCCCTCGTCCTTCGTCAGCGTGACCTCCTGCATCGAGGTCTCCCCGGTCTCCTTGTTCTTGACCATCATCCGGGCCGTGACTGGGACGATCTCGTCGTCGAACTTCCCTTCCGCCTGGCCCCTGGCGGTGAGCTGCTGCGAGCGCAGGGCATAAGCGTCCTGCCGCTCGCGGCTGACGGTGTAGCGGTTGCCGACCACCTCGGCGGTCTGGATCATCGGCATGTAGACGCCGTTGTGCATGGAGAGGAGCTCGGGGTCGGGGCCGACCCGCATCTCCGGAGTCTGCACCATCGAGATGCTCTCGACTCCGCCGGCGACGCAGATCGGCATCCGGTCGACGATGATCTGCTTGGCCGCCGTGGCGATCGCCATCAGGCCCGAGGCGCACTGGCGGTCGACCGACATTCCCGAGACGGTGACGGGAAGGCCGGAGCGAAGCGCGGCGGTGCGTCCGATGGTCGTCTGGACGCCCTGCTGGAGCGCCGCGCCCATGATCACGTCGTCGACCTCGGCCGGATCGATCCTCGCCCGCTCGACCGCCGCCCTGATCGCATGGCTGGCCAGGGTCGGCGAGGGAGTCGCGTTGAAGGCGCCGCGATAGGCCTTGCCGATCGGCGTGCGGGCGGTGGAGACGATGACGGCTTCGCGGGTGGCCATATGAGTTCCTTCTCTATTTTGCCTCCCCATCGCAGATGTGGAGGGGGACCACCGAAGGTGGTGGAGGGGTGATCTGACGAGGCCTCGACAGGCCACCCCTCCACCAGGCAAAGCCTGGTCCCCCTCCCCATGCTGCGCATGGGGAGGCAGTCATAAAAATATAAGCCCGATCCAGTCGGCGACGAGGGCGGGCTTCTCCTCGCCCTCGATCTCGACCGTCACTTCATGGACGAACTGCCACTGGCCCGGCCTTTTCTCCTCGAACCGGGCGAGGACGAAGCGGCCGCGCACGCGCCTGCCGGAACGCACCGGAGCCATGAAGCGAACCCGCTCGAAGCCGTAATTGACGCCCATCTTCACGCCTTCCGGCCGCAGCATCGCGTCGGCCGCCATCCGGCTGAGCAGCGACAAGGTGAGGAAGCCGTGGGCGACGGTGCCGCCGAACGGGGTCCTCGCCGCCGCCTCCGGATCGATATGGATGAACTGGGGATCCTCGGTGATTTCGGCGAAGGCGTCGATCCGCGCCTGATCGACCAGTATCCAGTCGGAGAGCCCGACCTCGCTGCCGACCCGGGCCTGGATGTCTTCGATGCTGGCGATGGGCATGGAGGCCGTCTAGAGCGCCCCGGACACGAGACTCAAGCCCCGCGAGGACAGGAACATGGCGGACGCTACGGCAACCGCGCGCTCTGAACTGAGGAAGCTTCACCGGGCGAACGAACCGGACGTGCTGAAGCCGCTGCTGCGCGACGCCGCGCTCGACGCCGATTCGCGCCAGCGGGTCGAGGCCCGCGCGCTGGCCATGCTCGGTGAGCTGCGCGCGGCCCAGTCGTCGGGGTGGGTCAACCAGTTCCTCCAGGAATATCGGCTCAACACGTCGGAGGGCATCGCCCTCCTCTCGCTGGCCGAGGCCTTCCTTCGAGTGCCCGACCCGGAGACGGCCGACCAGCTGATCGCGGACAAGCTCGGCAATGCCGACTGGCGCTCGCACAAGGGCAAGTCGCATTCGACCCTGGTCAACTCGGCCACCTGGGGGCTTGTGATCGGCCGCGCGCTGGTCAGCGAGAGCGAGCAGGCGAGCGCCTTGAAGCGCCTCCTTGCCCGCGCCGGAGAGCCCTTCGTCCGGCAGGCGGTCGGCGCGGCGATGCGGCTGATGGGCGAGATCTTCGTCATGGGCCGGACCATCGACGAGGCGATCCGGCGAATGGAGAAGCGTGACAATGCCGGCTTCACGGCGAGCTTCGACATGCTGGGGGAGGCGGCTCGGACCTTTCCCGACGCCGAGCGCTATTTCCGCTCCTACGAGGACGCGATCCGAGCCGTCGGCAGGGTGGCGGAGCGAGGGCACAGCATCTCGGTCAAGCTCTCCGCCCTCCACCCGCGCTACGAGGTGGCCCAATATGAGCGCTGCGTGCCCTCGCTGATCGGGCAGGTGGAGGCGCTGGCCGTGCTCGCCAAGCAGAGCGGAATCGCCTTCACCGTCGACGCGGAGGAGAGCGAGCGGCTGGAGATGAGCCTCGACATCATCGAGGCGGTGGCCGGTCTGCCGTCGCTGAAGGGCTGGGACGGGCTCGGAATGGCCGTCCAGGCCTATGGCAAACGCTGCCGCCCGACCATCGCCTGGGCGGATGCCATCGGCGCCTCGACCGGGCGGCGGATCGCGGTCCGGCTGGTCAAGGGCGCCTATTGGGACAGCGAGATCAAGCGCACCCAGGAGCAGGGGCTGGCGGACTATCCGCTGTTCACCCGCAAGGCCTCGACCGACGTCTCCTACCTCGCCTGCGCCCGCGACATGATGGCGGCGAAGAACATCTACCCCGCCTTCGCCACCCACAATGCGCTGACCGTCGCGACCATCCTCGAATGGGCGGGCGACAGCCGCGACTTCGAGTTCCAGCGGCTGCACGGCATGGGCGAAGGCCTGTACGAGACCCTGGTCCGCGAGCAGGGCTACCGCACCCGCATCTACGCCCCGGTGGGCGGCCACCGCGACCTCCTCGCCTATCTGGTCCGGCGCCTTCTCGAGAACGGGGCCAATTCGAGCTTCGTCCACCAGCTCGCCGACGAGAGCCTCTCCGACGCCGACCTGATCGCCGATCCCGTGGCCAAGATCGCCGCGGTCGGCGGAACGAGGCATCCGGCCATTCCCCTGCCCTCGGAGCTGTTCGCGCCGGAGCGCCGGAACAGCGAAGGCATCGACCTCAACGACCGCGACGAGTTGGCGCGCGTAGCGGCCGCGGTCGCATCCGAAGAGCAATGGCAGCCGGCGGTCACCTCCACCGGCGAAGGCTCCGCCCAATGCAAGGCCGAAGCGCAGGCCATGGTCTCCCGCGCCCTCGCCGCCTTTCCCGCCTGGGACGAGCGCGGGGTCGACGAGCGGGCCGCCTGCCTCGACCGGCTCGCCGACCTGCTCGAGCGGGAGCGCGACGCGCTGATGCATCTGTGCGTTCAGGAGGCGCGAAAGACGATTCCGGACGCCCTCGCCGAAGTTCGCGAGGCGGTCGACTTCTGCCGCTATTATGCGGCCCAGGCGAGGAAGGGGCTGCGGCCGGTCGAGCTGCCCGGGCCGACCGGAGAGCGCAACGTGCTGAGAATGGGCGGCCGCGGCGTCTGGGTGTGCATCGCGCCCTGGAACTTCCCGCTGGCCATCTTCCTCGGCCAGGTGAGCGCGGCCCTGGTCGCCGGCAATTCGGTGGTGGCCAAGCCCGCCCCGCAGACCCCGGCGATCGCCGCCTACGCCGTCGGCCTCGCCCACGGCGCCGGAATCCCGGAAGACGTTCTGGTGCTGGCGCCGGGCGGGCCGGACATGGGCGCGGCGCTGGTCGAGGACGGCCGGATCGCCGGCATCGCCTTCACCGGCTCGACCGCCACCGCCAAGAGGATCGCGCGCGAATTGCTCAACGACGACGAGCGGCCGATCATCCCCTTCATCGCCGAGACCGGCGGGATCAACGCGATGATCGTCGATTCGACGGCCTTGCCCGAGCAGGTGGTGGTCGACGTCGTCACGTCCGCCTTCCGCTCGGCCGGCCAGCGCTGCTCGGCGCTCCGGGTGCTTCTCCTCCAGGAGGAGATTGCCGAGCGAACCCTTGAGATGCTGTCGGGCGCGATGGACGCGCTCATCGTCGGCGACCCTTCCGAGCCGCGCACCGACGTCGGCCCGGTCATCGATCAGGGTGCCTACGATCGGCTGATGGAGCATCGCCACGCCTCGCGGAACCGGTGGATCCACACCGTCGGGGTTCCGGGCCAGGGTCTGTACGTCCCGCCGACCATCATCGGCGTCGATCGGGTCGAGGACGTGAAGAAGGAGTGGTTCGGCCCACTGCTCCACGTCGCGACCTGGAAGTCCGGGCAGCTCGCCGAGACGGTCGAGCGGGTCAACCGCTCGGGCTTCGGCCTGACCATGGGACTGCACAGCCGGATCGCGCGCGCCGCCGAGACGGTCGAGGCGCTGGCGACGGTCGGCAATCTCTACGTCAACCGCTCGATGATCGGGGCCATCGTCGGCTCGCAGCCCTTCGGCGGCGAGGGCCTGTCCGGCACCGGGCCCAAAGCGGGAGGCCCGCATTATCTCCCCCGCTTCTGCGCCGAGCGGGTGACCAGCACCGACACGACCAGCGCGGGCGGCAATGCGACGCTGCTGAGCCTCGAGGATGTGGGGCTTTGATCCCCTCCCTGGAAGGGAGGGGCCAGGGGTGGGTAGGCGAGCCCAGCGAGACTTTCTGCTGACTCGGAGTTTCGGCCGCCTTCGGCGGACCCACCCCCCGCCCCTCCCTTGCAGGGAGGGGAGAAATGAGGCGATACCGTCCCCGATGACCGACCTTTGCGCCTTCGTCGCCGGCCTGCCCAAGGCGGAGCTGCACATGCATATCGAGGGCAGCCTCGAGCCCGAGCTGATGTTCGAGCTCGCCCGGCGCAACCGGGTGGAGATCCCGTTCCGAAACGTCGAGGAGGTGCGCTCGGCCTACAGCTTCTCGAACCTCCAGGACTTCCTCGACATCTACTATCGGGGCGCGGCGGTGCTTCGGACCGAGGAGGATTTCCGCGATCTCGCCCTCGCCTATTTCGAGCGCGCGGCCGCGGATTCGGTGGCGCATGCGGAAATATTCTTCGACCCGCAGACCCACACCGCGCGCGGCATCCCGTTCGGTGTCGTGATGACGGGGCTGCTCGCGGGCATGGCGGAGGCTCTCGAGCGGCACGGCCTGTCGTCGAAGCTCATCCTCTGCTTCCTCCGCCACCTCGACGAGGAGGAGGCCTTCGCGACCCTGAGCGAGGCCGAGCCGTGGCTCGACCGGATCGAGGCGGTGGGGCTCGATTCCTCCGAGCTCGGCCATCCGCCGGAGAAGTTCGCGCGGGTCTTCCGCGCCGCCGCCGAGCGCGGCCTGAAGCGGGTCGCCCATGCCGGCGAGGAGGGGCCGCCCGATTATGTCTGGCAGGCGCTGGACCTCCTCGGCGTCGACCGTCTCGACCACGGCAACCGCTCGCTGGAGGATCCGTCGCTGGTCGAGCGGCTGGCCCGCGAGCGGATGACGCTGACCGTCTGCCCGCTCTCGAACCACAAGCTTCGCGTGGTCTCCAACCTTGCCGCCCATCCGATCGACCGGATGCTGGCCGCGGGGCTGCGGGCGACGATCAACTCCGACGATCCCGCTTATTTCGGCGGCTACGTGAACGACAATTACCGGGCGGTCGCCGGCTCGCTCGGCGGGGAGGCGCTGGCGACGCTGGCGCGCAACAGCTTCCTGGGGTCGTTTCTCGGCGAGAGGGAGAAAGCGGCTCGGATCGCGGAATTGGACGACTATGTCGCCGGCCGTCTCCCCTCCCTGTAAGGTAGGGGCGGGGGTGGGTCCGCCGAAGGCGGCCGAAACTCGGAGTCAGCAGAAAGTCTCGCCGCGCTCGCCTGCCCACCCCTGAGCCCTCCCTTCCAGGGAGGGCAGTTCATTCCGGATCGCACTCGCCGATCATCCTGACGTGCGGATAGGGCATGATGTGGCGCCCGTCCGGCCCGGCGGTGAAGGAGGTCTGGGTGGGATAGGCGAACTCGACGTCGAGCTCGGCGAACCGGCGCAGGATGCCGAGCATCACCTCCTGGCGGGCCTGCAGGAAGTCCGGCAGATCGGCCGCCTCGACGAAGAAGACCAGCTCGACGTCTATCGAGGAGGCGTTGAAGGCCGTGACATGGGCCCGGTCGAAGCGCGCCAGCGGCTGGCGCTCGACGATGGCGCGAAGCTCGCCCGGAAGCCCGGCGAGCACCTCGACGGGGGTCCGGTAGACGAGCTGCAGCGTCAGCAAAGCCCGCCGCCGCTCCAGCCGGGTCCAGTTCTGGACCAGCGCGTTGAGGAGGTTGGCGTTGGACATGATGACCTCCTCGCCGTTGACGGCGCGGATTCGCGTGCTCTTGAGCCCGATGCGCTCGACCGTCCCGGTCATCGGAGGATTGCCGAAGGTGATCGTCTCGCCGCGGCGGAAAGGCTTGTCGAAGATGATCGAAAGCGCCGCGAACAGGTCGGAGAAGATGCCTTGGGCGGCGAGGCCGATGGCGATGCCGCCGATGCCGAGACCGGCGATCAGCCCGGTGACGTTGACCCCGAGATTGTCGAGGATGAGGATGATCGCGATGGCGAACAGGGTCACCGTCACCAGAAGCCGGATGATGCCGATGGCGGAGGCGAGCGTGCTCTGCTCCTGATCGCCGGTGCGGTGAGCGACGTAGCCGAGAATCAGCTCGCGCGCCCAGATCGCCGCCTGCAGCGACGCGGCGATGACGAAGGCGACATGTATGGCCCCCATCAGGGCGGGCGGCGTGTTCGCATGGCCGGCGACGAGCTGGGCCGAGGTGGCGACGATGAAGTAGATCTTGGTCTTGGCCAGCGCCCGGGCGAAGATGGCCGGCCAGTGCGGATCGCCGCCGAGCCGTCCGATCAGCCGGCAGCCGAGCGAGCGGACCGCGAGCATCGCCAGCGCGATGGCGATTCCGATCGCGGTGGCGACCAGGATTCCGACGGCGTTGCCGCTGACCCAGGCCTGCGCCTCGGCCGCGAGCGCGCTGCTCTTCTCGACGAAGTTCGAACCGGTGGCTGCCATCAGGCGGCCTTTGCAGGAACTTTGCCCTTCTCGTCCACCCTCGCCTGCTCTTCCGGCAAGGCGTCGAGAAACTCGATCAGCCCCCGCTCCGCGGCGCTCAGATATTTGGACGGCCGCGGCAGCGGCCGCTCGCCGATGGCTCCGGCGTCCTTGGCGGCCTCGATCAGGGCGGGGTGGACATAGGATTTGCGGCTGATCGCGGCGGTGTTGCCGAGAGCCTCGGCGACCGGCTCGATAACGCTCTTCAGCTTGACCTTGCCGTGCTTGCGGTAGCGGCGGATCGTCTCCTCGAAGGCGATCGTGCTCGCCCCCCAGGTGCGGAAATCCTTGGCCGTGAACTCCTCGCCCATCGCCTCCCGGATGTAGGAATTGACGTCGCTGGAGGTGGCGGGACAGACCTCGCCCTCCTCATTCACATATTCGAAGAGGTTCTGGCCGGGCAGGTCCTGGGTGCGGCGGGCGATGCGGACCAGATTGCGGTCGGTAAGGGTGACGGTGCGCTTGACGCCGTGCTTGCCCGCATAGCTGATCTTCAGCCGCCCCCGCTCCACCTTGGCATGGCGATTTCTCAGGGTCGTGGCTCCGAAGCTCTTATTCTCCTTCGCATATTCCTCGTTACCGACCCGCATTCGGGTCTCGTCGATCAGCCTCACCACGGCCGCGAGCACCGTTTCGCGCACCGTCGGCTTGCCCGTCAGATCCTCTTCCACTTTCTTGCGAAGCTTCGGCAAAGCGCGGCCGAAGGCGGCCAGCCGCTCATATTTCGCCGCCTCCTGCTGAGCCCGAAAATCCGGGTGGTAGCGATATTGCTTGCGGCCCTTGGCGTCATAGCCCGTCGCCTGGATATGGCCGTTCGGCTTCGGGCAGAACCAGCAGCGCTGATAGGCCGGGGGCATGCCGACCGCGTTCAGCCGGTCGATCTCGTCGCGGTCCGTGATGCGGCTTCCGTCAGGCGCGAAATATTGCCAGTAGCGCCCCGCCCGCTTGCGGGTGATTCCGGGAGACTGGTCGTCGACGAAGCAGAGCATGGGGCCTCTAAGCGCCCGCTCGGGCGCTTCGTTCCGGAACGCCGCGCGAGACCCGCCGTTGAAGCCTTCGAAGGAGATATGAATGCCCAGGATATCCGAAGCGAAGGTGCTCATGATCGCCACCGACGGCTATGAGGATTCGGAGCTGCTCGAACCTCGCCGGATCCTTCGCGAGCGCGGCGCCGAAGTGACCCTGGCCTCGCTCGAGAAAGGCGGGATCGAGGGCGACAATGGCGCCAGAGTCGAGGTCGACCGCACGATCGAGGAGGTCGATCCCGCCGACTACGACGCCCTGATCCTGCCCGGCGGCACCAAGAACCCCGACAAGCTGAGGATGGACGAGCGGGTGGTCGCGACGATCCGGGCCTTCGCCCGGGCGGGCAAGCCGGTGGCGGCGATCTGCCACGGGCCGTGGCTGCTGATCGAGGCCGATGTGGTCCGCGGCCGCCGGGTCACCGGCTGGCCCTCAATCCGCACCGACCTTCGCAACGCGGGCGGCGAGGTCGTCGACGAGGAGGCGGTCACCGACGGCAACATCGTCACCAGCCGAAAGCCCGAGGACATCCCGGCCTTCACCCAGGCTCTGATCGCGCTCTACGAGAGAGCCGAGGCCCGGCTCGAGACGGCCTGAGGGGGGAGAAACGGCTTCCTGGCCGCGGTTCGGGAGCGGCGGGCCAGATAGGTGTCGAGGCCGATCCCGACCGCGAACATCAGCCACGGGAAAGGCTGGTAGGCGATTCCGACGAACAGGGACCCGACCAGGCAGATGATCATGAAATGCTGGATGGCGGTGGCGAGCGGAGCGATCCAGGCATCGTCGCCTTCCGACTTGCGGTAGCGGCGGCGCAGCACCTCCAGACGGAACAGCCCCGCCCCATGGATGAGGAGGAAGAGGATCAGGCCCGGGAAACCCTGCTCGCCCAGCATCTCGAAATAGGAGCTGTGATAGGCGCGCGATTCGTCGAGGCTCGTCCGCGCCGTGACCGTCTCCACCCCTCCGGAAACCTCCGTGGCGACCGTCTTCACCTCGATCTTGTTCTGGCGATAGGCGCCGAAGCCGCCGCCCATCGGATTCTCCTGCGCATAGTTCCAGGTCCACGCCCAGACGGCCAGCCGCACTCCGGCCGAATTGTCCGACTGGTAGCCCTGGATGGTCGACATGCGCCCGGTGAAGGATTCGGGCAGGAACGGGACGGAGCCGAGAGTGAGCAGCGTCGCGCCGGCGAGATAGAGGATGCGGCGCTTGACGTCCCGCAGCATGAGCAAGGCGAGCACGCCTATGCAGACCAGCCCGGTTCGGGCCTCGGTTCCGATCGGCATCAGCAGGCAGGCGAAGACCAGGCCCGCGGCGAACAGCTTCACCCGCCAGTCGGGCGGGAACACCGTCCCGAACCGTGCCAGCCAGAGGATGACCGGGATGAGAGCGATGGCCACGGTGGAGATGGTGCTGCTCTCGTAGAGGTTGCTGTTGTTGGTCACCATCAGGTTGAGGACGCCGTAGCCGCCGCCCGACGCCACCGTCTTCAGGCCGCCGACGATGATGATCGCGGCGGCCGACAGGGTCAGGAACAGAATCACCGCCTCGATCCTCAGCTTCGACCGCAGCGTCAGAGGCAGGAACATCGCGAAGATCAGCGCCTTCGACGCCCAGTCCCATTTCTCCGCCGCTTCGATCGGGAAATCGGCATTGGCGGTCGTGTAGAAGGTGTAGCAGAGCAGGATCGCAAGCAGCGTCTGCCGGACGGTGAAGCGAATGCCGTCCTTCTTCTCGAACAGCAGCCATCCCCCAATGGAGAGACAGCCGAAGATCATCGACAGCGGCAGGCTGTTCAGCAGATAATAAGAGAGACGCTGCGGAGCGACGGTGTCGATATAGGCGAAAGCGAGGACGAACAGGAACGGCCGGCGCAGGCCGAGCGCGAAAAGCGCGACGAGGAAGCCGACGAAGGCGAGATCACGCATCCGTGCCGCCTTTTCCGAACGTCCAGCCGCGCCTTTTCGGGGCCGCGGGCGCTTCTCCGGGCGCCGGATCCTCGTCGAGATCGGGGCGCGAGAGCAGGCGCCAGGCGACGAGCAGAAGCAGTCCGTGGGTCAGGGCCAGCGAGAAACCGTCGATCATTGCAGCCGTCCCTGCCCGAGCTTCGTCGCCTCTCCCTAGACGCGCGCGGTTGACGGGCCGTTAAGCTTGCCGTGGCAGAGACGGTGGGCGATGGCAGCGCTCTTCCTCGTAAGCACAAGCGACCCCGATTACGCGCAGGCGACGATCGACGGCGCTCGGGAGCAATTCCGGCGGCACGGATTGTCGGGCCTCGTCGAGCGGGCCCTGCCGGGCTGGCGCCTCCTCCACGCGCCCCACATCATCGGCGGCCCGGTAAGCCTCTTCGAGGACGGCGACGACATGGTGGCCGTGGCGGGGACTCTCACCTGGGACGACCTGATGGGCCGGCCGGCGCTCGAAGCGCTGCTTCGAGCCGTGTCCCTGCCCGAGCCGGACTGGTCGCGGCTAGGCGGCCAGTTCGTGGCCCTGGTCCGGCGGCATGGGCGCTGCTTCCTGCTCACCGACCATTTCGCCATGTTCCAGCTCTTCCACGATCCGGACATGCGCCTGTTCTCGACGTCGCTGCTGGCGGCGGTCGGAGCCCTTCCCCGGGTCTCGTTCGATCCCCAGGGAGTCTATGAGCTGGCGTTCAACGTCACGGCGATCGGCGACGACACCATCTTCAACGAGCTCAAGACGCTCGGCCCCGACCGGGTCGTCGAGCTCGCTGCCGACGGCGCGCGCGCCCATCCGGTGGCGAAGCCGCTGCCCGGCAGCATGGCCTCGATGCCGATCGAGGAACGGCTCGAACGGCACCGGGCGCGGCTGGCCGCGGTCGTCCGCCGGCACGTCCGCCACTTCGGCGACCACGTTCACTGCCCGCTTTCCGGCGGGCTCGATTCCCGGCTCGTGCTCGCCGCCCTCCGCGCCGAGGGATGCCGCCCGCACATCTACGTCTATGGCGGGCCGAACGACGGCGACGTCCAAATCGCCCGGCTGATCGGCGAGGCCCAGGGGTTCGAGGTCGAGTGGTTCGACAAGGAAGCGGCTCGGCAGGTCTCGCCGGAGGAATTCCCCGACCAAGTCGAACGCAACTTCCAGGAATATGACGGCCTCCCCAATTTCGGCGAGTTGTTCGAGAATGGCAGCAACGCCGCCGCGCGCGACGCCCGGCATGAAGGCGGGGCCCTTTCGGCGAGCGGCGGCTGCGGCGAAATCTACCGCAATTTCTTCTATCTGCCCGACCGCCCGCTTTCCGCGGACGCCGTCGGCCGTACCTTCTTCGCACGCTACGCCAAAGGCGACCTCACGGGCGAGTTCGACGAGCGCCGCTTCCTTCGCAACATCGAAGACAAGATCCTCGCCTCCCTCGGCCTTGCCGGGCGACGCGGCGGGCTGCCGCGGGCGGTGGTGGAGCAGATCTATCCGCGCGTGCGCTGCCGCGCCTTGTTCGGCCGGGAGATCAGCCTGGAAGGCCGCTACGGAGCCTATCTTGTGCCATTCCTCGACCGGGACGTGGTCGCGGAGGCGATGACGCTGCCGATGGCGCTCAAGAATGCCGGCCGGTTCGAGGCCAGGCTGCTCGAGGCGATAGACCCCGAGCTCGCCCGCTTACCTTCCGTCTACGGCCACGATTTCGCGACGCCGCCGACCTTCCGGCACCGCTTCGACGAATGGTCGACCCGCATCCGCCCGGTCTGGCTCCGCCAGAAGACCTATGCGCTGCGGCGGCGGCTGGGACCGATGGCGGACGAGCATGGCGGGCTGCTCAGCCCGGATTATATGGGCCGGGTCGTCGATCTCGACTATCCGGTGATGCGCCGCTTCTTCCACGTCGATCGAATCAACGATTCGAGCCTGATGCGCCGGATCGCCAACCTCGAATATTTCGCCCAGCGGCTCGGATCGAAACTGACTGTCTGATCCTCCTGTCGCGCGGCGATGGGGAGGATTTACCGCCGCTCCAGCAGCGCGATGCCCGGGGCGACGCGGTTGCCGCGGACCACCAGCTTCTCGCCGCTCCAGTCGGCGATGAAGGCGGTATGCCATCTGAAGCCGGGGACCACCGACACGTCGTTATTCTCGATCACCAGTCCCGCCGAGCTGTTCGCCGCCCCTTCCGGCGCCACCGTCAGCATGGCGCCGCGATTTTCCTTGGCCGTTCCGTTGACGAAGACGTTGCCGGCGATCCGCCCGGCCGCGCCGTTGGAGAGGTCGATCAGATAGTTGGTCCTTCGGCCATGGCTGTCGTCGAAGCTGCTGTCGAGGACTTCGATGCGGGCCGCGCGGCTCTTCAGGTAATGGCCGCCGGTGCCGCGCTCGAAGCGGCTGCTGGTGACCTTGAGTCGGCCGTAATCGCCGACATAGAGCGAATGGGCGCCGTCGCCGTCGGGATGCTTGCCGAGGCCGCTGAACGTCGAATGGTCGATCGAGATCGAGCCCTGCCGGCCGTTGGCGGTGAGAATGCCGCACTGACCGTCGGCGAAGCGGGTATAGGCGACCTCCAAGTCGCCTTGCTCGAGGCGGATCCCGGCGCCGTTGCCGTCCGCCACCCGGACGTTGACGAAGACGAGGCCGTCGACGCTCGCCGAGCGGCCGCGCAGCACGAGGGTCGCCTTGTCCTCGCACGCGCCCCCGTCGAACACCGCCGTCCCGCGTTCCGCCGCGACGAAGGCGATCTCTCCCCCCTCCTGGACGGCGCAGTCGCGATAGCGACCGGGGGCGATCCGGATAGTCCCTCTGCCCGAGCCGATCGCCGCCACCGCCTGCTGGAGGCTCCCGAAATATTCGCCGGTTTCCGCGACTTGATACGGCGCCGGGCCCCGCGCCTGCACCGGCGCCAGGCAGGCGAGAGCGAGGCCGAGCACGATCGCGATCCTGGTCTTCATGCTTCTCCCCGCGGTGGTCAGAACACTCGTTCGTAGAGGGCGTTGCCCAGGGCCTGCTCGGCCATCCGGGCGGCGGTTCGCAAGGCGTGGGAGCGCAGCGGGGCGGCCTCGGCATCGAGCCGCAGATCGCCGAGGTCGGTGAAGTGGGCGGTCGGCAGCCTCTCCCCTTGTTCCGCGAGAAAGCCGCACAGCTTGTCGAACCGGCGGACCAGCAGGGGATTGGCCCGCTTGCCGCCCCGCGCCGCCAGCTCGAAGCTGTGGCCGACTATCGTGACGACAGGATGGGCATGGCGGGCGGCGTGCAGCAGGGCGGCGCGCAGCTCGGCGAACGACACCGCGCAGATCTGGAGATGCCTGAGCCGGCCCGGGCGCTGCTCGATCTGGGTGATCGGAACCTCGATCACTCCGCCCACGGCGGCGGGCGCCATCCGGCGGGGCTCCAGCGGAAGCGCGCTCGGCGAGGGATGGTAGCTGCCATTGTGGCTGCTGTCATAGCCGATGCCCAGCGCGGCCAGAGCTTTGAGAGTGTCCAGATCGGCGGCGTAGCTGCCGGAGCGAAAGGCGACGGGCGACGGCGCTCCGGCTTCGACCAGCAGGTCGCGCGCGGTTCGGATCAGCTCGAGCTGCCCTGGCGGATCGTGCTCGATCAGCTCGAAGACGGGGTTGGACGGATCGGCCCAGCAGGGGTGGAGATGGAGCTGAACCTCCTGGCCCGCCGCGAGGATCGGCTCCACCATGCGCCGGATCGGATCGAGCCCGTAGACGAGCGCCGGCATCGGATCGACGAAGAAGCAGGCCTTGAGCCCGTGGGCGGCCAGCCGGGCGAGCTGATGGCGCGTGCCGACCCCGGCGGGATCGTAGCTGAGGGCGACATTCTCCTGCCAGGAGGCGCCGCGGACGTGTCCGCTCCAGCTCAATTCGGTGTCGACGGTCAGGAGCACTCGAGTCGCCATGCCTAGCACCGCGCGCACAGGCCGGCATGGGCGCCGGCCGGGGTGAAGCTCCGTCTCATGAAGAGGCTGTTAGGGCGGACCGGTTGACGGGCCGTTAAGCTTGCCGTGGCAGAGGGAATGCATGCGCATCCTCCACGTCCTCGACCACAGTCTTCCGCTCCACAGCGGCTACACCTTCCGCACCCGCGCGATCGTGACCGCCCAGAAGGCGCGCGGGATGGAGGTGGCGTGCCTCACCGGCGTCCGCCACCGGCGCGACGGCGGCGATCCCGAGACGATCGAAGGCATAGACTTCTACCGGACGCCGAAGCCAGCTCCGGCTCCGTCCCCGCTCAGGGAATGGCGCGAGATCAAGGCGCTCGAGGCTCGGCTGGACGCTCTGACCGAAGCCTGGCGGCCGGACCAGCTCCACGTCCACTCGCCGGTGCTCAACGCGCTCGCGGCGCTGCCGGTGGCGAGGCGCCGCGGCCTTCCGCTCATCTACGAGATCCGCGCCTTCTGGGAGGATGCGGCGGTCGGCAACGGGACCGGGCGCGAAGGCTCGGCCCGCTACCGTCTGATCCGGATGCTCGAGACCTGGGCGGCGGGTCGCGCCGACGCCGTCGCGGTGATCTGCGAAGGGCTTCGCCGGGACCTGATCGGGCGCGGCATCGCCGCCGAGAAGATCATCGTCGCGCCCAACGGAGTCGACTTCGGCCTGTTCGGCAACCCTCTCGCCGCCGATCTCAACCTGGCGCGCAAGCTCGGCCTCGCCGGCGCGGACGTGGTCGGTTTCATCGGCTCCTTCTACGATTATGAGGGGCTGGACGACCTGATCGCCGCCATGCCGCTGCTTCTGAAGAAGCGGCCGAAGGCGCATCTTCTCCTCGTCGGCGGCGGGCCGGTCGAGGAGGCGCTCAAGGCGCAGGCGGCGGCCTCGCCGGCCGCCGCCCGGATCCAGTTCGCCGGCCGGGTGCCGCATCACGAGGTCGACCGCTATTACGGCCTGATCGACATCCTCGCTTATCCCCGCAAGGCGATGCGCCTCACCGAGCTGGTGACGCCCCTGAAGCCGCTCGAGGCGATGGCGCAGAGGAAGCTGGTCGTCGCCTCCAACGTCGGCGGCCATCGCGAGCTGATCGAGGACGGGGTGACTGGCACCCTGTTTCCGGCCGGCGACCCGCAGGCGCTCGCCGACGCGCTCGACCTCCTCTTCGCCAATCGCGGCCGCTGGGACGAGCGGCGCGACACCGCGCAGGCGTTCGTCCGGCGCGATCGTAACTGGTCGTCAAATATTTCCAGTTACATACCCGCTTACCAGAAGCTCACGGGCAAGGCTTTATGATGCCGAAACTCTCCTTTCTAAGCGGACGCGCATTCGATGCGGGCCTTGCGGCGCTGGCGGCGATTTCCGCCGGCTTCGTCGCCTTCGCCATGCCGAACCCGCTGTTCACCGGCCTCGTCGAGGCCTCGCGCCTTCCCGAGTTTCTCGCCGCCGCCCAGCCGCCGCTGGGGCAGACGGCGCGGCTCGCGGCGGTCGGCGCGGCGGTCCTGTTCGCCTTTGCCGGCGTCTGGACATTGATGACGCTGCTCGGCCGGGTCCCGGCGCGGGGCAAGGTCGGGCCCGGGCCCGAAGCCGAGGCGCCGCGGCTTCGGCGCGCCGACGCCCATCCCGACGCGCCGGCGCGGCGCCCGCTGCTCGCCCGCGATCTCGGCGAGCCGCTCGATCTCGAAGATTTCGCCGAGGCTCCCGCCGATGAGGCTCCGTTCGCCGGCACTCCGTTCGAGGAAGCCGACCACCGGCCGCTTCCCGGCTTCCTCGTTCCCCAGGCGCCGGAACCGGAGCCGGTGACTCAAGCCGAACCGGAATGGTCCGAGCCCGAAGCCGGACCGCAATGGGCGGAGCCCGAGTCCGAGCCGGAGCCGCGGCCCGCGGCGCAGGCCCTGCCGATCTCCGAGCTTGCCGCACAGCTGCCCGAGGCCGAGGGGGATCCCGATCAGTCGCTGTCGCAGCTCGTCAACCGGATCGAGTTCGGCCTGTCCCGCAAGCGCCAGGCCCTGCCCGCCGCCGCGGACCTGCCGCCGGTCGAGGGTGCGCCGGTCGAGGAGGAAAAGGTCGGCCACCGCCTGCGCAGCGCGATCAACGACCTCCAGAAGATCGCCTCCAGCGGCGCCTGAGCCGGTCACCTTTCCTCCACCGTCAGAACGTCGAGGCGAATCCGGGCGAAGCCCGGCCGCCGCTCTTCGGCCGCAACCGACATGTCGGCGACGAGATGGCCGCGAAGCGGGAAGTTGCGAGGGTGGAGACGGCCGCGGAAGCGCTCCGCCGCCCGTTCGGCACCCTCCCCCTCCAGCCGGAAGACGAGCTCGTGGCGTGCGCCCTGGAAGGTGACGCTCGCCCAACGGCGGCTGCGAACCTCCTCGAGCACGAAGCCGGCGAAGTGGACGACGTGGACGAGTTGGACACGGCAGGCCTGTAAGATCGCGGTCGTGGCGTCCGTCACTTGCGGCGGCCGAGGCGGCGCGAAGCTCGCGGATCCGCTTCCGACCGCTCCATATAGGCCAGTATCCTCGCCTCCAGCGGCGGCCGGACCGTCCGCCCCCTGCGCATCTGAAAGACAAGCTGCGGATCGCGGACCGCCTCGATGCCGAAGGTCGTGGCCGGCATTCGCGTACGCTTCAGATAGGCCTCCACCTTTCTGCGCAACGACCATTTCACCAGCACTCCCCTGCGATTCGAAGTTCCTGTTCTGTTCTCCTTCAATCGAATTTTCCTATTTGTCTAGGAAAAGTCCTGCCGAAATGGAGGATTGCGGTAAGTGGTTGGCCGGCCGAGTGGGGCGAGGCCGTTAGCGGCGACGCTCGTTCAGCCAGAAGAGGATGGCGAGCAGCAGGCCCGCGGCCAAGCCGGCGAGGAAGCCGATGCTCGGCTGCCCGACGATCACTCCAGCGACGGCGCCGGCGAGGATGCTGATCGCCAGCATCGATCCGGCTGCCTGGGTGTAACGCGTGCGCTGGGACATGAGGCGTCTTTGGCAGGAAGGCGCGGCTGCTTCCAGTCCTCGCTTCGAAGGAAGCTCAGGGGCGAATTTTCTTAGTGAATCCGCCGTCAAGCATTCGCCTGCGCGGTTTCGAAACCCGGGCGCGCTAGAGCCGCGGAAACGAGATCGGGGGAAAGATTGCTTCAACAGACCGCATTCGCGCCGGCCGCCTTCACCGAGGCGGCGCAGCTGATCGAGCGTTTCGGCGACTATGCCGGATCGGAGGCGGCGCTTCGGGCGGGCCGCAGCCGCGACCTCGGCAATTTCGTCCATTTCTGCCGCTGGCGCGAGGTGGGGCGCTTGATCGAGCTGATTCGCGACGATGCGGTGACCGGGCCGGTCCATTGACGCGCGGCACGCCATCCCGGACCTGATCCGGGATCCATGAACACCGCAGCATCAGGACTGGCTGCGGCGGAGTTCATGGATTCCGGCTTTCGCCGGAATGACGAAAAAGCGCGCGGCTCCGAGCAGGACGAGCAGTAATTTCACGGCTGGCGGGCCTCTCCGCCGCCCGCTAGATTCCGCCGATGTTACAAGTCGATGCGGGGCGGGGGGTGGCGGCCGCGCTGGCCGCCCTTTTGCTGTGCGCCTGCCCCGGGGCGCTGCTCGCCCAGGAGCAGCCGCCGCCGTCCGACCCGCTCGACCAGCCGCCGCTCGATCCTTCCGCCCCGCTCGACCCGCTGCCGGACCTGGGCGTCGACTGGCCGGACATGGAGGAGGTCGCCGACGACAGCATCGCCGACGCGCCGCAGGGCGGAATCGCCGACGCCGCCGCCGAGCGGACCTACATCCTGCGCATCGAGGGGCTGGACCCCGACACCGAGGCGGCGCTGAGGGAGCCGTTCGAATCGCTCTCGACGCTCGCAGGCAACCGCAAGGACCCGGCGAACGCCGCCCAGATCGACCGCCGCGCCCGCGAAGACGCGGACCTTCTGACCGAGCTGCTCCGTGCCCGCGGCTTCTATGACGCGCTGGTGCGGACCCGGGTCGAAGCGGCGCCGGCCGCGGGCGGGGAGGTGACCGTGACTCTCGAAGCCGAGCCCGGACCGGTCTACCGCTTCGCGGAGGTGCGCCTGCCGGGGATCGAAGCGGCGGGTGAAGACGAAGCGGCGCTTCGCGAAGCGTTCGGAATCGCGCCTGACGAGCCGGTCGACGCGGCCCGGGTCGCGACCGGCGAGGCGGCGCTTCGGGTCGAGCTCGGAAAGCGCGGCTACGCCTTCGCCGAGATCAGCGAGATGGACATCGCGATCGACCATGAGGCCCGGACCGCCGCCCTCACCTTGCCGGTCAATCCCAACGGGACCCGCCAGTTCGGCCAAATCCGGGTCGAGGGGCGGCAGCTGTTCAGCGCCAGGCACATTCAGACGATCGCCCGCTGGAAGCCCGGCGCGCCCTACGAGGCGCCGCTGGTGGAGGATCTGCGGCGGGCGCTGATCGCCACCGGCCTGGTCTCCTCGGTCGCGATCCGTCCGGTGACGGGCGAGGGCAAGACCGTCGATCTCGCCGTCTCGCTCGAGCGGGCGCCGATGCGCACCATCGCCGGGCAGGCCGGCTACGGCACCGGCGAGGGCATCAGGCTCGAGGCCAGCTGGCAGCACCGCAACCTGCTCCCGCCCGAAGGCGCGGTGACCTTCCGGGTCGTGGCCGGAACCCAGGAGCAGCTGCTCGGCGCCGTGCTGAGGCGCAACAACTTCCTGCGCCGCGACCAGGTGCTGACCGCGCAAGTCGCGGTGAGCCATATCGACCGGGCCGCCTACGACGCGCGTACCACCATCCTCTCCGGCGCGATCGAGCGGCAGACCAACCTCATCTGGCAGAAGAAATGGACCTGGTCGGCCGGCGCCGAGCTGGTCGCCACCGACGAGGAGGATGTCGATCTGGCCAGCGGCACCACCCGCCGCCGCACCTTCTTCATCGGCGCTCTGCCGGCGAGCCTGAGCTACGACGGCTCCAACGATCTGCTCGACCCGACCACCGGCTACCGCCTCGCCTTCCGACTCTCGCCGGAAGCGTCGCTCCAGTCGGGCACGTTCGGCTATGCCCGCACCCAGATCGACGCCAGCCTCTATCAGCCGTTCACGCCCACCGTGACCCTGGCCGGCCGGATCAGGCTCGGCACGATTCTCGGCGCCGACCGCGACCGGATCGCGCCCTCGCGGCGCTTCTACGCCGGCGGCGGCGGCTCGGTGCGAGGCTACGGCTTCCAGCGGCTCGGGCCGCGCGACCCGGTGTTCGACGATCCGATCGGCGGCCGCAGCCTCACCGAATTCGCGGTCGAGGCGCGGATCCGCTGGGGCAATTGGGGCGTGGTGCCCTTCCTCGACGGCGGCAACATCTCGACCTCGCCGCTCCCCAAGTTCGACAACCTCCGCTTCGGCGCCGGGATCGGGGTGCGCTACCATACCCGCTTCGGCCCGATCCGGGTCGACGTCGGCACTCCGCTCAATCCGAGGAGCGGCGACTCGCGGGTGGCGGTCTACGTCTCGCTCGGCCAGGCCTTCTGATGGACTCGGCCGAGGATCCGCCGCCCCCGCCGCCGCCGCGCCGCCGCCGCTGGCTGTCGCGGCTGGCGAAACTTGTGGTCGGCCTCGCCCTCGCCCTGGCCGTTCTCGCCGCCGCCCTGGCGGTGCTGCTCGACACCAGCGCCGGCCATCGCTTCATCGCCGACCGGATCGCGGAGATGGCACCGGAATCGGGCCTCAGGATCCGCATCGGCCGGATCGAAGGCTCGATCTGGAGCGACACGAAGCTGCGCGACGTACGGCTCTACGATCCTCAGGGGCTGTTCGCGGAATCGCCTTTGATCGAGGTCGACTGGCAGCCGCTCGGCTGGATCACCAACCGGCTCGTCATCCACCGCCTCGACGCGGATCTCGCCGCCCTCCACCGCCTGCCCCGGCTCAGGCCGAGCGAGCGTCCGGGGCCGGTCCTGCCCGGGTTCGACATCCATGTCGGGCGGCTCGACATCGCCCAGCTCAGGATCGGCAAGGCGGTGACCGGGCAGGCGCGCGTGGCCAGCCTCGCCGGGGAGGCGGACGTCCGCTCCGGGCGCGCGCTCGTCAACGTCAAGGCGGCGGTGAAGGACGGCGGCGACACGCTCTCGCTCTTCCTGGACGCCGAGCCCGACCGCGACCGCTTCGATCTCGACGTGAAGCTCGCCTCCCCCGCGCGCGGTGTCGGGGGAGCGATGCTGGGGACCGACCGGCCGATCGCCCTCTCGATCGAGGGCGACGGCAGCTGGGCGTCCTGGAACGGAGTCGCTCGGCTCGACCTTTCCGGACGGCGCACCGCCGATTTGCGCCTGCGCGCCCGGAATGGACGCTACAGCCTCGCCGGCCGGCTCGCGCCGGCGCAATTCTGGAAAGGCAAGAAGGCTCGGCTGACGGCTCCGGTGGTGCAGGTGACCGGCAACGCCACCCTGGAGGACCGCCAGCTGCAGGGCCGGCTGGCGTTGCGCTCGCCCGCGATGAGCGTCGTCGGCACCGGCATCGTCGATCTTGCCCGAAGCCGCTTCCGCGACCTGCGGCTCGGCGCCGACCTGCTTCGGCCCCCCGCCTTGTTCCCGAACATGACCGGGCAGAAGGTGCGGCTGGCCGCGCTTCTCAACGGGCCGTTCAGGACCTTCGCCTTCGCCTATCGCCTGACCAGCCCGCGCATCGCCTTCGACAAGACGGGCTTCGAGGACGTCTGGGCTCAGGGGCGCGGGCGCTTCTCCAGGGCTCCGGTGACGGTGCCGCTGGTCATGTCGGCCCGGCGGGTGACCGGAGTGGGCGACGTCGCCGGCGGAATCCTCGCCAATCTGCGGGTCGAGGGCGTGCTCAAGGTGACCGGGAAGGCGCTTACCGGCGAGGGGCTGAACCTCAGCTCGGACAAGCTGAAGGGCAAGGTCAGCCTGTTCGTCGACCTGATCACCGGCCGCTTCGACGTCGTCCTTTCGGGCGGTCTCACCCGCTATCACATTCCCGGTCTCGGAATCGTCGACGTGCTGACCGAGCTGAAGGTGGTTCCGAACCCCGGCGGCAAGGGCACGCTCGTCACCGGCAAGGGCCGCGCCTGGGTAAGGCGGTTCGACAACCGGTTCCTCGCCGGGCTCGCGGGCGGGCTCCCCTATCTCGAGGCCGATCTGGTCCGGGGCAACGACTTCGTCGTCCATTTCCGCAATCTCGTTCTCACGGCGCCGAAGATCCGGATCGCCGGCAACGGCTACAGGCGGCGCGACGGCACCTTCTTCTTCGAAGGCAAGGGCGCACAGGGGACGTATGGCGCCTTCGCGATGAGCCTCGACGGGCGGATCGAGCGGCCGAAGCTGGCCATCCGCCTCGCCCGGCCGGGCGAGGCGCTGGGGCTGGCGGATGTCCTTCTCAACCTCGATCCGACCCCGTCCGGCTTCGCCTACCGGGCGGCGGGGCGCTCGCATCTCGGCCCGTTCACCTCGAACGGCGCGATCCTGCTGCCGCAGGGCCGGCCGGCGCTGATTCAGGTCGCGGCCCTCAGCGTTTCCAACAGCCGGGCGACCGGCGCGCTGCGCTCCGACCCCGGCGGCTTCACCGGCCATCTCGACGTCAGCGGCGGCGGCCTTGCGGGGCGGCTCGCCTTCAGCCCGTGGAACGATCTGCAGCGAATCGCCGTCGACCTCCGGGCCGACAATGCCCGCTTCGCCGGACCGCCGCCGATCCTCATCCGAAGCGGCCGGCTGGAAGGGGTCGCCGTGCTCGACCCGGCCGGAACTTCGCTCAAGGGCACGCTGACGGCGCGCGGCCTGAGCCGGGGGGCGCTGTCGATCGCCAGCCTCGGTGCCACCGGGGAGCTGCTGGGCGGGAAGGGCCAGATTCGCGCCCGGATCGCCGGCACGCGCGGCCGCGACTTCGTCTTCGACACGGTCGCGCAGATCGCGCCCGGCCGCTTCGAGCTGACCGGCCGCGGCACGGTGGACCGCCGCGCGATCGTCCTCACCCAACCGGCATTGCTCGTCCGCGAAGGCGACGGCTGGCGGCTGGCGCCCACCGCCCTCGCCTTCGCCGGCGGCAACGCCACCGTCTCCGGCCTGTTCGGCGGATCGACCAGCGAGCTGAACGCCCGGGTGGAGTCGATGCCGCTGGGGGTGCTCGACATCGGCTGGCCCCGGCTCGGGCTGGGCGGCTCGGCGTCAGGCACCCTCAGCTACCGGTTCGGAGCGGTGGGAGAGCCGAGCGGCGACGCCAATCTGCGGGTTCGCGGCCTCACCCGGTCCGGGCTCGTGCTGTCGTCGAGGCCGGTCGACATCGGCGTGGTCGCCAAGCTCGCCGCCGGCAATGCGGCCCTGCGCGCGGTGGCGGTCAGCGAGGGGCGGACGATCGGGCGAGCGCAGGCGCGGCTGGCTCCGATCGGCCGAAGCGGGAATATCGGCGAGCGGCTGAGCGCCGCGCCGCTGTTCGCCCAGCTGCGCTACAACGGCCCCGCCGACACGCTCTGGCGGCTGACCGGAGTGGAGCTGCTCGACGTCTCCGGCCCCGTCGCGGTGGGCGCCGACGCCCGCGGGACGCTGAACAGGCCGCAGATACGGGGCTCGCTGAGGACGGAGCGGGCGCGGATCGAGAGCGCGGTCACCGGCATGGTGATCGACAATGTCCGGGCGGCGGGCCGGTTCGGGGGCTCGAAGCTGGTGCTGGACAGCTTCGCCGGCACCACCAAGCGCGGCGGCACCGTCAGCGGCCGGGCTACTTTCGACCTCGCCGGGCCCAGGGGATTCGGGATCGACATCGCTTTGCAGGCGCAGTCGGCGCAGCTGCTCGACCGCGATGACATCAAGGCGCAGGTGACCGGCCCGATCGCCATCCGGTCCGACGGGGAGAATGGCAGCATCTCCGGCAAGGTCGATCTGGTCAGCGGCAGCTTCCGGCTGGGCGCCGTGACAGCCTCGACCCAGGTGCCGAGGCTGGCGGTGCGCGAGCTCAACAGGCCGGCCGACGAACGGCCGGTGGCGCGGCGGCTGTCGCCCTGGCGGCTAGACCTCGACGTCGAGGCCAGGAACCGGCTGATGGTGACCGGCCTCGGCATCAGCAGCGAATGGAGCGCCGACCTCAAGATCGCCGGCACCGTCACCGAGCCGAGGATCAGCGGCCGCGCCGACCTCATCCGAGGCAGCTACGATTTCGCCGGGCGCCGCTTCGACCTCGAGCGCGGGCAGATCCGGTTCCTCGGCGAATCGCCGGTCAATCCGGTGCTCGACATCACCGCCGAGGGCGGGGTGCAGGGGCTGAACGCGGTGATCCGGGTCACCGGCCGCGGCCAGCGCCCGGAGATAAGCTTCACCAGCACTCCGGCCCTGCCGCAGGACGAATTGCTGAGCCGGCTGCTGTTCGGAACCTCGATCACCAACCTCTCCGCGCCCGAGGCGCTGCAGCTCGCCGCCGCGGTCGCCTCGCTCAACAACAGCGGCGGCGGCCTCGATCCGATCAACGCGGTGCGCGCGGCCACCGGACTCGACCGGCTGCGCATCGTTCCGGCCGACATCACCACCGGCCAGGGTACCGCGATCGCCGCCGGCAAGTATCTCGGCCGAAGGGTCTATGTCGAAGTGGTGACCGACGCCCGCGGCTATTCGGCGACCCTGGTCGAATATCAGATCACCCGCTGGCTATCGATCCTGTCGAGCATCTCGACCATCGGCCGCGAGAGCGTGAACGTGAGGGTGTCGAAGGATTATTAGGGACCGTCATGCCGGACTTGATCCCGGCATCCATGAACACGGTTTGGGCAAGTCTTGAGCCGCCTGCGTCCATGGATTCCGGCCTCCGCCGGAATGACGGTTGGAATTGACCCATGTTTACAGCTGCTCCGCCCCTCCGGCAGCAATTCGTTAACGCGCAGGCGCTAGTCTTCGGCTCAGCCTCAACTTGGGGATGGGGATCCGAATGTCCTCGGACGAACATAACGGCTTCGACAGCGGCCGTCAGTCGGAACGGCTTGCGGTCGACGCGGAAACGCGGCTGCGGCCGAACAGCTGGAGCAGCCTCCAGATAAAGATGCTCGATCTGTCGGCGTCGGGATTCCGCGCCGAATGCGAGGCTCGGGTGAAGCCCGGCAGCAGCGTCTCGCTCGACGTGCCCGGCCTCGGTGCGGTCGACGCCCAGGTCGAGTGGCAGCGCGGGGATCAGATCGGAGCGCGCTTCTTCGCCCCGATCGAGATCGAAAGCTGCCAGTGGACCTTCCCCGACCGGCATCGAATGCTGGCGCGGCTGCTGGTCGAGCGGGCGGCGGCGAAGCGGTCCGGCCGCGGCGCCGCGGAAGGGCAGATAAGGCGCAAAATACTCTCGGCCTTGCCGATGCGAAAGGGCTGCGCCTCGGCATGAATAAACGCGGCCGGAGAAGCGGTTTTTTAACCTGGGTTACCTAGGCCTCGATCCGCCGGAGCCGGGGGGAGCCGGGGAATCATTTTCGGGACTCTGAAGCGATGCGCAAAGGGCGATTCGCCGGTCTGAGCGAGAGGGGCCAGGAGCCCGTCACTCCGCCGGAGCTCGCGGAGCTGCTGCTGTTCGACTTCACCCCGGCCGCCGACGAGGATGACGACCGCGCCGCATGCGAGCGCGCCCGAACCGTCCAACTCTCGCTGCCGCTCCTGGCCGGCTCCCATGCCTTGTGGAGCGCGGTGCTGCTCGGAGGGCTGGCCGCTGCAGGGGCGACGTCGGGGCTGGGGGGGTTGGGCGCGGTTCTTCTCCTCATTCTGCTTCTCGACGGCGCGCTCTGGCTCGGCCTGGAGCAGCGCAAGCTGCGCCCCCATCAGGCGATGCGGCTGACCGCCCTGCACGGCGCCGCGACCGCCGGGCTCTGGCTCGCTTCCGCTCTGATGGTCGCTCCCGAGGCCCAGACCGTTCTCGTCAAGGCGGCGCTCATCGCCGGCGCCGGTTCCTCAATCGCCGTCTTCTTCACGGTGCCGCTGCTGATGATCCTGGCCGTCTCAACCACCTTCCTGGTCGCGACCTCGATGCCGAGCGAGGAGCCGGTCCTCGCCATCGGCGGAGCCCTGAGCCTGTTCCTGCTGTGCCTCGGAGTCTCGCGCTCGCGGCAGCTCCTCTTCGCCGCCCGCGAGCGCCTCGCCCTCGAATGGCAGGCGGAAAAGGCCCGCCGCTTCGTCGCGGATTTCGAAGCGAGCGGCCGCGGCTGGTTTTGGGAGACCAACGCGGACGGCGCGCTGACCTATGTGTCGGAGCCGCTCGCCGCCCATCTCGGCGTCGCCGCGGCGGACCTGATCGGACGCCGCTTCGAAGAGGTGCTCCTGCTCGATTCGGCCGACGGCGACGACAGCCGCCGAACGCTCGGCTTCCACCTGTCGGCCCGGTTCCCCTTCGCCGACGCAGTGGTGCCCGCACCGACGGGCGACGATGTCTGGTGGTCGCTTTCCGGAAGCCCCAATTTCGACGCCTACGGCCGCTTCCTCGGCTTCCGCGGCCTGGGCAGCAATCTGAGCGAGCAGCGCCGCAACGAGGCCGAGGCGAGCAAGCTCGCGCGCTACGACAGCCTGACCAACCTGCCCAACCGCGCGATGATGCGCTCGATGCTCGACCAGGCGCTGACCAATGCGGACGCTCGCCGGCGCGGCTGCGCGCTGATGATAATCGACCTCGACCGGTTCAAGCAGGTCAACGACACGCTCGGCCATCCCGTCGGCGACAAGCTGCTGAAGAAGGTCGCGAGCCGCCTTACCGAGGTGCTCGGCGAGGACGGCCAGGTCGGCCGGCTCGGCGGCGACGAGTTCGAGGCGATCCTTCCGGGCATCGAGGAGGAGGGCCGGCTGTCGGAGCTGGCTCGGCGGCTGATCGAGCAGATCTCGCGGCCGTACAAGATCGAAGGCCATGAAGTCCGGATCGGCACCTCCGTCGGCGTCGCCGTCGCGTTTCCCGGCAAGACCCTGCCCGAAGAGCTGATCAAGCATGCCGACGTCGCGCTCTACGCCGCCAAGGCCGACGGGCGAGGCACCTTCCGCTTCTTCGCCAAGGAGATGCACGCCCTGGCCACCGAGCGGCAGGCCCTCGAGAAGGATCTGCGCGAGGCGCTGGCGAACGACGAGCTGACTCTCCACTATCAGCCGATCGTCGATTCCGTTTCGGAAGAGGTGGTCGCGTTCGAGGCCTTGCTGCGCTGGCACCATCCGGTGCGCGGCCTGCTGCCGCCGGCCACGGTGATCCCGCTCGCCGAGGAAACCGGCCTGATGCCGCGGATCGGCGACTGGGTGCTCAGGACGGCCTGCGCCGAAGCGGTGAAATGGCCGCGCCACATCCGCATAGCGGTCAACCTGTCACCGCTCCAGTTCGCCGATCCGGCGCTGGCGGCCACGGTCACCGGCACGCTCGCCTCCTCGGGCCTGGATCCGGAGCGGCTCGAGCTCGAGATTACCGAGGCGGTATTCCTCGCCGACCGCTCGGCCACCGAGGCGACCCTGAACCGGCTGCGGACGCTCGGCGTTCGGCTCGCGCTCGACAATTTCGGCACCGGCCATTCGGGGCTCGGCCATTTGCGCGACGCTCCGCTCGACAAGATCAAGATCGACCAGAGCTTCGTTCGCGGCGCCGCTTCGCCGGGCAGCCGCAACGGGGCGATCGTCCGGGCCATCGTGGTGCTTGCCGAAAGCCTCGGAATGGACACGACCGCGGAAGGGGCCGAGACCATCGAGGAGCTGGCGCTGATCCGCCGGCTCGGCTGCTCGCAGGTGCAGGGCTTCGTCTTCGCCAGGCCGATGCCGGCGGCGGAGGCGCTGACGCTCGCCACCGAGAGCCGGCCCACCGCCGAGGTGGTCGAATTCAGCCGGCCGCCGCGCCACCGCCTGATTCGCAACGGCAGCCTGATCTGGGAAGGCAGGACCTTGCCGGTGCGCCTTCGCAACATCTCCGCCGGAGGTGCGATGATCGAGTGCGGCAACGCGCTCGAGCCCGGGACTCCGGTCGAGCTCGACTTGGCCGAGGCGGGGACCCTGCCCGCCGAGGTGCGCTGGTGCCGGCAGGGCCAGGTCGGCCTTCACTTCGGCGAGGAATTCGCCCTGGGCAAGCTCGCCCGGACGCGGCGCAAGAGCGAAGCCCCGCAAGCGCTGAAGCCCCGATATCTGGAGCCCCGCAAGGCGGCGAAGTGACGATCCGCATCGTCGTTGCGAGGGAAGCGAAGCAATCCAGGGCGGCCTTCCGAGGCCGCTGGATTGCTTCGTCGCTAAGCTCCTCGCAATGACGCCTTCGGCGTCAGCTCGAGTAATAGAGGTCGTATTCGACCGGGCTCGGAGTGGTCTCCCAGCGCATCTGCTCTTCCCACTTGAGCTCCATATAGGCGTCGATCTGGTCGTCGCTGAACACGTCGCCCCTGGTCAGGAAGGCGCGGTCGTTCTGGAGTGAGATGAGCGCCTCGCGCAAGCTGCCGCAGACGGTGGGAACGTTGACCAGCTCCTGCGGCGGCAGATCGTAGAGATTCTTGTCCATCGGATCGCCGGGATGGATGCGGTTCTGGATTCCGTCGAGGCCGGCCATCAGGATCGCCGAATAAGCGAGATAGGGATTGGCGAGCGCGTCCGGGAAGCGGAACTCGACCCTTTTCGCCTTCTCGCCGGCGCCGTAGGGGATTCGGCAGGAGGCGGAGCGGTTGCGGCTCGAATAAGCGAGCAGCACCGGCGCCTCGAACCCCGGCACCAGCCTTTTGTAGCTGTTGGTGGTCGGGTTGGTGAAGGCGTTCAGCGCCTTGGCGTGCTTGATCACCCCGCCGATGAAGTAAAGCGCGGTCTCGCTGAGGCCGGCATAGCCGTTGCCGGCGAAAAGCGGCTTGCCGCCGTTCCAGATCGACATGTGGGTGTGCATGCCCGAGCCGTTGTCCGACTTGATCGGCTTGGGCATGAAGGTCGCGGTCTTGCCGTAGGCCTGGGCGACCATGTGGACGACATATTTGTAGATCTGCATCCGGTCGGCGGTCTCGACGAGGGTGCCGTAGGTGAGGCCGAGCTCGTGCTGAGCGGCGGCGACCTCGTGATGATGCTTGTCCATGGGCAGGCCCATTTCGAGCATCGTCGAGACCATCTCGCCCCGGATGTCCATGGCGCTGTCGACCGGCGCCACGGGGAAGTAGCCGCCCTTGGCGCGAGGGCGGTGAGCGAGGTTGCCGACCTCATATTCGCGCCCGCTATTGGTCGGCAGCTCGACGTCGTCGATCCGGAAGTAGGAGGCGTTGTAGCCGTCCTCGAACCTCACGTCGTCGAACATGAAGAACTCGGCCTCCGGGCCGACGAAGACGGTGTCGCCGACGCCGGTGCCCCTGAGGTAATTCTCGGCGCGCTTGGCGGTCGAGCGCGGATCGCGGGAATAGAGCTCGCCCGTGCCCGGATCGACGATGTCGCAGAAGACGACCAGCATCGGCGTCGCGCTGAACGGGTCGACGTAGACGGCATCGAGGTCGGGCTTCAGGATCATGTCCGACTCGTTGATCGCCTTCCAGCCGTTGATCGAGCTGCCGTCGAACATGAAGCCGTCGGCGAGCTGGTCCTCGTCCACCGCGCCAGCGACCATCGAGAGATGCTGCCACTTGCCGCGCGGGTCGGTGAACCTCAGGTCGACCCACTCGATCTCCTCGTCCTCGATCCGCTTCAGAACCTTGCCCGCGTCGCTCGCCATGATGAGTGCCTTCCGTAAAGTGGGATGTACCCCCCGTTCGGCCTGAGCTTGTCGAAGGCCTCTCTTCCCTTGTCCGGCGCCGCCGGAACGAGAGGGCTTCGACAGGCTCAGCCCGAACGGTAAGGGCCGTTCGCGACTCCACCCTTCCAAGGCCCGGCCGGGCCGTCCAGTCGAGTCGGCGCCGCGGTGAACATTTCACGTGGGTAAGGCGTCAGAAGGGACGGCGCCGGGCGGCGATCAGCATCCTCAGCAGCATCGCCACCGGGCGCGGGACTCCGACCTTGCCCTCGAGCCAGAGGCTGACGGCGGAGCGGCTGACTCCGATCGCGGCGGCGAGGTCGTTCTGGGTGCGGTAGCCCAGGGTGCGCATCGCGGCGCGCAGCTCGTCGGGAGACATCGAGGCGAGACGGGGGTCTTCCACGGGAGGGGGTTTAGCTTTGCCGCCATCCCGGCGGAAGGCGGGACCTCGCGGGAGGTGGTCCGCCGCGTCTTTCGAGCCGAAGTCCCGGCTTTCGGCTTGGGGACATGTACCGGTACGTGTCCCCTATGACGCGCACGGAAGGCGGGACAGGTACCGGTACCTGTCCCCGAAGCCAGGACGCTAGATGGCGTCGCTGCCCCGCTCGCCGGTGCGGATGCGGAGCGCCTCCTCGACCTCCATGACGAAGATCTTGCCGTCGCCGATCCGGCCGGTGCGCGCGGCATTGGCGATCGCCTCCACCACCCGCTCGGCGAGGCCGTCCTCGACGACCACCTCCAGCTTCACCTTGGGCAGGAAATCGACGACATATTCGGCGCCGCGGTAAAGCTCGGTATGGCCCTTCTGGCGGCCGAAGCCCTTCGCCTCGGTGACGGTGATTCCCGAGACTCCGACGTCGTGGAGCGCCTCCTTCACCTCGTCCAGCTTGAACGGCTTGATGATCGCCTCGACCTTCTTCACCGGTACACTCCTGCACTGTTGCGCCGCAGCATAGCGGCGCGGGGTCGCCGCGCAAGAGTGACGGAGGCGCGGCATTGCCACGGCCCCTTGACGCGTAGATTATGTCGCCTTCGCAGACGGGAGGAGCCGCATGGCTATCGAGGTAATCGACGGAACGGTCGGGTCGGCCGTGGTGAAGCGGTCGAGCGCGGCTCTGGCGCTTTACGACAACCTCGTCATCCGGACCGCCGACGGCGCGGAGCGGCGGCTCGAGAATGTCGCGGTCGCCCCGCAGGTGGGCGAGGCCCTCAAGCCCGGCACCGAGGGCCGCTTCTACGCCTACAAGGCGATCGACCATCGCGGCCTGTTCGCGATTCGCACCCGCGACGGCCGCGCCGCCTTCGCGATTCCGAGCGGGAACGAGCGGATCATGCTGGTGGCGGCGATCGTCGGGGCGGCCGGCTTCGTCGTCCTGCTGCTGCTCGGCAAGGGCATCGGGCTGCTCGCGCTGGCGCTCGCCGTTCTGGGCGGGATTGGTTACTTCAAGTACCGGAGCACCCGAATCGAGGGACGCGCCCGCTACGACGCGGACGCCGACTACACCCAAGGCTTCGCCTGAACCTGTCCTCCCCATGCCCGGCATGGGGAGGGCGGCAGAGGGGTAGCTGGCTGGACCTATGGAGTCCCGAGGGAGCCTCGGCTTCGGTGCCTTCCACCCCTCCACCAGGCTTCGCCTGGTCCCCCTCCCCGTCGCGTTTCGACGGGGAGGATATCAGCCGTCGTGCTTCGCGATCCAGTCCTCGACGACGGGGGCGATTCGCTCGCGCCATTTGCTGCCGTTGAAGATGCCGTAATGGCCGACGCCCTTTGCGAGGTGATATTGCTTCCTGTCGCGGGGCAGCCGGGTCGAGATGTCCAGCGCCGCCTTGGTCTGGCCGATGCCCGAAATGTCGTCGCGCTCGCCCTCGATGGCGAGAAGGGCGACGTCGCGGATCGCGGCGGGATCGACCCTGCGGCCGCGGTGCATCAGCTCGCCCTTGGGGAGGAGGTGGCGCTGGAAGACGACGTCGACGGTCTGGAGGTAGAATTCGGCGGTCATGTCGCAGACGGCGCGATATTCGTCGTAGAAGGCCTTGCTCGCCTCGGCGCTCTCGCCGTCGCCCTGGACCAGATGCTTGAACATCTCCCAATGGCCGGTGAGGTGATCGCCCAGGTTCATCGCCATGAAGCCGGCGAGCTGGAGGAAGCCCGGGTAGACCGCGCGGCCGGCGCCAGGATAGGTGTAGGGGACGGACGCGATGACGTTCTGCTGGAACCAGCTGTGCGGGCGCTGGGTGGCGACGGTGTTGACGGCGGTCGGCGCCCTGCGGGTGTCGATCGGGCCGCCCATCAGGGTGAGCGTGCGCGGCCTCGCCGGGTTCTTGTCGGCGCTCATCAGAGCCGCGGCGGCGTAGCAGGGAACGGAGGGCTGGCAGACCGCGAGCATGTGGGCGCCCCCGTTCCCGTCCTCACCCCCGATATGCTCGAGGAACTCGATCAGATAGTCGATATAATCGTCGAGGTCGAAGCGGCCGGAATCGAGCGGGACGAGCTTGGCGTCGCGCCAGTCGGTGATGAAGACGTCGTGGCGCGGAAGCATCCGCTCGACGGTCCCGCGCAGCAGGGTGGCGTAGTGGCCGGACATCGGCGCGACGATGAGCAGCCTGGGCCCGCCCTCCACGCCCTCGCGGCGGAAATGCTTCAACTGGCCGAACGGCTTCCTGAGAACGATCTCCTCGCGGACGGCGACGCTCCTGCCATCGACCCGCGTGGTCCCGAGGCCGAATTCCGGCTTGCCGCGAGGCGCCGAGGCATGGGCGAAGACGTCGAGCGCCGAGGCGACGATCGGTCCCATCTGGCTGTAGGCGAAGGGGTTGGCGGGATTGTTCAGCCAGCCGGCGCCGATATTGGCGAGCGTGCTGGCTCCGGCGAGCAGCGAACGCTGCATTTCATAGGCGTCGTATAGCATGTGCTGCCCTAGATGGTGCGGTGCGGGAGGGCCGTCAACGGAAAAGGGGTTTCGAGTTGAAACCATCCACAGCCGAGATGGCTCCCCCTCCTTCGCCCCGGCGCAAGCGGGGATCCCGTCGAGGCCGGCCGCCGGGCCTTGCCGACCGAGATGCCGGCTTTCGCCGGGATGACGGGAGGGCTCGCCCCTGCTACCGCGCCTCCATGGCCGAAACCCTGGACGAGACCGCGAGCCCGCGCCGGATCGCCAATCTGGCGCTGATCTGGCGCTTCACCGCGCGCTACAAGGGGCATGTCGCGGGGGCGCTGGCGGCCCTGCTGGTGGCGGCGCTGGCGACTCTCGCCATTCCCGGCGCCTTCAAGCTGATCATCGATAGGGGCTTTACCGGCAGCGGCGGCGATATCGGCCGCTGGTTCCAGTATCTGCTGGTCATCGTCGTGGTGATGGCGATCGCCACCGCCACCCGCTTCTATTTCGTGTCCTGGCTCGGCGAGCGGGTGGTGGCCGACGTTCGCCAGGCGGTGCAGCGCAACCTGCTTCGGCTCGCCCCCTCCTTCTTCGAGGAGAACCGCCCCTCCGAAATCGCCTCGCGCCTGACCGCCGACACGACGATCATCGAGCAGGTGGTGGGGACGACGATCTCGGTCGCGCTTCGCAACATCGTCATGGGGCTGGGCGGGATCGTCTATCTGCTCGCTCTGGCGCCGAAGCTGACGGCGATGCTTCTGCTCGGCATTCCCGTCGTCATCCTTCCGATCGTCTTCCTCGGCCGGCGGATCCGCAACGTCTCGCGCTTCGGCCAGGACCGGATCGCCGAGGTCGGGGCGATGGTCGACGAGGTGCTGGGCGCGATGAAGATCGTCCAGGGCTTCGGCCAGGAGGCGCGCGAGGCGACCCGCTTCGAGGCGGCGGTCGAGCGGGTGTTCCAGACGGCGCGGCGGCGGATCACGCTCAGAGCGCTGATGACCGCCGGAGTGATCGCGCTCATCTTCGGGTCGATCACGATGGTGATGTGGCAGGGGGCGGTCGACGTCCAGTCGGGCCGGATCAGCGGCGGCACCATCGCCGCCTTCGTCCTGACCGGCGGGCTGGTCGCCGGAGCCTTCGGGGCTCTGACCGAAGTCTATGGCGACCTGCTGCGCGGCGCCGGAGCGGCCGGGCGGCTGGCCGAGCTGCTTCGCGAGGAGCCGGAGATCCGGGCGCCGGCCAACCCGAAGCCGCTCCCCGCGCCGGGGCGCGGCGCTCTGGAATTCCGCGACGTCACCTTCCGCTACCCGACCCGGCGCGAGGTGAGCGCGCTCCACGATTTCTCGCTCAAGGTGGCGCCGGGGGAGACACTGGCCGTGGTCGGCCCGTCGGGAGCGGGCAAGTCGACGCTTTTCCAGCTCGCCCTTCGCTTCTACGATCCCGAAGCGGGGTCGGTGCTGCTCGACGGAGTGGCGCTGCCCGAAGCGGATCCGGCCGAAGTTCGGGGTCGGATCGCGGTGGTGCCGCAGGATACGGTGATCTTCGCCGCCTCGGCGCGCGACAATCTGCGCTACGGCCGATGGGAGGCTTCGGACGAGGAATTGTGGGCGGCGGCCGAGACCGCCAATGCCGCCGAGTTCCTGATGAGGCTGCCCGACGGGCTCGACACCTATATGGGCGAGGGCGGGGCACGGCTGTCGGGCGGGCAAAGGCAGCGGCTCGCCATCGCCCGGGCGGTGCTTCGCGACGCGCCGCTGCTTCTGCTCGACGAAGCGACCTCCGCGCTCGACGCGGAAAGCGAGCGGCTGGTCCAGCTCTCGCTCGAGCGGCTGATGGAGAACCGGACGACGATCGTCATCGCCCACCGCCTGGCGACGGTTCGGGCGGCGGACCGGATCGTCGTGATGGACCAGGGCCGGATCGTCGAGCAGGGCGACGATGCCAGCCTGCGCGCCGAAGGCGGCCTCTATGCGCGGCTGGCCCGCCTCCAGTTCGACGGAATCGCGGCCTAGATTGCCTCCCCTCCCTCGAAGGGAGGGGCTGGGGGTGGGTCCGGCGAAGCCGGCCGAAACTCCGGACCCTGCAAGAAGTCTCGCGGCGCTCGACTACCCACCCCTGTCCCCTCCCTTCCAGGGAGGGGAAAGAAAAAGGGCGGCCCCGGAGGACCGCCCTTGAGAGAGGAAAGCGGAGGCCGCCCTAGAAGGTCGCGTAGGCTTCGTTGCCGACGAAGCCCATCTTCTCCACCCGGGCGCGCTTGGTGACGGCGAGGACTTCGTCGACCAGCTCGTAGCGGGCGTTGGGCTCGGGCTGGAGGTGAAGCTCCGGCACCGGGTTCATCGTCTGGGTGACGTCGAGATACTGCTTGAGCAAAACGAGGTCGATCTGCTGCCCGTTCCAAAGCACCTGGTTCGCCGGAGTGATGACGATCTTGTTCTTGACCGGGTCGATGGGCGGCGGCTGCTGGTTCGGCTGGTCCTGCGGCAGGTCCAGCTTCACCGCGTGAGTCTGGATCGGGATGGTGATGATGAACATGATGAGCAGCACCAGCATGACGTCGATGAGCGGCGTCGTATTGATGTCCATCATGGGTTCGTCGTCCGAACCCCCGACTGCCATTGACATAAGCTCTAACTCCTAAACCTGTTATCGTGCAGCCTCAGAGGCGGGTGGCGCCCTGCGGAGGCGGCTCGGAAATGAAGCCGACCCGGGCGAAACCGGCCCGCTGCATCGTGTAGATGGCGCCGCCGACGCATTTGTAGGGCGTGTTGATGTCCGACCGGATATGCACCTCCGGCATATTCTCCTCGGTCATGTTCTCGACGCCGCCGAGCTTCTTGATCTCGTCCTCGAGCTTCTTGACCGCCCGCCTGAGCAGCTCTTCGGAGTTCACTTCCTGCAGGCCCCAATGAACCTTGCAGACGCCTTCGGGGGTGGCGATGACGTTGAGGGAGACGTTCTCCGGCTTGGTCTGGGTCGCCTCGAACCGGACCTTCGGAAGCGTCATCGGGACCGTCTGAACGACGACCGGAATGGTGATCAGGAAGATGATGAGAAGCACCAGCATGACGTCGACAAGCGGCGTCGTGTTGATGTCGGACATCGGCGTCTCTTCGCCGCTTTCGCTCTCTTGGCCGACATTCATGGCCATGGTCGGTGATCCTATCTAGCTCGAGTGCCGCTTCATTCCGCGCCGGCGAAGCCGCTGCTCCGCCGGCGCGCTTTCGTCAGACTTTCTTCGGGCCGCCATGGGGAGCGCCGGTGGCGCTGCCCGTGGCGGTGGTGCCGCCGGGAGAGGCCGCTCCGGGACCCTTCGCGGCGCCGGCGCCGCCCGAGGCCGCACCGCCCGCCGCACCGGCCCGGCCGGCGACCACCGGACGGACCGCTCCGCCCGACATCATGTAGCCGTGAAGCTCGTTGGAGAAGCGCGCAAGCTCCTCGACGATCGCCTTGTTGCGGCGAATGAGCCAGTTGTAGGCGAGCACCGCGGGGACCGCCACGACGAGGCCGAGGGCGGTCATGATCAGAGCCTCTCCGACCGGACCGGCGACGGTTCCGATCGACGCCTGACCTTCGGCGCCGATCTTCACCAGCGCGCGGTAGATACCGACGACGGTTCCGAACAGGCCGACGAACGGAGCGGTCGAGCCGACGGTGGCGAGGAAGGCGAGGCCGCTCGACAGGCGCGAGCTGATCGCGCCCTGGCTGCGGGCCAGCGAGTTCAGCATCCAGTCGTGCTGGTCGATCGGATCGGTCAGCTTGTCATGCTGCTCGAGGGCGAGGATGCCGTCGTCGACGATCTGACGATAGGCGCTGTTCTTCTCGAGCTTGGAAGCGCCCTCGCGCAGATTGGCCGATTGCCAGAAGGTGGTCCGGGCCCGGCGCCCCTGGTTGATGATCTTCTGCTGCTCGAACAGTTTGACGAACAGCACGTACCAGGAGCCGGCCGACATGATCACGAGGATGATGAAGGTCGCCCAGGCGATCGCTCCGCCCTCCTGGAGTGCGGCCATAAGGCCATAGGGATTTTCGGCAGGCGGGGTGCCGGGTGCTGGGGTGGCCATGGTTTCTACTTTCCTCTCAGATGAATATTGCAGTCGTGATTGCCGGTCGAACCATCATTCGGCCGGGAGACGCCAGACTATTCTGCCGGTGACGCTGTCGCCCGTCGCCGCGCCGGTGCTGTCGGTGGCGGGCGTGAACCGCGCACGCGACCTCAGCAGCCGGCAGGTCGTCGAATCGAGCGCCGATGAGCCGCTCGACGACGTCACCGTGCAGTTCGAGACCCGGCCGTTGGCGCCGACCTCGAGCCGGAAGCCCGTCGCACCCGATTCCCCGGCACGGACGGCCGACGCCGGATAATCCTCGTCCGAGAAGAGCGACGCGAGATTCGCCTTCGCCCGGGCCGGAGTGACCTTCTTGGGCGGCGGCGGCGGCGGCGGAGGAGGAGGAGCCGGCGGCGCGGGCGGAGCCGGAGGCGCCGTATAGGTGATCACCGGCGGCGGCGCCACGTTCGTCGTCACCATCGGCGGCGGCGGCGTGTTGGTGCGCACGATCGGCGGCGGAGTCACCACCGGCGGCGGCGTCTGCGGCTGGTCCGGCGGCGGGGGCGGCGGCTTCTCCTCGGGGGGCGGCGGCTCTTCCTCGACGTTGAACGTCTTGAGGTCTGCCGCCACCTTCTTGACCACATTGTAGGCCAGTCCGGTGATCAGCGCGTAGCCAAGGAGAGCGTGAAGGATGGCGACGATGAAGATCGCCGTCATGCGGCTCCGGCTCATCCTGTTGTCAGCATATGCCATTAATCAGCCACACTCCCTCTCTTCATCCCGCTCGGCAGGAACCTGCGCGCCAGCAACAACGCGGCTGATCCCCAACGGCTCCATCCGATATGCGATGTATCAACATATCATGGGCTGGAGCGGGTTCCTCTATCGTGAGACAAAGGAGGACGCAATCCTCCTATATATGCAAGGCACTTGCGTCCAAAACGGCCGAAATCCGCCGTTCATCGCGCTAAGCATATGGGAAACGGGGCATAAACTTACGGAGGCGGAACGGTGGCAGGTTCGCTAACTTTTTGTAAACGGGCGGCGATCGCGGCTCTGATCGCGGTCGCGGCGGCTCCGGCCGAATCACAGGTTCCGCCGGCGGCGGGGCCGACTTACGCCGATCTCGCCGATCTCGCGCTCGCCGCGCCGGTCGCCGCCCAGGTGCGGATCGCCGGCGCCACCCCGCTCAAGGCCGAGCGCGCGCCCGGGCTCAAGCCCGGCATGGCGCGCTTTTATGTGGAGGCGGCCCTGGTCTCCCTGATCCGGGCGCCGCAATCGCTGCCGGCCCGGCTCAGCTACCTGGTCGACCGGCCGCTCGACTCCAAGGGCAAGGCCCCGAGGCTTCGCAAGGGCAGCGAGTTCCTCCTCCTCGCGGCGCCCGTCGCCAGCCGTCCGGGGGAGCTTCGCCTGATCGCGCCCGACGCCCAGATCGCCTTCACGCCCGAGCGGGCCGCGACCCTCAGGTCGATCCTGCGCGAGGCAAGCTCGGCGTCGGCGCCGCCGCGCATCGCCGGCATCGGCCGCGCCTTCCACGTCCCGGGCGCGATCCGGGGCGAGAGCGAGACCCAGATCTTCCTTCAGACCGCCGGCGGCACTCCCGTCTCGCTGACCGTCCTTCGCCGGCCCGGAGAGACTCCGCAATGGGCGGTGGCACTGAGCGAGATCGTCGACGAGGCGGCGGAGCCCCCCGCGCCCGGAACCCTGCTCTGGTACCGGCTCGCCTGCGGGCTTCCGAGCGCCCTGCCGAGGCAGAGCCTCGCCGAGGCCGACGGCGAGGGGGCGGCGGCGATCCAGGCGGATTACCGGCTGGTGCTCGAGCGGCTGGGGCCGTGCGTGAGGACGAGGGGGCGGGGCTGACAGGCCCCCCGTCAGAACGACGTCAGCTCGACCCCAACGCCCGCGCAGTCGGGATAGATGTCCGGCTTGCGAGTCGCCACTCTCAGCCCGGTGACCCCGCGCCTGGCGGCGACGAGGTCGTAAATCTCGCGGGCGACGGTCTCCTGGAGGTTGAAGCGGCGGCCCTCGATCAGAGCGCCGATCTCGGTGCGGAGGAAATCGTAATCCCAGGCTCCGCCCGGCTGGTCGTCGGCCGGGAAGCTCGCCTCGTCCACCCAGACCTCGACCGTGACCAGCAGCCGCTGCGGCGCGCCGACCTCGAAATCGTGGAAGCCGATATCGGCGGCGACGCAATAATCGTCGAGCACGATCTTGCGGCTCCTCGGCTCGAGCCGGGCGGGCACGAGGCCGTCGAGCTTGACATGCTCATTCATCGTTCGGCTCCAGAAATTGAACGTCGCGGGGAAGGCCGAGGAAGCGCTGGCCGCCGTCCAGGGTGAGCGTCTGCCCGGTGAGCGTCGGCGTGGCAATGATGAAGCGCAGTGCGGCGACGATCTCCTCGACCCGGACGCCGCGGCGGAGCGCGTTCAGCGCGTGCACCTGGTCGAAATTGTCCTGGCTCTGGGCGCCGGAGAGCAAGGTCACCGACGGCGCGATCCCGCAGACCCGGATGCCGCGCCGGGCCCAGGCGCGGGCGCCGAGCTCGGTCAGCGCGGCGAGGCCGGCCTTGGAGAGGGTGTAGGTGAAGAAATCCGGATTCGGGTGAGCCAGCTTGGCGTCGAGCAGGTTGACGATCAGGCCGCCCCCCTCCGCCCTGGCGGCAAAGGCCTGGGAAAGCAGCGCCGGCGCGCGCAGGTTGGTGGCGAGATGGGCATCCCATCCCTCGACGGTGAAATCGTCGGCGCCGTCATAGGCGAAGCGGGAGGCGTTGTTGACCAGCAGCCGCGCAGGCGGAAGGTCCTCCAGAGCCGCCATCACCCGCCGCGCCGAGTCGGGCGCGGCGAGATCGGCGCCGACCGCCGCGGCATGGCCCAGCTCCCGGGCCAGGGCCTCGGCTTCGCCGGCCGAACGTCCGTAATGGATGAGCAGATGCCAGCCGTCCTCGGCCAGGGCCCGGCACAGGGCGGCGCCGATCCGCTTCGCGCCGCCGGTGACGATCGCCGTCCGCGGCCCATCGAATTCGCTGGCCATGGCGCCGGATAGGATAAACCTTCCCCCGCCGTCACCCTGAACTTGTTTCAGGGTCCAGTTCTCAACCCGCGGGGCGGCTCGCCGCTGGACGCTGAAACAAGTTCAGCATCACGGAGGGAGAAAGGTGGCAAGGCTTGCCCCCACGCTCCGGCGCCGCCAGAGTCGACCGCGCCATGCCCATGCCCCCATCTCCCGACGACCTTGCCGGCCTCTCGTTCGCCGAAATCGCCCGCCTGGCCGAGGAGAAGAAGATTCCTCCCGTCGACAAATGGAACCCCACCCATTGCGGCGACAGCGAGATGCGCATCGCCCGCGACGGGACCTGGTATCATCAGGGCAGCCCGATCGGACGGCAGGCGATGGTCCGTCTGTTCTCGACCATCCTGAGGCGCGAGCCCGACGGCCGCTTCGTCCTGGTGACTCCGGTCGAGAAACTCGACATCGAGGTCGAGGACGCGCCCTTCGTCGCCGTCGAGCTGAAGGCGGAAGGGCAAGGCGAGGCGATGTCGCTCGCCTTCCGGCTCAACACCGGCGACGTCGTCATCGCCGGACCGGACCATAAGCTGCGCTTCCAATCGGGGCCGGAGGGGCCTCATCCTTATCTGGAGGTCCGGGGCGGCCTCGACGCGCTGGTGGCGCGGCCGGTCTATTACGAGCTGGCGGAGCTCGCCCTCGCCGGCGGCGATCCGCCGGGCCTGTGGAGCGGCGGCGCCTTCTTCCCGATGGAAGCGGCGTGACCGGCCTCGCCGGGCGGCTTCGCGACGCGCTCGAGCGGGGGCACCGGCGCCGGCCGATCCTGCTCGAAGGCGATGTCCTCGAGGGCTCGGAAGGCGATCTCATGCCGGCGGCGGTGCTGGTGGCGGTGGTGGATCATGTCTCGCCGACCGTCATCCTGACCGAGCGGCCCAAGACGATGCGCAAGCATCCGGGGCAGATCAGCTTCCCGGGCGGGCGGATCGATCCCGGCGACGACGGCCCGGTCGCGGCCGCCCTGCGCGAGGCCGAGGAGGAGATCGCCCTTCCGCGCGACGCCGTCGAGGTGATCGGCACCGCCGACCGCTACCGCACCGTCACCGGCTTCGAGGTAACTCCGGTCGTCGGCGTGGTGCCGCCCGGGCTCAGCCTGGAGCCGCAGCCGGGCGAGGTCGCGGCGATGTTCGAGGCGCCGCTCCACTTTCTGCTCGATCCGCGCCACCAGCTGGTCCGGACCGCCGTCTGGCAGGGCCGGGAGCGCTGCTATTACGAGATCGAGTGGGAGGGCCGCAGGATCTGGGGCGCGACGGCGGCGATGATCGTCAACCTGTCGCGGCGGCTGGAGCTGGCGGGATGAAGCTGCCCCGGGCGGCCTGGCAGCGGCGCGAGGGGATGAAGCCCCTGCTCGCGGCGCTCGGCGCGAAGGAGGGGGAAACCCGCTATGTCGGCGGCTGCGTCCGCGACACCCTGCTCGGAGCGGCGGTCAGCGACGTCGACCTCGCCACCCGCCTCACCCCGCAGCAGGTGATCGAGCGGCTCGGCAAGGCGCGGATCAAGACCGTGCCGACCGGTCTCGCCCACGGCACGGTCACCGCCGTCGTCGGCGGCAAGCCGGTCGAGGTGACGACCCTGCGGCGCGACGTCGCGACCGACGGCCGCCGCGCCACCGTCGCCTTTACCGACGACTGGCGCGAGGACGCCGCCCGCCGCGACTTCACGATCAACGCCCTGCTTGCCGACCCGGTGACCCGGGAGGTGGTCGACTATTTCGGCGGCGAGGCCGATCTGGCGGCGCGCCGGGTCCGATTCATCGGCGATCCGCTCACCCGGATCGCCGAGGACCATTTGCGGATCCTGCGTTTCTTCCGCTTCTTCGCCCGCTTCGGGGCGGGAGAGCCGGACGCGGCGGCGGTGGAGGCCTGCGCGGCCCGCGTCAACGACCTGATGGCGCTGTCTCGCGAGCGCATCGCCGACGAGCTCACCAAGCTGCTCGCCCTGCCGGAGCCGGTTGCCGCCATCCGGCTGATGATCGGGCGCGGCATCCTGAAGCCGGTGCTTCCGGAGATCGGCATGGAGGGGGCCGAACGGCTGGCCCGCCTGGTGCGGCGGGAGGCGGAGGCCGGAGTCGCACCGAACCCGCTTCGGCGGCTGGCCGCACTGCTCCCGCCCGAGCCCGAGACCGCCGCCGCCGTCGCCGCCCGACTGCGGCTGTCGAACCGTTCGGCCAAGAGGCTGGCCGCGGCGGCGGGGCGCGGCGGCGCCGACCCGCGGGCGCCGGAAGCGCTCGCTTACGCCATCGGCCCCGAGGAAGCGGTCGACCGGATCCTGCTCGGCGACGGCGACCCTTCCGCCACGGCGGGGCTGGCCGGCTGGCAGCGGCCGCGGCTGCGCGTCGGCGGCGGCGACCTCATCGCCATGGGCCTCGCCGCCGGTCCGGTGGTGGCCCGCACCCTGCAGGCGATCGAGCGCGAATGGGCCGAAGCGGGCTTCCCGCCGGAAGGGGCGGCACAGCGCGCCATCGCCCGCCGTCATGTCGACGAGGCGCTGCGCGAAGGCAGCCAGCGCTAACCGAAGGGCTTCTCCTTCGGGAAGCCGGTCGGCGGCATGCGCCCGGCCGCTCCGCGCGCGGCGCGCCACGGGTTCATGTCTGCCTCGGTCCGGGTGCGGCCGCTGTCCCCGCCCATCGGCCAGCTCAGCCCGTCGGCGAAGCGGAAGCTGGTGACGTCGGCGAGGCCGCCGTCGCGGTAGCGCTGGAGCTGGACGCCCTGGCCGCGGCCCATTTCCGGAAGCTCGGAGAGCGGGTAGACGACCAGCTTCCGGTTCTCGCCGATCACCCCGACATAATCATGGGCTTCGCCGATTGGCCGTACCGACTTCAGCCGGGCGCCGGGCTTCAGGTTGACCACCTGCTTGCCCTTGCGGGTCTCGGCGACGGCGCCCGCCGCCGACGTAATGAAGCCGCGCCCGTCGGAGGTGGCGAGCAGGAGCTTTTCGGCCTCGGCCGCCCGGAACAGGGTGACGATATTGCCCTCGCCCTCCACGTCGACCATCAGCTTGACCGGCTCGCCGAAGCCGCGCCCGCCCGGCAGCCGGTCGGCGGCGAGCGTGTAGAAGCGGCCGTCGGCGACCGCGAGCAGCAATTTGTCGGTGGTGTGGGCGTGGAAGAAGAAGCGGCCGCCGTCGCCTTCCTTGAACTTGAGCGCCTCCGCCTCGGCGGGATCGACATGCCCCTTCATCGCCCGGATCCAGCCGCGCTGCGACATGATGACGGTGATCGGCTCGCGCTCGATCATCGCTTCCAGGGGGATCTCGCGCGCCGGCGCCGCCTCCTCGATCAGCGTCCGGCGGCGGCCGAGCTCGGTCGCCGGGCCGTAGCGGCCGCGAAGCGCGGTCAGGTCCTTCTTGAGCCGGGTGCGCTGGCGGGCGGTGGATTCGACCAGCCTGGCCAGGTCCTCGCGCTCGGCGATCAGCGAGTCGCGCTCCTTCCTGAGCTGCATCTCCTCCAGCCGGCGAAGCGAGCGCAGCCGCATGTTGAGGATCGCCTCGGCCTGGCGGTCGGTGAGCGCGAACTCGGCGATCATCACCGGCTTGGGCTCGTCCTCGGTGCGGATGATCTCGATCACCCGGTCGAGGTTGAGGAAGGCGACCAGATAGCCTTCGAGCAGCTCCAGCCTGTCGTCGATCCTGGCGATTCGGTGCTGGGCGCGGCGCACCAGCACCTCGAACTGGTGGGCCAGCCAGGCGGAGAGGACGTCCTTCAGCCCCATCACCCGAGGCGTGTGGCGGGCGTCGAGAACGTTCATGTTCAGGGGCACCCGAACCTCGAGGTCGGTCAGGCGGAACAGGCTCTCCATCAGCAAGGCGGGCTCGACGGTGCGGCTGCGCGGCTCGACGACGATCCGCACCTCCGCGTCGGATTCGTCGCGGACGTCGGCGAGGATCGGCAGCTTCTTGTCGGCGATCAGGGCGGCGATCTGCTCGATCAGCTTCGACTTGGGGACCTGATAGGGAATCTCGCTGATCACCGCGACCCAGGTGCCTCGGCCCTGGTCCTCGGTCGTCCAGCGCCCGCGCACCCGGAACGAGCCCCGCCCCGTCTCGTAGGCGGCCGCGATGGCGGCGCCGCTGTCGACGATGACCCCTCCGGTCGGGAAGTCGGGGCCCGAGACGAAGTCCATCAGGGCCGAGGGCTCCGCGCGGGGATTGTCGATCAGGTGGATCGCGGCGTCGATGATCTCGGCCAGATTGTGCGGCGGGATCGACGTCGCCATCCCGACGGCGATGCCGCTGGCGCCGTTGGCGAGCAGGTTGGGGAACAGGCCCGGAAAGACCTCGGGCTCCTCCTCCTCGCCATTGTAGGTGGGACGATAGTCGACCGTGCCTTCGTCGAGGCCCGCCATCAGCTCGATCGCGGCCGGGGTCAGCCGCGCCTCGGTGTAGCGGTAGGCGGCGGCGTTATCGCCGTCGATATTTCCGAAATTGCCCTGGCCGTCGACGAGCGGATAGCGGAGCGAGAAATCCTGGGCGAGGCGGACCATGGCGTCGTAGACGGACTGGTCGCCGTGCGGGTGATATTTGCCGATCGTGTCGCCGACGACCCGGGCGCATTTCTTGTAGCCGGCGGCGGGATCGAGACGGAGCAGCCGCATCGCCCATAAGAGGCGGCGGTGGACGGGCTTGAGCCCGTCGCGCACGTCCGGGAGCGAGCGGGCGGTGATCGTCGAGAGGGCGTAGACGAGATAACGCTGCGAAAGCGCGTCCTCGAAGCTGTGATTCTGGATCGGATCGATGTCGTTGACGGTGTCGGCCATGGCCGCCGGATAGCAGCCGCATCCGGCCGTTGCGAGCGCCTGTTGCTAATGTCAACTAAATAGGTAGAGTAGCTGCTGCCGATCCGATCGGACAAGAAAAGACCCAGGAGAGACGAGCATGCGCAAGCCCCTTGGACTGCTTCTCCTTTTCACCGCCGCCGGCTGCAGCCAGCCGCAGAACGAATATGCCGGAAGCCCCTCCTCCAGCTCCAATTCGGCCGAGGCGACGATGGACGCGGTGTCCGAAAGCTCCGCCGGCCCCAACGTCGCCGTCACCGCCGCGCCCGGCGTCGCCTTCAACTATCGCTACGCCTTCCGGCTGCCGGCCGAGAAGGTGCAGGGCGTCCAGGAGCAGCATGCCCAGGCCTGCGAGAAGCTCGGCGTCGACCGCTGCCGGATAACCGGCCTGCGCTACCGGCTGGTCAATGACGACATCGAGGCGATGCTCGCCTTCAAGCTCGACCCGGCGCTCGCCCGCGAGTTCGGCAAGCAGGGCATCGACGCCGTCGTCAAGGCGGAGGGGATGCTCGTCGATTCGGAGATCAGCGGCGAGGACGTGGGCAGCAAGATCATTGTCGCCCGCCGCGAGGAAGGCAATCTCGACGAGGAGCTGAAGCGGGTCGAGGAGCAGCTGGCGCGCGCCGGCCTGCGCGGCTCCGAGCGCGCCGAGCTCCAGATCCAGGCCCAGCAGCTGCGGGAGCGGATCCGGGCCTCGCGCGCCGTCCGGACCGAGCAGCAGGAATCGCTGGCGACCACGCCGATGACCTTCAACTACGGCTCGGGCGAGCTCGCCCCGGGCTTCCGCGGCCGGCCCAGCCTCGGCCGGGCGCTGAACGACGCGATCGACAATTTCCTCGGCGGGCTCGCCTGGATCTTCGTCGCTCTGGTGACCTTGCTGCCCTGGGGGGTGCTGATCGGGCTCCTGATCTGGGGCGCGCGCAAGCTCAACCGCCGGTTCAACCTGGTGCCGAAGCCGGCTCCGGAGGCTTGAAGGCTTCGGCCGGCCCGGCGGCCGCGTCGGCGGCGATCTCGGCGAGGAGCCAGTCGCGGAAGGCGCGGATCTTGGCGCGGCCGCGCTTGTGCTCGGGATAGACGAGCCACAAAGCGGGGCCGCTGACGACGACGAGGTCGAACGGCTGGACGAGCCGTCCGGCCGCGAGGTCGGCGCGCCAGTAAAGCGGGGTGAGCAGGCCGACGCCATGGCCGGCAAGGGCGGCATTGCCCTCGAGCGCCTGCGAATCGAGGCGGATGCCGTGCCGCGGAGCCTCGTCGGCGAGCGGCACTCCGGCCACTTCGAGCCACTGCTTCCACCACCAGTCGTGGGCGTTGAGACGGGGAACGTGAAGCAGGTCCTCCGGCCGCTCGAGCCGGTGGCGGTCGCGGAATTCGGGGGTGCAGAGCGGAGTCGAGAACAGGCAGAAGAGGAAATGCTGCCGAAGCCCCGGCCACGGGCCGGTCCCCATCCGGACCGCGACGTCGACATCGTCGCGGGCGAAGTCGGTCATGGCGTTGGAGGTGAGCAGGCGCACGGCCAGCTCCGGCCGGGGAATCTGGAAGCCGCCGAGGCGGGGGGCGAGCCAGTTGGAGGCGAAGGTCTGGGCGGTGCTGATGGCGAGCACGCTCTCATCCTCGTCGACCAACCCGGAAAAGCCTTCGCTCAACCGGTCGAACGCGTCGGAGACGACCGGCGCCAGCCGGCGCCCGGCCTCGCTCAGAGTCACCCGCCGCTTCGAACGGACGAAGAGCGGCACTCCGAGCCGCTCCTCGAGCAGCCTGATCTGATAGCTGACCGCCGCCTGGGTCATCCCCAGCTCGCTCGCGGCGAGGGTGAAATTCTCGTGCCGGGCGGCGGCTTCGAAGACCCGGACGGAAGGCAATGGCGGGAGGTGGCGCATCGCCGCGGATGATAAGTCCAGCTTATTACCTGCGTCCAGCCTTTAGTTGGACGGCGCGGCAGCTCTGCTCCTATTTCGCTCCTACGAGACGCCGCATTGGGCGACGATCGATGGAAGGAGTGATAAAATGCGCGACGAAATCGACAGCCGCATCTGGGCCGACAACCACAATGCTTTCTCCGAGGATCTGGCGCGCTTCTTCGCCACCACCGCCGCCAATATCGGAGCGGCGTTCAAGCGCCTCAACGAGATCGAGTTCGACGCGCCGTGGAAACGCGACGCCCGCGGCCCCGGACACGCCTGAACCCGCCCTCGAGCGAAGGAGACGTGACATGAGCGACCTCATCCCCAAGCTCGCCCCGATCCTCCTCGCCCTCACCCTGACGATCTCCGGGGTGACCCTGGCCGCCACCGCGTCCGCCCCGACGCTGCCCGGCCCGATCGCCCCGTTCGGCTGCTACGCCTGACTGGAGCAGCCGCGACGAGCGCCGGGAGTAACCCTCTCCTCCCGGCGCTCGCTTTGTCCTCCCCTCCCTGGAAGGGAGGGGAGGACAGAAGGTTTGCCACTCGTGGTGCCTCCGGCTACCGCCGCCTCATGCGTCCCGCCCTTGCCCTCGCCCTGTCCGCGGCGCTAGCCGGGTGCTCGGTGTCCGAGCCTCCCGCCTCTCCGCCCCAGACGCAGGCGCCGCCGCAGCCCGAGCTGATGAAGTGGCCCGCTCTGCTCGAGCGCGAGCGGCCGGCGCCGGACGCCACCCTCCCCTATGGCGGCGACCAGATGCAGAAGGTCGACCTCTGGCTCCCCGCCGGCCGCGGCCCGCACCCGACGGTGCTGATGGTCCATGGCGGCTGCTGGCAGACCGAGATCGCCGACCGAAGGATCATGAACTGGATCGCCGGCGATTTGCGCAAGCGCGGGATCGCCGTGTGGAACATCGACTATCGCGGCGTCGACCGCGCCGGCGGCGGCTATCCGGGCACTTTCGCCGATGCGGCCGCCGCGGCGGACTCGATCCGGACCCATGCCGGCAAGTACCGGCTGGACATCTCACCGCTGGTGGCCGTGGGCCACTCGGCGGGCGGCCACCTCGCGCTCTGGCTCGCGGCCCGCCGCTCCCCGGCCGCGCGATCGCCCGGGCCGCTCATCCCGCGCGGCAGCCCGCTCGTCGCGGCCGACCCGCTGCCGGTCGACACCGTCGTCAGCCTCGGCGGCCTCCCCGATCTCGAGCTTGCCGCGACCCCGCCCGGCAGCGGCTGCGGCACCGAGGTGATCGAGAAGCTGGTCGGCCCCCCGACGCTGAGCGTCCGCAACGTCTATGCCGACACCTCCGTGCCGCGCCTCGCCCCGCTGGGGGTCCGCCAGGTGCTGATCAACGGCCTCCAGGACCGGATCATCCCGACGGCCTATGCACAGGATTATGCGGCGAAGATGCGCTCGGCCGGCGACAGGGTGAAGGTGCGGATGATCGACCGTACCGGCCATGTCGAGCTGATCGCGCCGGAGACGGCGGCCTGGAAGGCGGCGGTCGAGGAGATCGAGGCGGCGCTGGGAAGAAGGGGGCGGCGATGAAACAGCTCCCACCGTTCGCCCTGAGCCTGTCGAAGGGCTTTCCTTCGTCGACCGAGGTCGAACAAGGGAAGGGGCTTCGACAAGCTCAGCCCGAACGGCGTTTGTAATGGCGCCTACGCTCGAACAGGTGCGGGCGCTCGACTCCGCCGATCCGCTGAGGCCGTTTCGCGGCCGCTTCTTCCTTCCCGACGGGATCATCTACCTCGACGGCAATTCGCTCGGCGCTCTTCCCAAAGCGGCGATCGCCCGGCAGCGCGAGATGGTTGAGGAGGAATGGGGCTCCGAGCTGATCCGGAGCTGGAACACGCGCGGCTGGATCGAGGCGCCGCAGCGGGTGGGCGCGAAGATCGCGCCGCTGATTGGCGCGAAGCCGAACGAGGTGATCGTCGCCGATTCGACCTCGGTCAACCTGTTCAAGCTGATCGTCGCCGCCGCCGCCCTCGCTCCGGCCCGGCGCCAACTGCTGTCCGAAGCCGGCAATTTCCACACCGACCTCCACATCGCGGCCGGAGCCGCCGAGCTGGCCGGGCTTCGCCTCGACATCGTCGAGCGCGAAGGCCTCGATTCCGCGGTCGGACCCGACACCAACCTGCTCCTCCTCACCCACGTCCATTTCAAGGCGGGCTTCCGCTTCGACATGGCCGAAGTGACGGCCCGGGCCAAGGCGGCGGGCGCCACGACCTTGTGGGACCTCAGCCACAGCGCCGGCGCGGTGCCGCTCGACCTCAACCGCGACGGCGCGGAGCTCGCCGTCGGCTGCGGCTACAAATATCTGAACGGCGGCCCCGGCGCTCCCGCTTTCCTCTACGTCGCAGAGCACCTGCAGGAGCGGCTGCTGTCGCCGCTTCGCGGCTGGATGGGCCATGCCGAGCCCTTCGCCTTCACCGACGAATACCGGCCTGCGCCCGGAATGGACCGATTCCTCGTCGGCACTCCGCCGATGCTCAGCCTGGCGGGCCTGGAGAGCGGAGTCGAAAGCTTCGAAGGCGCCGACATGAACGCGCTCTGGGCGAAGTCGGTCGCCCTGTTCGACCTTTTCGCCGATCTCGCCGAAGCGCATTGCCCACAGCTCGAGTGCATCTCGCCACGCGATCCGGAGCGGCGCGGCAGCCACATCAGCTTCCGCCACGCCAACGCCTTCGAGCTCTGCCAGGCGCTGATCGCCGACGGGGTCATCGGCGACTTCCGGGCGCCCGACGTCGCCCGCTTCGGGCTGACTCCGCTCTACCTGGGCTTCGAGGACGTCCGGGAAGCGGTCGACCGGATGCGGGCGATCCTCGACAGCGGGCGCTGGCGCGACCCGCGCTACGGGGTGCGCGGAAAAGTCACGTAAAATCCCTTGTGTATTAGCGGAACAACACACTATGTAGGGCGCTTCCGATTCCCGTGGAGGTGCCCGATGAATGCCAAGTCCCTGCTGCTCGCCGCCTGTGCTGCCATGACCGTCGCCACCCTTCCCGCTTCGGCCTCGACCGACGTGCCGCTCATCCCCCGCGAGAAAATATTCGGCAACCCGACCAAGGTTCAGGGCCGGCTCTCTCCGGACGGCAAATGGCTGTCCTGGATCGCTCCGCGCGACGGCGTGCTCAACATCCACGTCGCCCCCGCTTCGGATCCGGACTCCGCCCGGGCGCTGACCAGCGAGACCAAGCGGCCGATCCGGCAATATTTCTGGTCCCCCGACAGCCGGCAGGTCCTGTTCATCAACGACACGGGCGGCGACGAGAATTTCCTTCTCTACGGAGTCGACGTCGTCTCGGGCGCGCAGCGCACCCTCACCCCTTTCGAGAAGACCCGGGTGCAGATCGTCGGGATCTCCAACGACGTGAAGGACCGGATCCTGGTCGGCGTCAACAACCGCGATCCCAAGTGGCACGACGTCCACAGCCTCGACCTCGCCAGCGGCAAGCTGACTCCGGTCCTGATCAACACCGGCGGCTACCAGAGCTTCCTCGCCGACGAGCAGCTCAACATCCGCGGCGCCACCAAGCCCACGCCCGACGGCGGAAGCGCCTTTTACCGGGTGACGAACGGCAAGGTCGATTCCGAGCCGTTCGAGCGGATCACGCTCGAGGACTCCCAGACGACCTTTCCGGCCGGATTCACCACCGACGGGAAGACGCTCTACTGGATCGACTCGCGCGGCCGCGACACCGCCGCCCTGATCGCCCAGGATGTCGCGAGCGGCGCCAAGACCGTCGTCGCCCAGAACGACCGCGCCGACATCGGCGGCGCCCTGTCGAACCCGAGGACCGGCCGGGTCGAGGCCTATCGGGTCAATTATCTGAAGAACGAATGGGTGCCGGTCGGCTCCGCCGTCAAGGGCGATCTCGATTTCCTCAAGGGCAAGCTGAAAGGCGAGATCTCCGTCACGTCCCGCACCGCCGCCGACGACAAGTGGATCGTGTCGGTCGACCCGGTGACCGCCCCGCCGGCCGCGTGGCTCTACGACCGCGAGGCGAAGGCGCTGACCCGGCTCTACACCACCCGGCCGGAGCTGGAGGGCGCTCCGCTCGTCGCCATGCACCCGGTCGAGATCAGGACCCGCGACGGGCTCAACATGGTTTCCTATCTCACCTTGCCCGCCGGCAGCGATCCGGACGGGGACGGCAGGCCCAGCCGGGCCGTTCCGCTGGTGCTGATGGTCCATGGCGGACCCTGGGGCCGCGACGTCTATGGCTACGACCCCTATGCCCAGTGGCTGGCCAATCGCGGCTATGCCGTCCTCTCGCCCAATTTCCGGGCCTCGACCGGTTTCGGCAAGAAGTTCATCTCGGCCGGCGACCTGCAATGGGGCAAGAAGATGCAGGACGATCTCAACGACGCCGTCGACTGGGCCGTCGGCCGCGGAGTCACCACCCCGGACAAGGTCGCGATCATGGGCGGCTCCTACGGCGGCTACGCCGTCCTCGCCGGCCTCGCCTTCACCCCCGACAAGTTCGCCTGCGGAGTCGACATCGTCGGCCCGTCCAACCTCTCCACCCTGCTCGGCACCATCCCGCCTTACTGGGAGGCGATGAAGGCGCAATTCTACAAGCGGATGGGCGACCCGAACACTCCGGAAGGCAAGGCGCTTCACCGCGAGGTCTCGCCGCTCTTCCACGCCGAGAAGATCCGCCGCCCGCTGCTGATCGGCCAGGGCGCCAACGATCCCCGGGTCAACGTCGCCGAATCGCAGCAGATCGTCGACGCCCTCAAGGCCAAGAACATCCCGGTCACCTACGTCCTCTTCCCCGACGAGGGCCACGGCTTCGCCCGCCCGCAGAACAATATCGCCTTCAACGCGGTGGCGGAGAATTTCCTCGCGAAGTGCCTGGGCGGCCGGGCGGAGCCGATCGGCCCGGCGCTGAAGGCGTCGTCCGCGCAGGTACCCTACGGAGCGGAGTTCGCGCCCGGCCTGGCGGAGGCCTTGAAATAAAATTGCCTCCCCATCGCCAGCTGGGGAGGGGGAGGATAAGGCGGAGGCATGCGACAGTCGACCGCATCCTCGAATTCCACACGCCCCGCCAGGGCCTGCTCGAGATCACCCGCGAGGTCGCCGGCTGGACCCATGCCCAGGGCCTAACCGAAGGCCTGCTCACTCTGTTTTGCCGCCACACCTCCGCCTCGCTGATCATCCAGGAAAATGCCGCGCCCGAAGTCCGCACCGACATCGAGGCCTGGGTCGCCCGGCTGGCGCCGGAGGATCCTTCCGCCTACGCCCACGGCGACGAGGGGCCGGATGACATGCCCGCTCACCTGCGGACCATCCTCACCCAGGTCCAGCTCGCCATTCCCCTGATCGAGGGGCGGCTCGCGCTCGGCACCTGGCAGGGCATCTATCTGTTCGAGCACCGGCGGCGCCCGCACCGGCGAAGCCTCGCGCTCCATCTGGCGGGCGAATGAGCCTCGAATCCGTCCGCGCCTGGCTCGCCGGCCATGCGCCCGATCTGCCGCTTATCGAGGTGGCAGTGAGCACAGCCACGGTCGAGACGGCGGCCCGGGCGCTGGGCGTCGAGCCGGGGCGGATCGCCAAGACCCTGGCGGTTCGCGCGGGCGACAAGGTCTTCCTGCTCGTCGCGCGCGGCGATGCCCGGGTCGACAACGGCAAGACCAAGGCGGAATTCGGAGCGCGGCCGCGGATGCTGGGCCCGGAGGAGACCCTGGCGCTGACCGGCCATGCGGTCGGCGGAGTCTGCCCGTTCGGCCTGGCGACGCCACTGCCCGTCTATTGCGACATCTCGCTCAGGGATTTCGATCTCGTCTATCCGGCGGCGGGATCGCTCAACAGCTCGGTCGAGGTGACTCCCGGACGGCTGTTCGAGCTGGTCGGCGAGCGTTGGGTGGACCTGTGCCGGCTTCCGGTTGAGCCGTCACCTTGACTCCCCTCCCTACAAGGGAGGGGCTGGGGTGGGTCGGCCGAAGGCCGGAGAAGCGCCAGCTGAAGGCTCGCTGCGCTCGCACCCACCCCCGGCCCTCCCTTGCAGGGAGGGGAGGCGCGCCCCTATGATCGAGCCATGAAGCGCCTCCCCCTGCTCCTCGCCCCGCTCCTGGTCGCCGCCTGCACGGGCGGCGAGCCCGGCCCGGCCGCGGCGGTGCCGGCGGCGGCGAGCTGGCGGGCGATCGCGACCGATTACGACCGGGAGCGGGCGCGCAAGTGGCGGACCGCCTGGGTCCGCGCGCTCGCCAAGGCGCGGGCCGGCGGCCACGGCGACGAGATCGCCCGCGAAGGCGTGCTGCTCGAGCCCGATGCGGCGCTGCGGGGCGTCGCTCCTCCGCCCGGCGACTATCGATGCCGGGTCTTCAAGGTGGGCGGGCAAAGCGAGGGGCTGCTCGATTACGTCGCTTACCCCCAGTTCGACTGCCGGATCTCGGCCGGAGCCGGGCCGATGGACTTCGTCAAGCTGACCGGATCGCAGCGGCCGGTCGGGCGGCTGTTCGCCGACAGCGAGCGGCGCATGGTCTTCCTCGGAACGCTCCAGCTCGGCGACGAGCGGGGGACGCTCCGCTACGGCCACGACCGCCAGCGCGACATGATCGGCCTGCTGGAGCGGATCGGCGAGCGGCGCTGGCGGCTCGCCTTCCCCTATCCCGCCTTCGAATCCACGCTCGACGTGATCGAGCTCGTCCCCAAGGAATAACCGGCATGAAACGCCTCCTGCTCCTGCCCCTCCTCGCTTTACCGGCACCGGCCGCGGCCGACCCGCTGACGGATCAGGTGCGGCAGGACCTGCCGTCGCTGATGACGCTGTATCGCGAGCTTCACGCCAATCCCGAGCTGTCCATGCAGGAGCTGAAGACCTCCGCCCGGCTCGCGGCGGAGGCGAGGAAGCTAGGCTTCGAGGTGACGACCGGAGTGGGCAAGACCGGCGTCGTCGCGGTGATGAGGAACGGGCCCGGACCGGTGCTGCTGATGCGCGCCGACATGGACGCGCTGCCGGTGGTCGAGCAGACCGGCCTCCCCTTCGCCAGCAAGGTCAAGGCGATGAGCGTTTCCGGCACCGAGAGCGGAGTCATGCACGCCTGCGGCCACGACACCCACATGACCGGCTGGCTCGGCACCGCGCGAAGGCTGGCGGCGATGAAGAGCCAGTGGTCGGGGACCTTGGTGATGATCCTCCAGCCGGCCGAGGAGACCGGCGAGGGCGCCAAGGCGATGCTCGACGACGGCCTCTACACCCGCTTCCCCAAGCCGACCCACGCTCTGGCCTGGCACGACAGCGCCTCGCTTCCGGCGGGCGTGCTCGGAATCACCGTCGGCCCCGCCTTCGCCAATGTCGACAGCGTCGACATCGCGGTACGGGGGGTCGGCGGCCATGGCGCGGTGCCGCAGAACACGCGCGACCCGATCGTGCTCGCCAGCCGGATCGTCGGCACCCTGCAGACCCTGGTCAGCCGCGAGCTCGACCCGCAGGACGCCGCGGTGGTGACGGTCGGCAGCTTCCAGGGCGGAACCAAGCACAACATCATCTCCGACGAAGCGAAGCTTCTGCTGACGGTACGCAGCTACAGCCAGAAGACCCGGCGGGCCCTGCTCGACGGCATCCGGCGCATCGCCCGCGGCGAGGCCATCGCGGCCGGGATGCCGGAGGACAGGATGCCGGTGGTGACGATCCGGGAAGGCGAGTTCACGCCGGCCGCGATCAACACGGAGAAGCTGAGCGCCGACACCGCGGCGCTGTTCCGCCAGCGCTTCGGCGAGGACCGGGTCCGAGCGGTTCCGCCGCCGATGGTGGGCGAGGATTTCGGCCGCTACCACCTCGCCGACAACGCTATCGAGAGCCTGATCTTCTGGGTGGGCGGAGTGCCCAAGGCGAAATGGGACGCGGCCGGCGGCGACACGTCGAAGCTGCCCTCGCTGCACAGCCCGTTCTGGGCGCCCGAGGCGGAGACCGTGATCTCGACCGGAATCGAGGCGATGGTGACGGCGGCGATGGGGGTTTTGGGGAAAGTCTGAGCCATGGACTTGCTGCCCGCCCTGGCGGCCGCCGCGCTTGCGCAGGCCAGCCCCTCCGCCACTCAGGAACCGGCGCAGGTTTATCGGTGCGAAGTCCTGCACGCCACTTCGGCAGGAACGCTTAACGGCTATATGCTCGTCGGCGACGCGGGCGAGAGCTTCGACGCCTGGGTGAGATGGGATCAGTCCTCGCCGAATGGCGCCGGCACCTTCCACATCCGCTGGACCCTCGATCCCAAGCTTCAGTTGGCGGATGCGACGGTCGAGGTCGACGTGCCCCTCCGGAAGTGGAAGATGGGGCGGGCATCCCTGGGATTGCGGCGGCCGGACGACACCGGGATCGGCAACATGGCGCTCATGGGTCCAATTCTCCACGGCAGGGCCGGCGGCGGCCGGGGAGTCGCGCAGGTAGGCCTGCGCACCCTGCTGGCCTACGCCGCCGACGCCGATCGTCTCCGCTGGCACGCGGCTTCAACCGGTTCGAACAAGACCCTGGGTTTCGGCGACATCGACATGGCGCCGCTTCGAGCGGCGGTGGCCGCACTGCCGGAGGTGCGGGCGGAGCTCGCGGCGAAGCGCGCACGCCCCCGTAGCGAATGCAAGCCTCACGTCGAGGAACCCGAAATCTAGACCACCCCGAAGGCCAGCATCGCGTCCGCGACCTTCTTGAAGCCGGCGATGTTGGCGCCCTTCACATAGTCGACATGGCCCTCGCCCGCCCGGCCATATTCGAGGCAGCGCTCGTGAATCCCGTCCATGATGTCCTTGAGGAGCTGCTGAAGCTCCGCTTCCTTCCAGCTGATCCGCGCCGAATTCTGGCTCATCTCGAGCCCCGAGACGGCGACTCCCCCGGCATTTGCAGCCTTGCCGGGCGCGAACAGGATCCGAGCTTCCTTGAACACGCGAATGCCCTCTAGGTCG
>DASPJA010000082.1:0-6388 GCA_035628835.1 Allosphingosinicella sp.
GCTCCGCAAGGCCAATGAGCGGACCACCGACGCCGTCTGGAAGCGCATCGGATCCCTCCTCGACGCCTTCTCACCCACCGAATGCGCCAACTACGTCACCAACAGCGGATACGCTTCATGCTAAGACGATCATGCTCTAGAGGGCTGCTTATGTCCGCAAAGGGTCGAAGGCCGCCGCAACTGGAAGGGCGGCTTACGGCCAAAACCGGCCGGTCCTACCCCTCCAGGTTGTTCGCCGCGAAGGGGTCCCTGAGGCCCACTCCGATGCTGGCGCGGGCGCTTTCGGCTTCCGAGCTGGTCACCGGATAGGCGCAATAATCGGCGGCGTAGAAGGCGCTCGGGCGGTGGTTGCCGCTGAGGCCGAGGCCGCCGAAGGGCGCGTTGCTCGGGGCGCCGTTGGTCGGCTTGTTCCAGTTGATGACGCCGGCCCGGATATTGGCCCAGAAGCGGTCGTACAGTTCAGGGCTGCCGCCGACCAGCGAGGCGGCGAGGCCGTAGCGGGTGGCGTTGGCCTCGGCCAAGGCGGCGTCGAAATCGGCGACCCGGATGACCTGGAGAACCGGGCCGAACAGCTCGGCGTCCGGCCGGTCGGCGACGTCGGTGACATCGATGATCGCCGGAGTGAGGAACGGCTTGTCGGCGACCGGCCGGTCGAGCCGGCGGATCGGGCGCCCGCCCTTGATCAGAAGGTCGAGGAAGGCCTCCTGGAGCTGGTCGGCGGCCTGGTTGTCGATCACCGGGCCCATGAACGGCGCCGGACTGGCATGGGGATGATCGACGATCAGCCGGCCGGTGAGCTTGTCGATCTCGGCGAGGAGCGGCTCATGCTGCCCGTCCCTGACGATTAGCCGGCGCCCGGCGGTGCAGCGCTGGCCCGAGCTCATGAAGGCGGACTGGACGGCGATCACCGCCGCCGCGTGGACGTCCTTGGCGTCCCAGACGACGAGCGGGTTGTTGCCGCCCATCTCCAGCGCGAGGATCTTCTGCGGAGCGTCGGCGAACTGGCGGTGGAGGGCGAGGCCGGCCCGGGCCGAGCCCGTGAAGAGCAGCCCGTCGAGGCCGGGACTGGCGGCCAGCGCCTTGCCGACCTCCACTCCGCCCTGGACGCAGCGCACGACATCCTCGGGCACCCCGGCTTCGTGGTAGAGCTGGACGAGCCTCTCGCCCACCGCCGGAGTCTTCTCCGACGGTTTGAACACCACCGCATTGCCCGCGAGCAGGGCGGGGACGATATGGCCGTTGGGGAGGTGGGCCGGAAAATTGTAGGGCCCGAGGACGGCGAGCACGCCGTGCGGCTTGTGCCGGACCGCGACCCGGGCGCCGAGCGCGCCTTCGAGCCGGCGCTGCGACGTCCGCTCGGAATAGGCCGTGACCGAGATATCCACCTTGTTGATGACCGCGTCGACCTCGGTCGCCGTCTCCCACAGCGGCTTGCCGGTCTCGCGGGCGATGAGGTCGGCGAAGGCGTCCTTCTGGCCGCGAACGACGTTGGCGAAGCGCCGCATCGTCTCGATCCGGACGGCCAGGGGCCGCGCGGCCCAGCTCGCCCAGGCGGAGCGGGCGCGGGCGACCTCGGCCTCGACGTCGCCCACTTCCCCCGTCCACAGATGCGCCCCGGTGGCCGGTTCGATCGAGCTGATGGTCGCCATGGCGGCTGACCCACCATTTTTGGCTGCGGCGGTCAAGCGCCCGCCATCGCCTCGCCCATCCGCCTGACCGCCTCGATCTTCGCGTGGAAGGGGGCCCAGTCGTCCGCCTCGTCGATCCGGCTCCAGATCGCCTCGACCTCGTCGATATGCATGGAGCAGGGCGCATCGTCCGACCAGTAATCGTGATCGAGCGCCCCCTCGGCCGCTTCATATTCGCCGATCCCCTCCCGGAAACCGGCGAAGGCGTCGGCCCCGTAAGCCTCGTCGGCGGGAGAGGGGCCCCGGCGCCGGCCGCCGCGCCAGTCGAAGAAGAAACGGTCGAGGGTGACGCTTCTGGCCGCAAGCGCCGTCTCCAGGGCGACGAGGAAGGCCGCGTCGCGCTCGTGGCCGGTCGGCCTGATGCCGAGCCGGCCGAAGATCGCGGTCACCAGCTGCCTCTGGAACTCGCCGGGGAAAGCGTCGAGCGCGGGCGTCAGGACCTCGGCCTCGGCGACCGTCCTCAGGGAGGCGGCGAGCTGAAGGACGTCCCAGTGGATCGCCTCCGGCTGCCGGCCGAAGGAATAGAGCCCGGCATGGTCGAAATAAGCGGCCGTGAAATGTCCGTCCCAATGAGGGGTGAAGCGCCAGGGGCCGTAGTCGAAGCTTTGCGCGGTGATCGCGATATTGTCGCTGTTGAGCACGCCATGGACGAAGCCCGCGGCGATATAGGATGCCGCCAGACGCGCCGCCTCCCGGGCGACGTGCGCGAGCAGCCGGGCGGGGGCGTCGGCGCCGCCTTCCTCCCCGTAATAATGGCGCAGGCAATAATCGGTCAGCCGGCCGATATTCTCCACGTCCTGGAAGTAAGCGAGGCGCTGGAAGGTACCGATTCGGATATGGCTGTGCTGGAGCCGAACCAGCACCGCGGAGCGGGTGGGCGAGGGCTCGTCGTTGCGCTCGAGCGCCTCGCCGGTCTCGATCAGCGAGAAGCTCTTCGAGGTCTCGACTCCGAGCGCCTCCAGCATCTCGGTCGCCAGCACCTCGCGCACTCCGCCCTTCAGGGTCAGCCGCCCGTCCCCGAAGCGGCTGTAGGGAGTCTGTCCCGAGCCTTTCGTGCCGAGATCGAGAAGCCGGTCCCGCGAATCCCTCAACTGCGCGAACAGGAAGCCCCGGCCGTCGCCGATGTCCGGATTGTACACCCGGAACTGGTGGCCGTGGTAGCGCAACGCCAGCGGCCGCTCCAGATTGCCGGGAAGCGGCTCGAAGCGGCCGAAATGGCGAACCCAGTCCTCGTCGGAGAGATCGCCCAGACCCACCGACGGAGCCCAGCGGTCGTTCCGGAAGCGCAGCAAGGTCCGCGGGAAGCCGGCCGCCTCGACGGGATCGTAAAAGTCGTCGCCCAGCTGGAGAATGGCGGGGTCGGCGCGATAGCTGGCGGCTTGCGGAAGTCGCGTCATCGGGGGATAGGACAAACGGGCAGACAGGGGAGGGGCATGGCGGACTGGTCCGATGGCTATTGGACGTCGAGCGACGGGCTCCGGCTCCATTACCGCGATTATGCCGGAAACGCGGACCGCCCGCCCATCCTGTGCATACCCGGACTGACGCGTAACGCTCGCGACTTCGAAGGGGTTGCCCGGCGGCTCGCCGGCGAGTGGCGTCTGATCTGCGTCGAGCTGAGGGGCCGCGGCCAGAGCGACCATGCCAAGGACCCCATGACCTATGTCCCGGCCACTTACTGGCAGGACGTGGAGGCGCTCGTCGCCGCGCTCGGGCTGAAGCGCTTCGTCCTCTTCGGAACCTCGCTGGGCGGCCTCATCACCATGCTGCTGGCGCTGGCGGACAAGAGCCGGATCGCCGGGGCCTTGCTCAACGACATCGGGCCCGAGCTGGAGCAGGGCGGGCTCGAGCATATCCGCTCCTATGTCGGGCGCTCGCAAAGCTGGCCGACCTGGCTTCACGCCGCCCGCTTCCTGTGCGAGGCGCAGCGCGACCGCTATCCGGACTGGGAGATGGAGCGGTGGCTCGTCTACGCCAAGAGGCTGTGCAAGCTGACCCAGAGCGGCCGGATCGTCTTCGACTACGACATGCGAATCGCCGAGCCGTTCCGCCAGCCGGGCGGGGACACCGGCTTCGACCTGTGGAGCGCCTTCGCGGCCTTGAGGGATGTTCCGTCGCTGGTCGTCCGCGGCGGGATTTCGGACCTGCTGAGCGCGGCGACGGTCGAGCGGATGCTGGTGGAGAACCCGGCGATGGAGGCCGCGACGGTGCCGAACGTCGGCCATGCGCCGACGCTGGAGGAGCCGGAAGCGGTGGACGCGATCGACCGGTTGCTGGCGCGGGTGGAGGCGGTCTGAACCGCCGTCATTCCGGCGAAAGCCGGTATCCATGAACACGGATGAGGCAGGCTTTCACGAGGCGGTATTCATGGATTCCGGCTTTTGGCGGAAACGGGTTTCACCGCGGCGACGATGCCGTGAGTTGATTTCTTAGTCTTTCGCGCCCATATGCCTCTCAGCGAAACGTCATTGCAGCGTGAACGCCCTTTCGGGCCGGCTCCGTTTCGTCAGAACCCAAGGTTTCCCTTTTCACGCGGGTCACCAGAACCCGCCGCGTCCGCGCGCGCCGTTCCGGCTGCGCGGGGGCGTCGCTCAATATAGTGAGTTACCATGTCTTTTGAAAATCTCGGGCTGTCGCAGCCCGTCCTCCAGGCGCTCGCCCTGAAGGAATATTCCACCTCGACCCCGATCCAGGAGCAGGCGATCCCGATCCTCCTGAAGGGCAAGGATCTGCTCGGAATCGCCCAGACCGGCACCGGCAAGACCGCCGCCTTCATGCTGCCCTCGATCGACCGGCTCGCCGCCAGCGGCAAGCGCCCTCAACGAGGCGCCTGCCGGATGCTGGTGCTCGCCCCGACCCGCGAGCTCGCCTCGCAGATCGCCGAGAGTGCCCGGGCCTATAGCCGCTTCAGCCATATGAGCGTGGCGACCGTGTTCGGCGGCACCTCGATCAACAAGAACCGCCAGGACCTGTCGCGCGGCGTCGACGTGCTCGTCGCCACGCCGGGCCGATTGCTCGACCTGGTCGAGCAGCGCTGGCTCGACCTGAGGCAGGTCGAGATCCTCGTCCTCGACGAGGCCGACCAGATGCTCGACCTCGGCTTCATCCACGACCTCAAGAAGATCGTCCGCTTCCTGCCCGAGAAGAGGCAGAGCCTGTTCTTCTCGGCGACCATGCCCAAGGCGATCCGCGATCTCGCCGACCGCTTCCTCACCGATCCCGCCCAGGTGGCGGTGACTCCGGTGGCGTCGACGGTCGAGCGGGTCGAGCAGTATGTCACCTTCGTCAACCAGGCCGAGAAGCCGGCGCTTCTGACCATGATGCTCCGGGTCGGCTTCGGCCCCAAGGGCTCGATGGACCGGGTGCTGATCTTCAGCCGCACCAAGCACGGCGCCGACCGGATCGTGAAGCAGCTCGCCCAGACCGGGATCCCGGCCAACGCCATCCACGGCAACAAGAGCCAGCCGCAGCGCGAGCGGGCCCTTGCCGAGTTCAAGGACGGCAAGGTCAAGATCCTGATCGCGACCGACATCGCCGCCCGCGGCATCGACGTCTCGGGCGTCAGCCACGTCATCAACTTCGACCTGCCCAACGTGCCGGAGCAATATGTCCACCGCATCGGCCGCACCGCGCGGGCCGGAGCGGCGGGCGTGGCGGTGGCTTATTGCGCCGAGGACGAGCGGCCCTACCTCAAGGGCATCGAACGGCTGACCAAGCAGGTGCTGACCCCGGTGCCGCTGCCCGAGGGCTTCAACGCCGAGGCGGCCCGGATCAAGGCCGCCCGGGCCAACTCGCCGATCCAGATCGTCGAGCGGCCCGAGCGCGAGGATCGCCACTCGCGCGGGCGTCCGTCCAAGCGCTTCAGCGCCCGGCCGGCCCGCCCGCAGGGCGAAGGCCGCAGCGGCGGCCGCCGCCGCTACGCGTCGAGGTAGGCCTCATCCTCCCCATCGCCGAGGCGATGGGGAGGGGGACCATGCGAAGCATGGTGGAGGGGTAAGCGGCGCCGACGCCGCGGTATCGCACCCTATCCTCCCAGGCTGAGCCAATTACCCCTCCACCACACTTCGTGTGGTCCCCCTCCCCACGGCTTCGCCGCAGGGAGGATGAATCGCGCATTCCCGCTTTCGCCGGCGTCGCGGGTCGGCGTAAGGCCGCTTCGTGCCGTTCCTCCTCCCGCTCCTGCTCGCCGCCGCGCCGGCGGCGACTCCCGACATCGTCGTCACCGGCCGCGGCCTCGGCGCCGCCGCCGGCGAGGAGGTGTTCGACACGATCGTCATCGACCGCGACCGCCTGGCCGGCTCGGCCTCCGGGCGGCTCGAGGAGGTGCTTCGCGACGTGCCCGGGTTCCAGCTCTTCCGCCGCTCCGACTCGCGCTCGGCCAATCCCACCAGCCAGGGCGCGACCCTGCGCGCGCTCGGCGGCAACGCGTCGAGCCGGGTCCTGCTCGTCCTCGACGGAGTGCCGCAGACCGATCCGTTCGGCGGCTGGGTGAGCTGGCCGGCTTACCATCCCGAACGGCTCGGCGAGGCTCGGGTCACCCGCGGCGGCGGCAGCGGCGTCCAGGGGCCGGGAGCGCTGGCCGGAACGATCGAGCTCGCCAGCGCCACGCCGGCGGAGCTGCGCGGGCCGCAAGGCCGCCTCGCTTATGGCAGCCGCGACGGCCTCGACGCCTTTGCCGGGCTCGGCCTTCCCGTCGGCGG
>DASPJA010000083.1:0-77724 GCA_035628835.1 Allosphingosinicella sp.
CACCGCCGCGAGCAGGGCGGCGATCCAGCGCGGCATCTGCAGCCCGCGCACCAGCCCCGAGACCAGCAGCGCCGTCCAGGCCGCCAGGCCGATTCCCAGCACGATCGCGCCGAGCGGCCGCCAGGCATCGGCGTTGAGGATGACGGCGGTGATGAGGGCGCCGGTCAGATAGCGCGTGAGGTCGCACATGCGGTGCGCCAGCGCCTCTCCGCGACGGCCGGCACGATGCTCCCAGAAGGCGGCGAGACGCGGACCGAGCCAGCGCCCCGCCAGCCAGGCGAGGCCCCAGGCGGCGGCGACGAGCGCGACGGCGACGGCGGCCGCGATCCAGTCGCCGTAGGTGGGCCAGGTCACCCCGAACCGCTCGACCAGGCCCCTCATGGCGCCGCTCCGCAGGCGGCCAGCGCTTCCGCCAGGTCGCCGATCAGGTCGTCCGGATCTTCGAGGCCGATCTGCAGCCGCACCAGCGGCCCTTCCGATCGCCAGCGGGTCGCGGTCCTGAGCCGCTCCGGATCCACCGGCACGGCCAGACTCTCATAGCCGCCCCAACTATAGCCGATCCCGAACAGTTGCAGCGCCTCGATGAAGCGCGTGCGCTCCTCATCGCCGCGGCCTTTCAGGACGAAGGCGAAAAGCCCCGACGATCCCTTGAAGTCCCTCGCCCAGGCTTCGTGACCCGGACAGTCGGGCATCGACGGGTGGAGCACGGCCCCGACCTGCGGCTGCTCCCTGAGCCAGCGCGCGATCCTGAGCGCGCTCGCTTCATGCTGGCGAAGCCGCACCCCCATGGTTCGAAGACCGCGCGAGCAGAGCCAGGCGTCGTCGGGGCTGACCGACTGGCCGAGGTCCCAGCTCGTCCGCTCGAGCCTGGGATAATATTCGGCGGTGGCGGTCACCGAACCCAGCATGACGTCGGCATGGCCGCCGACATATTTGGTGCCGGCGAGGATCGAGAGATCGACTCCCGCCGCGATCGCCGGGAAGAAGAGCGGGGTCGCCCAGGTATTGTCGAGCAGGGTCGCGATCCCCTTCGCCTTCGCCGCCGCGCAGATCGCCGGCACGTCCTGGACCTCCATGGTCAGCGAACCCGGGCTCTCAAGGAAGATGGCCCGGCTACGCTCGCCGATCAGCTCCGAGATCCCGGCGCCGATTAGGGGATCGTAATAGCGCGTGGAAACGCCGTAGCGCTTCAGGAAGGCGTCGCAGAAGCGGCGTGTCGGGCCGTAGACGCTGTCCGTCATCAAAAGCTCGTCGCCGGCCGACAGCACCGAAAGCAGGGCGGCCGTCACCGCCGCCAGGCCGTTCGGATGGAGCGTGGTTCCGGCCGCGCCCGGCTCCAGCCCGGTCAGCGCCTCGGCGAGCGCCCAATGGGTCGGCGTGCCATGGAGGCCGTAATAGGCCTTGCCGAATTCCGGCGCGGCGGCACGCATCTCGGCGACGCTGTCGAACAGGATGGTGGAGGCGCGGTGGACCGGCGGGTTGACCAGGCGGCCGCGCCATTCCTTGCGGCGGCCGCCATGGACGAGGCTGGTGTCGGTGCGCCTCCCCGTCACGCCGCCCCCGTCGCCTTGGGCGTGGCGGGATCGGCGCCCCATTCGGACCAGCTTCCGTCGTAGAGCTTCATATCCTCCTTGCCGAGAAGATGGGCGCCGAACAGAAGCACGCAGGCGGTGATGCCGGAGCCGCAGGTCGCGACCATCGGCTTGCCGAGGTCGACCCCCGCGGAATCGAAGGCCGCGCGAAGCTCGTCGCCCTGCTTCCAGCTGTTGCCGGCATCGAACAGCTTGCCCTGCGGAAGGTTCTTCGAGCCCGGAATGTGGCCCGAAGCCATTCCGGGCCGGGGCTCCGCCTCCTCGCCGGTGAATCGGCCGGCGCCGCGGGCGTCGACGATCTCGTGGCTGCCCGAGCCGAGCAGGTTCGTGACGAACGCCTTGTCGGCCACCGCGCCGCGATCGAGGCTGGGGCTGAAATGGCCGTGGCGCACCTGCGGCCGCCCGCTTTCCAGCGGCCGTCCCTCTGCCTTCCATTTCTGCAGGCCGCCGTCGAGGATGGCGACATAATGGGCGCCGAAGCTCCTCAGCATCCACCAGGCGCGGGCGGCGCTGTGGAGCGGGCTGTTGTCGTAGACGACGAAGCGCTGGCCGTCGCGAAGGCCCAGCGAGACCATCCGGCTGGCGAACTTCGGCTCGGGCGGCAACATGTGCGGCGCCGGGTTCGACGTGTCGGACACGTCGTCGAGGTCGAGGAATACCGCGTCCGGAATGTGCTCCGCTTCATATTCGGCCCGGGGATCGCGCCCGTCGGCGGGGAGGCACCAGGTTGCGTCGATGATCCGGAGGTCGCTCGCCCCGAGCTCCCGCTGCAGCCATTCGGTCGTGACGAGGCTCTCCATGGCTCTCCTAACGCCGGATCACGCCAAGCCGCTCCAGCACGGCGAAATAGGCGGCAACCTCCTCGACCGGCGCCGGGCCCACGCTGAGAGCGAGCTCGTCGCGTATCTGCTGCACGTTGCGCCGCCCGTCCACGAGGTTCAGCGCCTCGTAGCCGAAGCTCGGCCCTTCCCATGTCGGCTGCCGGGCGAGCAGCGCCGGCCGCTCGAGCTTCGCCTTCTCCAGGCGATCGTCGAACCAGCTGTAGCCGAAGCCGTCCATCGGACCCTTCAGCTTGTCGTTGCGGCGGTAGACGATTCCGCCCGCCCCTTCCGCCTCGGGCACGGCGCTCTCCCGGACCGGCTCGCCGACCGCCAGGCCGAAGCGCTGCAGGGAAAGCTCCAGCGCCACTTCGTGGTCGGCATGCTGGAGCCTCGCGGTGGCTCCGTCGGCGTCGGACAGCTCCGCCGAGCGCCGGGAAATCTCGGCGCTTCGGAAATCGGCCTCGATCATCTGGAGCCGCTCGAGCGCCGGGGTGTCCGATTGCTCGACATTGGCCAGCGCCCAGGCCGAGGCGGCGGCGATGAACATCGCCCGCTTCATCTTGGTGGAGTCGAGGTTGCCGGGCACGTCCTTGTTGGTGTGGATGTAGATGTCCGGCCAGTCCGACACGTAGATGACCGGGATTCGCCAGCTTCCCTCGGACCAGACCTGATGGTCCGATCCTTCGGAAAATCCGCCGATCTGGGCCCGGAGCGGGTTCTTCGTCCCTTCCGGGTCGAGCAGCGGGAAATCCGCCTCGCCTCGGTCGGCATGGCGAAGGGCCTGCCGGTCGACCCAGCGCGCCATCGCGAAGCCGACTCCCGAGACGAAGCTCGGAAGGCTCGGCGGCGAGCCCTCGACGCTGAGCGCGCCCCTGGTGATGTCGGTGTTGCCGCCGATCATGTCGAGGTGGATCGTCGCCAGGGTACGCCGGGCGAATTCCGGCCGGGCGTTGAGCAGCGAGATGGTGCACTCGATCTCGCACGGCCAGATGAAGCGCAGGGTGCGCTGCGGCCGCGGCAGCCGCCCTTCGGCGATCAGCCGCTGGAAGGTGCGGGCGATCTCGAGGATTCCCGAGCAGCCGCTGGCATTGTCGTTGGCGCCCGGCGAGGGGTGGTCGAGATGGCAGGAGAAGAGGATCTCCTTCGTCCGGTCCCTGCCGGGAATCACGGCGGTAGGGATGAGATAGGCGCCGGGCGTCCGCCCCGCCTTGACCTCGGCCCGGAGCCGGACCGTCTCCCCCCTGGCGAGCCGGGCCTGCCAGGCGCGGGCCCGGGCGGGGGAAACCATGAAGGCGAATGTGGGGTCTTCCCAGGTGCTGAGATGGCCCCAGCGGATCAGGCTCTCATCCTCGCCCCACCAGGCCGAGCGCTGGTTCTGGGCCCAGGAGACGATTCCCGCCGCGCCCCGCTCCGTCACCGCGAGCTTCGCCGCCGCCTCCGGCTGGCCGGAGACCAGGACGAGCTTCCCGCGGACCTGCTTGCCGGCATAATCGGCCGCGGAGGCGCCGGTCCCGACGTCGACCAGCTCCGCCTCCGCCCGGCCGCTGACGCTGTCCTGGGCAAGGGTGATCGGCTGGTCCGCCCAGGAGGCGATGCGCTCGGAATCCCGCCACCGCCCCGCTTCCTGGCGCTGCTCCCAAAGCTCCGCGAAGCCGGCGTTCCACGCGGGGCGGGAGCGCTGGGTCCCGTAGAATATCCTGCCGTCGGCGGGCAAGGAGATGATGTCCACCTCGTCCAGGCCATAGTCCCGGAGCCGGTCCCGGATCAGCTCCGCCGCGGCACGATAGCCCTCCGAGCCGCGCATTCGGTGGTGGAGCGACAAAGCCTGCACCGTCCGCTTCGCCGACGCGCCGGAAATCTCCGATGCCAGCGCCTCAGTCTCCGGAGCGGTCAGCAGCGGGGCCGCCTTTTGCGCCGCCGCCGGGGCGGCAACGATCAGTAGAAGCGTCGCCAAAGCCCTCACCGGGCGAACCGCCGGAAGAAGCTCTGCCCGCTCCAGGTCGGCCGTTCCGGCGCGTTGGCGACGCGCAGCGCCAGCTCGCCGACGAAGTCGTGAAGCCGGATCGCGTCCGCCCGGGCCACCGGCTGGGCGAGGTCGTCCGACGGGGCATGGTAGCGGGTCGAGCGCCACTGCCGCTCCACCTCCGCTTCCGGATCGTCCTTGCCGAAGCCGAATTTGAAGGCGAGCGCCGGCACGCCTTCGCGGATGAAGCTGTACTGGTCCGAGCGAACGAAGGCGTTCCGGTCCGGGAAGGGGTCCGGGACCAGAGGCAGCCCCATCGACTGGCCCACGGCCGCCGCCGTCGCGCCGAGGCTGCTTTCCTCGGATCCCAGCGCCGTCACGCTCTTCAGGGGGAAGATCGGCAGGGCCATGTCGAAGTTCATGTTGGCGACGATCGAGCTCTTCGGCACCGTCGGCCGCAGCGCGAAGTAGCGCGAGCCGAGCAGCCCCTTCTCCTCGGCGGTGACGAAGACGAACAGCATCGAGCGCCTGGGCTTCAGCCGCCGCGCCTTGTAGCTTCGGGCGATGTCGAGCAGTCCGGCGACGCCGGCGGCATTGTCCATGGCGCCGTTGTAGAGCCCGTCGCCGTTGATCGGCGTGCTGGTCCCGAGATGATCGAGATGGGCGGAGAAGACGACATGCTCGGACCTGAGCCGCCGGTCGCTGCCCGGAAGCCTGGCGACGACGTTCGAGGAGGTGACCGGCCGGTGGCGCATCGCAACGCTTGCCCGCAGCGCCGGCTTGAGGTCGAATCTGGGCAAGGGCCTGGAGGCGTCGGCGAGCGCGGAGATCTCGGCGAAGGTGCGGCCGGAGCCGGTGAAGAGCTTCTCCGACGATTCGGTGTTGAAGCTGGCGTTGAAGAACTCCGTCTTGACGTCGCGAAGCGCCGGGTCGGCGAAATACATTCCGGACTGGCCGGCCTGAGCCATCGACCGGGCCCACGGCACTTCCACCGCCTTGGCCGTGGTCAGCGAGAGCAGGCCTGCCGCGCCCCTTTCGGACAGCAATCTCGCCCGGTCGCGGCGGGCATGGGCCTTGAGCGCTCCCGAAACGTCGGCGGGGCCGCCGCTGATCACGACCGCTATCTTCCCGCTGAGGTCGATCCCGGCGAAATCGTCATGGCCCGCTTCCGGCATGTGGAGGCCGTAGCCGACGAAGACCAGTGGCGCCTCGATCCGCTCCGGGCGGCGGCCGTCGCCGCGGCCGATGATGATGTCGCCGGGGATGGCTAGCGGCGTCTCGCGCCCGGCCGAGACCAGGGCGGCGCTTGAGCCGGCCGCGTCGACGAACTGCTCCTCGAACGCCACCGGCTGGAAGAAGCCGTCCGTCCCTGCCGGCTCGAGGCCGATCTCCTCGAGCTGAGTGACCACATAGTCGGCGGCGCGCTGGTAGCCGGGGGTGCCGGTCAGCCTCCCTTCCATGTCGTCGGCCGCGAGGGTCGAGACATCCGCCCACCAGCGCTCGGCGCGCTCGGCCGCGGTCGGCGGGGGAGTCGTCGCGCAGGCGGCGAGGAGGAGGGCGAGGAACGGGGCGAGACGCATCGGCTACTCCGGCGGCAGGGGCTCCTCCCCTTGTCGCGCCGCCGCCTCGATGTCCAGCCGGAGGCGTCGTCAACGCGCCCGGATGAACTCCCTTATGTCCCTCGAAAGCTTCGACCGGTCCTCGTCGCGAACGTACATCATGTGGCCCGAGCCGTAATAGCGATAGACGATCCGGTCCTGAGGAATGCCGGTTCGCGAGAGCGCATATTCCGCTCCGAAGAAGGGCGTGGCGAAGTCGAAATAGCCCTGCCCGACGAACACGCGCAGACCCGAATTCTCCCGCATCGCCCGGCCCAGATAGGGCGCGACGTTCTTGTAATATTTCGCCTCGCCGCCCTGGTCGGACAGGTCCCAGTCCCAGTTGCCGAGGCCGGCGATCGTCGCATACTGCCGGTCCGTGCGGAACTTGAGGCCGTCGCGGACCCAGCTGTTCAGGGCGGCCGTATAGCCGGCGTCGATGCCGTAGAAGCTCGGATCGTTGTCCGGCGCCTCGCCGGCATTGTCATAGTCGCGGCCGGTATAGCGGGCGTCGAGCCGGCCGACGACCAGCCCCTTGTCGCGCAGCAGCTCCTTGTAGAAGCGCTGGTCGCTCACCCTCAGGTCCGCGGCTTCGAGGAAAGGCTCCGACAGTCCGGTGAAGCGGGCGAGGCGGCGGCGGATCGAGGCGCGCTCTTCGCCCTGCAGCTTCTGGCCCTTGAACAGGGCGGAGGCGTAATCGCCGGCCGCGAAGTCGCGGGCTTCCTGGACGAAGCCCTCGAGGGTGCCCGCGTCGGCCGGAGCCTTGCCGTGATGGAAAGCGGCCGCGGCCATCGACGGGAGGAAGAGGACGTAGGGCATTTCGTTGCCGGGGACGTTGGCCTGCGCACCGAAATCGAGGATGGTCGAGATGAGCAGGATGCCGTTCAGCGACACGTCGTTGAAGGCGCCCTCGAGCTGGTTGACGACGGCGGCCGAGCGGGTCGTGCCGTAGCTCTCCCCGCCCAGATATTTGGGCGAGTTCCAGCGCCCGTTCTCGCCCAGCCAGATGCGGATGAACTCGGCGACCGATTTGGCGTCCTGGGTGACTCCCCAATATTCCTTGCCCTCGGTCTTGCCGAGGGGACGGCTGAAGCCGGTGCCGACGGGATCGATGAAGACGATGTCGGTGACGTCGAGAAGGCTGTCGGGATTGTCCAGCATCGGGAAAGGCGGCGCCCCGTCGTCCCTCGCGTCGGACGGGATCGCGACCCTCTTCGGCCCGAAGGCGCCCATGTGCAGCCACAGCGAGCCCGAGCCGGGGCCGCCGTTGAACAGGAAGGCGACCGGACGCCGGGGATCGCGCGGCTCCTTGACGTAGGAGATCGAGAAGATGCTCGCCTTGGGCGTGCCGTCGGCGGCCTTCAGGTAGGTCTCGGCGGCGGTCGCGCTATAGGCCACGCGTTGCCCGCCGAAGGTGCCGGTGTGACGGGTGACGGAGACGATCGGCGCCGGCTCTGCCCGGTCCGCTTCCCGCCCGGCGGGCGGCGCGGCGTCCTGGCCGCAGACGGGAGCGGAAAAGGCGAGTGCCGAGGCGGCGATCATTATCTTCTTCATGGCGCGGAGCTATCGCACGCGTTCGGGCCGAGTCAAAGCGCTTGCCCCGCGCCGCGGCGGCTGCGACTTTCGCGCCATGCGTCTGCGCGTCGCCACGCCCGAGGATGCGGCCGCCGTCGAGGCGGTGCTCGCCCCGTCCTACACGCAGCTGATGGCGGCGGCCTACCCGCCTGACCTTCTCGCTCGGACCCTCCCCGCCATCACCCGAGCCAATCCCGACTTGCTGTCGTCCGGCCGCTACTATCTCGTCGAGGCCGCAACCGGCGAGCCCGCCGGCTGCGGCGGCTGGAGCCCCAACCCGCCCGGACGGAAGGACGAGGATCCGGAGCGCGCCCATATCCGCCATTTCGCCACCCACCCCGCCTGGACCCGCCGGGGCGTCGGCCGCCTCCTCTACGAGCGCTGCGCCGCGGACGCCCGCGCCTCCGGCTTCACCGTGATCGAGGCCTGGGCGAGCCTGAACGGCGAGACCTTCTACGCCGCGCTCGGCTTCCGCAGCCTCGGCCCGATCGAGACCCGGATGCCGGGCGGCGTGCTGTTCCCGGCGATAAGGATGGAGCGCCTCCTCTGACCCCCTCGCGCCGCCGGGCGATCCCATCGTTTTTCTACGTTGCGCCTTCGTGCCTTTGTGCCTTCTCTCAAAAACCGGCCTGGCATCGCATGACGGAGAGCGGCGGATGCGCAGTCCGATGCCTTGCACCCGGCCGGGATCTCTCGCCTTCTCGTCGGGCGCCGCGGGACCCTGTTTTGAGAGAAGGCACGAAGGCGCGAAGGCAGGACGTAGAAAAGAGGATCGCCGCTTCGCGGGGAGGTGGAGGGTTGGCGTGCCGCGCGCGGGAGGCGGCGGGCGTGCGGAACCCTCCGTTGCCGGATGAGGGAGAGACGGCCGGCGCGTCCCTGCCACGGGCACCCGGGGCTGGACGACTTGATTGCCTTCGATCGTTACTCGAAAGCGTCCAGACTTAGGTGAAGAGCCGGCGGATCCCTTGCCTTCATGCCGAAGGTTCTGGTGGCTGCGGAGCTGTCCTTGGCGTCCTGATTCGCAATGTGCGAAGCTGGCCTATTGCGTTCGACCTTCCGCCGAGGCGGCGGCCGTCCGCTAGCGTACAAATTCCGCCCGGTCCTTGCCCCCGAGGGCCTCTATCCGGAGGGACTTCTCAGTCCCGGCTCTTCGGTAGACGCGAGCTCAAACGTTCCCGGATGACTCCGCGCCGGCCGTGCCGCCAGGCTCCCATCGGGGAGCGAAGCGGCGTCCCGCCTCCGCCGGTTGATCGGGCCGACTCGGGCAAGGTTCGATATGGCGTGAAAATGAGAACAAGTCAAGAACAGGCTTGTTCGCCTTCCCCTCCATCGCCGCGTCCACTAAAGCGCCGCCATGGATCTCACCCATCTCGGCCGCTCCAGCCCGCCGCCGGCCTCGCCCGGGGAAGCGAAGCTCGATTACGTGGCCAATCCGCGGCCCGGCCGCCCTTATCTGGTGCGCTTCACCGCTCCGGAATTCACTTCCCTCTGCCCGGTGACGGGGCAGCCCGATTTCGCCCATCTCGTCATCGATTATTCGCCCGGCGAGACGATCGTCGAATCCAAATCGCTCAAGCTGTTCCTGACCGCCTTCCGCAACCATTGCGGGTTCCACGAGGATGTCACGGTTGGGATTGCGCAGCGGCTGGTCGAGGAGATGGCGCCCTTGTGGCTGCGCATCGGCGGCTATTGGTATCCGCGCGGCGGGATCCCGATCGACGTCTTCTGGCAGTCGGGCGAGCCGCCCGAGGGGCTTTGGGTGCCCACCCAGGACGTGCCCGGCTATCGCGGACGGGGCTGATCATGGTGCTTCGAGACGGGGCCGAGGGGGCATTGAGCCCGGCGAAATGCCGCCTCGAAGCACGCGTGAGACAGCTATGAAGGTCGCGATATTCGGGGCCGGCTCGGTCGGCTGCTTCGTCGGCGGCGCCTGGGCGGCGGCGGGGATTCCGGTCAGCTTCGTCGGCCGCGAGCGGATCGGGCGGGAGCTGGCCGAGCACGGGCTCACCCTCACCGACTATTCGGGCTGGCGGGCGAGGCTGGCGCCGGAGCAGGTCGACTTCTCGGCCAGGCCCGACGCGCTGGCGAAAGCCGACATCGTCGCCCTGTGCGTCAAGAGCACCGGCACCGCCGCCGCCGCGAAGGAGATCGCTCGCAACGCGAAAAAGGGCGCTCTGGTGGTCAGCTTCCAGAACGGCGTAAGCAACGTCGAGCTGCTCCGCTCCGTCCTGAAGACGCGGTTCGAGGCGGCGGCGGGGATGGTGCCGTACAATATCGCCGCGCTCGGCCACGGCCGCTTCCACAAGGGCGTCGCCGGCGACCTGGTCGCCGAGGACCTGCCGGCGTTGCGGGCGCTCGCCGGGCGGATCGGCGACGGGCCCGCGCGGCTGCTTCCCGCCGCCGACATGCCCGCCGTCGCCTGGGGCAAGCTGCTCATCAACCTCAACAACGCGGTCAATGCGCTGTCCGGCCGGACCCTGCTCGAGCAGCTCAGGGAGCGCGACTATCGCCGCGTCGTCGCCGCCTCGATCCTGGAGGCGCTCGCCTTGCTCGACGAGGCGGGGATCGAGCCGGCGAAGATCGGCCCGGTGCCGCCCAAGCTGCTCCCCCACGTCATCGCCTCGCCCAATCTGATCTTCAACAACCTGTTCCTGAAGATCCAGAAGATCGACGCCAGGGCGCGCTCCTCCATGGCCGACGACCTGAAGGCGGGCCGGCCGACCGAAATCGCCTATCTGAACGGCGAAGTCGTCAACCTGGCGAAGAAGCTCGGGCGCCCGGCGCCGGTCAACGAGGCGATCGTCTCCCTGATCCGGCAGGCCGAAGCGGGAGTCGAGCTGCTCTGGGAACCGGCCAGGCTTCGCGCCCACGTTCTGGAAGGCCACAAGTCGGCACCGATCTTCGGCTACTGAGTTTGTGTCCGGCACTCACCCGGCCGTCCACCGCATCGCAAGCCCGAGGATTTCGCGACCCCCCAACATGACCCCGCAGCCGCGCGGCCGGGCCGACGTCGCCATCGCTCGATCCGGGTCCGGGTGCGAACGCCGAGGCTTCCCGACATCGGGTGGCATGAGGCGAAGGCGGGCTGATTTGCCTCCCCATGGCGCAACCATGGGGAGGGGGACCAGGCGAAGCCTGGTGGAGGGGTGACCAAGCGAAGGACGCTGCGGGTTCGAGCGTGAACCGCCTAAATTCGCGCTGGATCACTCCTCCACCACCTTCGGCGGTCCCCCTCCCCATCTACGATGGGGAGGCAGAAAGCCGCATCGTCCTGCGGTAGACCCACATCGCCAGAATGACGAAAAGCGCCGTCCCCCCGATCAGCGCGATGGTCTCGAACCCCTCCCCGGCGACGGCCAAAGGCGCGTCGCTGCCCGACCCGGCGACGATGCCGGCGAACACCACCCCCCACAGGCTCTCGCCGACGATCAGGCCGGTGGCGGTGAGGACGCCCATCCGGCGGGCGAATTCCGGTTTGTCGCGGCGGTCGGCCCAGCGGTCGTAGAAGAAGCCGATCACCGCTCCGGCCACGACCGGAAGCACCGCCGCCATCGGCAGGTAGATGCCGATGCCGACGGCGAGCGGCGGCAGCCGCAACGTCTTCGCGCGTCCGAGAATCTCGTCGAGGAGGACCAGGCCGATTCCGGTCAGGGCGCCGTAGCCGATCATGGTCCAGTTGAGATCGCCGCCCAGCACGCCCTTGGCGAGCGCGGAGATGAGCGCGGCCTGGGGGGCGGGCAGAGCGTCCGGCCCGGCGCCGGGCATCCCGGCGAAGCCGAAGGCGTCGTAGAGCACCTGAAGCACCGGCGGGACGACGATCGACCCGAAGATCACCCCGAAGATGAGCGCGACCTGCTGCCGCCACGGGGTCGCGCCGACCAGCTGGCCGGTCTTCAGGTCCTGGAGGTTGTCGTTGGAGATGGTGGCGATCCCGAAGACGAGTCCGGTGACGATGAGGGCGTAGGCGACGAGCGCCTCGGAGGTGCCGGGCGCGGTGTCGCGGCCGAACAGGCCCACCAGCATCAGCGAGGCGGCGACGACGGAGAGGATTCCGATTCCGGAGACCGGGCTGTTCGAGGCGCCGATCAGGCCCGCCATATAGCCGCAGACGGCGGCGATCATCAGGCCGATGACGAGGATGAAGAGGATTGCGCCCAGGATCAGAAGCGCGGCGGAGCCGGCGAGCGGCCCGCCGGCGATCACGGTCCACAACAGCCAGGCGATCGGCGCCAGCACGGCGAGCGAGCCGAGGCCGACGACGGCGATCGGCAGGTCCCGCTCCTCGAGCGCCAGCGCCTGGCCGCCCCGCCGGGCCGAGCTCGCCGCCATCGCCGAGCGGATGCCGCCGAGCACCGGGCCGGCGATCCTGAGCAGGGTCCAGACCGCGGCGACCCCGATCACTCCGGCGCCGAAGAAGCGCACGTCGCGGGTGAAGACGGTCAGCGCCCAGGTTTCCGGGCCGCCGGGCAGCGGGCTCTGGGCGGTGAGAACGGGGAGCAGGACCCACCAGCCGATCGCCAGCCCGAGGAACATCGCCATTCCGACCGAGATTCCGACGAGGTGGCCGACCCCCATCAAGGCGAAGGAAAGGCCGCCGGATATCCCGGTCGCGCCCGCGCCGGCGCGGAACCAGGCGGAAGCCTCGGCGGCGACCAGGCGGGTCTGGGTGAGGATGGCGAAGCCCGCAGAGGCGAGGCTGCTCCAGACCAGCACCGACAGGCCCCGGGCGCTTTCCGTCTCGCCGGCGCTCGACCGGGAGCCGACCTGAAGCACCTCGGCCGCGGCGCGCCCTTCCGGAAAGGGCAGCGGGCTGTCGACCACCATCGCCCGCCGAAGCGGCACCGAGAAAAGAACCCCCAATATGCCGCCGAGCATGGTGATCGCCGCCGTGGTCAGGAACGGAAAGCCCTGCCACCAGCCGATCATCACCAGCCCCGGCAGGACGAAGATGATCGCCGCCAGGGTCCCCGCCGCCGAGGCGACGGTCTGGACGATATTGTTCTCGAGGATCGATGAATTCGAAAACCAGCGCAGGATCGCCATCGAGATGACGGCGGCCGGGATCGAGGTCGCGAAGGTGAGGCCGACCTTGAGGCCGAGATAGACGTTGGCGGCGGTGAAGACGAGGGTGATCAGCCCGCCGAGGATGACGGCGCGAACCGTCAGCTCGCGCATCGATGCCGCGGTTGCCATTCGTCAGTCCCCCGATTGCCAGGCGCCTTCTTCGCGGAGCGAGGTTCAACCGGCAAGAGGCTTGCGACGAGCGAAATCCTCCCCGTCGCGGATGTTGGGGTCCTTCGATACGGGCCTTCGCCAGGCTCAGTCCCTACTCAGGATGAGCGGTGGGGACATACTCTCCGCTCATCCTGAGTAGCCGCTGAGCCCTTCGACGCCGCCTGCGGCGGCGCTCAGGATGAACTTCGGCTCCGCCGAAGTCGAAGCGGCGTATCGAAGGACCCCTCCACGACCCTTCGGGTGGTCCCTCTCCCCATCCGCCTCGCGGACGGGGGGGCAAATTACCGCCCCCGGAACAGCCCGCCCAGAAGCCCGCGCAGCAGCTGGCCGCCGACCCGCCCGGCGACCTGGCGCCCCACCGAGCTCGCCGCCGACCGGGCGGCCGATTCGACCAGCTTGTCGGCGAGGGTCGGCCTCGCCGCCTCGCGCGCCCGCCGCGCCGCCTCGCGCTCGGCGGCGGCCCGCGCCCGTTCCGCCTCCCTGGCCGCGCGCGCCGCCTCGCGCTCGGCGAGCAGGCGCTCCCTTGCCGCCTGCTTCGCCTCGGCCGCCTCGAGCCTGGCCTGTTCCTTCGCCGCCTTCGCCTCGGCGGCCGCGGACCGGGCCTCCCCGGCCCTGGCGCCGAGCAACTCCTGCGCCGACTCCCGGTCGATCGCCTCGTCATATTTCGAGCCGATCGCGTCGGTCTCGATGAGCACGGCCCGCTCCTCGGGCGTGACCGGGCCGACCCGCGAGCCCAGCACCCGGATCAGAGTCCGCTCGACCGGCGAGGGCGAGCCGTCGGGCTGGAGGAGGGACACCAGGGCCTCGCCGGCCTTGAGCTCGGTGATCGCGGTCGCGACGTCGAGCGCGGGATTGGCCCGGAAGGTCTCCGCCGCCGAGCGCACCGCTTTCCCGTCGCGCGGCGTGAAGGCGCGAAGCGCGTGCTGGATCCGGTTGCCGAGCTGGCCGGCGACGGAGTCGGGAATGTCGATCGGATTCTGGGTGATGAAATAGATTCCGACGCCCTTGGAGCGGATCAGCCGCACCACCTGCTCGATCTTCTCGAGCAGGGCCGCCGGTGCGCTGGCGAAAAGCAAGTGAGCCTCGTCGAAGAAGAAGACGAGCTTGGGCTTGTCCGGATCGCCGATCTCGGGGAGCTGCTCGAACAGCTCGGAGAGGAGCCAGAGCAGGAAGGTCGAGTAGAGCTTGGGCGAGGCCATCAGCTTGTCGGCGGCGAGGATGTTGACGACTCCTCGGCCGCTCCCGTCGACTCGGATCAGATCGTCGATGTCGAGGGCGGGCTCGCCGAAGAAGCGGTCGCCGCCCTGCGAGCGGAGCTGCAGGAGCGAGCGCTGGATGGTTCCGACGCTCGCCTTGGAGACGTTGCCGTAGGTGACTGTCAGCTCGTCGGCGCGACGCGCGCAATCGGCGAGCATCGCCTGCAGGTCGTCGAGGTCAAGGAGCAGAAGTCCGTCATGGTCGGCGACGTGGAACACAATCCCGAGCACCCCTTCCTGAACCTCGTTCAGGTCCATCAGCCGGGCGAGCATGAGCGGGCCCATTTCGGAGACCGTGGTCCGTATGGGATGGCCCTGACGGCCGAACAGATCCCAGAGCTGGACCGGATTGTCCCGACAGGTCCAGCCGGAGTCGCCGATCTCCGCGGCGCGGGCGGCGAAGGCGTCGTGCAGATCGCCGATCGGCGCGCCGGCCATGGCGAGGCCGCCGAGATCGCCCTTCACGTCGGCGACGAAGACCGCGACCCCGGCGCGGGAGAAGCCTTCGGCGAGGCCTTGCAGGGTGATGGTCTTGCCGGTGCCGGTGGCTCCGGCGATCAGACCGTGGCGGTTGGCGCGGCTCAGGACGAGCCGCTGCGGCTTGCCGCCGCCCAGCCCGATGAAGATCGAGGTTTCGTCGTCCATGTCAGCTCCCTGACAGCGGCGGCCGCCCTATCCGATGTGGAGCCGGACACAAAATCCTCCCCGGGCAGAGCCTGGGGAGGAGGGAGAATTTACCGCCCCGCGAGCGCGATTCCGTAATAAGCCGGCGGAGTGTTGCCGCGGCGGACCAGAAGCAGCACCGTGTTGCGCCCGGCGGAACGGGCGGCGGCGACCGCGGCGGCGGCTTCCTCCGGTGTGCGGGTGGCGCGCTGGTTGATCGACAGGATGATGTCGCCCGGCTGGATGCCCTTGGCGGCGGCATCGCTGCCCGGATTGACGGAGGCGATGACGACTCCGCGCGCGTTGACGTCGTTGAGCCGCAGCGAACGGGCGATCTCGGGAGTCAGGGTCTGGACGGTGACTCCAAGGCTTTCACGCGCCGACCGCTGGCTGCTCGACTGCTGCGCTTCCGCGGGCTCCCTGACCGGAGTCTCGGCCTCGATTCCGTTGAGTCGCGCCAGCTCCTCCTCCGTCGGCCGCTCGCCGATGGCGACGTTCACGGTCTGGCGGCGGCCGTCGCGGACGATCTCGATCGGAACGCGCGATCCGATCGGCTGGCGCGAGACCAGATAGGCGAGCGATTCGTCCGGAGTCACCGGCCGTCCGCCGACGCTGACGACGACGTCGCCCTGCTGGATGCCCGCGCGCGCCGCCGGACCGCCGGCGGTGACCCCGCGGATCAGCTCGCCCTGATTCTTGGGGATACCGAGCGAGGCCGCGATATCCTCGTCGAGCGCCTGCAGGCTGACCCCGATATAGCCGCGCTGCGGCCGCTGGCCTTTGCGGAGCGACTCGATGATCGGGTAGGCCTGCTCGGCGGGGATGGCGAAGCCGATGCCGACATTGCCGCCGGTCGGCGAGATGAGGGCGGTGTTGATGCCGATGACGTTGCCGTTCAGATCGAACATCGGCCCGCCCGAATTGCCCATGTTGATGCTTGCGTCGGTCTGGATGTAGCGGTCGTAGGTGCCGGCGCCGATGTTGCGGTGAAGGGCCGAGACGATGCCGGCGGTGACGGTGCCGCCGAGGCTGAACGGATTGCCGATCGCGACCACCCAGTCGCCGACCCGCACCTGCTTGGAATCGCCGAAGCGGACGAAGGGCAGGTTGTTGCCCTTGATCTTGAGCAGGGCGAGGTCGGAAGCGGTATCGCGGCCGACCAGCTCGGCCTCGAACTCGCGCCGGTCCGACAGCGTCACCGTGATCTGCTCGACGGTGGCGCCGGTGCGGGCGGGCGAGACGACGTGGTTGTTGGTGACGACATAGCCGTCGGCCGAGATCAGGAAGCCCGAGCCGAGCGAGCCGCCGCGCTGGGTGATCGGGGCGTCGCCGCCGTCGGGAACGGGAACGCCGAACTGGCGGAAGAAATCCTCGAAGCCGGGGGGAACCTGGCGGCTGCGGTTGATCTGGATCGACTGTTTCGTCGAGATGTTCACCACCGCCGGCTGAAGCCGCGCGGCGAGATCGGCGAAGCTCATCGGCGCTCCGGGCCGGGGCGCGGCCGAGGCGATGGTGCCGGGGTCGTTCTGGGCGGTCTGGGCTCCGACCGGGCCCACCGTCAGCGTGGCGGCGGCGCCGCCCAATAAGATGGCAGCCGAGAGGCCATAGACGTAACGCACGATTGGTATCTCCTCATTTCCTCGACCCGGGCGGGGGCAAATCCGGGCGACTACGATTACAAACGTAATTGGTGCGGCTGAACCGGATTTGAATAGGCGATCGCCTATTTATCGATTTCGGCCCTTGAACTCCTGCAGATACTGGTTGTCCGGCGACATGATGATGCTCGAGCGGCCCTGGTTCTCGCCCGGCGCGAAGGTCGTCTCGTAGCTCTGCATGGCGCGGTAAAAGGCGTAGAAATCCGGGTCCTTGCCGTAGGCCTCGGCATAGGTGCGCGCCGCCTCGGCGTCGGCCTCGGCCTTGATGATCTGCGCCTGCTTGTAGCCCTGGGCGCGGATCGCTCCGGCCTCCTGCTGACGGGCGGTGCGCATCCGCTCATAGGCCGAATCGAGCGGAGTCCCCTCGGGAAGGTCGGCGCGCTTGATCCGCACGTCGACGACCTCGGCGCCATATTGCCGGGCGACCCGGTCGAGCGCGCGCTTGATGTTGGCCATGAGCTGGCCGCGCTCCGGGCTCAGCAAAGTGGCGAACTGCCTTTTGCCGAGCTCGTTGCGGATCGCCGAGCCGAGGATCGGCTTCAGCTGGTCGCTGACCCGTTCCTCGGTCTTGGCGGAGATGTACATCTGCAGCGGATCGACGATCCGGTAGCGGGCGAAGGCGTCGACCTGCAGCCGCAGCTGATCGGTCGACAGCACCTGCTGGCGATCCATCTTGACGCTGAGGATGCGCTTATCGATCCAGACGATCTGCTCCATGAAAGGCAGGCGGGCGATCAGCCCCGCCCCCGTCCGGCCGAAATCGACCCCGGGCTTGTAGGCGTTGATTACCCGGTCCGGATTGCCGAAGCGGACGATGACCGCCTGCTTCGTCTCCGGAACCGTCGCGAAGGTGCTTCCAACGAGGACGAGAAGGATGATCGCGATGAAAGCGATGACGATCGGGTTGCGAAGCGCGGGGCTCATCGGGCCGCTCCTTCCTGGGCCTGGCGCTGGACCTGGGGCAGCGGCAGATAGGGTGTCACTCCGTCGGCCTCGACCACGGTCTTGTCGACCTTGGAGAGGACCCTCTCCATCGTCTCGTAATACATGCGCCGCCGGGTGACCTCGGGGGCGAGCTTGTACTCGGCATAGACCTTGTCGAAGGCCGCGGCGTCGCCCTGGGCGCGCGCGGTCTGCTGCTGAGCGTAGGCGCGGGCCTGGTTGATGTAGGACTGCGCTTCCTGCTGCGCGGCCGACACTTCCTTGAAGGCGTTGTTGACCGTCGCCGGCGGATCCGACTGCTTGATCGCAATGCCTTCGATCCGGACTCCGGCGCCATAGCGGTCGAGCACCTGCTGCATGACCTGCGACACTCGCGATTCGATGTCGCTGCGGCCTGCGCCGATCGCGTCGTCGAGCGAGACGGTGGCGAGGACGGCCCGCATCGCGCTTTCAGCGACCTCGCCGATCGTCGATTCCGGGTCGTTGATCTGGAACAGATAAAGTTGCGGGTCGCGGATCGTCCAGCGGACCGAATAAGCGACGTCGATGATGTTCTGGTCGCCGGTGAGGATCAGATTCTCCTGCGACGCATCGGGCGAGCCGATGTCCCGGGTGCGGATCTGGCCCACATCGACCTTCTGCAGCCGCTCGATCGGCAGCGGCAGGGTCATGGCGATGCCCGAGTTCACCGTCCGGCTATATTTGCCGAACAGGGTGACGACCCCGCGCTCCTGCGGCCCGATCAGGTGGAAGCAGGTGAAGAGAAGCCACAGCAGAACGAACACGCCGAGCCCATAGAGCCAGTAGGGCCGTCCCTCCTGGTGGGGAAAGCGGCCGCCGAAGCGCTCGCGGCTGCGCCTGAGGAAGTCGTCGATCGAGCTGACGTTGGTGCCGGTCCCCGGGGTTCGGCGCCGGCGCGGCGGCTGACCCCAGGGATTGCGCGGCCCGCCGCCATCGCCGTCTCCGGACCCGCCGCCGCCGCCCGAGGGGCCCCAGGGGCCCCCGCGATTCTCGTTCATCATGGCGCCGAGACGCGCGCCCCACCCGAAAAATGTTGCCATGAGGCCTTTATAGGTAGCGCACCTGCGGAAAAACAGTGGCAAGCGGAACGTCACCCCCTATCTGCGGCGGATGAACGCCGAGACCGACCCGCTTTCCGCCGCCCTTGCATCGCTGGGCGAGGCCCGCGACCGCATCGCGGCGCCGAGGCTGAAGGAAGGCATAGCCAGTCTGGTGCTCGACGTCGGCGGCCTTTCCGCGGAGGAGCGGGCCGGGCTGGAGCGCCGGATCCGGGCCGCTCTGGTCGCGGCGCCGGGGGTCCGGGACGTCCGCATCGCCATGACGGCGGACAAGATCGGCCGGACCATCATCGCCGTCGGCAGCGGCAAGGGCGGCGTCGGAAAATCGACGGTCGCGGCGAACCTCGCCGTCGCCCTCGCCAGGGCCAGCCGAAAGGTCGGGCTGGTCGACGCCGACATTTACGGCCCTTCCCTGCCGCGCATCATGGGCAATTTCGATCGCCCCGAGCTCAACGAGAAGAGGATCGTCCCGGTCGACGCTTATGGGGTGAAGATGCTTTCCATCGGCCAGCTGGTCGAGCCCGGCACCGCGCTGGCCTGGCGCGGCCCGATGATCGCCAGCGCGCTCGGCCAGCTGATGGACGGCGATTGGGACGATCGCGAGCTAATGATCGTCGACCTGCCGCCCGGCACCGGCGACATCCAGATGTCGCTCATCCAGAAATGGAAGCCGGCGGGAGCGGTGATCGTGTCGACTCCGCAGGACCTCGCCCTGATCGACGCCACCCGCGCCATCGACCTGTTCCGCAAGATGGACGTGCCCCTGCTCGGCCTGGTCGAGAACATGTCCGGCTATGCCTGCCCCCATTGCGGCGAGGTTTCCGACCCGTTCGGAGCGGGGGGCGCCGAGGCGGCCGCGAAGGTGATGTCGATACCGTTCCTCGGCCGGATCCCCCTCACGCTGTCTATTCGCCGCGATTCCGACGCTGGCATTCCACCGGCGGCGGGCAAGGGGCCGGAAGCGGACGCGTTCGCGGCCATCGCGGCGCGGTTGATGGAGCGGATCGCGGCGAGATGAGTTGACCGGTCGCGCCAGCGAAGGCTGGCGCCCCGGCGGGTGATGAACGCCGGAGCATTTCACTCCCTGGGACCCCGGCCTTCGCCGGGGTGACGGAACTGCCAATGCCCCTCGCCCGCGACGAAGACATTTACGAGCTGCTCGCCAGCACGCGCACGATCGCCATGATCGGCGCCTCGGACCGGCCCGACCGGCCGAGCTACGGCGTTATGCGCTTCCTTCAGGATTGGGCCTACCGGGTCCTCCCGGTGAACCCGCAGATCACCGGCGAGCATGTTCACGGCGAATATGTCTGGCGTGAGCTCGCGCAGATCGGCGAGCCGATCGACATGGTCGACATCTTCCGCCGCCCGCAGGCCGCCGGCGAGGCGGTCGACGAGGCGATCGCCGCCGGCGCCAAGTCGGTCTGGCTACAGATCGGGGTGATCAACGAGGACGCCGCCGCCCGCGCCGAGGCGGCCGGCCTCAAGGTGGTGATGAACCGCTGCCCGAAGATCGACATCCCGCGGCTCGGAGTGCCGCGGGTGAGCTCGCCGGGATCAGCGTCCTAGCGGCCTTGCCGCGAACCGGGTGCCCGCGAGGGCGGACCGCGATCCCCCCAGCAGCCTCACCCGCCGGTTGGGGAAATCGACCGAGACCCTGTCGAACAGGCGAAGCGCGTCCATGCCGAGCAGCAGCGCCGGCCGGTCCTTCAGGCCCAGCTTGGCGAAGGGGTGAACGTCGGCGAAGGCGACCGGCATGTCGTTGATGTCGATGCCGCCGAGGCGGATGCGCTTCACCACGGTCCGGTCCGCCGGCATCTGCCCGCCGGTAACGCTCTGCAGAATGATCGGAATGGTCGCCCGAAGCCGGCCTTTCTCCTCGAGCTTGCGCCGGAGCACGTTGTTGGCGACGGTGGTCTGGGCGCCGGTGTCGAGGATCACCCAGACCTTCTGGCCGTCGACCGAAGCGTCGACCATGACGAGGTGGCCGAGCCGGTTGCGGGCGGTGACGACGATGGTGTCGGCCGGCCAGGATTCCTCCCGCCTGTGGCTGTTCGTCACCGTCATCTGCTGCCGGATGAAGTCGAACGAGACTCGCTGGGACTGCAGCGAATCGACGCCCAATATTCCCTCCGCGCCGATGTAGCGCCGCTGCAGGGCGGGGGCATGGATGTCGCGGACGCTCCGGCCGCCCACCTCCAGCGCCGGGATCACCACGGTCTGGATCTGGCTCACCTCGGTCATGCTGTGGAGCCGGGCGCGGCTGCCGAGGCCCAGCCGCAGATCGCGCGCCAGTTCCTCGGCGATGGAGGTCCGCTCGGCGCCGGTGTCGACGACGAAGTTGTAGGGGCCGCTGTCGCCGATCGTGACCGGCACCGTCATCCGCGCCCACCGGTCGGCCTCGGTGCCGAGAACGGTGCCTTCGCCCTCGTCCACGACCGGCGCCTGCTGGCCGCTGAGCGGCGCGATGCCGGCAAAGGCTGCGGCGGCGACGGGTAGAATGAGCAGCCCAAGCTTCATGGAACATCCTCCTGGCGGGGGTATAGCAGGTGCGCGCCCGGAACTGAAACCGGCGCTGCGAAGAGGGCGGCCGGTGCGACGAACCACTGCCATTCCGGCGGAAGCCGGGATGACGGTGCTAGACCAGATCCATCGCCCGCTCGCGCAGCCGTTCGACCGCGTCGGCATGGATCGCGGGGGTGGCGACCAGCACTCCGAAGGCCTCGCCGCTGGCGCTGTTGAAGGCGAGCGGCTGGCCGAGCGCTCCGGTCACCGTCGCGCCCGCTTCGGCGGCGATCAGGGCCGCCGCGGCGATGTCCCATTCGAAGCCCCATTTCAGAGTCGCGACGAGGTCCGCCTCGCCCGCCGCGACGAGGGCGATCCTGAGAGCGATCGAGTTGGGCTTGGCGACCGCGACCAGATCGCCATCGACCGCCGGCAACTGGTCGGTGGGCACCCGCGCCCCGGCCAGCTCGCGCCGGGCGCTGACCCGCAGCCGCTCGCCGTTGCGCCAGGCGCCGGCGCCCTTGCGCGCCGTCCAATGCTCGCCGCGCGCCGGCGCGTCGAGGATCCCGAGCAGCGGCGTCCGCTCCTCGACCAGCGCCACCGACACGCACCAGCCCGGGCGGCCGCGCAGATAGTCGCGCGTGCCGTCGATCGGGTCGACCACCCAGAGCCGCCTGCGCTCCATCCGGTCGGATGCGTCGAGCGTCTCCTCCGACAGCCAGCCCGCCTCCGGGTCGAGCGCGCTCAGCCGCTCGCGCAGGAAGGCGTCGACCTCCAGATCGATCTCGCAGACGGGGTGCCCGGGCGCCTTTTCCCACCTTTTATAATCGGTTCCGCAGCGGCCGGCCGCGATCCGCCCGGCTTCGCGGACGACCGCCGAGACCGCCTCAAGCACCGGCCACCATCATTCCGTCGACCCGCAGGGTCGGCACGTTGGCGATGTAACGGAAACTGAGGTCGTCGGCCGGGACGAGCTGAGCGAACATTTCGAGCAAATTGCCCGCGATGGTGATCTCGGCGACCGCGGCGCCGAGCTTCCCCTTCTCGATGATGAAGCCCGAAGCGCCGCGGCTATAGTCGCCGGTCACCGGGTTGATGCCCTGGCCGATCAGGTGGGTGACGTAGACGCCGTGCTCCACCTCCCCGATCAGCTGCTCGGCCGTCAGTGCCCCCGGCTCCATGTAGACGTTGGTGACGCCCACCCCGGGCGCGCCGCCGGACGTGCGGGTGGCATGGCCCGTCGGCTCCCGCCCCAGCTGCCGGGCCGAGGCGCTGTCGAGCAGCAAGCCGGTAAGGCGCCCCGCCTCGACGAGGATCGAAGGCCGGGTCGGCAGCCCCTCCCCGTCGAACGGCTTCGAGCGCAGGCCCCGCCGCCGGTGGGGATCGTCGCGGATGGTGACGTTGGCGGCGAACAGAAGCTCCCCCTCCTTGTCGAGCAGGAAGCTGGTCCGGCGCGTGATCGAAGGGCCGCCGATCGCGGTCGTCAAATGGCCGAGCAGAGAATTGCCGATCCGGGGATCGAACACTACCGGCATCGTGCCGCTCGGCACCTTGACCGGCCTGAGCCGGGCCACCGCCCGCTGCGCGGCCCGGCGGCCGATCGTCTCGGGGGCTTCCAGCTCGGCATAATGGCGGACGCTGTGATAGGCGTAATCGCGCTGCATCTCGCTGCCGGCGCCGGCGATCAGGCTCGCCGACGACGAATAGCCGGTGGTCGAATAGCCGCGGCAGAAGCCGTGGCTGGTGGCGAGCGCGACGACATTGCGGCCGGCGCTGACGCCCGCCCCCTCGCTGTTGGTGATCCCGGCGACGCCTCTTCCCGCTTCCTCGATCGCCAGCGAGCGTTCCTTGAGCTCGATCGGCGACGGGTCGGCGCCGTCGTCGCCCTCGACGTCGGGGCTCTCGCCCCGCATCAGCCGCTCCTCGGGCGCGAGGCCGGCCCAGGGATCCTCCGGCGCCTCCCGGGCCATGGCGACGGCCCGCTCGACCAGGGCCGAGAGGGCGTCGTCCGAAAGGTCCGAGGAGGAGACGCTCGCCGAGCGGCGGCCGACGAAAAGGCGAAGCGCGATGCTCTCGGCCTCGTTGCGGGAGACGTCCTCGAGCTCGCCCAGCCGCACCTGCACCGAGGTGGAGGCGTTGGCGTAGTAGAGGACGTCGGCGCCGTCGGCGCCGGCCCGCCCGGCGCGCTCGACCAGCGCCGCGGCGCGCGCCTCGGCTTCGGAAATGCTCAGCATGAAAGCCACCTAGGGTGGATGCGGCCCGAAATCTAGGAGGTGCCCACGACCAGGCAGGCAAGGAAGAAGATGAAGCCGGCCATTCGGTTGGAGCGGAATTTCGCCAGAGCGTCGCCACCGTCGTCCGGTTTCAGCCTGGCCACCTGCCAGCCGAGGTGCAGGGCCGCCGGCAGCAGCGCCACCAGAGACAGTCCGTCCGGCCGCACCCGCCACAAGGCGACGGCCCAGAGCACGAGCGCGAGCGCGTAGCAGACGGCCACACCCGTCCGCGCATGCCGGCCGAGGGCGAGCGCCGACGATTTCACCCCGACCAGCGCGTCGTCCTCGCGATCCTGAAGGGCATAGATCGTGTCGTAGCCGATCACCCAGAAGATCGATCCCGCCCAGAGGATGAAGGCGGTGGCGTCGAGCTCGCCGCGGACCGCCGGCCAGCCGACCAGCGCGCCCCACGAGAAAACGAGGCCGAGCCAGGCCTGCGGCCACCAAGTGATGCGCTTCATGAAAGGATAGGCCGCGACCGGGGCGAGGCTGGCGAGAGCGACGATCTGCGCCGTCCGCCCGAGCTGCAGGAGCACGAGCAGCCCGACCAGGCAGAGCGAAACGAGCAGGATCCAGGCGCCGGCGAGGCTGGCCCGTCCGCTCGCCAGCGGCCGCAGCCGCGTTCGCTCGACCTTGGCGTCGAGATCGCGGTCGACGATGTCGTTCCAGACGCAGCCCGCGCTTCGCATCGCCCAGGCGCCGAGCGCCAGCCACAGAATCAGTGCGACCCCCCGCGGCCCCATGCCGGCCAGGGCCACGCTCCACGCGCAGGGCCAGAAGAGCAGCCACGCGCCGATCGGCCGGTCGAGCCGCATCAGCGAGGCGTAAGGGCGCAGCGGGTTCGGCAGAAGGCCGATCAGGCCCCGGCGTTCGCTGTCGGGAACGATGTCGCTTTCAGGATCAGCCATGCCGATCCTCAATACCGTTCGGCCCGAGCTTGTCGAAGGCCATTTCTTCTCTTGCCCTGGCCGAAGGAACGGGCTTCGACAGGCTCAGCCCGAACGGTTCGGAGGATGACAAGCCCTTGCCCGCAACCCCTGCCTGGCCGCCGTCGAGCCTGCCGCGCCTGTTCGTCGACCAGGCGCTGGCGGAGGGCGCGGCGCTCACCCTGGAGGGGGCTCCGGCCAACTACCTCGCCAGCGTCCTGCGCCTCGGCCCGGGCGCCGCAGTGAAGCTGTTCGACGACCGTAGCGGCGAGTGGCTCGCCGAAATAGTGGAAGCGGGCAGGAAGCGGGTCGTGCTGACCGTCGCCCGGCACCTGCGCGAGCGCGAATCCGTTCCCGACCTCTGGCTGCTCTTCGCGCCGATCAAGCGGGGGCGGATCGACTGGCTGGTCGAGAAGGCGACCGAGTTGGGAGTCGCCCGACTCGTTCCCGTGATCACCCGTCGGACGATCGTCGACCGGCTCAATCCCGACCGCCTGCGCGCCCACATCGTCGAAGCGGCCGAGCAATGCGAGCGCACCTCCCTCACCGGACTGGCCGAGCCGCAAAAGCTCGACGCGCTCCTCGCCGCCTGGCCGGCGGACCGAAGCCTGTTCTTCGCGGACGAAGCCGGCGGCGAGCCGTTTGCCCCCGCCCCCGGACCCGCCGCCATCCTGATCGGTCCCGAAGGCGGCTTCACGGACGAGGAACGAACGGCGATCCGCGCTCTTCCGCAGGCGCGCCCGGTCACCCTCGGCCCCCGAATCCTGCGCGCCGACACCGCCGCGCTCGCCGCCGTAGCCCTTTGGATGGGCGCGGCCGGCGACTGGGCCACCTCTCGCCGGCCTCACTCGGCGGCATGACCTCCAACGGTGCCGGGCGCCAATGTCCAGGCGAGCGGGGCTGTCGGACCGAGGCGGGCGGCATCGATCCATTCCGGTTTCGTTCGGCAACGGAAGAGGCTGGCGGCGTTCCCCGGCCGGCGCTAGACGGTCGGCGATGACGACCCGCACCGAAACCGCCCGCATCGATCCCCAGATCGAGAGCCGCGACGACCTGCTTGCGCCCTTCGCGCGCGGCGAGAAGCCGGCGAGCGCCTGGCGGATCGGCACGGAGCACGAGAAGTTCGTCTACCGCCGCGAGGACCACCGAGCGCCCTCCTATGACGAGCCGGGCGGCATCCGCGATCTGCTCGCCGCGCTGACCGAGTTCGGCTGGGAGCCGGTCGAGGAAGGCGGCAACGTCATCGCCCTTTCGGGCAAGGACGGCAATGTCAGCCTGGAGCCCGCCGGGCAGCTCGAGCTCTCCGGCGCGGCGCTCGAAAATCTCCACCAGACCTGCGCGGAGGCCGGCCGCCATCTCGACCAGGTCAAGCAGGTGGGCGAGAAGCTCGGCCTCGGCTTCCTCGGCCTCGGCATGTGGCCTGACAAGACCCGCGACGAGCTGCCGAGAATGCCCAAGGGCCGCTACGAGATCATGCTCCGCCACATGCCGCGCGTCGGCAAGCTCGGCCTCGACATGATGCTTCGCACCTGTACCATACAGGTTAATCTGGACTATGGTTCGGAAGCCGATATGGCGCAGAAATTCCGCGTCGGCCTGGCCTTGCAGCCGCTCGCCACAGCCCTGTTCGCCAATTCGCCCTTCACCGAAGGCAAGCCCAACGGCTTCCTCTCCTTCCGAAGCCACATCTGGTCGGATACCGATCCCCACCGAACCGGAATGCTGCCTTTCGTGTTCGAGGACGGCTTCGGCTACGAGCGCTATCTCGACTACGCGCTCGATGTGCCGATGTACTTCGTCTATCGCGACGGCCGCTATATCGACGCCGCCGGGCTCAGCTTCCGCGACTTCCTGAAGGGCGAGCTGCCGGTGCTGCCGGGCGAGAAGCCCCGCCTGTCCGACTGGACCGATCATCTCTCCACCGCTTTCCCGGAGGTCCGCCTCAAGAGCTTCCTCGAGATGCGCGGCGCCGACGGCGGCCGCTGGAGCAAGATCTGCGCGCTGCCCGCTTTGTGGGTCGGCCTGCTCTACGACCAGTCGGCCCTCGACGCCGCCTGGGACGAGGTCAGGCACTGGTCGCTGGACGGGCGCCAGCGCCTTCGCGACGAAGTGCCGAAGCTCGGCCTCGCCGCCCGCACGCCCGCCGGCGAAAGCCTCCGTGACCTCGGCGAGCGGGTCCTCGCCATCGCCGAGGCCGGGCTCAGCGCCCGCGCCCGGCTGAACGGCGCCGGCGACAATGAATCCGGCTTCCTCGATCCGCTGCGCGAGATCGTCGCCCGGGGAATGACGCCGGCGGAGATGCTTCTGGAGCGCTACCACGGGGAGTGGCAGGGAGACGTCTCGCGCATCTATGACGAGATGAGCTTTTGAGGCCGTCATTGCGAGCGCAGCGAAGCAATCCAGCGCTGCGCATGAAGCAAGCGGCGCTACTGGATTGCTTCGTCGCTGCGCTCCTCGCAATGACAGGCGGAGATCGCCACGCCAGGAGTTTCCGAAATTGACCGAGCTGCGCACCCTCTATCCCCCGATCGAGCCTTATGAGACCGGCCGGCTCGACGTCGGCGACGGCCACAACCTTTATTGGGAGCGCTGCGGAACTCCGGGGGCGAAACCGGCCGTCTTCCTCCACGGCGGTCCGGGGGCGGGCTGCAGCCCCGATCATCGCCGCCAGTTCGATCCGGCGCGCTACGACATCCTCCTCTTCGACCAGCGCGGCTGCGGACGCTCGACCCCGCACGCCGAGCTCGAGGCGAACACGACCTGGCACCTGGTCGACGACATCGAGCGGCTGCGCGAGCTGGCCGGCCACGAACGCTGGATGGTGTTCGGCGGCTCCTGGGGATCTACGCTCGCCCTGGCCTATGCCCAGACCCATCCGGAGCGGGTCACCGAATTGGTGCTGCGGGGAATATTCACCTTCCGGCAGACCGAGCTCGACTGGCTCTACCGCTACGGCGCGTCCGAGGTCTATCCCGACAAATGGCGCGACTTCCTCGCGCCGATACCGGAAGCGGAGCGGGACGATCTGGTCGCGGCCTACCAGCGGCGACTCACCGGTCCGGACCCGGCGGCGCGGCTCGCCGCCGCCAAGGCGTGGAGCCAGTGGGAGGCGGAGACCGTCACCCTGCTCCCCAGTCCCGCCACGATCGCGGCGCATACGGACGACGATTTCGCCGTCGCCATCGCCAGGATCGAGAACCATTACATGGCCAGCCGCGGCTGGCTCGAGGAAGGCCAGCTGATCGCCAACGCGCACCGGCTGAAACCCATTCCGGGCGTGATCGTCCAGGGCCGCTACGACATGTGCACCCCGCCCGCCGCCGCCTGGGACCTGCACAAGGCGTGGCCGGAGGCCAGGCTCGAGATCGTCCATGGCGGCCATCTGTTCAGCGAGCCGGCGGTGCTGGACGGGCTGATCAGGGCTTCGGACGAATTCGCCTCGCGTAACTGAAGGGCAGGCTGGTCCTTCGATACGCCGGTTCGACAACCTCACCGGCTACTCAGGATGAGCGGGAGGAAAACCTCTCAACCGCTCATCCTGAGCAGGGACTGAGCTTGGCGAAGCATGTCCTGAGCGACGCCGCAGGCGGCGTCGAAGGGGCCCGTATCGAAGGATCACTCGCCAGGCCGGTACACCCGCTCGATATGCCCCTTCAGCTGGTCGGGGTAGAAATAGACCTCGCGCAAATCCCCCTTCGCGTAGCGCTGCGCCTGGTCGTTGAAGTGGGGCGAAGCGGGGTCGCCGCTTTCGCCGCCGGCCGTGACCGCCAGCGCCCTCACCCGATCGCCGAACTCGACGACGGCGACGAAGCTGTTGCCGCTGGTTCCGTACCAGCGCTTCGACCCGTCCCTCGGCGCCGCTCCGAACGAGGCGAGCGAGCCCCAGCGGCCGGAGGTGAAGCCGACCGGGACGCTCGGCGCTGCGTCTGAGAAGGGATGGTCGATGTCGCCGGTGAGGCGCTGGAACCGGTTCACTTCGCCCCATTCCACGTTCCACCGCCCGAACTCGCGAACCAGCCGGTCCATCGCCTGCTCGAGCGCCTCGAGCTTGCGGCGCGCGGGCAGCCGACCGATTCCCGACACCGTCTCGCCAAGCGGCCGCCCCGCCTTGCGCGCCTCCTCGTAGAGCGGCTCGGCCCAGAACATGGCGAGCGTCGTCGGAATGGAATCCTCGCTCCAGCGATAGTCCCACAACTTGAGGAACCCTATCGGGCGCATCAGCTTCGCCCGCAGGCGGTTGTCGCCCTTCAGCGTCTCCCACGCTTCGACAAGGCCGGGGATCAGCTCGGCGAAGGCCGGCTGATAAGGGTCGTAGGCGGCGTCGCGAAGGCCCTCCAGAGTCAGCCGCCGTTTCTCCTGAAGCACCCGCAGCGCCGCGAGGCCGCGGTGATTCTCCCCGAACGTGTCCATGTAGCGCGGGAAATCGCCGGGCTTCGGGCTGTGCGGTCCGGCGGCCGAATACGGCCAGTTGTTGGTGTTCTGGATCCAGCCGGTCGCCGGGTTCAGCAGCCTCGGCGCGTCCGCCAAGGCGTGGAGGCCGCGCCAGTCGGTGCGCGGATCGCTGCCGTCCACCGGCCTGGTATAGTCGAAGCGACCGTCGCGCACCGGGATGAAGTGCGGGTGGTGATAGGCGATGTTCCCCCCGGCATCGGCGAAGATGGTGTTGTTCGACGAATTGGCCTTCAGCTCCGCCACCTTGAGGAAGCCGGCATGGTCGCGCGCCTTGGTGCGGAGGAACGATTGCTGAAGCGCCTCCACGGGCTTGTGCATCATCGCGAAAGCGACCCACCTGCCGCCGGCCTCGCGAACGATCGGGCCGTGATGGGTGCGGTAGGTCTCGAAGCTTCGGCTCGCCATGCTGCCGTCCGGCTGGCGATAGGCGACGCTCACCGTCCTTGTCGCCACCGGCCTCAGCTCGTTGCCGTAGCGGTAGAAGAGGCCGCCCTGCTTCTGCTCCACCGTCTCTAGGAACTCGTCGACCACGTCGACTCCGCTCGACGTGTGCATCCAGCCGGCATGCTCGTTGAAGCCCTGATAGATGAAGAACTGGCCCCAGGTCGTCGCGCCATAGGCGTTGAGCCCCTCGTCGCTCGCCACCTGAAGCTCCGAGCGGAAGAAGAAGCTGGTATGAGGATTGATGAGCAGGAGCGCCTTGCCCGTGGCACTGTTCGCCGGGGCGATGGCGAATCCGTTCGAGCCGCGGGGCTCCGGGTCCTTCGGCGCCGCCGCGGCGAGGGCCTTGCCGCGCCTGGAGTAGAAGGCTTCCAGGCCGGCAAGGTCGATCCGTTCGATGTCGCCGCCGATGCTGCCTTCGGTGAAGCTCAGGGCCATCCACGGCTCGAAGCGGGTGATCGCGCGCGGCTTCACGTCCGGATGGGTGGCCAGATAATAGTTCAGCCCGTCCGCCCAGGAATCCATCAGCCGCTTCAGCCAGGCGGGGCTGGAGGCGTAGCGCGCCCTGAGATCGTCCGGATCCATGTAGAGCTTCGCCCGCAGGTCCGCCCAGATCGCCTTCTCCCCCTCCGCCTCGGCGGTTCGGCCGAGCGCGGTCAGATAGTTGGTCTCCACGCGGTTGAAGTCGTCCTCGGCCTGGGCGTAGATCATCCCGAACACGGCGTCGGCGTCGCTCTTCCCGCGGACATGGGCGATTCCCCAGTCGTCGCGGGTAATCGTCACCCTTTCCGCCTGGGCCCGCCAGCGTGCGGGCTCGGAATTTTGGGAAGGGGTGGAGGCGCAGGCGCCGGCGAAGAGCAGGGCGACGGGGAGCAGGAAGCGCATGACCTGCCGCTACGCCCGGCTTTCCCGCGCGGCAAGGGCTGGGTAAGCAGTGCGGGAAGGAGGCGGCATGGCGGACGATCGGCAAAGCGAGGAATGGCAGGCGGGCAGGCTTCGCCGGGTGGTGGCCGCGAGCATGATCGGGACCACCATCGAATGGTATGATTTCTTCCTCTACGGCTCCGCCGCGGCGCTCATCTTCAACAAGCTCTTCTTCCCGTCCTACGATCCTTTCGTCGGGACTCTGCTCGCCTTCGCGACTTATGCGGTGGGCTTCGTCGCCCGGCCGCTCGGCGGAATCGTCTTCGGCCATTATGGCGACCGGATCGGCCGCAAGCGCCTGCTCATGCTGAGCCTGATCCTGATGGGTGTCGCCACCGTCCTGATCGGCCTGCTGCCGACCTATTCCCAGATCGGGATCTGGGCTCCGGCCGGGCTGATCGCGCTTCGGCTGGTGCAGGGTTTCGCCGTCGGCGGCGAATGGGGCGGAGCGGTGCTGATGGCGGCCGAGCATGGCGACAGCGCCCGCCGCGGCTTCTGGGCGAGCTGGCCGCAGGCCGGAGTGGCGGCGGGCAGCCTGCTCTCGGCGGGCGTGCTGGCGCTGATGGCGGGGCTCCAGAGCGAGGCGGACTTCCTCGCCTGGGGCTGGCGGATACCCTTCCTCATGTCGGCGCTGCTGGTGGTCGTCGGCTGGTACATACGCAACCGCGTGGAAGAGAGCCCGATGTTCGAGAAGGCTCTGGCGGAGGCCGAGGTGCCGCCGAAGCTTCCGGCGATGGACGTGATTCGCGAACGGCCGCGCGCCGTCGTGCTCGGCGCGGGCCTCCGCGTCGGAGAGAATATCTCCTATTATATTCTCACCGTCTTCTCGCTGACCTTCCTCGTCGACGTCGCCGCCGAGACGAGAAGCCTCGCTCTTCAGGCCCTGCTGATCGGCGCCGCCGTCCAGTTCTTCGCCATTCCCCTCTTCGCCCGCCTTTCCGACCGGATCGGCCGGCGGCCCGTCTACGCCTTCGGCGGCCTCGGCCTCGCCGCCTTCGGCTTCGCCTTCTTCCCGATGCTGGCGAGCGGCGATCCGGCGCTGATCGTTCTCGCGCTCGTCGCGGGGCTGGTCCTGCACAGCGCCATGTACGGGCCCCAGGCCGCCTTCATCACCGAGCTCTTCCCGACCCGGATCCGCTATTCGGGCGTCTCGATCGCCTACCAGCTCACCTCGATCCTGGCCGGCTCGCTGGCGCCGATCGTCGCGCTCTGGCTCTATCGGGAATATGATTCGGCGCTGCCGGTGGCGATCTATGTCGGAGTGGCCTGTTTCGTCAGCGGAGTCTCCGCGCTGCTGGCGAAGGAGACGAGGGGGATCGAGCTGAGCGCGATCCGTTAGCTCCCCCGCCTCGTCATTGCGAGGAGCGAAGCGACGAAGCAATCCAGTCCGCGGCGCCCGAGCCGCTGGATTGCTTCGCTTCGCTCGCAATGACGAAGGTTAGGCGCGCGCGCCTGCGATGTAGCGGTCGATCACCGTCTCCAGCAGGGTCAGCGGCACGTTGCCTCCGAGCACCAGCGCGTCGTCGAACGTGCGCAGGTCGAACTTGTCGCCCAGCGCCGCCTTCGCCTTCTCGCGCAGCCGGTTCACCTCCGAATGCCCGACCTTGTAGCCGCAGGCCTGGCCGGGCCAGGCGCAATAGCGGTCGACCTCGCCCTGGACTTCCTCGACGGTGGAGCCGTTGGTCTCGGCGAACCATTGGATCGCCTTCGCCCGGGTCCAGCGCTGGGCGTGGAGGCCGGAATCGACGACGAGCCGGCAGGCCCGGAAGGACAGGGACTGGAGGTAGCCGAGCTCGCCGAGCGGGTCGCCTTCGTAGGCGCCGAGCTCGTCGGCCAGCTGCTCGGCATAGAGCGCCCAGCCTTCGGAATAGGCGTTGAAGGCGAGCAGGGAGCGGAGCAGCGGCAATTTGTAGGTATATTCGCCCTGCCAGATATGGCCTGGAATGCCCTCGTGATAGGTCAGGGTCGCGAGGCTGAAGCGCGGCCACATCGCGGTGTCGCGCAGGTTGATGTAGTAATTGCCCGGAACCGAGCCGTCGATCGTTCCCGCCGCCGCATAGCCGCCCGGGGCGCCCGCCTCGATCTCGACGGGTACCCGCTTGATGATCAGCTTGCCCGGAACCAGGGTGGCGAAGGCGCGCGGCAGGCGGGTGCGGATGTCGGCGACCTTGCCGTTGACGAATTCGAGGATCTGCGCGCGGCCGGCATCATTATTCGGGAAGAGGTGCCTTGGATCGTTGCCCAGCGCCGTCATCCGCTGGCCGACCGTGCCTCGGGTCAGCCCCTGCGCGCGAAGCAAGGGCTCCATCCGCGCCTGCAGCTCGGAGAGCTGGTCGAGCCCCATCCGGTGGACTTCCGCGGGGCTCAGGCTGCTGGTCGTCGCCGCCCGCAACGCCCAGGCATAATAAGCCTCGCCGTCGGGCAGCTTCCACACGCCGGCGCGGCTGTCGGCGCGGGCGCGGTGGCGGGCGAGCTCGGCGATCTGCCGGTCCAGGGCGGGAGCGACCTTGTCGCGCGCCAGGGCGAGCGCCCTGCCCCGCCAGTCACCGGGGATGGATCCCGTCCGCCGCGCCAGCGAGGTCACCAGCCCCCATTCGCCGACCGGCTGCGCCCTCGCCCCCTTCATCTGCTTCAGCGTCTTGTCGAGCAGGAAGTCCGGCGCGACGACGCCGAGGCCGCGGTCGTGGGCGAGCCGCTCGGTCTCGCCCTCCAGCGCTCCGGCATAGGCTTCGAGCCGGGCCAGATAGGCCTCGGCGTCGGCGGCGGTGGCGACGACATGATTGCTGTCGAGGAAGTCCGGAATCTCGACGAAGGCGCCGGTATTCTGAGCCACCACATAGGGGGCGTTGCGGTAGGACCATTGCTGGTTGAGCGTGACGACGTCGCCATAGGGAAAGCGGAAGCCTTCGACGGCGAGCCGGTGCGCGGCCTCGGCGACCCCGAGATGGATCTGCTCCGCCGGGTCGGGCCCGGTCCGGTCCACGGCCTGCAGCCGCCTCAGGCGATCCGCGGCCGCGCCGGCCAGCCGCGCCCGCCCGTGCAGCGAGCGATCGGTCAACCGCGACTTCAGCCCGGCACGCGCGTCCTTGTCGAGGCCGAGGGCGGTCGCGTTCTCCGGATATTCGGCGAGCAATTGCTCGGCCATTTGCGCCAGCAGCGGCTCGGCCGGGCCGCCGCTCGCGGCCCCTCGCCGGGCGGCGCAGCCGGGAAGCAGCTGAAGGGCGGCGACGGCTCCGGCCGTGCCGAGGAAATGGCGGCGGGTCAGCGACTGCATCGGCCTACTCCTGGTCTTCCAGCCGCACCCAGGTCGGCGCGTGGTCCGAGGCCTTTTCGCGGCCTCGATAGCTCTTGTCCACGCCGGCATCGAGCATCCGGTCGGCGGCCTGAGGGCTGAGCAGGAGATGGTCGATCCGGAAGCCGGCGTCGCGCTGCCAGCAGCCGGCCGTATAGTCCCAGAAGGTGTAGACGGCCCCGTCCGGATGGCGGGCGCGGATCGCGTCGGTCCAGCCGGCGTGGAGGATTCGGCGGAAGGCAGCCCTGCTCTCGGGCTGCATGAGGGCGTCATGGGCCATCGCCCGGACCGAGAAGACGTCGTCATGGCTGTCGGTGGGGATGACGTTCCAGTCGCCCGCAAGCACCGCCGGCCGCTCCTCGGCGAGCAGCGCCCGCGCATGCTCGCGCAGCCGCTCCATCCAGGCGAGCTTATAGGCGAATTTCTCGGTTCCGACCGGGTTGCCGTTGGGCAGGTAGATGGAGCCGATCACCACTCCGCCCACCTCGGCTTCGATATAGCGGCTGTGGGTGTCGTCGGGATCGCCCGGCAGCCCGACGCGCCGCAGCGCCGGCGGGCCGGCATCGACCGGAGTGAGGATGGCGACTCCGTTGAAGCCCTTCTGCCCGTGCCAGACCCCGTCATAGCCCGCGGCCCGGACGTCCTCGATCGGGAAAGCCTCGTCCGCGCATTTGATCTCCTGCAGGCAGAGCGCGTCGGGCTTCTCCTCCTGCAGATACTCGACCAGCCGCGGCAGCCGCGCCCGGATGCCGTTCAGATTGTAGGTGACGATCTTCATCCGGCGGCATTAGCCGCTCGGACGAGGACCGTCATCCCGCACTTGTTTCTTCGCCGGGCGACGATCAGGTGGGGAAGAGCGCGTATCCGCGCCGGGAGATGCCGTCCACGCATTCCCGATAGCTGTCGTAGCAGCGGTCGCCGGGCCGAACGACTCCGAGCTGCGGCTCCGACTGGCTGCTCGTCGGCAGCAGTGCGAGCGGCACCGCCGCCGGAGTGAGCTCGGCGCCGCGGCCGGTGACGAGGGTGGTGAGAACTCCGGTCAGCGTGCCGCCGTTCGAAGGGCGGTTGAGAAGGGCCATCCGGTACTGGCCGGAAAAGGCCGTCACCAGGTAGATATGCCCGGAAAGATGGGGGAAGCAGACGAAGCCCTTTTGCGCATAGTCGCGGTCGACGCGCTGGGTCTCGCTGAAGGTGAGGTAGCCCTTGGTCTCGTCCCACTCGATCGCCGTCAGATAGGAAAAGAGCGCGCCGGCCTCGCTGAACGAAGGGCGAAGAGTCAGATATTCGCCTTCCAGCCACCGAACGGCGGGGCGGGCATAGGCGCCCATTTCCTCTGGCGCGAAGACCCCGGCGGCCTTGCTCTCGACGCCGTTCGAGCCGTTGCGCAGCTTGATCCCGAGCGCCTCCTCCAGCCTCACCACGGTGGTCAGGGTGAAGGGGCGCCGGCCCGACAGCGCCTTTTCGAGGGTGGACAAGCTGACCTTCGCCTGATCGGCCAGCCACTGACGCGAGAGACGGCGGCGCGCGAGCTCCTCGCGCACCTGCAGCACGATCCGCTCGCTTCCCTCGACTTCGACGTCCCCGCGCATGACTCACGCTCCCGCTGCCCGGTCTATGCGCACATTTCCGTACTTTTCGTCAACATCCCGCATCGAAGCGCCGTAACGGCGGCGGCGGGGCGGACATTTGCCGGTGCTTCTCGTGGATGTACGGACCGGACCGGCGCAAACAGGATCCAGATAAAGATCAGGAAGTGGGAGGCCTTCCAATGCTGAACAGTCGAGCAGCCACGGGAATGGGTGGGTTGGCAGCGGTCAGCACGATCCTGCTGCTCACGCAGCTCATGTCCCGCCTTTCATTCATCATCCCGGCCTGAGGAAGAAAAGATGATCGCCGCGGCACACCACTCACCACCGCCCATGGACGGCTGGCTCCTGGGCGTGCTTCGCAACGGCCCCTATGCCGGTCACCTGGTCATGGGCCGCCAGCCCTCTCACCGGGCCCGGGCCGGAGGCTCCGGCAACCCGGTCACCGTCGTCAGCCCGAGCGGCGAGGTCATCATGCTCGTGCCCGGCAGCGACAGCGCCGGAGGCGAGGGCAGCCTCGTCAAATGGCTGAAGGAGAAAGGCTGGGCGCTCTAGCCGGGGCGCTCAGACCGAGAAGCTGCTCCCGCAGCCGCAGCCCGAGGCCGCGTTCGGATTGGTCACCCGGAAGGCCGAGCCGCCCAGCGACTCCACATAATCGACGGCGCCGCCTCTGACGAGATCGTGGGTCATCGGGTCGACGACCAGGGTGACCCCGCCCTCCCCGGCCACCAGATCGTCCGCCTCCACCTCCTCGGCGAGGCCGAAACGATAGCTGAAGCCGGCGCAGCCGCCGCCTTCGACGCTGAGGCGCAAGATGGCCGGCTTGCCCTGCCGCTCCGCGATCGCGGCGACTCGGGCTGCGGCGGATGGGGTGAGCGCGATTTCGGAAACTTCGGCCATGAGGGGAAGATAGTGGCTGACGGGGTGAGCGACAAGCCGGGGCCCCTTGTGCCCGCGGCCGCTTTGGCGGCATAGGGCGGCCATGAAGACCCGCGTCTACGTCACCTTGAAGAACGGCGTGCTCGATCCCCAGGGCAAGGCCATCCACCATGCGCTGGAGGGGCTGGGCTTCTCCGGCGTGAACGACGTCCGGGCCGGCAAGCTGATCGAGCTCGACCTCGCCGACACTGTTCGCGACGAGGAAGTCGAGGCGATGTGCCGAAAGCTGCTCGCCAACACCGTCATCGAGAACTTTGTCATCGAGCGTGACAAAGTCCGGACCGAGCGCGAGGCGGCGGCGGGAGAAGCGGCGTGAAGAGCGCCGTCATCGTCTTCCCCGGCTCCAATTGCGACCGCGACATGGCGGTCGCGCTCGAGCAGGTGACGGGCCAGAAGCCGGCCATGGTCTGGCACCGCGAGACCGGACTTCCCGAGGAGCTCGACCTGATCGCCATCCCCGGCGGCTTCTCCTACGGCGACTATCTGCGCTCGGGAGCGATGGCGGCGCGCTCGCCGGTGATGCGGGCGGTGGCGGAAGCGGCGGAGCGCGGAGTCGCCGTGCTCGGAGTCTGCAACGGCTTCCAAATCCTGACCGAGGCCGGGCTCCTCCCCGGCGCGCTGATGCGCAACGCCAACCTCCACTTCGTCTGCCGCGACGTGCCCCTGAAGGTCGAGAACAGCCAGACCGCCTTCACCAGCCGCTACCAGGCCGGCGAGGACATCGTCATTCCGGTCGGCCACCATGACGGCAATTACCAGGCCGACGAGGAGACGCTGGACCGCCTCGAAGGCGAAGGCCGGATCGCCTTCCGCTACGCCGGCGAGTGCAACGGCTCGGCCCGCGACATCGCCGGGATCGTCAGCGAGGCCGGCAACGTGCTCGGGATGATGCCCCACCCGGAGCGGATGGTCGAACCCGCCCACGGCCGGACCGACGGCCGCCGCCTGTTCGAGGGGCTGCTCGAGGCGATCGGCTAAGCCAGCGTTCGGAGGGCCGCGCCGACCGCCGGTCCGAGACCTGGCCGTCTTCGCGTCTCTGAACGGCGGGAAGTGGGGCCTCGGGGCGGTTCACGGGGACGGGGCAAAAGCAAAAGGCCGCCCCCTTTCGGGAGCGGCCTTCGCTTTGCGGTGACGTCGCTCAGGCGACGACCGCGTCGGCCACCAGAATTTCCTGGATCGCCGTGAAGCTGGCGAACTCGGAATCGTCGAGGTGCGACATTCCGCCGCCGGCCGGGAGGAAGGCCGACAGCAGCGCCTCGTTGCCCGAGGACATCGACGTCGTCGCTCCGCCATTGGCCGCGCCGGTCACCGTCACGTAGACGGTGGCGGTGTCGGTCGCTCCGAAGCTGTCGTCGACGGTGTAGGTGAAGCTGTCGACGATCGTCTCGCCGGGCGCCAGGTCGAGATTGGCGGCCGAATAGGTCACGGACCGGTTGGCGGCGTCGAAAGTCACCACGCCCTGGGTGCCGGCGGTGCCGACCGACAGGATCTCGTGCCAGTGCACGCTTCCGTCCGGATCGATCTCGTTCGAGACCATCTGCGCCCAGAGGTTGCCGGTGGTCTCGCCCTCGCCGAGGGCGACATTGTCGTCGACCGCGATGATGGCGTCATTATTGCCCTCGATGACCATGCCGACGACGATCTTCTCGCCCTCGGCGCCGAAGACGGTGAACCAGGTATCCTGGTGCTGGTCGTAATTGAGGCGATCGGAGCTGTCATGGTCGGCGGTGAAGGAGAGGATGCCCAGTTCGAGGTCGAACTCGACGGTGCCGAGCGCGTGGCTGGCGTCGATGCCGACGATGTCGAAGCTGAACGATTCGACGAGCGGACCCCAGATATTGTCCTCGGTGCCGTCCTCGGCGACGTACCAATAGGCGTCCCATTCGGGCATCTCGACCGGAGGGGTGACTCCGGTGATGGTGACGGTCGCGGTCGCGGTGGAGGTGAGGCCGCCGGCGTCGGTGATCGTGTAGGTGAAGGTGTCGGTCTGGGTCTGGCCTTCCTCGAGATCGATGAAGATCTTGCCGGCATCGTAGATCACCTGGCCGTCCTTATCGACGGTAACGGTGGCGCCCTTGGCGGAGATGCCCTGGACCGAAGTAACCATGAAGGCGTCGCCGTCGGGATCGCTGTCGTTGCCGAGCAGCTGGGCGGTGACGTTGGTCGCTCCCGCATCCTCGGCGAGCGTCATCTTGTCGCCCACGGCGACCGGAGCCTCGTTCTGGCTGACGCCCGTGATCGTCACGGTCGCGGTGGCGGTGGAGACGTGGCCGTTGCCGTCGGTGATGGTGTAGGTGAAGCTGTCGGTCGCGGTCTCGCCATTGTCGAGGTCGGCGAAGATGCTGCCGGCGTCGTAGCTGACCTTGCCGTCCGGGCCGATGCTGACGGTCGCGCCCTGGGCCGAGACGGCCTGGACCGCGCTGACGACGAGGGTGTCGCCGTCGGCGTCGCCGTCGTTGGCAAGCAGGATCGACGTGATCTCGGTCTTGCCGGCGGTCTCGGCGAGGGTCAGAGCGTCGTTCCGGGCGACCGGAGCGACGTTGGGCTGGATGAGGTCGACGAGCTTGAAGGTGCCGTCGGAAAACTGGATGCGCTCGATGCTGAACAGACGGTCCTGGCCGTCCGTGCCGTTGGCGCGCAGGTCGCGGACGATGACCGCGCCGTTGAGGCCTTCCAGGACCCGGTAGTCCGAGCGCTTGCCGGAAAGGACGACGGTGTCCTGGCCGTTGCCGCCGTCGATGACGTCGTTTCCGGCACCGCCGGAGATGGTGTCGCTGCCGTTGCCGCCGTCGATATAATCGTCGCCGGCGCCGCCGTTGATGAAGTCGTTGCCGTTGTCGCCGAAGATGCTGTCGGCTTGGGCGGTGCCGTTGAGGGTGTCGGCTTTGCGGGTGCCGTTGAGAATTGCCATTGTGTTACTCCTTTACTGGCCCGTCTGAGGGGCAGGGTTGGTCGGCTCCGCTGCGAGGCGGAATCGGGGGTGATGACGTTCGGGGGGTGGGGGAGACGCTCGTGCGCCGGATCGGGTCAGTCGACCCTTGTGCGGATACGGTTCACGAGGTCTTACTCCACGAACCGCCGGCCGAAGTGGCCGGGCGGCGGAACGGCTTTTGCGTCAGCCGCTTTTCCGCCCGATGTCGCGGACTTGGGAGAAGTGTTTCAATTATGTCCGCGCCGGCTGAGCAGCCGTGTGTAGCGCGCGAGCAGGAACAGCACGGCCGGCCAGAAGCAGGTGTTCCAGACGTCGTGCCAGTTGCGGTCCAGATGGGCGCGGGCGCCGGCGGCGCGGGTGTCGAGCAGATCCCAGGCCTCGCCGATCAGGGCCGCGGCGACGACGGCGGCGATCGGCGGCCAGCTTCCGAGCGGCCGGCGCAGCAGGGCGGCGGAGGCGAGGAAGACGGCCAGGCCGACATAGATGTGGAGAGCGTCCTTCGGCAGCCCGAGCAGCTGGCCGAGCGCGATCTTGACCTGCTGGAAGCCGCTCACGCGTTCACACCCGAGCCCGGAACGGCGTGAAATCGGTGCCTTGGTCGAAGACGTCCACGCCTTCGCGCCGCTTCAGAAAGCCGACCACGCCGTAGGTGACCGGAGTGAGCAGCACCTCCCACCCCACCTTGAGCGCGAACTGGCTCGCCATCACCATCAGGATGTCCTCGACCGGCCAGCCGGCCGCGCCGTAGAAAGCGAGAGGGTAGAAGATCAGGCTGTCTATCCCCTGCCCGACCATCGTCGAGCCGATGGTTCGCGACCACAGATGGCGCCCCCTGGTCAGCACTTTCATCCTCGCCAGCACGTAGGAATTGGCGAACTCGCCGGCCCAGAAGGCGATGACCGAGGCGAGGACGATTCGCGGCACCTGGCCGAACACCGATTCATAGGCCGCCTGCCCCGGCCAGTTCGCGGCCGGCGGAAGCGCCACCACCACCCAGCTCATCAGCGCCATGAACAGGGTCGCGACGAACCCCGCCCAGATGCAGCGGCGGGCGCGCGCATAGCCGTAGACCTCGGTCAATATGTCGCCGATCACGTAGGAAAGCGGAAAGAACAGGATCCCGGCCCCGAACGGCCACAGCCCGATCCACGGCAGATCGATCTCGGCCCGCTTGCCGGCTCCGAGGACGTTGGAGAGAAGGAGGATGGCGACAAAGGCCGCCATCACCAGATCGTAATAACGGAAATGGGCGCCCTTCAGCGCCGCGCCTTCCACCGCCTTCAGCCCGCCCCCGTCCATGCCGGCGACGCTAGCGCCGTTCCGGCCGGCGGGAAAGCGCTCGCGCGCCGCCGCGGGCGCTTCGACTCTCGCCCGGCTCTTCGCGCAAATCAGGCAGGAACGCCGGGCCGGCCCCGGCCGTTTTTGCGCCCGACCAATGTGGAGCGGCGGAATGGACGACGATCGGGTTCGCGCTTTCGAGGAGCGGCTGTGGCTGGGCGGGGAGGAGGTCTACCGGCAATTCGTCGCCCGAGACTGCGTGATGGTGGTCCCGCAGCCGCCCTTCGTGATGGGCGGCGAGGACGCCATCGCCGCGGTGGCGGACAGCCCGCGCTGGTCGGAGGTGGAGCTTCGGGGACTTCGGATAAGCCGTCCCCGCGACGGGCTCATCGTCCTGGCCTACGAAGCCGCCGCGAGGCGCGGCGACCAGGCCTACCGCGCCTATTGCACCTCCACCTATCTTCGTCTCGGTCCCGACGAGTGGCGCGTCGTGCAGCACCAGCAGACGGTGCCCCCCACGGCGGCCTGACGGCCGGCAGCCTTCGGCCGGCACCGGTTTTCACGGCGCGATACCAGCGCCGTTCCGTTCGCCTGGAATCCACGCTACATCCTGCCCCGGCGCGCGCCCGTAGCTCAGTTGGATAGAGCACGAGCCTTCTAAGCTTGGGGTCGCAGGTTCGAATCCTGCCGGGCGCGCCAGGCATTTGTGGGCGGCTGCCGGCCGAGTCCCCTCAACGGCCTTGGGCGAGCCAGGGTGGGGACTTGTAGCCGCGCATCAGGTCCTCCGCCGTCTGACGCTCGCGGACGAGCGCCCAGTCGGCGCCGTTGACCAGAACTTCCGGGGTCAGCGGGCGCGAATTGTAGGTGCTGCCCATGGTGGCGGCATAGGCGCCGGCGGTGCGGATGATCATCAGCTCGCCGGCCTCGACCCGGTCGATCCGGCGGGAGCGGGCGAAGGTGTCGCCGGTTTCGCAGACCGGCCCGACGATGTCCGCGATCATATGCTCGACCCCCGGCACGACCGCTTCGACCGAATGCCAGGCATCGTAGAGGCTCGGCCGCATCAGGTCGTTCATCGCCGCGTCGACGATGACGAAGGGCACGGCCCGGCCGGGCTTGATCCGGATCACCCTTGTCAGAAGGACGCCCGCGTCGCCGACGAGAAGCCGGCCCGGCTCGAAGATCAGCCGGGCCTCCCACCCGAGTGTCGCCCGCGCCACCATCTCGCCATAGTCGGCCGGAGCGGGCGGCGCTGCGGCCGCCGGATCGTAAGCGAGCCCGAGCCCTCCGCCGAGATCGGCGGTACGGATGTCGTGCCCCTCCCCGCGCAGAGCCCGGATCAGCGCTCCGAGCCGTTCGAAAGCCGCCTCGAGCGGCGCGAGGCTGGTCAGCTGGCTGCCGATATGGACGGCGACGCCGGCCAGACGCAGCGCGGGCAGGTCCCTGATCCGGGCGCAGGCGGTGACGGCGTCGGCGATCGCCACTCCGAACTTGTTGTGGGCGGCACCGGTGGAGATCTTGGCGTGCGTGCCCGCGTCCACGTCGGGATTCACCCGCAGCGCCACGACCGCCTCCCGGCCCATCGCCGAGGCGACCTGCGACAGCATCTCCGCCTCCGGCACGGATTCGAGGTTGAACTGGCAAAGCCCGCCCTCCAGCGCCGTCGCCATCTCGGCCGCGGTCTTGCCGACCCCGGAAAAGACGATCCGCTCGGGGGCGATCCCGGCCGCCAGAGCGCGCCGGTACTCGCCGCCGGAGACGACGTCGGCCCCCAGGCCTTCCGCGGCGAAGGTCGCCAGCACCGCCGGATTGGGATTGGCCTTTACGGCATAAGCGATGAGCGGATGGCCAAGCGGCGCCAGCGCCGACTTGAGCCTCCTCACCTGATCCAGCATGGCGGCTGTCGAATAGACGTAGACCGGAGTCCCCACCTCGGCCGCGATCAGCGGCAGCGGCACGTCCTCGCAATGCACGACTCCGTCCCGAAGCGGGTAATGATCCATTCCCTGCATCCTTCAGAATTAGGTCCCGCCCGGGCAAAAGGAAGGCCGCGGCCAGCGGCCGCGGCCCCCTTCATTCAGCCCGGCCGCGATCCCGGCTCGTCGCGACGCTACCGAAGCTTGAGCCGCATCCCGACCCGGTATGCCCGCCCGAGAAGATCGCTGTAGGTGCTGTTCGCGGCAAGTCCGGTTTCCGGCAGCACGATCGGATTGGCGTCGAACAGATTGGTGACGTTGATGAAGAACTCGCCGTTCTTGCCGCCGAAGGCGTCGAACTTGAACGTCAGGTTGGCGTCGACGTAGGTCGCACCACCGATGCTGTTGTCCTCGTAGGTCGGGAACTGGTTGGTCGAGACCGGGCAGGAGCCGGTCTGGCACTCGATTCCGGTCGCGTCGTAGCGGCCGTCCCCAACTCCGCGAGCGACGGCGGTCAGCGTGTAATCCTCGGTGTCGTAGGACGCGCTGACCCGATAGATCCACTTGGGCGTGATCGACTGCGTGCCGGTGCCGATACCCAGTGTCCCCACGGAGTTGAGGGGCGTGAAGCCCGGCACGCCGGTGGCGACGGTGTTCTCGATGTACCGCGTGGCCAGGCCGCGCAGGGAGAAATTCCCGTTGCCGATGCGCCTGCGGTAGGCCGCTTCGAAATCAAGGCCGCGCATCAGGATGCTCGAGAAGTTGACCGGCTGGCGGCTGATGAGGACTCGCGAGGGATTGGCCGGATCGGGGGTGATCGCCGCGCAGAAATCGGCCAGCCCCTCGAAGCAGCGGTTGACGATGTCGTCGGCGCTGAGGCTGTCGATCGCACCCTTGACCTTGACCCGCCAGTAATCGGCCGAGAAGGTGAAGCCGCGAAGGAAGCGAGGCGAAAGCACCGCCCCGATGTTCCAAGAATCCGCCTTCTCCGGCTGCAGGTTCAGGTTGCCGGTGATGGTCCCCAGGTACGACAGATTGGCGGGGTAGGTGATGGTGCCCGGCCCGGGCCCGGGAAAGAAGGGATTGGTCACCGTCGAGGTATTGGCGGTGCCCGCCTGGTACAGTTCGTTCAGGTTCGGCGCCCGGATATCGCGCGAACGATTGACGCGGATGACGATGTCGTCGATCGGCTGCCAGGTCGCGCCAAGCTTCCAGGTCGTGACGAACCCCGACGTGGAATAATCGGTAGCCCGGATCGCGCCGTTGAATTCGAGGCCGAACCCGAGCGGAACGACGGTTTCGAAATAGGCTTCCTTGACGTTGTAGCTGCCCTTGCTCGGGCGGAAGTTGCCGACCGACCAGACGCTGGTCGATGCGCCCGTCGTCGGGTTGAAGATCGGCTGGAACTCGGCGGGCACGAACCCGTCAATCTCCTCCTTGCGATACTCGGCCCCGACCGCGACGCTGACGTCGCCCGCCCAGGTCGCGAACGGGGTGAACGAGAAGTTGGCGCCGACGACGGTCTGCTCGAGCACCTGGTCGCGGTACGGATCGCCCAGGATATAATCGATCGCGGCCGGATCGGCGACACCGAGGCCGAACAGGTTGAGCGGGCGGCAGGCGGGATCGTCGTCCGCCGTGCTGGCGTTGACGTTGATCAGGCACTGGATCGATCCGACCGGGAGACCGCCGGGGTTGCCGGCCGGAGCGAACACCGCTGCAAGCGCGTTGTTTCGCCTCACGGTCTGCTGGATGTTGATCAGCTCCTCGTGCAGGTCCGCGCGTCCGTACTGGCCGTAAATGTCCCAGCGCGCCGTCTTTCCGAACGCCTGGAAATTGCCCTCGGCGCCGATCAGGTAGCGCTCCACCTTGCGTTCGTTGTTCGAGCCGCGGAACGGCAGGTCGGCGCCGCTGGTGGCCAGAGTCACGCCGGTGATGCCCGCTAGCTGCGCCGGGCCGAGCGTCTGGTAAAGGAATGCATTGCACGTCGTCGGAGCGGTCGCTGCGGCGCCGCAGTTGGAAGCGGCGATCGACAGGCCCGTCATCAGGTTGGGGCCGGCGTTGAACAGGGTTTCCTGCCGGTTGTACGACGCCTCGGCGAACAAGGTGACGCCGTCGGTGATGTCGAAGCTCAGCCTTCCGAACAGGCCGTAGCGATCTTCCTCGGGGTTGAGGCCGATGCGTCGGCCAGTATCGTTGACCCTCCAGTCGCCGCCCTGGTTCAGCGACGGGCTGCTGAGCGAGGCCGGCGCCGTTACCGCGCATACGGGCGAGGGAAAGGTCAAGGCACCATATTGGTACTTCCTGACCGCCCCGCCCTGGTCGAAATAGGTCCCGCACAGCCGATTGGTGGTGCCGCCGGTCGACGCCGTGATGAGCCCGCCGGGTGTCGAGTTGGCCTGGCCGACCTCGGTCCTGATCAGGTATCGCGGTGCCGCGGGGTTGGCCGGCCAGGCCGGATTCTGGATGCGCACGAAGCCCGTGTGGTTCCAGTCGCGCTCGCCCGGATCGACCGAGAAAATGCCGTCGGTATGGGCGATCTCGGCCGCCACGATGAGTCGGCCGCGGCCGCCCGCGAACTTGAGGCCGCCGGTGATCGCGCCCGAATAGTTGAACCCGTCGCCACGGTCGGTTACGCCGATGTCGCCTTCGAGCTTCAGTCCCTCATATTCGTTGTTGAGGATGAAGTTGGTCACGCCCGCGACCGCGTCCGAACCGTAGGCGGCCGAAGCGCCGCCGGTGACCACCTCGACCCGCTGGACCAGCGACTGCGGGATCGTGTTGATATCCACAACGCCGTTGGCGGTGGACCCGACCGACCGGCGCCCGTTGATCAGCACCAGCGTGCGGACCGTGCCCAGGCTGCGCAGGTTGAGCGCGTTGATGCCCGCCTGGCCGTTGCTGAGCTCGAGGCGCGAGTTGGACGGGCGGATCGATGCCGCGAGCGCGGGAAGCTGGTTCACGAAGTCGGAGATGTTGTTGGTCGGCGAGGAGTTCTCGATATCCTCCTCGGTCAGCACCTGCAGCGGAGTCGGCGCCTGAAAGCCGTCGCGCACGACGCGCGTGCCGGTGACGACGATGTCGCGCTCCTCGGCGACGGGATCGGCCTGGGCCACCTCGGTTTCGGTCGCCGGCGGGTCCTCGGCCGGGTCGGTCTGCGCCGCCGCGGGACCCGCAATCGACATCGCGGCAAAGGCGGCTCCGGAAAACAGGAACGTTTTCATAGATTTGTGACGAAACATGTGAAATCCCCCTGAAGCCCGCATTTGCTGCGTGATTAGCGGACATTAAGTAGCAAGAAGCGCGCGAGCCGTCATAGTTTCTCTTGGCCAAGCCATAACTTCCCGGCACTGCCGGTTCGAAAGCCGCCGGGCGTTGCGACGGCGCAACAGCGCCGGGCCTCGCCATCGCCTCGGGCGAGGGGGAGGATAGATTGACTGTTCCGCCGCCACGGTGAAGCTTGCGGCGGACCTTCATCACGGAGCTGCCATGCCCCCTCCACTCCTTGCTCCCGCCCGTCGTCTTGACTGAGCCCGCCGCGGCCCCGCCGCCGGTCGTTCGCCCCGGCTTCGGCCGGATGGCGCTCTACGTGCTGCTCGGCTTCTCGGCCGGCCTGCCCTTCTACATGTTCTCGACCGTGCTGGCGCTGAGGCTTCAGGCGCACGGCGTGGTGCTGGTGGTGATCGGCTTCTTCGCCTGGGTCCAGCTCCTGCCGACCTTCAAGTTCCTGTGGGCGCCGGTGCTCGACCGCTTCGACGTTCCCGGTCTCGCCCGCTTCTGGGGCAAGAGGCGCGGGTGGATCATGCTCTCGCAGCTCGGCATCTTCAGCTCGATGCTGGCGATGGCCCTGACCTCGTCCGACGCGAACCTCGCGGTCACCGCCCTGTTCGCGGTGCTGCTCGCCTTCTGGACGACGACGCTCGAGGTCGCCGCCGACGCCTGGCGCATCGAGCTCGCGCCGACCCAGGACGAGCAGGGGCCGATCGCCGCCGCGAACCTCTGGGGCTACCGCACCGCCATGGTCGCGGCGGGAAGCGGGGCACTGCTGGTCGCCGATCCTTCGGGCGCGGCCGCCCCCTGGCTGGCCGGCCTCGGAATCGAGGCGGGCTGGACCACCGCCTATCTGCTGATCGCCGCCGCCGCCTTCGTTCCGCTTCCCATACTCGCGGCGCTGCCCCGCGATCCCGAAGGCCGCGGCGGGCGAGCCTCGGCGCTCGCGGCGGGGCTGGCCTCCAGTGCCGCGATCCTGCTCGCGGTGCTCGCCGTCACCGCCGGCATCGGCTGGCTCGTTCTCGGGGCGGCCGCGGGCGCCGGGATCGACAGCCAGACCAACGTCACTCCCTATGTCCTCGCCATCTGCATGATCCCTTTCCTGATCATGGCGGCGGCCGTCCCACGCATCCGCAAGGCGCCGCCGGACTCCCGGATCCGCCGGTCGGCCGCGATCGGGCCCTATGTCGATTTCTTCTGGCGCTACGGCTTCGGCGCCCTGGTCGTCATGGCCTTCGTCTCCATCTACCGGATGGGCGACGTGCTCGCGCTCAACCTGTCCAAGCCGATGATCAAGGGCCTCGGCTATTCGCTCGACCAGATCGGCTATGCCGACAGCCTCGTCGCCCTGATCTCGAGCATCGTCGGGGTGGGCCTCGGCGGCCTGATGGTCGTCTACTGGCGATTGAGCATCGGGCTGACGATCGGCGCCGCCTTCGCCGCGCTCGGCAATTTCGGTTTCGTGTGGCTCGCCCACCAGCCGGTCGACGACTGGATGCTCTACCTCGCCACCGCCGCCGACCAGTTCGGCAATGGCATGGCCGGAGCGGTGTTCGTCGTCTATCTCTCGATGCTGGTGAACCCCCGCTATCCGGGCGCCCAATATGCCTTCCTGTCGGGCTTCGCCTTCCTCCTGCCGCGACTTCTGTCCGGCGCCGGAGGCGCCATCGTCAAGTCGCTGGACGATGCCGGCCTGAACGGCTTCGACCTTTTCTTCATCCTTTCCGGGGTGCTCAGCCTGGCGGCGATCCTGTTCCTGCCCTTTCTCGCCAGGATCCGGCCGAGGCCCGACGACCGGTGATCGACTCGGCTTTCGGTCCCGCCGCGGCGGCGGTGGCGGACGGGCGAATCCCCGGTGCCGCCCTGGGGATCGTCGGCGCGGACGGCCGGCGCGCCGTGAAGATCGCCGGAATGGCGGCCCTGGTTCCCGACCGCGAGGCTCTGACGGAAGCCCATTGGTTCGATCTCGCCTCGCTCACCAAGGTGATCGCGACCACGACGATGATCCTGCGCCTCGCCGAGCAAGGCCGGATCGGCCTCGACCGGCCGCTCACCGACGCGATCCCCGATCTGCGCCAATATGATGTGGAGAAGGCGCCGGAGCGGCGGCTGACCTTCCGCGACTGCCTCACCCACCGCACCTTCCTCCCCGCGGTCGAGCCCGTCTATACCTATGGCGGCGATCCGGAGCGCCTGCGCGCCTTCGTACTGCAGCGCGAATGGCGGCACGGCCCGCCCGTTTATTCTGACATCAACTTCATCCTGCTGGGCATCGCGGTCGAGCGGGTCACCGGAGCGCCGCTCCCGGCCTGGCCCCTGCCCGGCGGCCTGAGCTACGGACCGCCGCCGGGACCGGCCGTCGCGACCGAGCATTGCACCTGGCGCGGGCGCGTCCTGAAGGGCGAGGTCCATGACGAGAATGCCTCCGCGCTGGGCGGAGCGGCCGGACATGCCGGCCTGTTCGGGACCGTGGCCGGAGTGCTCGGCTTCGCCTCCGGCCTGCTCGACGGCAGCGGCGCCTCCCCGGCGATGCTGGAGGCGATCCGCACCCGCGTCCACGCCGACAGGACCTGCGGGTGGGAAAGCCGCTTCGACGGCTGGCACGGCGGCGACCTCTGCTCGTCGGCGACGATCGGCCATACCGGCTTCACCGGCACCGGCCTCTGGATCGATTTCGACCGCGGCCTCGCCTGGACCCTGCTGACCAACCGGGTCCACCCGACCCGCCATGGCGACAGCGGCATCGCCGAGCTGCGCCGCGCGACGGGGGACGCCGTGATCCGCGCGTGGCGTTCCTGAAATCGTAAATCTCCCTCCTGCAGGGGGGGAGGGGCTAATTCTCCTCGGCGATCAGAACGAGCGCGGCATCCATCGCATCGGTGGCTCGGGCCCCTTCCGGAATGTCGTTCGCATAGGCCGAGAAGATCAGGGTCCGGCCGCTCCTGGCGGTCATGTAGCCCGAAAGCGCGGCGCTGGCATTGAGCGTTCCGGTCTTGGCGAAGATGCGATTCTCGAGCGCCGTGCCCCTGAAGCGCCTCGCCAGCGTTCCGTCGACTCCGCCGACCGGTAGGCCGGAGCGCCACTCCGAGCCCCAGGGCTGGCTCGCGGCCCACCGCAGGAAGACGACCATGCCGCGGGGCGCGACCCGGTTGTAGGTCGACATTCCGGAGCCGTCCGAGAAATCGTAGCTCGTCCTCGGCACTCCGGCCCGCTCCAGCATTGCCCGCACCGCGGCCAGGCCGTCGGCGATCGAGCCGGTCCCCTCCTGCCGGCCCACCCGGCGCAGGAGCAGCTCGGCATGCAGATTCTGGCTGACCTTGTTGGTGAGTGCGACGTCGGCGGCGAGCGGGGGCGGAACGAGGCGGGCGAGCGCCTCCGTCCCCGGCGCTCGCGGCGGCGGCGCGCCTTTACGGATCGCCGGGTCGTCCCAGGGCCTGGGCGGCCGGTGCCGGGCGGCGACCGCGCCGGTGACCCGCACTCCGCGCTCCTCCAGCAACGCCTTGAACCGCCAGGCCGCATAATAAGCCGGATCGTCGATTCCGAGGCGAAGCAGCTCGGGCTCGCCGCCGGCGGCGATGGTGCCGGTGAGGCGCACCGCATGGCTGCCCGGAAGCCGGTCATGCTCGAGCTGCGTCGCTCCCCCGGCGGCGACCGTCACCGCCCGGTTGTCGACGGTGTAATATGGCGGCAGCTCCAGCCTGGGAGGCTGACCGGGCGCGGCGGGAGCGACGCGCAGATGCAGCTCGTTGTCGTCGACGCTGAGCGCCGAAGTGGCGGTGCCGGAGCGGGTCTGTATGTTGTTCCAGCTCATGCCGGGGCTCCAGCGCTGGTCCGGGAAGAAGCTATCGTCCCCGACCACGTCGCCCACCCGCCGAGTCCTCGCCGCGACGGCGTCGGCGAGCTCGGCGAGGCAGTTCCGGACGCAGTCGGGGCTGCTCGACAGCCGGGCATCCCCCCGTCCCTCCAGAATCACGTCCGGAACGCCCCTTCGGCCCGGCTCAAGCCGGACCGCGGCGCCTCCGGCCAAGTCCGGCGAGTCCAGCCCCGGCAGCGTGGCGAAGGCCGCGGCGGTGGTGAACATCTTGGTATTGGACGCCGGAACGAAGCGCGAGTCCGGCGCTATCGCGATCAGCTCCCGCCCATCTTCGCCGGCGACGACGAGGCCGAAGCGGGTGCCGGGGCCGGCCTCCTTGAACTTCGCTTCGACTCGCTGCTGGAGGGCCGGCGGTCCATCGGCGAGCGCCGGAACGGCGGCGGTCATAGCCAGGCCGAGGGCAATGGCCCGCAAAGTCGTCACTCGTCCCATCATCGGCACGACCGTAGAGGCAAAGCCGCGCCGGGCAACAAGGCCCTCATCATTCAGAGCCTTCCCGCCGCCATAACCGCCGCGCATGGCGGCGGCCGTCGCGCTTGTCGGCGGCCTGAGCGCGCTCCAAGAGGAGGCGATGAGGTGGCGAGCGGGTTTTAGAATAGTATTGGGTGCGATCGGCCTGGCGCTGGCCGCGCCGGCGGTTCCGGCCGCGCCTGCGGACGGACTCGCCGAAGCCCTGGCTCTGCCGATCGCCTCCGAGCTCGTCGGCGCCCGTGACGCCCCTCGCTTCGCCTGGGTGGAGAGCGCGGCGGGCGTGCGCAACATCTGGTTCGCCGAGCGCGGCCAGGCGGCGCGCAGGCTGACCGGTTTCACCGAGGACGACGGGCACCAGCTCTCCGACCTCGTCTTGAGCTCCGACGGCGCGGCCCTCGCCTTCGTTCGCGGCGGCGATCCGGAGTCCCGCGACGATTCGCTCCCCAACGCCGCCTGGGATTCCGAGCCGCCCCGGCAGCAGATATTCGTCGCCGCCACGTCGGGCGGCGAGCCGGTTCGCGCCGGCGACGGCCACTCGCCGACCTTCTCGCCGGACGGGGCCCGGCTCGCCTACACGAGGCGCGGCGAGATCTGGCTGTGGGAGCGCGGCGGCGAGGCCCGCAAGCTCGCTTCGCCCGGAGGCGAGGTCAGGCGGCTGCAATGGTCGCCGGACGGAACCCGGCTGCTCTTCGTCAGCCATCGCGGCGATTACAGCTTCGTCGCACTGCTCGATCCGGCGGAGCCCCGGATCCGGTTCCTCGACCCGGGCCTTGGCTTCTCGGTCGAACCGGTCTTCTCGCCCGACGGCCGCAAGGTCGCCTTCATCCGCCATCTCGACGCTCCCGCCGGAGCCGCCCGGGTCAGCGGCCCCTACTGGTCGGTCCGGGTCGTGGACGCCGCCAGCGGAGCGGCACGCGAGCTTTGGGCGGCCCCGCCGGGCGCGGGCTCGCGCTATTACGAATCGCGCGGGCAGGACCTGTTCTGGAGCAAGGACGGCCGGCTGGTCTTCCCCTGGGAGCGCAGCGGCTGGCTTCACCCTTACGCCCTCGACGCCGAGAAGGGCGGAGCTCCAACGGAGCTCACTCCCGGAGCCTTCGAAGTCGAGATGTTCATGCTCGGCTCCGACGGCCGGTCCCTCGTCTATGCGGGCAATTCGGGCGACCTCAACCGGCGTCACATCTGGCGGCGGCCCCTGACCGGAGGCGCACCCCAGCGAGTCACGGGCGGTACCGGCATCGAGACGGCTCCGGTGCTCGGCGGCACCGCCCTGGCCGTGATCGCCACCGACGTCTCGCGTCCGGCTTATCCGGCGCTGGTCGATCAAGGCCTTCGGGCGCTGAAGCCGCCCGCCGCCGCCAGAGGCTTCGTGACTCCCGAGCCGGTGCTGTTCAGGGCCGAGGACGGCGTGGAGGTCCACGGCCAGCTGTTCCGGGCGCGCGGGCCGGGAAGGCATCCCGCCGTGGTCTACGTCCATGGCGGGCCGCGCCGGCAGATGCTGCTCGGCTTCCATCCCTCCGGCTATTATTCGAACGCCTACGTCTTCAACCAGCATCTCGCCGCCAGCGGCTATCACGTCCTGACGGTCAATTATCGGAGCGGCACCGGCTACGGCAACGCGTTCAGGGACGCTCCGGACGTCGCCCGCGGCGGCGCTTCCGAATATCGCGACGTGCTCGCCGCCGGCCGCTGGCTCGCCGCTCGGCCGGACGTCGATCCGGCGCGGATCGGCATCTGGGGCGGAAGCTGGGGCGGCTATCTGACCGCGCTCGGCCTGGCGCGGAACAGCGACCTGTTCGCCGCCGGAGTCGACTTTCACGGGGTCCACTCGATGCTCCGGCCGCTGCCCAACAGCCTGTCGCCGGACGCCCAGGCCGCCGCCCGACAGCTGCAATGGGATTCCTCGCCGCTGGGAGCGATCGAGCGGTGGCGCTCTCCGGTCCTGCTCATCCACGGCGACGATGACCGCAACGTCGACTTCGCACAGTCGGTGCTGCTCGCCCGCGAGCTGGCGGCGCGCGGAATTCGCTACCGCGAGCTCGTCTTCCCCAACGAGCGTCATTCCTTCCTCCTCCATTCCAACTGGCTGGCCAGCTTCCGCGCCGCCGACGTCTTCTTCGAGGAGGAGCTGAAAGGGCGGCGGCGATGAGAAGCCTGGCAGTCGCCGCCGCGGCCCTCCTGGCTTTGGCCGTTGCAGCCCCGGCCGCGCCGGCACGGGAAGGAGCAATCCTGATCCGCGGAGCGCGAATCTTCGACGGAACAGGCGCACCCGCGACGGTCGGCAACGTGCTGATCCGCGGCGACCGGATCGTCGCCGTGGGCCGGACCGTGCGCGGCCCCCGCGGCAGCCGCAATGTCGATGCCCGCGGACTGACCCTGATCCCGGGTCTCCACGACCTCCATACCCATCTGCGCGCGCCGGCCTTCGACGCGCCGGACGATCTCCCCAAGGCCTATGCGGGCTACCTGGTGAACGGAGTGACGTCCGTGAACGAGTTTTCGCTGTCGCCGGAGATGCTGGCGCCGGTGCGCGAGATGACCGCGCCGGGAAGGGTGGCGGCTCCGAACCTCCGGCTCGCCGTCCGGCTCGGAGTGCCGGGAGGCCACGGCACCGAATATGGCTGGGGCAGGCAATTCACCCTGGAGGCGGCGACTCCTCGAGCCGCGAAACAGGCCATGGCGCGGGCGCTGCCCTACCGGCCCGACGTCATCAAGGTGTTCGCCGACGGCTGGCGCTACGGGCGCTCACCGAGCCTCAACACGATGAGCCAGCCGACGTTGGCCGCCATCGTCGAGGATGCCCATTCGGCCGGCATCCCGGTGATCACCCATACCGTCACCCTGGAAGGCGCCAAGGTCGCCGCCGCTGCGGGCGTGGACGCCCTCGGCCACGGCATCGGCGACGCCCTGGTCGACGACGCCCTGATCGCACTGATGAAGGCAAACCGAACCGCCTATGTCCCCACCCTGGTGGTCTACGAGCCGCAGGAAGGCCGGGCCTTCCTGCCGGCCGAGTGGAGGAAGCTCCGACCGCCCGAGCGGGCACGCGAGGAAGCCCGGGCGGCCGCCGCGGCGGGATCGCCCCCGCCTCCGGAATCCGCCCGCTGGACGATCATGAAGGAGAATGTCCGGCGGCTGAAGGCGGCCGGGGTCAGGATCGGGGTCGGCACCGACGCCGGGATAGGCGGCGTCTATCACGGCTCCGCGACCCTTCGGGAGATCGGATGGCTGGCCAGGCTGGGGTTCACTCCGGCCGAGGCTCTGGCCGCGGCGACCAGCGTCAGCGCGGGTATTCTTCGGCAGAGCGGCGACCACGGCCGGATCGCCGCGGGGCAGCGGGCGGATCTGGTCCTGACCGGCGGCCGGCCCGACGAGCGGATCGCCGATCTCCATGACGTCCGGCGGGTGTTCGTCGGCGGCCGCGAGATGCCGCTCAAGCGCCTCGCCGAGCGGCTCGCCGAGGACTCCCCCTCGCCGCTGCCGGTGCACCGTATGCCAGGTCCGATCTACACCGGCGCCCGTTCCGACGGGCGGACCGATCTCGACACGCTGCCGGTCGAGGGCACCGATCCCGGGATGGACCACAGCCATCTCGATCTCACTCGGCTGCCGGGCGGGCGGCTGTTCCTCACCGCGGGCCTCGGCGCGGCCCCGGCGCCCTTCGCGGAGCTGCACCTGCCGCTGACTCGCGGCGCCGTCCACCTTGCCGACGCGAGCGGCTTCGCAGGTATCGCCTTCGAGGCGCGAGGAGCCGGGGATTACGCCTTGCTGCTCAACAGTTACGGCATCCAGCCGCGCGACTGGTTTCGCGCCTCATTCGCGGCGGGCGAGGCGCCGCGCGAGATCCGGATTAGTTTCAGCGCCTTCAACAGCCCCAGGACCGAGGCGCGGCTCGATCCGGCACGGCTGCGGGCCCTGCTGTTCCGCCTGGAAGGTGAGCCGGGGGCCGGGGCCTGGCTCGAGCTCGGCAACGTCCGCTTCTACCGCGAGCCCTAGACGTAGTAGGGCTCGCCCCGTTCCTGCAGGGCCTCGTAATGGACCAGGACGGGCTCGGGTCCTAGCGGCACGGGCTCGCCGCCTCGGAACGCCCACTCTCCGCGGTCGCAATCCTCGGCGCGCACATAGCCGTTCACGTACAGGCGCCGACGGTGGTCCGCTTGGTTCACGCCGGAGCCGTGCACGAGGAACGGACTCCACAATGCGAGGTCGCCCGGATCGAGGACAACTTCGACGGCGTCCTGGGGAGAGAGACCCGCCGCCAGCAGGACCGCGTCGTCCATGGCGACTCCCAGCACTTCGCGAGGGGTCTGCAGCCCGAGGTCGCCATTCAGATGGCTCCCGGGAATGAAGCGCATGCAGCCCGATCGGGGCGTCTGCGGATCGATCGCCAGCCCCGTCTGCACATAGGAGCTGCCGAGGTTGCGGAAGGCGTGGGCGGGCTCGCGGAACTGCGAATCCTGGTGCCAGGCGAATTCGCTCGGTCCACCCGGCTCCTTCCAGTGGATCTGGTTGATGATCTGCTTAAGGTCGGTGCCGAGGAGAGGCGCCAGCAATTCCAGCAGCCGCGGGTCGAGCCGGACCGAGTTCAGCACCGGCTGATGATAAGACGGCCACTGCACCATCCGGACCTGGGGCGCTCCGTCCGCGCCGGGCGCGACATTGTAGAAGAGGTTGCCGTGACGGAAGCTGCGGCCGTGCCTCATTCCCTCGGCGTGGACCTGATCGGCCGCGGCGCCGATCTCCTCCACCTCGGCCGGATTGAAGACGCCGCGAAGGATCGCATAGCCATGTTGCCGGTAATGCGCGATGTGATCGTCCTGCCGGTACTCCACTCCACTCTACTCCACTAGGGGCAGGTCCCGTCCGGCGGCCGGTGCGGCAAAGCTCGGCCGGCGGCCCTGCCGGTGAGCGCCCCGTTGTCGACCGCGACGACGCCGTTGACCAGAACCGTGCGGACTCCCGCTGCGAGCAGGGTCGGCTGCCGGTAGGTGGCGCGGGCGGCGAAGCGCCGCGGATCGAACAGGACAACGTCCGCGAAGGCGCCCGGCTCCAGCCGGCCGCGACCGGCGAGGCCGAAGGTTCTGGCGGCAAGTGTCGAGCTCCGCTCGATAAATTGCCGCAAGCCGAGGATCGGCCGGGATTTGACATATCTCGCATATTTTCGAGCGAAGCTGCCGAACATGCGCGGATGACCGGCCGAAGCGTCGGATCCGGTCATCACCCAGGGCCGGCGCATGAATGCCTCGATGTCGGACTCCACCTGGTTGAACGAGGCGACCGCCGGGTCGTCGCGGCGGATAACGGAAATGGCGGCGGCGACCGGCTCCTCGCCCCGGCTCCTGGCGATCGCCGCGAGCGTTCGTCCCCCGAACGGGCCTTCGGTGACGAGCAGCGCCGCGGGCCCGCCCCGGCGGCGCAGATTCTCCGCCATGTCGGAACGGAGCCGCCCGGCCAGGGCCGGATCGTCGAAGCGCCGGAGCAGCTCGGCCCGGCCGCCGTCCTGCGCCCAGAGCGGCACCAGCGAGGCCGCCAGGCTAGTGCCCGAGGCGGACCAGGGATATTGGTCCGCCGTGACCGCCTGGCCGGCCCGCCGCGCCGCTTCCACCCTGGCGATGATCGCCGGCGCCTGGCCGTGGACGTCGACTCCGAGCGCCTTGATGTGGGAGATGTTGACCGGCAGCCGGGCCTCGCGGCCGATCGCGATCGCCTCGTCGACCGCGGCGGCGAGGCCGATCGTGTAGCTGGATTCGTCGCGAATGTGGGTGTCGTAGACGCCGCCCCGGCGGCCGGCCTCGCGGGCGAGGGCGACCACCTCCCCCGTCTTCGCGAAGCTTTGAGGGGCGTAGAACAGTCCGCTCGAAAGGCCGAGCGCGCCCCGGCACATGGCGCCCGCGACCAGTGCGCGCATGCGCGCCAGCTCGCCCGCGTCCGGTTCCCGGTTGGAATCGCCGAGCACCTGCCGGCGGACCGCGCCGAAGCCGACGAAGGCGGCGTAGTTGATGCCCACGGGCCGGGCGGCGGCGCCGCCCAGCACCTTCGCGACGTCCGGATCGCCGCCGCCGTCATTGCCGATGAAGGCGGTCGTCACCCCCTGCATCAGGAAGGCCGGGATGAGCCGGGCGCGGGCTTCGTCCGAAGCGAGATGCTCGCCGACATGGGCGTGCGGGTCGATGAAGCCGGGAGCGACGATCATCCCCTTCGCATCGATCACTCGCCTCGCGTCCGCGGGAAGGCGGCGGCCGACGGCCCGGATCCGGTCGCCGACGATCGCGACGTCGCCCGTGAAGGGCGCCGACGAGCCGGTATAGACGGTGCCGCCGCGGATCAGCAGATCCACCGGCTCGGGCGCCGGCGCCGCGCCGAGACCCGCGAGACCCAGGGCCAGAGCAAGACCGCCGGCCTTCATCGACCTCCCCAGAAGCCGAGAGCGGGCGGGAAGAGCCTTCCGACTTCGTCCCGGACGCCGCCCTGCCTGTCCTCCCGGAGCCATAGCGGACCGTCAAGGTCGACGAAGTCCGAAAGGCCGGCGACGAGGAGCGCGGGCGCGATCGAGAGCGAGGAGCTGACCATGCAGCCGGTCATCAGGCCGAGCCCCCTCGCCCGGGTCGCCCGGGCGAGATCGAGCGCGGCGGTGAGCCCGCCGGACTTGTCGAGCTTGACGTTGACCGCCTGGTAGCGGCGGGCGACTGTATCGAGGTCGGCGAGGACGTGGACGGCTTCGTCGGCGCAGATGGGAATGGCGGGCTCGAAGCCCTCCAGCCACTCATCCTCCGCGGCCGGCACCGGCTGCTCCAGAAGGTCGACCTCGGCCTCGAGAAGGATCGGCTGAATCGCCCTCACCAGCCCTTCGTCCCAGCTCTCGTTCGGGTCGACGATCAGGGCCGCGCGGGGGGCGGCGGCGCGCACCGCCCGGATGGCGGCGGCCGGATCGCCGGCATCGACCTTGACCTTGAGGAGGGGCGCCTCCGCGGCGTTTCGGGCCGCCTCGGCCATGGTCTCGGGCGTGTCGATCCCCAACGTGATGGCGCTGACCAGCGGGGCGGCCGGCGCCAGGCCGAGGAGGCCGGCGACGTCCCGCCCCGACAGCCGCGCCTCGAGGTCCCAGAGCGCGCAGTCGACGGCGTTGCGGGCCGCGCCCGGAGTGAGCAGCGACTGGAGCGCCTGCCGGCCGGCCCCCGCTTCGACGGCGGCCCGGACCGACTCGATCTCCGCCAGCGCGCTCTCCACGCTCTCGCCGTAGCGGGGATAAGGCACGCCCTCGCCGCGGCCCTCCGCGCCCGCTTCCGCCACCGTCACCGTGATCACGTCCGCATGCGTCTTGACGCCGCGGGAGATCCGGAACGGCCGCGCTAGAGCAAAGCGATCGTGCCGGGCGTGGAGGGTGCGAGGCATAGGAGCTCGTCGATTATGGGGTCGACCCCGAAGGCGATGGGGTCGGTCGTGGGCAGGCCGAGCCTGTCCGCCGTGTCGTCGCAGAGCCGCCGAGCCTCGTCGCGGGCGAGGCCCGACGTGTTGAGGCAGATGCCGGCGGCCCGTACGGACGGGCTGGTCAGCCGGGCGACCTCGAGGTTGCGGTCGAGGCATTCGGCCAGGTCGGGAAGCTCGCGCCCCGGAATCCCGCGCATGTGGGTCCGGCCCGGCCGGTGGCACATCACGATCGCCTCGGGCTGGGCGCCGTGGAGAAGCCCGGTCGACACCCCCGCGAACGAGGGGTGGAAAAGCGAGCCCTGCCCCTCGATCACGTCCCAGCCTTCGTCGTCCCGCGAGGGCGCGAGCTGCTCGATGGCGCCGGAGATGAAATCGGCGACGACGGCGTCGACCGGAACCCCCTCGCCGGCGATCAGGATTCCGGTCTGCCCCGTCGCCCGGAAATCGGCGGCGATGCCGCGGTCGCGAAGCGCGGCGACGATCGCCAGCGAGGCGTACATCTTGCCCACCGAGCAATCGGTGCCGACGGTGAGGAGACGGTGGCCGGGCCGGTAATAGCCGTTGCCGACCAGCAGGTCGGGCGGCGGCTCGCGCACGTCGAAGAGCTGCAGGCCGCGGTCCTTGGCGAGCGCGACCAGCCAGGGCTCGTCGCGCAGCCTCTGGTGGAGGCCCGCCGCGACGTTCATCCCGGCCTCGAGCGCCAGCGCGGCATCCTCGACAAGGTCGCTGCCGAGCCTGCCCCCGGCGCCGGCGATCCCCAGCACCAGGGTGCGGGCGCCGGCCGCCACGCCCTCCGCCATGGTCAGGCGGGGGAGCTCCAGGGTGAGCGGGCAATCGTCGTGCCGGAATTCGCCCACGCAATCCTCGCGGCGAAAGGTCGCGAGGCCGCGCGAGGTCTTGATGCCCATCGCGTCCGAGCTGTGGCCGAGATAGAGAAGATAGGGACCCGGGATCATGGGGTCGAACGTATCGTCCCCGGCCTCGCTTGCTGCATAGCGAGTGCGCCGCTCGTCATAGTCAAGCGTTATGGCGCCTCGAGCACCCGCGCGAGGGTCTTGAGAAAGTCCATGGCGAGCGCGTTGGGCGGACGGTTGGTCAGGTACATTGCGTGGATGTCGAAGGTGAGCTTCGGCTCGAGCGGCCGCACCGAGAGGCCCGGCGCCATCGACGCCTGCGCGGTGAAGCTGTCGACCACCGTCATCCCCACCCCCTGCCGGACGAGGGCGGTGGCGATGTAGAAGGTGCGGGCGGAGACGATCTCGTCCAGCTCCAGCTCCAGCCGCTGAAGCTCCTGGGTGAAGAGCTGGCCGATCGGGCCGCTGGCCGCGAGGCTGATGAAGGGCTGGCCGCGCAGCCGCTCGAGCTCGATTCGCGGCGGGGCGTCGGGCATGTCCTGCTCCTGGTACAGGACGACCAGCTCGCCCTGCCCGACCTGGCGGCTTCCGATCGGCGCCGCCGGCGGCACCTGGAAGGCGATGGCGACGTCGGTCTCGCGCTCGTAGAGCTTGCGCAGCAGATCGTCGTGATGGACGGTCTGGAGGTCGAACTTGACCGTCGCGTGGTTGCGCCGGAAGCGTGACACGGCGACCGGGATCGCCTGCAGCGCCAGCGACGGGAGGGCGGAAATGCGAAGCACTCCCCCCTCCCCCCGCTTCAGATGCCGGCCGGCCTCGCGCAGGGCATGGACCCGGTCCTGGATCTCCCGCGCGTCGGTGAAAAGGACATGGGCGTCCTCGGTCGGGACGAGGCCGCCATTGGTGCGCTGGAACAGCTGGAAACCGAGCAGCGACTCGGCGTGGCGAAGCATCTTCGAGACCGAGGGCTGCGACACGTTGAGCGCTCGGGCGGCGGCGCTGACCGACCCGTTGACATAGACGGCGTGGAAGATTTCGATGTGACGCAGATTCATGAGACAGAGGCCCTGGACATGAGTCCGCGCTAAAGCAGTTTCCGGAGAATGGGAAACGCCCCGGCGCCGGCACGAGTGGAGGCGAAACGACGATGTGGCTTCACTATCTCAAGATGTGCTTCCGCGCCATGGCCCGGCAGCGCTTCCTCTCGGCGATCAACCTCGCCGGGCTGGCGGCGGGCCTCGCCTCGGTGATCCTCATCTTCCTCCACGTCACCGCCGAATATAGCTACGACAGCTGGCTGCCGCGGCATGAGCGCCTCTACAAGATCGACACGGTCGAAACGATTCCGGGGCAGGAGCCGAACGAGATCGCGCTGGCGCCGGGCCCGATGCCGGCGGCCCTCGCCAAGGACTTCCCGCAGATCGAGGAAGTCACCCGCGCCTATGTCGCGCCGCTGACCGTCCGCCGCGACGGCCAGTCGTTCGGCGAGGACATCATGGTCGCGGATTCGAACTTCTTCCGACTCCTCGGCCTGCCTTTCCGCGCCGGCACCGCGGAGCAGGCACTGGGCAGCCCGGCCGCCGCCGCCCTCAGCGAGCGCGCCGCCCGCAAATATTTCGGTGAGGCCGATCCGGTCGGCCGAAGGCTGGTCATCCTGACTCCGAAGCCGCGCGACTTCATCGTCAGCGCGGTCTTCGAGACGATCCCGCACAACAGCCATATGAAGTTCGACATCGTCATTCCTCACGAGGCCTATTTCCCGCTGGCCGACGAGGAGACACGGGCGATCCCGGACAGCTGGGGCGGCGCCTATTTCCACACTTATGCGCGCCTCAGACCGGGCGCCGACCTGGCGGCGATCGAGCGTGGCCTTCCCGCCTTCGTCGACCGGAGCCTGCCCGACTGGCTGACCGGCCTGCTGAGCACCGCTCCTCACGATTTCTTCAAGTTCCGGTTCATCCCCGTCCGCCAGGTCCATTTCGACGGCGCCCCGATGGCGGCGATGAAGCCGCCGGCGAGCCGGACGACGCTGCTCGCCTTGTCGCTGGTGGCGCTGCTCATCCTGCTCATCGCGGCGATCAACTTCGCCAACCTGTCGGCCGCCCGCTCGACTCTGCGGGCGCGGGAAGTCGCCCTGCGCAAGACGGTCGGGGCGAAAAGGAGGCAGATCCTCCTCCAGTTCCTCGTCGAGGCGGTGACCCTGACCGCGATCGCCGCTCTGCTCGGCCTCGCCGCCGCGGAGCTAGCCTTGCCCTGGCTGGGCGGGCTGCTCGGCCTGGAGCGGGGCGCGGCGGTGCCGAACTACTGGGCGCTCTGGGCCCTGCTCGGCGGCGCCATCGCCGTCACCGCCCTCGGCTCGGGCCTCTACCCCTCCCTCGTCGCCGCCCGAATCCGGCCGGCCGCCGTCTTCAACCGCGGCGCTCCCCACCTCGCCGGCGAAGGCCTTCGAAACGCTCTCGTGGTGGTCCAGTTCGCGATCTCGATCGTGCTCATCGCCACCACCGCCGTCATCGTCATGCAGACCCGCTACGCGCGCGACGTCGATCTCGGCTTCGACCGCGGCAACATGCTGATCGTCCGGGCGCCGGAAGGCGCCGGCGGCCCGGAGGCCGCGGCCGCGTTCAGGGACGAGGCGGCGCGCCACCCCGACGTGGCCGCAGCGGCCCTGTCGTCCGCCGTCCCGTCGGATCTGTCCGAGGACAATATCTCGATCGAGCGGCCCGGCTCGGTGAAACCGGTCCAGCTCGGCTACCACAAGGTCGATTCGAGATTCTTCCCGACTTACGGGGTTCGGCCCCTGGCCGGCCGGACCGGATCGACCCGGAGCGCGGATTCGGACACCGCGTCGGCCGTCATAAACGGCGCGGCCTTGCGCCTGCTCGGTTTCGCGAAGCCGGCGGACGCGGTCGGCGAGACGATCCGGACCGGCAAGAAGGCCTATATCGTCGAAGGCGTGGTTCCGGACCTCCACTTCCGCTCGCTCCACGAGCCGGTGCGCGCGGAAATCTACGTCCTCGACGACACGCCCGGAACGGCGGTCTCGATCCGCTATCGTTCGTCCGACCCCAGGCGCTTCCTCGCGGCTATCGATTCCATGTGGAGCCGCCGGATCCCCGGCCATGCCGTCGAGCGCGAGTTCCTCGACGAGTCGCTCGACGCCCTCTACGCCCGCGAAGGCACGCAGGCGGCGCTGCTGAGCCTGTTCTCCGCCGTCGCGATCATCATTTCCTGCCTCGGCCTGATCGCCATGGCGGCCTTCACCGTTCAGCGGCGGACCCGCGAGATCGCGCTGCGCAAGGTGCTCGGCGCCCGGTCGACGGACATCTTCAGGCTTCTGCTATGGCAGTTCCTCAAGCCGGTCGTCGCCGCCAATCTGGTGGCCTGGCCGGTAGCCTGGCTGATCGCGAGCCGCTGGCTCGATCGCTTCGCCTACCGCATCGACCTCCCCGTTTCCGCCTTCCTTCTGGCAAGCCTCGCAGCCGCCCTCATCGCCCTGGCGGCGGTCGCGGCGCACAGCTTCAAGGTGGCGCGCGAAAATCCGGCTAGAGCGCTCAAATACGAATGAGGCTGGTGGTTGACCGGCTTCTGCCGAACCGCTCATCCTGAGTAGGGACCGAGCCTTGGCGAGGGCCCGTATCGAAGGACCGTCCGTCGACAGGCGCTTTCGCCAAGCTCAACGGCTACTCAGGACGAGCGGATTTGCATCCGCCCGTCCCGTCACCCCCTAGCTTCGCGCCAGCCGGCTGAGGGCCTGGATGTCCCGGCGGGGCCGGTTCGCCCGCGGTCCGGCCTCGGCAGTCAGGACGGCGGGCCGGGCGGCCCCTTCGAGCGGAGCATCGAGGAAGCTCCAGAGCAGCTTGCGCTCCCCGTCGGTCATGTCGCGGGTGACCGGCATGTAACGGTACAGCTCGAAATTGCCCCGATCGGTGAGCTTCTTCAGCACCGCCCCGTAGGCATGGACCTGCGCCGGATCGGCGAGGTCGAGCCAATTGTCCATGCAGGGCGCCATCGCCTTCCACTTGGAGAGGACGAAGCCGTAGACATTGTCCCAGGTCGCCTCCATCGCGCCGATGTCGGCGTCGGCGGGCAGGGTGCGGACATAGATGTAGGGGGTGAGAAGCGGATCGAAGTCCGGCGCCGCCGCGTCCGCCCCGGCGGTGAAGACATATTGGACGACCGCCCCCTCCCCCGCCGGCGCCACCTCGAACGAGGCGACTCCGTCGGCGCCGGTCTGCGCCGAATCGACCAGGGTCGCGCTATTGTCGCCGGAATCCCAGATATAGCGGCTGACGGTCACGCCCGCGCCGGCCGGCTCGCCGAAGCTCAGCACCTGCAGGGTGGCCTGGACGCAGTCGCCCCCCTGGTCGAGATAGATGATCTGCTGTGTCTCCGGCGCCGCCCGAAGCACCTCCTCGGCGAGATAGACGGCGCTTCCGGCGCGGACCTGAAGGGGGGCACCGGCCGCCAGCGTCGCCGCTTCCGGGCTCAGCGGCAGCTCGACGATCCCCGATGTGGCGAGGTAGGCGCAGCGGTCATAGCTCGAATAGCCCAGGGTCCCGAGCTCCTCGACGACGCTCGCCCCGTCCGGCGACATCGCGCAGACCGTGAGGGTGCCGAGATCCTGCTTGGTGAGCTGGGCGTCGACCTCGCTGACGCTGTTGCCGAGGTCGATCGCCAGGACATCGCCGGTCACCCGGGCGAAAGCGGTGGCGACGACCTCGTTGGGCAGGGTCGCGAGCAGCGCCCGGTCGCCGGGCTCGCAGGCCGGCTCCCCGGCCCGCCACAGGCCGATCACCCCGACCAGCTCGCTGCGCGCGGGATTGGGCTGGAAGCTGTTGGGGATGTTGAGCTTGCAGATCAGCGCCTGGGCGTCGATCGAAAGCTGCCCGCCGGAATTGGTGCGGATGGTGGGGTCGTCATAATAAATGGTGCGATAGGTGTTCCAGCGGACGGTGAGGCCGAGCACGTCGTCGTCCGCCAGCGCCTCCGCCAGCGCCTGAAGCGCGGGGGAATCGTGCGGGTCGAGCTGAAGCCCGCAATCCTTGGGGATCGACGTCTGCCAGATCGTCGAGGCGATCCCGGCCTTGACGGTGTTCCAGCTGTTGCGGTTGAAATTGATGTAGCGCGACATCGCCCGCCAGCGGCGCGGGCAGGCGACGCGGTAGCCGCCGGCGATCCCGAACTGCATCGAATCGAAGAAGAGCTGCGAGGAGAAGGTGCCGTAGGGCTCGGCGTCGACGAGCATGCCGAGGAAATTGGCCGGGGCGCCGACGAAGGGATCGGACGTGTCGCGGCCGCCGCCCGTATCGACTCCGCTTATCTCGGCGAGGAAGGTGGAGCGGTGGGTGCCGTGCGGGTTCCAGTTCCTGGGATCCACGGCGGCGATCGCCCGCTTGCGGAAGTCGGCGACCGGATCGCCCGGCGGCGCGGGGTCGGCGGTGTCCTCGTTGTAGAATTCGGCGTAATTGTTGGTGACGATGGGGTCCCAGGTCATCTGGCCGGTGAAGTAGATCCGGGGCGTTTCGAGGATGCTCATGAGGAAGCTCCCGAGGCGGCAGGAGTGTAGAGGAAGCTGGGGCCGGCGACGCTCTTGCCGTCCGCGAGCGGGATCTGGAGCGCCGCCATCGCCGCCATGCGCAGATCGAACATCTTCCTGACCGCGGCGCCAAGCTGCCCCGCCTGGCCAGTCACGGCGAGCTGGAGCGCGTCGATCATCCCGGTATAGGCGGCGTTGCAGGCCGCCTGAGCCGACTGCGCCGCCGCGCTGTCCTTCGAGAAATCATGGCTGCCCGGATCGGGGATGGCCGGATAGGCGGCCGACCAGTCCACGCCCAGCGGCTCCGGCCCCCATTGATAGCCGGGTTCCTGCGGGATCTTCGTCAGCACCTTGTCGTAGAACAGCTCCCCGAAGCGGTAGAAATGCGCGAGCTCGTTCTGGAAATCGAGCGGATTGTCCTTCGCGCCCTCGCCCTCGGAGACGATCTGCTGGATGGCGAGATGCGCGTCGGCATAGCCGTTGACGGCGAACAGCTGGCCCGGGAAGAACTGCGCATCGGTGATCTGGTTGTTTCCGGGCGTCCAGGCGCTTGCCGGCAAGGTGGCGAGGAAGGCGTCAATGACGGCGTAATATTGGCCGATGGTCATCGCTCCGCCCTGTGCCTTCAGCAGACCCACCACCTCGTAGGGCGGTACCTCCTCCGGCTCCTCGATCGCCATGCCCTGCGCCATCGCGTCGGGGCCGAAAGGCAGAAGGTGGATCATGAGCGGATCGCCGCCGGGCGGTCCGATGTCGCCGAGCGTGCAGGGATAGACGGGCGCGACGAGCTTCGGGGTGCCGCCGAGCGCGTTGACGATGTTGCACACCAGGCAGAGATGAATCATCTCCTGCCCGACGATCATTCCGAGCCGGTCCACGGCAGCCCCGTTGGTCCCCGGCAGGATCGAGAATTTCGCGTAGAGATAGGGCGGAAGGGTACCGAACTCGATTCCGATCGCCGTCTGCAACATCGCGATCGCGTCGTCGACACTGGTCGGAGGAGTCGCCTGCAGCCGGATCATCGTCAGCCCCCCGCTGTTGAACGCCGCACCATAGCTCAAGGCGGCGCGACGAAAAGCAGGCGGCGTTATAATTATTAGGTCCGTTTCGAAGCCAATGTCGGTACCGCCGCTCCGGCGCCGCGCTATCATCCCCCCTTCAACAGGGGAGGTTGAAATGCATTTCGAACGCTCGCGAACGCCGGTTTCGTTTCTGACGCTCGTCCTGGCGCTGGCGGCCTGCGACACGGGAGGCGCCGGCAACGAGACGGCCGCCGACGACGGCAACGGCGCCGCCTACGGCAACAACGTCTACGCGACCTACGGAGTCCACAACCCGCCCGACGCCAGCCCCTGCCAGTCGCCCGACTGCAGCTATGCCAATCAGCCGGGCCGCCCCGCCGATCCGAGCTACCCGCCTTACTGGCAATCGCCCTGGACGATGTACGTCGTCTCCGCCGGCTACGAGACCAATCCGCCGCCCTACAAGGGGGCGCCGCCGGCCGGCACGACCTACCAGGCCTCGTCCGGCGCCAGCTATTACGATTCCACCTGGCGCGGGAAGAGCGGCGAAGGCGCGATGATGGAGCATTACGAGAAACGCTGCCTGCCCATCTTCCCCTTCACCCCCAACGACTTCACCTGCTCGTTTATCTCGCTGGGCGACACCGCCTACTTCCTCACCTATCCGCAGGACCGGCCCAAGGGCATGCCGCCCGTCTGCCTGTTCTCGCCGCTCAACCACCCGCCGCGGACCGATTTCATCAAGCATCTGCCCTGGGCCAAGGGCGACAGCGAGCGCCTCGGTCCGGGAGCCCAGGGCTACAGCTTCTGGATCGACGGAGCCACTGGCAAGGTCATGCAGGTCGGCGCCAGCCCGGACGGAACCGCGAAAGGCTGGATCCTGTTCGGCTACGCCTTCGCCCCCGTGAACGGCAGGATGCAGCCGCAGAGCTTCTATTTCTCCGGCTTCCCCGGAACCCCGCCCGACGCTCCGATCGTCAGCCAGAATTATACCAACTGGCAGCCGACCAGGCCGGACCCCGCCAAGACCTGGAACCTCGTCGCCGGCCTCGATCCGGCCAAGCTCCCGGCCTGCACGGTGATGGACGGCCCGACCAACGCGCAGGGCGCGCCCCTGAAGGCCGTCGGCGAGCGCCCGCCCACCTGGTTCGATCTCGGCAAGCTGAGGCGGAAGCGGACCTGAAGATCCTCCCCATCGCTCGCGATGGGGAGGATATTAGAAGCCCGCCGCGACCGTCGCCCGAACCGCCCTTCCCGGCGAGGGAAAGCCCACCGCGTCCTCATATCGCGCCCCGGTCACGTTCCGCACCACCCCGGACAGGCTGAACCGCTCCGACAGCCGCCACCGAGCGCCGAGGTCAGCCTCGGCATGCCCGTCGGCCCGCACTAGGCCGGTCGGGATCGAGCTGTCGAAATAATCCGAGTTGAACCGCGCCGCCGCATTCAGCTCAAGCGCGCCGGACGCCTGCCACGCCGCGCGCAGCGACCCCTGCCAGCGCGGCCGCCCCCTCAGCCGCGCGGGCGAATCCAGGTCCAGCCAGCTCAACGCTCCCGCCACGCTCAGCCCCGCGAGCGGCCGCCACCGCGCCTCCAGCTCCGCGCCGCGGGCGCGGACCCGGTCGCGGTTGACGGTGGTGAAGGTCGTGGGATCGAAGTCGATCAGGTCGATGAAGCGATTGCTGAACAGCGCGAGGCGGACGAGATCGCCCGGCTTGCCGGCCAGCTCCACCCCCGCCTCGGCATTGCGGCTGCGCTCGGGACGAAGCGCTGGATTGCCGATCAGCGGATGCGCCAGCGCATAGAAGCTGGGCAGCTTGTACCCCTCCCCCGCGCGAACGAACAGGGCCGGCCCCGCCGCCTTGGGCCGCCACCATGCCGCCGCCCGGCCGGTCAGGCTATGGCCGCCGGGGGCGACGTCGTCGTAGCGCGCCGCAAGGTTGAAGCCGAAGCCGCGCCCGGCCCGGAGGCTCGCCTCCGCGAAGGCGCTGCGGGTGGTGCGGACGAGATCGAAGCCGACAGGCAGCGGGAAGCCGAAGTCGATCGTCCCGCCGCTGCGCCCCGATTCCCGCAGCACGGCGGCGCCCAGGGAAGCGACGACCGGCCCGCGGCCGAAACCGACGTCGCCGGTCGCCTCGAAGCGGGTGAAGCGGCTGTCCGCGGTGAGCGCCGGCGTTCCGTCCAGGACGCCGGGCGCGATCGCCGGGGTTCGGCTCTTGTCCTTCTGCCTCGACCAGGAGAGGCTGAGATTGGGCCTCAGGGCAGCATCGGCGGTCCGGCGGACGGTCAGGCCCACCGCCTCGAGGCCGGCCTCGCCCCGCTCGCGCTCCCGGCTCACGGCGAGACGCGGGCCGCCGCTATCCTCCGGGAAGGCAGAGCGGTCCACCTCACCGTAGAGGCCGAGCAGCCGCGCCTCGAAGCCCGCCATCCGATGCCGTACCTGCCCCAGCGCCTGCCGACGCTGCAGGGAGGAGCCCTCGGCCTCGCCGCCGCTGTCGTACCAGGCGGCGGCCGCGAGCAGTCCGCCGTCGCGCCAGCCGGCCGTCGCGGTGGAGCCCAGACCCGTGTCCCCGTCGCTGCCCGCCTGCGCCCGCGCCGTCAGCCCCCGTTCCCCGGGCCGCGGCGCCCGCAGCCGGATGTTGACCGCGCCCGCCAGGGCGTCGGAGCCGTGCACCGCCGAAACCGCCTCCCGCGCCACCTCGATCCGGTCGACCAGGGCCGGATCGATCGCGAAGAAGTCGAAGCCGCCGCCCCGGCTGTTGGTCGGGTCGTTGCCTTTCATCCCGTCAATCAGCACCAGCGTGAAATTAGGCTCCCCCCCGCGGATCGACAGGAAGCTGCGCCCGCCCGGGCCGCCGGTCGAGAAGGCGCGAACGCCGGCGACGTCGTCGAGCACCTCGAGCAGGGAAGCCGGCTGCATCCGCTCGATCTCCGCCGCCTCGACCACGCCCAAGCCGCCGGCCGGCCTGGTCTCGGTCCGCGAGGCGGTGATGACGATGCCGCCTTCGGGCGCCGCCGCCGGCACGGCCGCCATCGCCAGCAACAAAGCCGAGTCGAGCCACACCGGCAAACCGCCCCCACAAACCACGAAGCCCCATCCTTCACGGGGGAAGCCGCCGCCGCAATCCATCTTTTGCTAGCGTTCCGGCTGATCGGCGCTGCCCCTCCCGCGAAGCGCAAATCCTTTTTTCTACGTTGCGCCTTTGTGCCTTCGTGCCTTTTCTCAAAAAAGTCCGGCACGACGCCCGAGGGGACAGGCCGGATGCGCCGGCGCCCGCACCTTGCACCCGGCCGGCCGCGCCGGTGGCATTTAGCCGGTGGCGTCGGCGGAATGAACGCGGGTGCGGGGCAGCGCCGAATTCGTCATGGATGCCTCGTCGAACCCGGCGCGACCCCGTCCCTGCCGTAGGCGATCGAGATGGCGAGTCCGGCGAGGAGCATCACCCCCGCCCAGCAGAAGAGCTCCAGCACGACCAGCAAAGTGGGCTCAAGCATCAGGCTCCACGGCAGATAGAATTCGAACCAGGGCACGAACAGCGCCCAGGCGACGGCCCCGAAGGCGAGCCCCCTCATGACGAGGCCGCCCGGAAGCGAGCTTCTGATGCCGGCGAAGACGCACGCCTGCATGAAGGCGCAGACGACGAAAGCCGCCGGCAGCAGCCAGGGGTCCGTCGCGATCCTCGGCGGTGGGAGCATCTCGTAGATCGCGTTCATTTTCGGGCTCTGAAGCGCCGGGCTGGCAAGGATCGGCTGAGCCGCGCCGAAAATATAGTTGAGCCCCACCCACCAGGCGGCCGCGCCGGCCAAGGTGGAGCGGAGGATGCGCAGCGCGGTGACCATCGACAATGCCTCCCTGACCGATCATCCCGTCCCGGAGCCTAGCCTATTTCCCGCCACGGGCGATTGGCCGCGATTGCCGTTTTGCGGCGGCGCGAGGCTCCCTCGACCGCCGCGCGCCACTTTCGCCGCCATCCGCGACCCGCTAGGCTCACCGGATGACCGTCACCATCCGCCCCGTCGAGGACGCCGCCGACCGCAAGGCCTTCGTCGACCTCGCCTACGAACTCAATCGGGACGATCCGAACTGGGTCCCGCCCCTCAAGACCGAGGTGCACGGCCTCATCGATCCGCGCACCAACCCCTGGTTCGAGCATGCCGAGGCCCGCTTCTTCCTCGCCGAGCGGGACGGCGAGCCGGTCGGCCGAATCTCGGCCCAGGTCGACAAGCTGGTGCTCGAGCATATGGGGCCGGGTATCGGCCAATGGGGCATGTTCGAAGCCGCCGACGGCGACGTCGCGCGGGAGCTCATCCACCGCGCCGAGGCGTGGCTGAGGGGCCGCGACATGACCCGTTCAATGGGCCCGTTCAGCCTCTCCATCTGGGACGAGCCGGGCCTGCTCATCAAGGGCCACGACCATCCGCCGATGGTGATGATGGGCCACAACAAGGCCGAATATGAGGCCTGGGTCGAGGCCGCGGGCTACGCCAAGGCGAAGGACCTCTACACCTACGACCTCCAGGTCACCGCGCCTTTCCCGCCGATCGTCGAACGCATCGTCTCGGCCGGCAGGAAGAACCCGCGGATCCGGATCCGCGAGACGGTCAAGAAGCAGTTCGAGGCCGAAGCCCGGCTGCTGCTCGGAATCCTCAACGACGCCTGGTCGGACAATTGGGGTTTCGTTCCGCTGACCGAGGCGGAGATCGCCTATGCGGGCAAGAAGCTGAAGCCGATCGTGCTCGAGGACATGATCCTCGTCGCCGAATATGAGTCGGAGCCGGGGGCGGGCTTCGAGCCGGTCGCCTTCATGATGGCGCTGCCCGACATCAACCAGTTCATCCGCGACCTCGACGGAAGCCTCTTCCCCTTCGGCTGGGCGAAACTGCTGTGGCGGCTGAGGCGGATGCGGCCGGCCGGGGGGCGGGTGCCGCTGATGGGCGTCGTGAAGCGCCTCCACGCCACCCGGCTGGCGAGCCAGCTCGCCTTCATGATGATCGACCAGATCAGGAGCGCGGGGACCGGCCATTACGGAGTCAGCCGGGCCGAGGTCGGCTGGATCCTGGAGGATAACGGCCCGATGATCTCGATCGCCGAGGCCATCGAAAGCGGCATCAACCGCGTCTACCGAATCTACGAGAAGGCGCTGTAGAGCGAGGGACCGACTTTCCGGCGAAGACCGCAATCCATGAACGCGGTGCGCGCCCGTTCTCGCGGGGCGGTGTTCATGCGTCCCGGCCTTCGCCGCGAGGACGAAAAGGCCCGCGGGATCGCTCCCGCGGGCCTTGCTCTCTCAAGCCGTGAAGACCGCCTTAGCGGACCGTGCCGCGGCGGAAGAGGTTGACGATCGCGAGCAGAATGACCGCGCCGAGGAAGGCGGCGATCAGAACGCCGCCGTCGAGGGGGGCATTGAGGATATTGCCCTCGGCGCCGAAGAAGCGGCCGAGCAGGAAGCTGCCGAGCAGCGAGCCGACGATGCCCACGACGATGTTGAGAAGGATGCCCTGCTGAGCGTTGGTGCGCATGACGATGCTGGCGAGCCAGCCGATAATGCCACCGATGATGAGTGCGACGATGAGACCCATGAGTCTTTACTCCTACTGATCTCCGGGCCCCTGTTTCGGCCGCGGATCGCTAGTCTAGACGCGCCGACGGCGGAGAATGTTCCGTTCCCGGTTCGGGATGCCTCACACGGGAGCGGCCGAATTCCGCCTGTGGTGCCAGGTGAAGATGGCGAAGGCGCCGCGATGCGGGCGCCAGGCTTCGGCGAGCTCGCGAATCCTTTTTTCGGTCGGTTTCTCGTCTAGGCCCATGATCCGGCCGGTTTCGATCTGCACCGCCAGGTCGCCGGCCGGCCAGATGTCGGTGCGCCCTTCCGCGAAGAGCAGGTAGACCTCCGCCGTCCAGCGCCCGATCCCCTTCACCCGCACCAGCTCGGCGATCGCCTCCTCGTCGTCCGCGGGGAGCCTGGCGAAGTCGAGCCGCCCCGACACCACCTCCTCCGCGAGGCTTCGGGCGTAGGAGGCCTTCTGCCGGGACAGGCCGGCACCGCGCAAGGTTTCGTCCGACGCGGCGAGCAGGACCGCCGGATCGGGCGGATCGCCGACCGCGGCGGTCAGCTTCGACCATAAGGAGGCGGCGGACGCGACCGAGACTTGCTGGCCTACGATCGCGCGCAGCAGCGTCTGGTAACCCGGCTCGCTGATCCGCGGCTCGGGATAGCCCACCTCGGCCAAAGCGGCGGCGATCCTCGGCTCGCGCTCCGCCAGAGCGTCCAGGCTATTCTTCAAGTCTTCGGCGGCGATCCCCAATATTGCTCCCCTTGTCTTTCGAAGCTCGGCCTAGCATATCGCCGAGCCATGGCGAACCTGACCATCATCACCCGCGACGGCACCGAGAAGACCATCGAGGGCAAGCCCGGCTGGAGCGTCATGGAGCATATCCGCGACGCCGGCTTCGACGAGCTGCTCGCCTTGTGCGGCGGCTGCTGCAGCTGCGCCACCTGCCACGTCCATGTCGATCCGGAATGGCTGCCCGCCTTGCCGCCGATGGGCGCCGACGAGGACGATCTGCTCGACACGACCGACCACCGGGTCGAGAGCAGCCGGCTGTCCTGCCAGATCAAGTTCCGGCCGGAGCTGGACGGGCTGAGGGTCCAGATCGCTCCGGAAGATCCCTTCTAGAATTCCTCCCCATGCGCAGCATGGGGAGGCAAATCAGCTCGCGAACCGCACCACCGCCGTCGGAACCGTCTTGCTGGTCGGAGTGACCCGCCACACCACCTTCTTGCCGGGCCCGGGCGCCATGCCCTCCTCGTTATTCTGCATGACCAGCTCGGCGTCGGTGGTGAAGGTGAAGGTGCCTTCGCGCTCCTTGGGCTGCGAATCGGCCTTGCCCGCGCCGCCCATGCTGTCCTCCTCGCCGAACGCGATCGCCATGATCCGGGCGGTGCGGTCCTTGCGCACCTCGACCGCGATCCAGGGGATGATCGACTTGGCGTCGACGTTGACCGGGTAGACGAAGCTGCGGTCGAGCCTGCCGGTCATTGCATAATCGACCCGGAACTTGTTCTTGCCGAGATATTCGACCGAGCGGTAGCCGACCTCCTTCGACAGCGCCTCGGCGATCGCCTTGCCTTCGGCGACCTGTTGCGCCGTCTCGGCGGCGGGCGCGGCGGGCTCGGCCGGACCGGGCATCTCGCTGAGGTTGCCCACCGAGTCTCCGCTCTCGTCGCCGGCAGGCGGCTCGCCCATTCCGGCCAGCCCCTCCTGCATGCCTTGCTGCATCGCCGCCGCGGGGTCGAGCAGGATGACCTCGCCGACATAGGTGAAGGTGAAGCCGCGATCCTTGGCGATGTGGAGCGTCGAGACGAACTTGCCCGGGCTGAGGATGCAGGATGAAAGGACGAGCGACGCCGCGGCGGCGAACGCGAAGCGCAGGAACGACATTGATATTACCCCCCTTTGGTCGCCACCGCATATAGCGCGACCGCGGCCGCGTTGGAAACGTTGAGGCTTTCCATTCGCCCGCTGATCGGAAGCCGCGCCAGCGCGTCGCAATGCGCCTCGGTATTCTGGCGCATCCCCTCCCCTTCGGCGCCCAGCACCAGCGCCACGCGGGCCGGGCCGACCGCCTCGGCGAGGGTCATTCCGGCGTCGCCGGTCAGGCCGATCCGCCAGAAGCCCGCTTCCGCCATTTCGTCGAGGGCGCGGGCGAGGTTGACCACCCGCACCCACGGCACCGTCTCCAGCGCCCCGCTCGCCGCCTTGGCCAGCGCCCCCGATTCGGGCGGCGCGTGCCGGTCCTGGGTGACCAGGGCGAGCGAGTCGAAGGCCGCCGCCGAGCGCAAGATGGCGCCGACATTGTGCGGATCGGTGACCTGGTCCAGGACCAGCAGCGGCCGCCGCTCCGGCGCGTCCTGAAGCACGTCGGCGAGCAGCAGATCGGGAAGGCGCTCGACTTCGGCGACCAGACCCTGGTGAGGAGCGTCCTTGGCCACGAGGCGGCCGAGATCGGCGGCGTCGGCGAAGGTGAACGGCACCCCCCTGGGCAGATCGACCTCGGCCGCCGCCTCCCGGGTCGCCCAGATCCGGACCACCTCGCGCTCCGGATTGGCGAGCGCGGCGGCGACGGCGTGGCGGCCCCAGAAGCGTGGACGATTCTCGGCCTTCGTGGCGGTACGGGCTTTGCGGCGCATGAGCGGGTCCATACCGGAGGCGCGGCGGGTCGCAAGCCGCCCTGACGGGCCGGCCTGACTGATTAATCCATGTTATCCCCGTTATCCCCGTTATCCACAGGCCCGGCGTTCGATTCAGCGCTTGGAGCGACTCGGATTTCAGTGCCAATGTCCTTCCTGTGGCAGGGCGCGGCCTTCCGGAAACGGACAGACGCTCTCAGGCACGGCCCCGCGGAAAGCGGCGGAAGTTCGCAAGAACGGAAGCCGAAGGAAGCGAGGTCCCGGGCAACCGGAAGGAAGAAGCGCGAGGCAGCGGCGCAAGCCAAAGCCGAACCCACTTTCCTTCAAGGGTCCGGCGAAACCGGAAGCCCCCGGGCGGAAGGTTTCGCGAAAGGACACCGAAGAAGCTTCGCTTCATCGGAGTCCGACAGGGAACCTGAATTCGAAGCCGCAAGGCCGAGAAGGAAGGAACCCGCCAGGGAACCGAAGCCGGCCGCGAGGCTGGGCGCGGAACCCGCAGGAACCGGAACCGGAATAGCAATATTCCCGCGAAGGAACCTGAGGGACCGACCGGGGCCGCAAGGCCTCGGCCGGAACCTCCCTGGGAAAGCAAGCCGGGCCTTCGGGCCAGACGAACGGACCTGGGGACAGTGGAGGCCGGCGGCAACGCCGGCCTCCATTTCGTTTTGGGCGAGCACAGGCTGAAACCCCAAGGGTGAGTAGCGCGGCGCCCAGTCCGAACTCCTCCGCCGTCACTTCGCCCCGCTCCGCAAACCTGAGATCGTTGCAGGATCCAGCCTGCCGCCGAACGGACGTCAGGCTGTGGGTGCAAAGCTTGCGCCATCTCCCGGCGCCGCAGGCGCCAATTTCAAGGAGAAGGCACGAAGGCGCAAAGGCGGGACGTAGTGAGCTCGATTTCTACGTCTTGCCTCTGCGCCTTTGTGCCTTCTCTCAAAAAATCCATGGCCTGTCGGCCGGGGAGGAGACGCGCGCGATGCAATGACGCCGCAGCGCGGCTCCACCCTGGATGCTGAAACGAGTTCAGCATGACGCTAGGGCGACGTTCAGGCCCTGCCCTGACCGCCGGGACTGGCCGTGCCGGCCGGGCTTCGCCCGACATCGCCGCCTCCCAGATCGCCCTTGTCACCCGGCGTGCCCGAGCCGGTCTCGCCGCGCGCCGCGCCCTGGCCGATCGCCTCGGCCCCTGTGGGACCGCCGCTCAGCCGCTGGGCACCGGGCCGGGTCCCGGCCGCCTCGTCGGCCAGAGCGCCCGAAGCATCCCCGAGCGCGGCCGCTTCCGCCGCGACTCCGCCATCCTTGCCGCCGAGACTGGCCGAAGCCGCGCCCATCGGGGTTTCGCCGCCCAGCATGTCGCCGGGCACTCCGCCTTGGGTGCCGCCGGTCCCGCCGAGCGTTCCGCCCGACGGTTCGCCGCGGCCCGCGATCGTGCCGCCGCCGCTCGAGCCGCCGGCGCCGCCGAGAACCTCGCGGTCATGATCGGCCAGCGCCGCTTCGTTTAGGCCGTTGCCGATGTCCGGCTGCCGCTCCCGATCGTCCATTGCGCGCGCTCCTGCTGTTCGAGATCGCTCCCGCCAACGGCCGCGCGCCGTACCTGTTCCCGCGCGATCCTCAGGGAGCGGCAGAGCCGATGACGGATCCCAGCAGGGTCCGGGCGACTCGCTCTCCGGCTTCCGCGGGCAAGGCGCCAACGGCCTCATGCATCGCCGCGGCGCCGCGGCAGAGATGGTCCGGGGTCGACCGCGCGCGCAGCTCGCGGTCGGTCAGCATCTCCCACACCGCCACCCCCGGCTCGATCTTCCTGACCGCTGCCAGCCAGGCCTGGAAATCTTCCGCCGTCGCGAGCGGAGCGGCGCGCGCGCTCCCCGCACCGGCCTTCGCCGCCTCGATCAGCGCGACTCCGTAGGCGTCGAGGCCCGGCGGCGGCGCACCGGCGGCCGCCTCGCTGCTGAAGAAGCCGCGGTCGCCGACGCTCGCGCAGAGGCGCACGTCCTGGTTGCCGAGGGCCCGAAGCATCGCCCCCTGCCGGACTTCGATCGCAACCAGGGAAGGGCCCGGAGCGGCGAGGATCGCGCTCCTGCGGCTGCGCAAGAAGCGGTCGATCCCCGCATAAGCCAGCCGCCGCGCCTCCTCCGGCGTCTTGCCGGCGAGGGTCGCCTGGATCGCCTGATGGTCGAGCGGGAAATTCCGGCGCATCGCGTCCAGCGTCAGTCCGGCCGGAGCCGCTGGCGGCTGGGCGGCGGCCGGAGCGAGGGCGGCCGCGAGGACGAGAAGGGCGACAGGGATACGCATCGGCGGGGGGCTTTCGTCGAAGGGCTTTGCACCCGACTAATGCAATGCGCGCGCAAGGCAAGCCGAGGTGGCGTCTCGGCATAGCGCGGCGGGGAGACGGCATGAACCACACGACATCCACATCTATACCTCGACCAGGCTGCGTGGCCGCCGGCCGTTCACTCGACGACGATCTCGGTACGCAGCGAATTGGCGATGAAGCAGCGCTCATGCGCCTCGTGATGGAGCCGTTGCAGCGAATCGGCGTCGGGAGCCTCGCCGGCGAACTCGATCGCCGGCCGGAGCACGATCCGGATCATCGCCATCCGCCCGCGGTCGTCCCTGCCCATCGTCCCGCGCGCCTCGTCCCGATAGGCGGCGACGTCGAGGCCGGCGTCGCGGGCGAGGTGCAGGAACCACAGCATGTGGCAAGCCGAAGCCGAGGCGACCAGCGCCTCCTCCGGATCCACCCCGGCCGGGTCGGACATCGGTACGGGCACCACGTGCGGGGAGGAGGAGCCGGGAACGACCGCGCCGCCGTCGAAGCTGAGGCTATGGGCGCGGCTGTAGCGCCCCTCCCGAAAGCCGCCGCCGGAGCGCCATTCGATCGTAGCCGTATAATCGGACATGTCTTTTCGCCCTTCCCTGGCGACCTCGACGTCATTCCCGCGAAAGCCGGAATCCATGACCCGATGGTGCCGTCAGGTCGCAATCCGTGTTCATGGATACCAGATCAAGTCCGGGATGGCGGCGGGCGACTCCTCCCGCGGCCTCTCCCTCAAGCCGCCGTCCGCTCCAGAAACGCCGCTTCGCGCTGGACCCAGCCGGCGAAGCTCGGCCGCGCCAGCATCCGGTCCGCGAAGCTCGCCACTTTCGGGTAGCGGCTCTCGCCGATGGTCACTCCGAGATGGCGGAAATTGGCGAAGGCCGTCGCCACCGCGATGTCGGCCAGAGTGATGCCGTCGCCGACCAGCCAGCCGCTGTCGGGGATGGTGCGCTCCAGATAATCCAGGATCGGCGGCAGTTCCTCCTTCTCCGCCCTGTCCGCCATGTCGAGGTCGCCCTCGCGGCCGAGGAAGCGGGGGGCGACGATCCGGTTGAAGAACATCTTCGCCCCGCAGGCGCACAGGATCGTGTCCGCGAACTCGTCGAACCAGATCGTCCTCGCCCGCGCCTCCGGCTCGGCGGGGATCAGGGCCGGCTCCGGATATTTGGCTTCCAGATAGTGGATAATGGCGGAAGAATCGGAGATGGCGAAGTCGCCGTCGCTGAAGCCCGGTATCTTGCGGAAGGGGCTGCAGGCGAGGAAGCCGGGATCGTCGGAGCCGAGGCCGAGCGGCTTGCTCTCGAGCTCGAGCCCTTTCTCCGCTCCATAAGCCAGCACCTTGCGCACGAACGGCGACAGCGATGCTCCGTAGACGATCATGACAGACTCCTCATTTAAGTTTCAACACGCAACTTATACGCCGCGGCGGACTATCGCAAGGCGCCGAGGCGCAGGCCGATCCAGAGCGTGCGGGGAGATGCCCGTTCCTCGATTCCGTCGCCGCTGATTCCGGCGAGGATCCGGGCGTTGGTGACGTTCTCAGCCCGCGCCTCGAGCGCCAGCCCGCGTCGAATGGGGATCAGACCGGCCGCGTCGAGGGTGAAGGCGCCCGGCAGAAGCTGGCGGTTGAGATCATCCTCATATTGCGCTCCGCTGTAGCGCGCGGTGACGGAGGCGCGGGCGCCGCCGCGCGCCCAGGCCAGGGTCGAAGACAGGCTGTGCCGCGGCGTCTGCGCCGGCCTCAGCTTGTCCAGAGCAGACGCCGCCCCGCTCGCCTCGACTTGCGAGTCGACCCAGGACCAGCCGCCCGAGAGGCTCCAGGCGCCGAGCCCGTAACGCGCTTCGAGCTCGACCCCGGTTGCCTCGATCGAGTCGAGATTTCCGCGCCGGCGGTAGTCCCCGCCGGGCGCCACGAAGCCGACGCCGGGGAAAGTGCCGGGTCCCTGCCCAAGAGTCACGTTGGCGATGGCGCCCTCGAGCCGGTTCGAAAAGACCGTAAAGCCGATTCGCGCCCGCGGCGCCGGCCGCCAGTCGATCCCTGCCTCCACGCCCCGCAGCCGCTCGGGAGCCAGCTCGGAATTGGCGGCGGTGGCGTCGGTTCCGACCCGAAAGGGCCGGTAAAGCTCGTTCAGGGTCGGCAGCCTCCAGCCAAGATAGGCCGCGCCGCGCAGGGTGAGCCCGTCGGCGGCCCGCCAGGCTATCCCCGCCCGGCCGGTCGGCTCCCAGCCGGAGCGGTCGCGGAACGCGGTGTCGGTCAGCACCGCGCCGGTCGCGAGCACCCGTTCGTGCAGACGCCCCTCGGCGATGCTCCAGCGGTCGATCCGTCCGCCGGCGGTGAGGGTCACGGGGCCGGCCGTCCAGGCCCCCTCGGCGAAGCCGCCGATCGTCTGAGTCCGTCCTCCGGCGAGGCGGCCGCGCGTACCCGCGCCGGCGACGAAGGCGAAAAGCTCGCGAGTCTCGCCTTCGGTCAGCCGCCAGTCGCCGCCCAGCCTGAGCTCGACGGCGGAGCCCAGCCGCGGCCGCGCCTCGAGCCGAGCGCCGAGGCCGGTGGCGGGGACGCTATATTGCTCCGAGGTCCGGTTCGCGGCCGTCCGCGCCGCATTGACGCTGGCGAAGCTGTTGTAGAAGTCGCGGGTCTGGACATAGGCGAGCGCGCTCCACCGCCGCCCGACCAGCCGAAGCGAGGCATCCGCGCCTTTCGTTCGAATTGCGGAGAAAGCGGTTCCCCGTTCTCGGGCGTCGGAGAAGATCAGGGCGCTCGCCTGAAGCTCGGCGCCGCCGGAAAGCGGCCCGATGGCTCGAACCGCCAGGCTCGTCTGCTCATAAGGCGCCGGCCGGTCGGCGGGGCCGCGCTGCTCCGCGACGATCGGGACGAACCCGTCGCCGCGCTGCCAGGCGCCGGAGACGGCGACGAAGCCGCCGC
>DASPJA010000084.1:0-8314 GCA_035628835.1 Allosphingosinicella sp.
CGAGCGCATGGGCGGCAAGGCCGGTGCGCACCTCGTCGGTGCCCGCCCCGGCCGCCTCGGCGACGGTGTCGCCCGAATCGACGATGTAGATGTCGTTGCCGAGCCCGCCCGCAAGCACATCCGCGCCGCCGCCGCCGTCGATGACGTCATTGCCGATCCCCCCGACGATGTTGTTGGCCGAGCCGTTGCCGGTCAGCGCCTGGCCGGAAGCCGACAGGCCCGCCAGGCCCTCGACATTGGCGCCGAGCGTGTAGGCGGCGAGAGCGGTGCGGATCTCATCCGTTCCGGCGGCCGCATCCTCGATCACGACGTCGCCGGAATCCACCACGTAGATGTCGTTGCCCGACCCACCGGCGAGGAGGTCGGCGCCCGCCCCTCCGTCGATGAAATCGCCGCCGGCGCCCCCGGTAATGGCATTGGCGAGGCCGTTGCCGGTCAGGCTCTGCCCCGCCGCCGACAGGCCGAGCAGATTCTCGACGTCGGCGCCGAGAGCGTAGGCGGCGAGCGCGGTGCGCACCGCGTCGATGCCGGAGCCGCCCGCCTCGTGCACCGTGTCGCCGGCGTCGACGACGTAGATATCGTCGCCGGGGCCGCCGGCCAGCTGGTCGGCGCCGGCCCCGCCGTCCAGGAGATTGGAGCCGCTATTGCCGTGGAGGAGGTTGGCGAGGCCGTTGCCGGTCGCGTCGATGTCGGCGGTGCCGGTGAGCGTCAGGTCCTCGACGTTGGCGGCCAGCAGGTAGGAGACCGAGCTGATCGCCAGGTCGGTGCCCGCCTCGGCACCCTCTTCGATGACGTCGCCGGCATCGTCGATCCAGTAGGTGTCGTGGCCCGCGCCCCCGATCATCCGGTCGGCCCCGGCGCCTCCGACCAGCGAGTCGTTCCCGTCCTGGCCATTCAGAATATCGTCGCCGCCCTCGCCCTGGATCGTGTCCGCGCCGCCCGTGCCCTGGAGCACGTCGTTTCCCGGCGATCCGACGATCGGACCGGGCGGAGTGAAGCTCAGGATGAAGTCGCTCTGGCTGACCTGGCCCTCGACCAGCAGCGTCAGAGTCCCGCCGGCGGTGGTGACCGTGACGAGGCTGTCGACCCCGGGATAGTTGGGAGAGGGGCTCTCGGTCCAGCTGACGTTCGTCGGCGCCAGCGCCCCGAGATCGATCTTGTCGACGCCGGTCTCGAACGACCGGAGCCAGTCCCGGGCCGCCGCGGTGGAATCGCCGGCGGAGCTGTAGACGAACCGGTCCGCGCCGGCATTGCCGTAAAGCGTGTCGCCGTCGCCTCCGCCCTCGATCCGGTCGTCGCCGAGGCCCGCGATCAGGATATCGGCGCCGGCGCCGCCCGCCAGGCGGTCGTCGCCCTCGCCGCCCTCGAGACGGTCGGCTCCGGTTTCGCCGGTGAGGACGTCGTTGCCGCCGCCGCCGAGAATCTCGTCGTCGCCGTCGCCGCCGTTCAGCTGGTCGCCGCCGCCGCGGCCCTGGATGAAGTCGTTGCCCCCGAGCCCGGCGATGACGTCCGCCGTGCCGACTCCGAAGATCGCGTCGACCGCGGCTCCCCCGGTCTGGCTGAGCGTGTAGGAAGCGGGGTCCCAGCTCCAGCTCGTCACCTGGGTGCCGTCGGCGCCGGGGCCGCCGTAGAGATACTGGATCGCCTCGACGTCGAAGGTGCCGGGGGTTTCTCCGGAAAAGCCTCCCGACTTGTAGCTCATCACCGTGTAGCTGTAATTGTCGTACTGGAAGTTGAGCGTCGGATCGCCTTCGTGGGAATGCTTGAGGCCGAGGGCGTGGCCGACCTCGTGAAGCATGAGCTGGAGGTAGGGCGAACCGTCCCGCTCGAAGAAGATGTCGCTCCTGATCGGATCGTCGAGCCGGCCGCGCGGATAGAAAGCGTAGCCGAGGAACGAGCCGTAACCCATCAGGGTCATGTCGTAGGAGCCGAAGGCCATATCCCCCTGGTCGCCGGGGACCTCGAAGAAGGTCAGGCCCGAGATCGAGGCCCAGGCCTCCAGCGCCTGGCGCGCGGTCTGGCGCTCCTCCTCGGTGAACGGGCGGAAGGTGGCGAGCGCGGCCGGCGAGTAGCGGCTCGCATAATGGGCCGGAACCGACGTCAGGAATGAATAGGTGTAGAAGGCGCCCTGCCGCGCGGCATCGTTCAGATAGGATCCGGAGAGGATGGCCGTAAAGTCGCTGACGACTGTCATTACCCCTCCCTCGGCGGATGCCCGCGCACCTCTTCCAGCAAGCCAGGGCGGGAAGGCACGATTCGTCTTGACGACGATAATTTATTGACATCGTTAAGGAAAGTGACTTCGCACCGTCATCCCGGCGAAGGCCGGGACCCATGAACACGGAAGGACGAAAGCCCGCACCGCGGCGTCCATGGATTCCGGCCTCCGCCGGAATGACGGCGCCCTACAGGACGAAGTCCCCGGCCCCCAGCGGAGTCGGCCCCTGCAGCGTCAGTGCGATGATGAGGTCGGCATGCCCGTCGCCGTTGATGTCGCCCTGGACGATCCACTGGGCGCCCGACTGGAAGGCCCGAAGCTCCCCGGCGGTGTTGCTGAACGCATTGGAGCCGATCCAGGTGAAGGCTTGGTCGCCGCCGAAGGCGCGGCTGGCGTCGATCCGGTCGAGCTCGATCCTGTCGGTGCCCGGGGTGAAGTCGACGATATGGTCGCGGGCCACCGAATAGGATTCCGTCACCGCCTGGTAGCGGAACAGGTCCGCCCCGCCGCCGCCGGCGAGCACGTCGGCGCCGAACGCTCCGTGGAGGAGATCGGCCTGGCCGCCGCCCTTCAGGGTGTCGGCCGCGAGGCCGCCGAACAGCCGGAGGAACCCGTCCGTCTCGGCGCTGCCATCGAGCACCATCGTCTCGTTCGCCTGGAGCAGCGAGCCTGACACCGTCAAAGTCTGCCCCGCCCCGACGATCGCATCGGCGAGGGTGAGGTTGTAGTCGAACTCGGTGCCGCCGCCCCTCGCGTAGCGCTCGTCGGTGGCCGAGGTGAGGGTGAGGTTCTCGATGTTGGTGAACAGCCCCGTGTAACCGGGCGCATTGAAGTCGATCGTGTAGTTGCCCCTCAGGAACATGCCGTCATAGCCGGCGCCGCCGTTGACGGTGTCGCCGCTCGCGAACCGCTCCTCGGCATAGAAGAAGATGTCGTTGCCAAGGCCGCCGAGCAGCGTGTCCTTCCCCTTGCCGCCATAGACGACATAGCTGGCATCGGTCTCGGCCGAACCGTTGAAGGTGAAGTCCTCCCCCTCGAGCAGGGCCGCGGCGTTGATCCTGGCCTGCACGCCCGCCGCGAAATTGGCATCGTTGGTGGTCAGCACGTAATCGTGGCGGTTCGTCCCCGGCTCGCCGAAGGCCGTGTTGCTTCCGGCGAGGATCGAGACGTTCTCGATCCGGGTGACGTTGGCGCTGAGCGTCAGGGAGCCATAGGGACCCTGGACGATCAGGGTGTCGACCCCCGAGCCGCCGTTGACGACGTCCGCAGAGGTCAGCGCTCCGATGAAGAAGAGGTTGTCGTTGCCCGCCCCGCCGTTGGCGGTGTCGTCGCCGCCGTCGTAGAGGCGAAGCACGTCGTTGCCCGAGCCGCCGGTGACGACGTTGTTGGCGGCGCTTCCGGTCAGGGTCTGCCCGGCCGCCGAGGTGCCGGTCAGATTCTCGACGTTGAAGACGTTCGGATTGTTGGCGAGGCTGTAGCTGGCGAGCGAGGTTCGGATCTCGTCCGTCCCCTCGTCGACCCGCTCGTACGACTTATCGCCGGCATCGTCGACATGGTAGACGTCGTTGCCGAGGCCGCCGCGCATCTCGTCCGCGCCCGCGCCGCCGTCGATGACGTCGTTGCCGCCCAGGCCGGTGATCGCGTTGGCGAGGCCGTTGCCGGTGAGCGTCTGCCCCGTCGTCAGCGCGCCGGACAGATTCTCGACATCGGGCGTGGCGGCGAGGCTGTGGACGGCGAGGAAAGTGATGATCTCGTCCGTGCCCTCGCCGGCGGCCTCGATAACGACGTCTCCGGCCTGCTCGACCCGGTAATAATCGTCGCCGGCTCCGCCGGTCATCGAATCGGACCCGCCGCCGCCGAAGAAGCGGTCGCTTCCCTCGCCGCCGATGAAGACGTCGTTGCCGGCGCCGCCGAACATGACGTCCATCGCGGCGCCGCCGGTGATGTGGAAGGCGCCGTTCGTTTCAGCCTGCCCCCAGAACTGGAGCGTCTCGAATTCGCCAAGGCCGCTGCCGTCTATCTCCAGCACTTGGCCGGCGGCGACGTTGGCGTCGTGGGTGACCAGCCAATAGGGGACGAGGCCGGAGGTGAGCAGCGAGACGCGCTCGACATTGTTGAGCGTGGTCGCGCCGAGAGTCGTTCCGAACGAATAATCGCCGAGCAGGAACACGGTGTCGAAGCCGGCGCCGCCGTCCACCTGGTCCGCCGCGGTCAGCGATTCGCCGAAATGAATGCCGTCGTCGCCGTTGCCGGCGTTGACGACGTCGTCGCCGCCCGATTCCAGCCGGATCAGATCGCCGCCGCCGCCGGCATTGACCAGATTGTTGCCCGAATTGGCGGTCAGGCTCTGCCCGGCGTTCGAGGTGCCGGTCAGAGTCTCGACATTGGCGATAGCGGCCATGCTGTAGCTGGCCAGCGAGGTCCGGATCTCGTCCGTGCCTTCGCCGGCATTCTCGTTGATGGTGTCGCCGGCGCTGGTGACGACATAGATGTCGTTGCCGGTGCCGCCTGTCATGTTGTCGTCGCCGGCGCCGCCGTCGAGGAAGTCGTTGCCGCCGCCGGTGGCCAGTATGTCGTTGCCGCTGAAGGTGCGGACGTCGTCATTGCCGTTTCCGGTCGTGATGTTGTCGGCACCGCCGCCGGTCACGACCAGGAAGCGGTCGATCGCCTGGAAGGTCACCAGCCGGGTCGAATCGTCGCCGATCTGGCCGGAATAGCCGGCGCCGTTCAGAGTCAGGGCGCCGACATTGTGCACTCCCGCCGTCGCCTGGCCGTAATTGAGGACCAGTGTATCGAGGCCGCTGTCGGTCGCTCCTGCGCCCGCCGCTCCGCCGTTCACGACGTCGTGCCCGTCATACAGATAGACGCTGTCGCTGCCGGCCCCGAGGGTGACGGTGTCGGCCCGGTCGACGTTGGCGGTGAGGATGCTGTCCTGGCCGTTGCCGGTGGTGAGCGACTGGAAATAGTCGAAGCCCATGAACCTGGTGTGGAAGCCGGGGTTCGCCGTCGGGTTGAGGCTCCACACGATCGCTCCGCCGGCGGCGCCGAAGTCGCCGGAGAAGCCGTCGATCCCGGTGCCGGCGTCGACGAGATCGTCACCGCCCCGATAATGGAAAAGGTCATCCCCCGCGCCGAGGCTGTAGAGATTGCCGCCGGCGGAGCCGCTCGTGCCCCAGATGACGTCGTTGCCCGAGCCGGTGCGGACCTCGAGCCGCTCGATATTGTCGAAATCGATCCGGCGCGTGCCGCCGTCGCTTATCTGGCCCCTGAAGCCGCCGCCGTCGGTTCCGGCCGTGATTCCGCCGCTGCCGCCGGTGACGGTCACCGCCGCGGTGGCCGCGCTGTAGTCGACGATCAGCAGGTCGGTGCCGAGCCCGCCATTGACCGAGTCGAAGCCGTTGGCGACCGTGACCGAGTCGTGGCCGCCCCCGGTTTCGACCGAGTCGTTCAGGTTGAGGAACGTGGTGACCAGCATGTCGTTGCCCGAGCCCGTCCTCAGCCCGCCGAACCCTTCGAAATTGCTGAAGCTTCCGGCCGGGCCCGAATAGCTCCCCGTCGCCAGATTGTAGTTCACCGCGACCGTCGCCGAGCTGAAGTCCGCCCAGAGCCGGTCGTCGCCCGCGCCGCCGTCGGCGCTGTCGTTGCCGGAGCCGACGTCGACGCTGTCGTTGCCGGAGCCGCTCGCGACGACGTCGTCGCCGATTCCGGTGGTGATGAAGTCGGCGCCGCTGCCGGTGGTGATCACGAACCGGTCGATTCCCAGGAAGCGGACCGTCCGCTCGGAGCCGAAGATGCTTTCCTCGACATAGCTTCCGAAATAGCCGTCGGTCTGGAGGACCTGGGCGTTGGCGTAGATCAGGCGGGTCGAAGCCCCCCAGTCGATGACGAGCGTGTCGAGGCCGGTGCCGCCGTTCGCATAATCGTGCCCGGTCGGGAAGGCGGTCGGGCCGCCGTCCCCGTTGAACGTGTCGTTGCCGGCCCCGCCCCAGAGGGCGTCGTCGCCGCCGGCGCCGGTGAGGACGTCGTTGCCGTCGCCGCCGGTGATGATGTTGTGGACCGCGTTGCCGGTGAGGGTCTGGCCGGTCGCCGCAAGGCCGGTGAGATGCTCGACATGGGGCATTTCGGCGAGACTGTAGAAGGCGAGCGTGGCGCGGATCTCGTCCGCCCCCTCGCCCGCATTCTCGCTGGCCCAATCGTAGATGTTGTCGATATAATAGATGTCGTTGCCGGTGCCGCCGGTCATCGTATCCTGGCTCGAGCCGCCGTCGAGCAGGTCGTTCCCGCCTCCGCCGATCAGGATGTCCAGCCCGCCGCCGGTGACGATATGATCGTTCCCGGCGCCCGCCGTGATCCGGTAATTCTCGAAATTCGCCAGCGTCAGGGGGACGCTGACGCTGACCGAGCCGTTCGCCGCGACGATGAAGCTGAGGCTGGCGAGGGCGCTGAAATCGATCTCGATACGGTCGTTCCCGCCGCCGCCGTCGAGGCTGGCGGTCGCCCCCAGCGCCAGAGCGCCGCCGTTCAGGATGAAGACGTCGTTGAAGCTGTTGAGCGTGAACTGCAGCTGCTCGATGCTGGAGAGGGTGACGCTGTTGCCGCCATAGGTCGTCCGGACGGTGCCGCCGAACGAGCCGCCGCTCGACGTGATGACCGACGTCATCGCGTCCGGGACTGCGGCGCCCGCGTAGGGATCGTAGAAGAAGGCGGAATAATCGACGACCAGCGTATCGCTGCCGCCGCCGCCGTCGACCGTGTCCTGGCCCAGGAAGGGATTGAACGTGTCGGCCTCGGCGGTGCCGGTGAGGTTGTCGTTGCCGTTGGTACCGTTGAACACAGCCATGATTTCATCCCCGCTCCCGAGACGAGGATGTCGGCCGGCCGGCGCCGGCTCCAGCCGATCGCGCGAATGTCCCGGTAAACCTTCCCCCGCGCCGGACGGCGCGCAAGCCCGCTAAACGGCTGACATAGCTACTTTTGCGGCGCGCGAAAGCCGGAATTTCAGCCGCCCGTCCAAAAGCGGCGGCCTGTCCGCGCCTTCGTCCCGGCGAAGGCCGGGACCCATGAACACGGAGGGACGACGGCCCGCACCGCGATGTTCATGGATTCCGGCCTCCGCCGGAATGACGGCGGCTAGAGCATGACCGGTACTCACTGAACCGCTCATCCTGAGCAGGGACTGAGCGAAGGCGAAGGCCCGTCATCGAAGGACCGTCCTTCGATGCGCCGGTTCGACAAGCTCGACGGCTACTCAGGATGAGCGGGGCAGATCAGCCTGAAGCGATCATGCTCTACAGCACGAAGTCCCCCGCTCCCAGCGGCGCCGGTCCCTGCAGGGTCAGGGCGATGATGAGGTCGGCATGGCCGTCGCCGTTGATGTCGCCCTGGACGATCCACTGGGCGCCCGACTGGAAGGCCCGAAGCTCCCCGGCGGTGTTGCTGAACGCGCTGGAGCCGATCCAGGTGAAGGCCTGGTCGCCGCCGAAGGCGCGGCTGGCGTCGATCCGGTCGAGCTCGATCCTGTCGGTGCCGGGGGTGAAGTCGACGATATGGTCCCGCGCCACCGAGTAGGATTCGGTCACCGCCTGGTAGCGGAACACGTCCGCTCCCCCGCCGCCGGCGAGGATGTCGGCGCCGAATGCTCCGTGGAGGAGATCGGCCTGCCCGCCGCCCTTCAAAGTGTCGGCCGCGAGTCCGCCGAACAGCCGGAGGAACCCGTCCGTCTCGGCGCTGCCGTCGAGCACCATCGTCTCGTTCGCCTGGAGCAGCGAGCCTGACACCGTCAAAGTCTGCCCCGCCCCCACGATCGCATCGGAGAGGATGAGGTTGTAGTCGAACTCGGTCCCGCCCCCCCGCGCGTAGCGCTCGTCGGTCGCCGAGGTCAGCGTGAGGTTCTCGATGTTGGTGAACAGCCCGGTATAGCCCGGAGCGTTGAAGTCGATCGTGTAATTGCCGCGAAGGAACATGCCGTCATAGCCGGCGCCGCCGTTGACGGTGTCGCCGCTCGCGAACCGCTCCTCGGCATAGAAGAAGATGTCGTTGCCGAGGCCTCCGAGCAGCGTGTCCTTGCCCTTGCCGCCATAGACGACGTAGCTGGCA
>DASPJA010000085.1:0-28877 GCA_035628835.1 Allosphingosinicella sp.
CCGTGTTCATGGATTCCGGCCTTCGCCGGAATGACGAACGGGCCCTTCAGGATCCGCCGGCCGAAGATCCCCTCCCGAACACCCCCACGGAGGAAGGCCGCCGCCGCCCCGGAATTCCGCAGAGCGAGCTCGAAGACCCGGTGAGCCAGGTCAATCCCGATGCCGTGCGCGCGCCGCCGCCCGAGGCCTTCCCCACCGACCAGATCCCGGTCCCCGATCGCTGGCGCCTCATCGAGACGCTCGGTGTCGTCAAGGAACGCTGGTTCGATCCCTACAACCAGAACACGCTGAAGGGGGACCGGCCACTATGCATCCCCACTCCCGAGGAGCAGGCGAAAAGGCGCGAGGAGGGCCGGCCGAAATGCCGCACGCCGCGTTTCCTCGGGCTCGATGAGGACGAGTGGTTCTTCGTCGTCAACGCCATCTCGGATACGGTGGTCGAGCCGCGCACCTTTCCCATTCCGGTGGGCGTTCAGACGACGGCGGAGCCCGGCAGCAACGACGTTTTCGGCAGGAACGACAGCCTCGTCCTGTCGCAAAGCTTCATCGCCGGCGTCGCACTCGTCAAGGGCTCCACCGCCTACATGCCGCCGCATGTCGAGTACCGGCTGACCCTCGCGCTCAACGTCAATTACGTCGACGTCGCCGAGCGGCGAGTGCTGTTCGTCGAGCCGAGCAAGGGCACCAGCCGGCTCGACTATGCGCTCGGGGTGCAGGAGCTGTTCGTCGACTATCACCTGCGCAACGTCTCCGACCGCTACGATTTCGACAGCGTCCGGGTCGGGATCCAGCCCTTCCAGCTCGATTTCCGGGGCTTCCTGTTCAACGACCAGCAGCTCGGAATCCGCCTGTTCGGCAACCGCGACAACAACCGCTTCCAGTACAATCTGATGGCGATCTGGAGGCTCGAGAAGGACACCAACAGCGGCCTCAACAACGTCCTTCAGGCGCCCCGCAAGGACTGGATCCTCGCCGCCAATCTCTACCGGCAGGATTTTCCCTTCGTCGGCCTGACCAGCCAGGCGAGCCTCACGGTCAACGTCAACCGCGAACGCGGCGACATCGAGGTGGACGATAACGGTTTCCCGGTCCGCCCCGCCCTCATCGGCAATCTGCGCGCCCGCAATTACGAAGTCGCCTATCTCGGCTACAGCGCCGACGGCCGCATCGGCCGGATCAATCTCTCCGCCTCCGCCTACGGCGCTTTAGGCTGGGACCGGAACAACATCTTCACCGGCGAGACCGGCAAGATCCGAAGCTTCTTCCTCGCCGCCGAGCCGAGCTACGATCTGAACTGGATGCGCTTCCGCGGCGCCTTCCTCTTCGCCAGCGGCGACGGCGAGCCTTTCGACGACAAGGAAGGCGGCTTCGACGCGATCTTCGAGAACCCGATCTTCGCCGGCGCCGACACCAGCTACTGGATACGCCAGTCCATCCCCTTCGCCGGCGGAGGCCGCGCCGTCTCGGTCAACGGCCGCAACGGCATCCTGAATTCGCTCCGCTCATCCAAGGAGCAGGGCCAGTCCAACTTCAACAATCCCGGCACCATCCTGCTCGGCGCGGGCGCCGATTTCGATCTCACCCCGGAAGTGCGAGTCAGCGGCAACGTCAACCACCTCTGGTTCCACAAGACGGCGGTTCTGCAGGCGCTTCGGGGCGAAGGGAGCATCCCCCGGGAGATCGGATGGGACGTCTCCGCCGCGGCGATCTGGCGCCCCGAATTGACGCAGAATATCGTCTTTCGCGCCTCGGCCGCCATGCTCCAGCCGGGGGCCGGCTTCAGGGATCTGTTCTTCAACTCGGACCGGGACAAACGCTATTATTCCGTCCTTCTGAACGCGATCGCGACCTACTGATGGGGAATCCGCTACGCGCTCTCTTCCGTTACCCCGCCGCAAGCCGGGGTCGCGGGTTGCGATGCGCCATTCTCGCGGGGATCCCGGCTTTCGCCGGGGTGGCGCTGATCGCCCTCGCCTCTCCCCTCTCGGCTTCCGAAGGCGAGAAGCCGGTCGCTCGCGATTATTCCCGGGTCCGCGCCGCCGCCGCGCCTCGGACCCAGGAATGGGATTCCGCCGAGGGGAAGAGCGCGGGCTGCGTCTCCTGCCACACGGACAGCGACCAGAAGACCATGCATTCGAGCCCGGCGGTGGTGCTCGGCTGCGTGGACTGCCACGGCGGCGATCCGGCGGTGAACGGGGACTCCGCCCTCCCGCACGGCGACCCGCGCTACGTCGCCGCTCGCGACAAGGCGCATGTGCTCCCCAAATATCCGAAATCCTGGCACTGGCCGTCGAGCGCCAACCCGAAGCGCAGCTATACCCTGCTCAACCAGGAGAGCCCCGAATTTGTCCGCTTCGTCAATCCGTCCGACTATCGGGTCGCCCGCGAAAGCTGCGGCGCCTGCCATATCGAGGTGATCGAGGCGGCCGAGCGCTCGCTCATGGCGTCGGGCGCGATGTTTTGGGGCGGGGCCGCCTACAATAACGGCATCGTCCCCTACAAGAATTACATGTTCGGCGAGGCCTATACCCGCCACGGCGAGCCCGCCAAGATCGTCTCTCCGCCGAACCCGCAATCGATCACGCCGGAGCAGAAGGCGCGCGGGGTGCTCGCCGAGCTCTATCCGCTGCCGACCTGGCACGTCGTCCCGCCCGGCGACGTCTTCCGGGTGTTCGAGCGCGGCGGACGGACGATCGGCACCCAGTTCCCCGAGATCGGCCTCCCCTCCCCTTCCGGCTCCATCCAGCGGCTCGAGGAGAGCGGCCGGCCCGACATCCGCCAGTCGAACCGCGGCCCCGGCACCGGCCTGCGGGTCGCGATTCCGGTGCTCAACATCCACAAGACCCGGCTCAACGATCCGTTCATGTGGTTCATGGGCACCAACGACCAGCCCGGCGACTATCGCCATTCGGGCTGCGCCGGCTGCCACGTCGTCTACGCCAACGACCGCGAGCCGAGGCACAGCCTGACCTGGGCGCAATTCGGCCGCGACGGCCAGACGGCGACCGCGGATCCGACCATCCGGAACAAGGTGGAGGCACGCCATGCGCCGGTCGACGCCGCCCACGGGTCGCTCAAGGAGAAGGGGCACCCCGTCCGCCACGCCTTCACCCGGGCCATCCCGACCGCGCAGTGCATGAGCTGCCACATGCACCAGCCCAACATCTTCCTGAACTCCTTCCTCGGCTACACGATGTGGGACTATGAGGCCGACGCCGACCTGATGTGGCCGGGGCCGGAGAACCGCCTTCCGAGGAGCGGCGCGAAGGAGGAGCAGGCGCTCGGCCGCCAGCGTTACCCGAACGCCGCCGAGGCGCTCGAAATACTCGACCGCAATCCGGAGTCGGCGGCGACCCGAGGTCTGTGGGGCGACCTCGATTTCCTCCGCGAGGTCTACGACCGGGTGAACCCGCTGGCGAAGCACACCCAGTTCGCCGACTATCACGGCCATGGCTGGAACTTCCGAGCGGTCTACAAGCGCGACCGCGAGGGCAATCTGCTCGACGCCGGCGGGGGCCTGGTTTCGCCCGACGATCCGGAGAAGTTCCGCAAGGCCGGCGCGGCCGAGTTCGTCGCGCCCGGCGAGCAGAAGGGCAAGGCGGTCCACTTGATGGACATCCACGCCGAGAAGGGCATGCAGTGCGCCGACTGCCATTTCGCCCAGGACAGTCACGGCAACGGCTACATTTACGGAGAAGTCGCCAACGCCGTCGAGATCGGCTGCAAGGACTGCCATGGCACCGCCACCGAATATCCCAAGCTGCTGACCTCCGGCCCCGCCGCGCCCCCCAAGGGCACCAACCTCGCCTTGCTTCGCAACGAGGACGGCCGCCGCCGCTTCGAGTGGATGGTGAATGACGAAGGCCGGCGGGTGCTGGTGCAGCGTTCGATCGTGGACCCCGAGCTGGAGTGGGAAGTCTCGCTGGTCAGGGACACGGTCGATCCGCAGGGGCCGGGCTTCAACCTCAAGGCGGCGCGGGCGAAGCTGATGTCGAGCGAAGGCTCGGACAGCGGCCGCTACGTCTTCGGAAGCGGGGTCGCCCCGGAGAAACTGGCGCATAAAGACGATGAGATGGCCTGCTTCACCTGCCATCTGAGCTGGACGACGAGCTGCGGCGGCTGCCATTTGCCGATCGAGGCGAACTGGAAGACCAGAAGCCACAAATATGACGGCGCCGAGACCCGCAACTTCGCGACGTACAATCCGCAGGTGGCGCGCGACGACATGTTCCAGCTCGGCCGCCACCAGACCACCAAGGGGAATATCATAGCGCCGGTCAGGTCGAGCTCGGCGCTCATCCTGAGCTCGACCAACATCAACCGCGAAAGGATTTACGTCCAGCAGCCGCCGATCAGCTCGGCCGGCTTTTCGTCACAGGCCTTCGCTCCGCATTTCCCGCACACGGTTCGAAGGACCGAGACGAAAACGTGCACGGACTGCCACCTGTCGCGAGAGAACGACAATAATGCGGTGATGGCGCAGCTGCTCCTGCAAGGCACCAACTTCGTCAACTTCGTCGGCCTGCACGCCTATGTCGGCCTCGACGGCGCCTTCCAGGCCACCCGGGTGACAGAATGGGACGAGCCGCAGGCAGTGATCGGCTCCTACCTTCAGCGCTTCGCCTATCCCGACTGGTGGCGCCTTCACGTCGACCGCAACAAACGCGAGCTCACCAACTGGACCCGCGGCGGCAAGGGCTCGCGCGAGCAGTTCGCCAACCTCGTCCAGGATACGGGCGGAACCGTCGGCTGCCTCCAGCAGCGCGGCGAATATATGTTCGTCGCCGAAGGCAAAGGCGGCTTCCGGGTCTACGACGTCGCCAGCGTCGGCAACAAAGCCGTGTCGGAGCGGATCGTCACCGCCCCCTTCTCGCCGCTCGGCCACGACACGCGGGTCGACAGCCGGAACGCGACCTGCCTGGCGCTTCCGACCAACCAGCCGATCAGCCTCGGCCGAAACGAGGCGATCCGCCGCGACCATCCCGAGAATCAGGAGCAGGCCTTCCACCCGCTCTACCGCTACGCCGTCGTCACCGATGCCGAGGAGGGCCTGATCCTGGTCGACGTCGAGACCCTCGCCGACGGCGAGCCGCGCAACAATTTCCTCAAGCGCGCCGTGACGTGGAATGAAGCCGGGGTGCTGGACGGCGCCAGGCACGTCACCCTGGGCGGCCGCTACGCCTATGTCGCCGCGAAGGCCGGGCTCGTCGTCGTCGACCTCGACGACCCGCTCCGCCCGAGCCACGCCGCGACCGTCCCGCTCCGCGACGCGCGGGCCTCCGCGCTGCAATTTCGCTACCTCTGGGTGACCGACGCCGAGGGCCTCAAGCTGCTCGACGTGACCCGGATGGAGTCGCCGCGACTCGTCCCGTCGGGCACCGTCCCCCTCGCCGACGCCCGCCGGGTCTATGTCGCCCGCACCTATGCCTATGTGGCGGCGAAGACGGACGGGCTGGTGATCGTCGACGTCACCCGTCCCGAGGCGCCGCGAGTCCACCAGCGGACCACCTTCGGCGGCCGGATGACCGACTCCGAGGACGTCATAGTCGCCTCGACCAGCGCCTCCCTCTTCGCCTACGTCGCCGACGGCCGCGCCGGCCTCAAGGTACTCCAGCTCACCGCCCCCGACACCCAGCCCAATTTCTACGGCTTCTCCCCCGCCCCCATGCCCGACCTCATCGCCTGGGCGAAAACCCCGAAGCCGGCTCTGGCCTTGTCCAAGGGCCTGGACCGCGACCGGGCGGTGGACGAAACGGGCGGCCAGATCGCGGTCTTCGGGCGGCTGGGGTCGAGGCCGTTCACCAGGGCGGAGATGGAGCGGTTGTTCCTGAACCGGCGGGGGCTGCCCTATAAGGTGAGCGACGCGGGCGGGATGGAGGACTGGGTCCAGTAACGGCGCGGGCGCCGATCGGGAGAACGGACTCGGCCGTTCCCCCGAGGGCTGCCTGTTTACTCCCGCCTGCCCAGGAAGTGCAGGAGGAAGCTGAACAGGTTGATGAAGTCGAGATAGAGGGACAGGGCGCCCATGATCGCGCTCTTGCCCATGACCTCGGAGCCGGCCAGCTCGAAATAGAGGCTCTTGATGCGCTGCGTGTCATAAGCGGTGAGGGCGGCGAAGAGCAGGACGCCGATGACGCTGATCGCCAGAGCCATCGTGCCCGACTGCATGAACAGGTTGACGATCATCGCCGCCAGCAGCCCGACCACGCCCATGATCAGGAACGTGCCGAAGGCCGACAGGTCGCGCCTCGTCGAGTAGCCGTAGAGGCTGAGGCCGAGGAAGGCCGCCGCCGCGGCGAAGAAGGCCTGGGCGATCGACTCCCCGGTGAAGACGAGGAAGATCGACGCCATCGACAATCCCATGACGGTCGCGAACAGCCAGTAGAGCAGCTGCGCCGTCCCGGCGCTCATCCGGTCGACCCCGAAGCTCAGCGCCATGACGAACGGCAGGGGCGCGAATATGATCGCCCATTTCAGGATTCCGGGCCCGCCCAGAATGGTCGCGGCATAGCCGCTGCCGGCGAACAGCAGCGCAACGATTCCTGTCCAGAGCACTCCGGACGCCATGTAATTGTAGACCGAGAGCATATAGGAGCGCAGGCCCGCATCGAACGCGAGGTCCCGCGCCTCGGCGCCGGCGGCTCGGCCGAGGCCCGCCGGGCGGGAATAGGGTCTCGTGATCATCTCTATGCTCCTGATACCTATTAAAACCTCCAGTTTGTTGTGGGATAACAAACGCTTGAGGGCCAAGTTGGTTCGCGCGAAGGCACAGAAACGCAAAGCGCCGCGGGGCGGCGGGCGTGAACGGCTTCTCCTCGAACCGGTCGGGGGAGGCGCTGCGGTGGGAATGACCCGCGGCGCTGGAGAGGACTCGGCCGCTTCGCGACCTTTGTGTCCTTTGTGCGAACCCAAAAAGCTGCCTCTGCGTCCGCCGCCGCTGGCGGAGAGTCTCGCGGCTTCTTGTCCTGGTGTCCCGGCTTTCGCCGAAATCAGGGGTTAGGGTTCGCGCTTCTCGGCGGCCAGAAGCCGCACCAGAGGCTGGAGGTTCGGGCCGTAGCGAGCGAGCACGTCATGGTCTTCGGCGGTGTCGAAATGGGTGGTGAGGCGCTTGCCGTTCCAGTGGTGGATGGCGAACCACGGAGGGTCGGCGACGATCATCGGGCGGTCGTCGGGGCGGTCGGGGTCAAGGGGCTGGAAGTCGAGGGCGACCTGGGGGGCGGTGGAGGGGCAGACGGCGAGGATCGTGCCGGCCCATTGAGTGACTACGGGCCTGTGGAGGTGCCCGGCGATGACGGCGACGATATTGGCGTGCTCAGCGACGATCGCCGCCAACCTCTTCACCCAGTCCGCCTCGGGATTCTCGGTCATCCAGCTGTGGCCGCTCTCGATCGGGGGATGGTGAAGGACGAGGAGGGTCGGGCGGTCGGGCGCTTCCGCCAACCGTGCCTTCAGCCACGCGGCGCGGGTTTCGCAGAAGGCGCCGCCGTGGCGACCATCCTCGAGCGTGTCGAGGACCAGGATGAGCAGGTCCCCGGCTTCGATCGCATATTGGTGGAAACCGTCCGGCATCGGCGCGTCGGGAAAGCTGGCGCTGAAGGCGTCGCGGCCGTCATGGTTGCCGAGCGCGAAATAGACCGGGAACGGCAGGCCGGCGACAGCCTCCTTCAACCGGCCGTAGGATTCCGCGTCGTCGCCGGTGTCGGCGAGGTCGCCGGTGGCGAGGAGGAGGTCAGGCGGCGGCACCATCGCGCTCAGCGTCCTTAGGGCGGTGTCGAGCCGCCGCCGGTTGAGCTCATCCGGATTGCCGGGCTCGAACCCAAGGTGAACGTCGGTGATCTGGGCGATCAGCATCTAGCGCCGCGCCTCCGCGACCGCTTCCTCGCGTTTCTTGCCCCTCACCTTCCGACGGATCAGCATCGACGGCGCCCCCGCGTCCATATGGTAGTCATGGCACATCGCGCAGGAGGATGGCACCGCTTTCGAGCTTCCCTCGCCTCCGTGGCAGGTGCGGCAGCTCGCCAGGTCCGGGATGAGAAGGTCCGACGCGGCTTTGGAGCGCTCCGCCAGGTGGCAGCTCGAGCAGGTCTGGGTGGAGTGGGCGCGGTGATCGAACCAGCCCTTGTGCAGGTAGCGGACCGGGAAAGCGACCGGGCGGATCCGAAAGGCGAGCGACCCGGCCGGCGCGGACTCGACCTGGTGGCAGTCGAAGCAGGCGCCGCCGGGGGAGAAGACGCTTCGTATCGCGCGCTCGGCGCTGCCGGGGCCGCGGGCGAACCGGATCCGGTTGCGCAGATCGGGAGCGTCGCCGGGCCGGCGCCGCGCCGCCGGCGCGAGCACCGAGGGTCTCGGAGCGGCGCGGCCGCGGTAGAAGTCGCGAAGCTCGGCGACGACCTGAGCCGGCTCGCCGTGGCGGAGCGTTCGAGTCACGCCGCCGCTGCGGTCGAAGGCGAGATCGTGGCACATGGCGCAATCCTGCTCCATGTCGACCGGCTGGAAGCGGGCGCCGTCGGGCGCCGGGTCGTGGCAGTCCTTGCATTCGAGCGCCTGCCCGAAGCCGTAGGGGGCGCCCAGCCGCCGGGCCATCTGGGCGACTCCGCTGGTGCTCGACAGATGCAGAGCGTGGGGGAATTTGAGGCCGCTGTCCTCGCTCGGCCGCCGCGCCAGCGAAAGCCGCCGGAGCCGGGGGCGCTCGGCGTTCCAGCCGGCGATCAGGACCGGCGAGAATTCGGGATGGGAGCGGCCGAAATCGCCAGCGTCGGGGAGCGGAGTATCGGGAAGCTTCTTCCTCAGATCGCCGTGGCAATCGGCGCAGAAGCGCTGCGCCGTCACCGGCATCGCCTGCTTGCCCTCATGCTCGGTATGGCATTCGACGCAACGGCCCGGAGGGATGCCGAACTTCTCCTTGAAGGCCAGCTCGATCCGCCGCCAGCGGCCGAGGTCCGGCCGCGCCCGGGCGAGGCGGAACGGGTCGGCATGGTCGTGGACGGACGTGTGGCAGGTCCTGCAGGCGGTATCGCGAACCGCCTCGAACGGCTTGACGTGGCAGGCGGTGCAATTGTCCTTGAGCCCGGAATGGGCCGCGGAGAGGCTGCCCGAGGACCATATCTGGTCGGCGTGGAATCGGGCGAAGGTGTCGGCGCGCTCCCGGCGTTCGTAATAAGCCTTGATCGGCCAGGCGAGGCCGACGGCGAGCACGAGCAAGGCGAGCAGCCAGGCCATGAGGCGCTTGCCGGGGAGGACCGGGGCGAGCGTGAACAGCCGCTCGCCGCCCTTGTCGAGCTTCGCCTCCCCTTCCGCGATCCGCTCGACCGAGACGGCGATCTCGTCCGAGCCGGCGGGGGTCGGCATGAAGCGGAGGACGTGGCTGGCGATAAGCAGGTCGCCGCCGGTGCCGAGGTCGATCTCGCCGCGCGAGGCCTTGCGGCCGTTGAGCTCGACCGTGAGGCCGGGCTCGACGGCGACGTCCAGCCGGTCTCCGAGCCGCTCGATCGCGGCGTGGCGCAGGGCCACGGCGAGGTCGGTGAGGTGGACGTCGCAGGCCGGGTCGCGCCCGATCGCGAGCCTGTCCCCCTCGACCCGCCTCGTTCGAACGATCTCGCGGCCTTCGGCGCTGTGCGAGACGGTGCGGAGGAGGAAGCTCACAAGCCGCCTACCAGTAGAAGAAGACGCTGACGATGTGGGCGGCGAGCGCGGCGAGGAGGGCGAAGGTGACGGGGACGTGGACGTAGAGCCAGATTTCGAGCAGCGCCTTGATCCGAAGATGCTCGCGGATCCGGGCCAGCGCCGAGGCCTTGCGCTCGAGCAGGCCGACGACGCTTTCCAGCGCTGCGGCCTGGTCGGCGGTGGCGGAGGCGAGGCGGCTGCGGAGCCCGGCCAGGGCACGGGCGGTGCGGCAGGCCGGATAGCGGCCCGAAAGCCGGCGGTAGAGGCCGCCGGCGAAGGGATCGTCGTCGAGCGCGCCCCGGACGATCCGGGTGTCGTCGTGGCCGAGCGGCTGGGCGGCGGCGTGAAGCTGGCGGTCGAGCTTGAACAAGGCGTCGATCATCTGCGACCGGGTCATTTCCGAGCGGCTGGCGCCGAGCTGCCTGGGAAGCCTGGCATAAGCGACGATTCCGAAGAGGCCGGAAAGGACGACCAGAATCATCAGCGCATAGGCCAGGCTGTGGACGTTCCACCCGAACTGGAAGCCGGTGTGAAGGGTGGCGATCACGACCAGCGAAAGGCCGAGATAGACGTGGGCGCTGGTCCAGGCCTTGAGCGACCAGCGGCCGCGGGTCATGGCGCGCTTGCGAAGGCCGAGCAGGGTCAGCCAGAGGATGAGGAAAGTGCCGATCGTCCCCAGCGCGTAACCATAGGCGCTGCCGCCGTTATGCCGCGGCTGGACGTCGATCAGGGCGTAGCCGGCGAGGGCGAGAAGGGAGAGCGCCAGCGCGATCTTGAGCCACAGGAAGTCGCGGTGGCGAAGGAAGCCCTCGTGGCTGGCGCCGAGATCGGTGCGGGGGATGGAGCGGGACGCCATCATGCCGTCATCCCGGACTTGATCCGGGATCCATGAACACGGATCCGGGCCGCTTTCCGCCGGCGGTGTTCATGGATTCCGGCTTTCGCCGGAATGACGGCCTTCGAGCCGGGCCACGGTCAGGAACTGCTCGGGCGCGACCCGGATCGCGGCTCCCGTCGGGCAGGCCCGGACGCAGGCGGGGCCGCCGGATATGCCGGAGCACATGTCGCACTTCACGGCCATTTTCGGAGTCTCGGGCGAGACCCTCCGGTCGATCCACTTCCTGGGCGGCTCCCCCGGCCCGGGGCCGAGGCCGGCGACCAGCCAGGCGAGCAGAGGAGGCTTTTTCGGCGGCACCTTCTCCATGCGGATGACGCCGTAGGGGCAATTGCGCTGGCAATTGCCGCAGCCGATGCAGGTCTCGTCGATACGCACCTCTCCGTCGGGGCCGCGGTGGATGGCGTTGGGCGGGCAGTCGACCATGCAGTGCGGGTGCTCGCAATGGCGGCACGAGGTCGGCACGTGGAGATGAGCGTAGGTCTTGCCGGCTTCGCGGTCGAGACGCGAAAGGCCCTCATGGCTGTCGGCGCAGGCCCGCTCGCAATTGTCGCAGCCGACGCACAGGGTCTCGTCGATGAGGAGGACGTCGGTGGCCTCGCCGATGCCGTTCTCGACGAGGAAGCCGGCCACGGAGGAGTACATGTCGACGACTCCGCCGAAACTGTCCTTCCTGGCTTCGATGAAGTCGTTGAGCCGGCGGCGCGACGCCATGTCGCTTCGGGCGCGGGCGAGCAGGTCGGGCTTGCGATCGAGCAGCCGGCGGAAGGAGTCGCCGTCGATCCGGATCACCTCGGACTTGACCGCCGCCCGCACGGTAGCGGTCCGGCGGCCGCCTTCGAGCAGGGCCATCTCGCCGACATAGGAGCCGGCGGGGAGGTAGGAGAGGAAGACCGGCCGGCCTCCGATCGTCTTCTCCACCACCATCGAACCGAGGCGGATGACGAAGATGTCGCGGCCTTCCGTACCCTCCTCGATGATCGCCTCGCCTGCCCTGACGCTCTTCACCTCGGCCGTCTCGAGCACCTCGATGAGATCCGCCGGGGTGAGGCCGGCGCCGAACATCTGGAGGAGCTGGCGCTCGATCGATATCCGGGTGATCGCGCGCCGCGCCGCCGGAACCGCCGACATCAGCTTCAGCACCGCCATGCGCGGCACCTCGACCAGGATCGAATCCTCGGCCGCTCGCACGGTGGCGCCTCGGCGGCGGCCGGAGATCAGGCCGACCTCTCCGAAGATCGAGCCGGTGCCGATCGGCACGGTGAGCGAGGGATCGGCCGCGCTGATTTCGACCCGCACCGAGCCGCTCGCGATCCCGAAAAGGGAAGAACCGGGCGCCCCGCGCTCGAACACCATTTCGCCGGCTGGATAGAAGCGCACTTCGCTGTCGAGCATGAACTCCCGCATCTGCAGCGGCGACATGTCGTGAAGGATGGCGACATTGCTGCGCAGCATTTCGAGCCAGGCGTCGACCGAGCGGGCGACCGGCAGGTCGCGGAACTTCGCCTGCAGGATCGGTTCGTCGGCCGGCTTCAGGGCGAGGTTGCCGTTGACATATTCGACGACGTCATAGCCCTGGTTCATGCAATGCTTGATCAGCGGATAGCCGGCGAGCGCTCCGATCACGAACAGGCCCGGCACATTCGTCTCGAAGGTCGGCGACAGCTTGGGATAAGCGAGTCGGTCGGGGCTGGTGAACTCCACCCCGCAGGCCTCGACGAAGGCGCGCGGCGGGGCCGAGCCCATGCGGGCGATGACCCGGTCGCAGCGCGCCTTCAGCTCGCCGTCGCGGGTGTCGAAGGTGATCGTGCCCGGCTCGATCGAGGAGGCGGTGGTCTCGCGAAGGACGGTCAGCCTGCCCTCCGCCTCGGCGGCGAGCAGGGCCTGGACGTTGGCGGCCTTGGCGGTCGCGAATTCGGCCGAGCGGTTGACGATGGTGACGGCGTTGCGCTGCTCCGGATCGGCGGCGAGGCCGAGCGCATTCTCGATCCCGGCGTCCCCCGCGCCGATGACGACGATATGCTCGTCGACATATTCGCCGGGATCGTCGAGCTGGTACTGGACGATCGCCCCCTTCCCCACAGCCGAGCGCACCAGGTTCGGATTGCCCTGGGTGCCGATGGCGAGGACGACGTTCTCCGCCCGCACGATCCCGCCGCTCGCCAGGGTGAGCGTGAAAGCGCCCTGAGCGCCGGCAATCGAGGCGACCTCGGCGTTGAGCATGACGTTGATCCCGTGGTCGCCCGCCGTCCGGTCCCAGCCGCCGAGCACCGCCTCGCGCTTGCCAGCCTCGAAGGGCATGTCCGAGCGCAGCACGAGCTGGTTCGGGGTCGCCATCACGTGCTTGCCCTTCTGGTATTTGTAGATCGTGTCGGAGAGGTGGCCGGTCTTCTCGATCAGCACGTGGCTGAGGCCGAGCCTAGCGGCTCTCGCGGCGGCGCTGAGGCCGGCGGGGCCGGAACCGACGATCGCGATGCGGAAGGTTGCCGACACGCTTGTTCCCACCCCTCCAGCCGCCGCGCACGGCAGCCCTTGACGTTGACCAAATCGGCGCGAGGATAGCAAGCCCATGACCAGCGCCCCCCAAACCCGTTCCCGCCGGCCTTCCGCGGCGACGATCATCCTCGTCGCGGCGGCCCTGATCGCGCTGGTTTCGGGCGCGGTCGCCATCTCGCGCAGCGTCGGCGGCTCGGGCGGCGGCGACAACAGCCCGGCGGCGAAGGACTGGCGGGTGGTCGGATGGGCCTATGCGCAGGCCGGCAATGCCGGCGAGGCCGCCGCCGCCTATCGCAGGGCCACCGCGATCGAGCCGGACAATGCGGAGAACTGGTCGTCCCTCGGCGAGGCGCTTCAGGTGCCGAGCGCGACTCTCGTGCCGGAGGCGGCGGCGGCGTTCCGCAAGGCGCTCGAGCTCGATCCGAGCGACCCCCGCGCGCGCTATTTCCTGGCGGTCCAGAAGGACCTGGCGGGCGACCACGAAGGCGCGGTGGAGGACTGGCTCGCCTTCCTCAAGGACACGCCGCCCGGGGCGCCCTGGGAAGCCGACCTCAGGCGGACGATCGAGCAGACGGCGGCGAAGAACCGGATCGACATATCCGGGAAAATGCCCGCCGCCGGAAGCACCGGCACCGCCACCGCCGGCATTCCGGGCCCGACTCCCGAGCAGCTCGCCTCGGCCTCGTCGCTCCCGCCCGCCGAGCAGGCGGCGATGGTCCAGCAGATGGTGGCGCGGCTGGAAGGGCGGCTGAAGGCGAACCCTAGGGACGAGGAAGGCTGGATCCGGCTGATGCGCTCGCGCATGGCGCTGGGCGAGGCGCAGGCGGCGCAGGCGGCGCTCCGCTCCGGCCTCGCCGCTCTGGGAAGCGACGGGGCCGCGGCCGGGCGGCTGAAGAGCGCCGCCGCCGAGCTGGGGGTGCCGGGCGGCGGCTGAGGGCGTCCACCGCTCCTGCAATCCGGTTGTTTGGACTCGCCGGATGGGGTTTTTGTATAGCTTCGCGAGCGGGCTAGCTGTGAGCGATGCCCACCTCCCCGCCCCCCGCCATCGCCGTCGTCTCGGTCGTCGGAACGCGTCCCGAAGCGATCAAGATGGCGCCCGTGGCCCGGGCGCTGGCGCGGCGGCCGGGCGTCGAGCACCAGGTCATCCTGACCGGGCAGCATGCGGGCCTCGCCGGCTATTTCGACCACCCGCGGCAAAGCGTTCTTCAGCTCCGTTTCAGCCCGCGCGGCCGAACTCCGGAGGGACTGCGCGAGGCCCTTCGCGCAATGCTCTGCGGCCGTTTCCGGCGCGGGCCGGTCGACCTCGTCCTCGTCCATGGCGACACGACCAGCGCCGTCGCCGGAGCGCTCGCGGCACAGGATTGCGGCATTCCGACGGGCCACGTCGAGGCGGGGCTGCGCTCACACGATCTTGCCCAGCCCTTTCCGGAAGAAGGCCATCGGGTCGCCATCGACGCGCTCGCCGAGCTGCTGTTCGCGCCGACGGACACGGCGGCGGACAATCTGCGCCGCGAGGGCCGTGTCTCGGGCAGGATCTGGGTCACGGGCAATACCGGAATCGACGCTCTCCTTCAGGCGCGGACACGGATCGCATCGCCGGTGCGGCCGGCGCGATCCGGCGGCCGCCGGCTGATCCTCGCCACCTGCCACCGGCGCGAAAACCAGGGCGAGCCGGTGCGCTCGGTGTGCGAGGCGCTGAAGCGGATGGTCCGGGAGCTGCCGGTTCGGGTGGCGGCCCCGCTTCACCCCAATCCGCTGGCTCGGCGGGGCGTGGAACATGCGCTGGCCGGGGCCGAGCATATCGAGCTGCTGGAGCCGCTCGATCATGACGGGATGGTGCGGCTGATGGCTTCGAGCTGGCTGATCCTGACCGACAGCGGCGGCCTCCAGGAAGAGGCGCCGGCGCTCGGCAAGCCGGTACTGGTGCTGCGCGAGGTGACGGAGCGGCCGGAGGCGCTGGCGACCGGGAGCCTGGAGCTGGTCGGCACCGATCCCGACCGAATCGTCGCGGCGGTCTCCGGCCTTCTCGCCGACCCGGCGAGATATGCCCGGATGGCGCGGACCGCCTTTCCGTTCGGCGACGGCCATGCGGCGGAGCGGATCGCCGAGGCGATCGAAGCGTGGCGGACGGATGCTAGGCCCCGGCCCGCTTGAGCCGGTCCAGCAGGCGCTCCCGAGCCGCCAGAATGTCCGCCTGGCGCTCGATCAGCACGTCGCGGGCGAGGAAATGGCCGGTGATGCGCAGGCCGGCCAGGATGTCCGGCCAGTCGGCCGGACCCGGGCCGAGCAGCAAAGGCGGCAGCGGGAAGAGGCGGTCTCGATATTCGCCCGCCGCTCCGGCGCTGACCGCGCGGCCGCTTTTCGGGCTGACGAAGGCGAGGTCCTCGCTGGCCCCGGTGGCCGCGCATTCCGACAGGTCGAGGCCGAAGCCGAGCTCGGCGAGGACGAACAGCTCGTAGCGGACCAGCGACGGAGCCCAGCCGCGCGCATTGGGCGAGGCTTCGATGGCGGCGAGCAGACCGTGGAGCGCGTCGTAGAGGCGTGGATAAGGCTGGCCCTCCGGGAGCGCGGTCGCGGCGAGCGCCGTCGTCCATTCGATCGCCGCCGCGGGCAGGGCCTCGCCGAGGAGAGGCGCCCGGCTGGCGGCGAGCTCGACGCTCAGCTGGGCGAGCTGATCGTCGGTGCGGGCGCGATATTCGGCCTGGACGAGATTGCCGGGGAGGAGGATCGGGCGAAGCCGGCGGGAGCGGCCGCCGCGCACATAGCCGGCCTGGATCCCGTCGGCGGGAGTCAGCGCGCGGGCGATCGCGCCATGCTCGCCATGCGGCCGGACCGCGCAGATGATCGCCTGGGTGAGGAGGTGCATCCCCACCGGGGATACATCACGGCGACGCCTGGTAAAGGGCGTTCGGCCACACCGGAGCGGCGGGCCGGCCGGCGCGGCGCAAAGCCTGGAGCGGCAGCGGCCGGACCGCGGTGGCGGCGGGCACCGGGTTGAGATCGGCGAAGTGCGCCGTGGGCAGCTCCTGCGCATGGGCGGCCAGGAAGTCGCACAGCCTCTCGATGCTCGAACCGTCGCCGGCGAGTGCGATAAGGGCGTGGCCGGCGCTGAGCGCATGGCTCAGCTCGGCCTCGGGAGTCTCGCCGACCGCCGTCACCGGCAGCTCGATCAGCCCGCCGAGATCGACCGGTCCGGCGAGGTCGGACTCGAGCGGAAGCGCGCTTTTCCCGGGAAGGTGGCTGGAGTCGAAGCGGAGGCCGACCTGAAGGAGCGCGCCGAGCGTGCGGACGTCGGCCGCATATCCGCCCGAGCGGAAGGCGACCGGCCGAGGCGCGCCCGCTTCGACCAGCAGGTCGCGGGCGGTCTCGATCAGGTCGAGCTGGTCCTCGGCGTCGAAACAGGTGAGCTCGAAGCGGGTGCCTTCCGCGAAGCCCTCGGCGACGCTCTGCCAGACCGGATGGAGGAGGAGCTGAACGTCCTGGCCGGCGGCGAGGATGGGCTCGACCAGACGGCGGACGGGCTCCAGGCCGTAGACCAAGGCAGGCATCGGATCGACGAAGAAGCAGCCCTTGAGGCCTTGATCGCGGAGCAGGTCGAGCTGCCGGGGATCGAAGGAGGCGGAGAGATTCTCCTGCCAGGAGGCGCCGCCGGCGTGGGCGGCCCAGCTGAGCGCCGTGTCGACCGTGAGGAGAACCTGGGTCATGGCCGCGATTTTAAGCGGCCCCAGTGAACATATGGTGAGCGCGCCCTTCATCCTGGCGAAATCTCCCCTCCCTGGAAGGGAGGGGCTGGGGGTGGGTAGGCGAGCGCAGCGAGACTGCCGGCTGACCCGGCGTTTCGGCCGCCTTCGGCGGACCCACCCCTGACCCCTCCCTTTCAGAGAGGGGAGATCAGCCCGACGGGTGGAAATAGTCGTAAATCCCCCTCGCCATCGTCTTCGAAATTCCCGGCGCCTTTTCCAGATCCTCCAGGGGCGCCCCCCTCACCGCCTTGGCGGTGCCGAAATGCATGAGCAGGGCCCGCTTGCGGCTCGGGCCGATTCCGGGAACCTCGTCGAGCGGGCTCGCGGTCATGCTCTTGGCGCGCTTCTGCCGGTGGGCCCCGATGGCGAAGCGGTGGGCCTCGTCGCGGAGGCGCTGGATGTAGAAGAGCACGGACGAGTTGGGCGGCAGCTGGAAGTCGCGCCCGTTCGCCAGATGCAGGGTCTCCCGCCCGGCATTGCGGTCGGGGCCTTTCGAGACCCCGACGACCGGGACGTCGTGGATGCCCGCGCATTCCAGAGTCTCCAGCACCGCCGAGAGCTGCCCCTTGCCGCCGTCGATCAGCAGCAGGTCCGGCCATTCGCCGCGGCTTCGGTCCGGATCCTCCTTCTCCAGCCGGGCGAATCGCCGGCCGAGCACCTCGCGCATCATCGCGAAGTCGTCGCCCGGGACCGTCTCGGGACGCTTGATGTTGAACTTCCGGTAGGCATTCTTCCGGAAGCCCTCGGGTCCCGCCACGATCATCGCGCCGACCGCGTTCGTTCCCATGACGTGGCTGTTGTCATAGACTTCGATCCGCTCCGGCGGCTCCGACAGCTCCAGCAATTCGGTCAGCGCCCGCATCGTCTTCGCCTGGGTGCTGGTCTCGGCGAGGTGGCGGTCCAGTTCCTCCTCGGCGTTGCGGGAGGCCTGGCGGATCATCCGGACATGGTCGCCGCGTTTGGGCACCCTGAGGACCACCTTCCTGTCGGACCGTTCCGAAAGCGCCTCGGCGAGCAGCTCCGCCTCCGGCACCTCGCGGTCGAGCAGGATCTGCCGTGGCGGCGGCACCTCCTCGTAAAATTGCATCAGGAAGCTGGCCAGCACCTCCGCCTCGGGCACGTCGGCGGTGTGGGCGGGGAAGAAGCTCCGGTGGCCCCAATTGTTGCCGCCGCGGATGAAGAAGGCCTGGACGCACATCGTCCCGCCCTTGCAGGCCAGAGCGAAGATGTCGGCGTCGCCCAGCCCTTCGGCGGCGATCGCCTGCGAGCCCTGGATGAAGGTCAGCGAGCGCAGCCGGTCGCGGAAGACGGCGGCGAGCTCGTAATCCATCGCCTCGGCCGCCTCGTTCATCGCCGCGGCGAGCTTCTGCTGGACCTGGCTCGATTTGCCGCCGAGGAAGTCCTTGGCGTCCTGGACCAGCTCCGCATAGGCCTCGGGCGTGACCCGTCCGACACAAGGGGCCGAGCAGCGGCGGATCTGGAAGAGCAGGCAGGGCCGCTTGCGGGTCGCGAGGAAGGTGTCGGTGCAGCTCCTCAGCAAGAACAGCTTCTGGAGCGCGTTCAACGTCCGGGTGACCGAGCCGGCGCTGGCGAACGGTCCGTAATATTGGCCCTTGTGGCGGCGGGCGCCGCGATGCTTGCGGATCTGCGGGAAGGCATGGTCCTCGCGCAGAAGGATGAAGGGAAAGCTTTTGTCGTCCCTCAGGAGCACGTTGTAGGGCGGCCGGTAGCGCTTGATCAGCTGCGCCTCGAGCAGCAGCGCCTCGGCTTCGGTGTTGGTGGTGACGATCTGCATCGAGCGGGTCTGCGACACCATTCGCTGCAGCCTTTTGGTCAGCCGTGTCACCTGGGTGTAGTTGGTCACCCGGTTCTTCAGCGCCCTCGCCTTGCCGACGTAGAGGACGTCGCCCCTGGCATCGAGCATCCGGTAGACTCCGGGGCGGACCGGCAGGGTCTTCACGACCTTGCGGATGGCGGCGACTCCGGCCTCCAGGTCCGGCTGGTCGCTGCCGCGGACGGTGTAAGCGGATTTCTCCTCGTTGAAGCGGTCGGTGGGGGGCGTATCGGTCACGGTGCCGATCTAGATGCCGATGCCGGTCATGTTAAGGTGAGCCATGCCGACCCCCGACGATTTCCGCCGCATCGCCCTCGCCTTCCCGGGGGCGGTGGAGGGCAGCCATATGGGCCATGCCGATTTCCGGGTCGGCGGGAAGATCTTCGCGACCTTGGGATCGCCCGACGAAGACTGGGGGATGGTGGCGCTGATGCCCGAGCAGCAGGAGGATTTCATCGCCTTAGCGCCGGAGGCGTTCAAGCCGGCGGCGGGGGCGTGGGGGCGTGGCGGAAGCACTTTGGTGCGGCTGGAGGCGGTGAGCGAGGATTTGCTCGAGACGGCGCTGGCGGCGGCCTGGCGGAAGCGGTCCGGAAAGCTCCCCTCCCGGTAAGGGAGGGGAAGAGGTCTTAGTTGGGCCGGCCGAGGCCTTCGATGGTGCGGTCGACCAGGGCCTTGTCCGCGCCGGCGTCGAGCTTGGCGCGGATCAGGGTCTCGGCGGCGGCGGCGGCGGCCCTCGCGGCCTTGGCGCGGACCTGGTCGAGGGCGGCGCGCTCGGCCGCGGCGATCTTGTCCTCGGCCATTCGGCCGCGGCGCTCGACCAGGGCGGAGGCGTCGCTCTCCGCCTGGCGGACGATGCCTTCGGCCTCGGCCCGGGCGCGGTCGAGGACCGTCGCCGCCTCGGCCTCGGCCTGGGCGGCCTTGGCCTCATATTCGGCCTTGATCGCCTCGGCCTCGGCGCGCAGCTGCGCCGCCTCGTCGAGCTGGGCGCGGATCGCCGCGATCTTGGTGTCGAGGGCTCGGCCGATCAGGGCCGGCACGCGCTTCCATAGCAGGATGGCGAAGACCAGCACCATCGCCAGGGCGATCCAGGCGGGGGCGTCGAGACCCAGGGCCGTCGGCGTCGGATGATGCTCCGGCGCTCCGGCATGGGCGTCGGTCGCGTGGGTCTCGGGATTGGCGCCTTCGCCGGTGGGCGCGGGCGTATGGACGTTGTCTTCAGCCACGGACCATCTCCGCCTTCACGGCCGCGGCCGCTTCCTCGCCGCTGACGGACAGCCCCGCCAGCCTCTCGACGAGATCGCGAGCCGCATCGGCCGCGACGGTCTCGATTTCGCCGAGGGCCGTCTCGGTGGCGGCCCGTATCCGCGCCTCGGCGGCCGCGACCTTCGCTTCCGTCTCCCCCTGGGCGGCGCGCATCCGCTCCTCGGTCGCCAGGGCGCTCGACTGTTTCGCGGCCGCGGCGACCTTGAGCGCCTCGGCGCGGCTCTCGTCCATCCGGGCCCGGTAGGCCGCCTCGATCTCGTCGGCCGATTGCCGAGCCGCCTGGGCCGCGGCGAGGTCGCCGGCGATCTGCTTGTCGCGCAGCTCGACCGTCGACTGGATCTTCGGCAGCATCGCCTTGCCGATCCCGAAATAGATCAGGCCCAGCACGAGCAGCAGCCAGAAGAACTGGGAATAAGCGACGTCGGCGAGCTGGTTGATCTGAGGCATTTCGTTCCCTCGGGCTGGGGACAGGTACCGGTACCTGTCCCCTTCGATCCTCTTAGATGGCGTAGAGGATGATCATCGCCACGGCGAAGGCGATCAGGCCGAGAAGCTCGGCGGCGGCGAAGCCGATGAACAGGCGGCCCTGCTGGCTGTCGGCCGCGGCCGGGTTGCGGATCGCGCTCTCCAGGAACGAGCCGAAGACGTTGCCGACGCCGATGGCGGCGGCGCCGACGCCGATGGCGGCGAGACCCGCGCCGATGACTTTCGCTGCTTCGAGGCTTTCCATGATTAACTCCTTGAGTGAAACCGTTGAGAAGATTAGTGAAGATTGACCGCGTCGTTGATGTAGAGCGACGTCAGGAGCGCGAAGACGTAGGCCTGGATCGCGCAGACGAGCAGCTCCAGCGCCATCACCCCCGCGATGAAGACGAACGAGATGAGGGCGACGGCCGGTCCCGCGACCCCGCCCGCGTTGATCCCCGAGACGACGAAGCTTCCGAACACCTCGACCAGGATGTGGCCGGCGATCATCGCGACGAAGAGCCGGAGCGCCAGGCTGAACGGGCGCACCATGAAGGAGAGCAGCTCGATCAGGAAGATGAGCGGCAGCAGCGGCTTGGGAGTCCCGTGCGGGATGAACAGCGAGAAGAAATGGAAGCCGTGCTTCCAGAAGCCCACCACCAGCACGATCCCGAAGCTGATGATCGCCATCACTCCGGTGACGGTGAACTGGCTCGTCACGGTGAACGGGTGAGCGCCCGCCAGCGCGAAGGGCATCAGCCCGAGCAGGTTGGCGAAGAGGATGAACATGAAGACGGTGAAGACCCAGGGAATGTACTTCCGTCCCTCGGGCCCGACGCTGGTCTCGAGCATCGATGTTATGAACCCGGTCACGCCCTCGACCATCACCTGCCAGCGGGTGGGGACCAGCTGGCGCTTCATCCCGCCGAGCATGAACAGCCAGATCAGAGCGAGGACGATCAGCATCCAAAGCGCGCTGTTGGTGAAGGCGAAAGGAGACCCCAGCTCGCCGACCAGCGGCGAGATCTGGAACTGGTGCATCGGATCGATTCTGCTCTCGGCCGCCACTCGTCTTCCCTCAGCCCTCGGTCGGGCTCTGATTAGAAATCTTCCAAACTTCCCACATGGCGAGACCGAACCCGACGAAGAGCATCGCCACCCAGATCCCGCGCGTGCCCGCGAAGCGGTCGATCGCGTAGCCGATCAGCGCGCTGCCGAGCGGGTAGCTGACCAGCACCGAGAGGATTCTCATCCCCTGGGCCTGGCCGGTCCGCGGGGGACGCTCCTTCCGTCCGGTCCTCGCCGCTTCCGCCGCCTGCGCCGCCTTCAATCGCTCTTCGAGCGAGTCGAGCCGCGCATCCGGGGTGAGCTTCGGGTCCTGTCGGGGCTCGTCTTCCGCCATGTCTTTCTTCCATGGACGACCGCGCGCGAAAGGCGGATCGAAGGGTGCGAGGACATGCCGGCGAACGAACCCCGCCAAGGCGCCGCCCCTTTAGGAAGGGGGGCTGGTCAAGTCAACACGTTGCTGCGGTGCAATATGAATCCTCCCCTCCCTGAAAGGGAGGGGCCGGGGGTGGGGCCGCCGAAGGCGAGCTAAACTCGGAGTCGGCAGAAAGTCTCGCTGCGCTCGCCTACCCAGCCCTAACCCCTCCCTTCCAGGGAGGGGAATTGGCGATCCTAACCGCAATAGGCGGGGAGCGGGATCGGCGCCGCGTCGCGCTGGCGCCAAACGCCGTCGGGGAGGCGGTAATATTGGCCTGGGGCGACCTTGGTGCGGAACAGCTCGCAGGCGGTGGTGGCGGCGACTTCCTCGATCTTGGCGCCGCGCTTGGCGGCGAGATCGGTGTAATAGGCGCGGCGCTTGATGTTGACGGCGTCGACCTGGGCGCGGACCGCGGCCGGGGCCGAGCCGACGAGGCCGAGATAGCCGTCGGCCTGCTCGCCGACCTGGCCGGAGGCCCGAAGCTGGGCGGAGGCGTCCTGAATCATGGCGGAGGCGACTCCGGAGCCGCCCGCGACGACCGCGAGCGCGACTCCTGCGGCGAGGATCAGTCTGGTTCGGCGGCTCATGTCAAAACACTCCCGGATTCTCTTTGATGAGGTCGCGCACGTCCTGCTGGAGACGGACGACGACCTCCTGCCTGATGTTGATGTTGAGGTTGATCTCGATCGGCTTCTCCGGAGCGCTCACCTGAACGCAGCCGGCCGAGCCGAGAACAACCGGCGCGGCGAGGAGGATCTTCATCCGTCTCATCGCGCCCTGCGTCGCATCGCAACGCATCAACGTCAACAACGACCGCTTCATCGCACAATCTCGCTTTCCTGGGGCTGAACGGAGGGAGGCTCGTCCGGCTTGCCCCGGATCAGGTCCGGAAGCGTCGACTGGATGAGCAAAGTGGGATCGTGGAGCGAGCGCATCGTTCCGATCAGCGCCCGGAAGGGCCCCTTGACGGTGATGTTGAACTCGAACGGGATCTTGGCGAGCTGGCCCAGCGCCCGGCCGGCGACCATGCCCCTGATGCCGCCCGACGGGGCGGAGGTCAGAACGGGATCGCGGGCAACCCCGTCGAGCTCGATTCCGGCGACGAACTCGCCTTCCAGCGAGCCGTCGAGGTCGATGGTCAGCTTGGAATAGCGCATCGACTTCAGGGCGTCGAAGGCGAGCTTGCCGTAGACTCCGAGCTCCTTGTCGGTGAGCTCGCCGATGTAGGAGAGCGTGCCGCCCTCCGGCCGCGCGACGAGGCGGCCGCCGGCGATCCGGCCGCCGCGCTCGTCGAAGACCATCGGGATCACCCCGTCGAACGTGCCGGTGGCGGTGATGTTGGCGAACTCCATCTTCTGGATGAAGAGCGCCGCGTCGAGGCCCGCGACCCGGAAGGTCAGGCGCTTGGCCGACGGCTTGGAGAAATCGAGGATCGTCTCCTCGAGGATGAGCTCGCCGCCGGCGAAGGGCCAGCGGCCGCTCTCGACCTTCACCTGCAGGCCGGGGAGGAGCTGGTAGCGGATTCGGCCGTCGAGCACGTCGATGCCGGCCCGCACGAGGTCCACCTCGGCTTCCTGGCCGGAAGCGCTGACGAGGCCGAGTAGGTCGGTGAAATGAAGGGTCGTGGAGAGGCCCTCGACGGGTCCGAAAGCGGCCGCGAAATCCATGTCGTCGGTCGAGAAGGTGCCGCTGCTGCGCGAGCCCGCGCCGTCCCAGCTGATCTCGCCCTGCCCTTTCAGGACGCCGTCGACCAGAGCGACGACTCCGGTGGTGAGGCGGGTGAGCTGCTCGGGCTGGTAGTCCTTGTCGAAGCGTATGCCGGGGACGTCGAGCCCGGCGCGGCCCCGGCCGGTGGAGAGATTGTGGCCGATGTCGGCATGGACGATCCGGGTTCCGGTCTCGGGATCGGCGAGCCAGCCGCCGGCCCTGATCTGGTTGTCCGCCAGGGTGAGGCGGAAGTCGCGGGTGACGAGAGGATAGAAGCGGGCCGGCTCCATTTCGTCCGCGATCCGCATCTCGCCGGCCATCGACAGGTCGCCGCCCCTCACCTGCCAGGTTCCGGCGCCCTGGCTCATCAGCAGCGGAACGTTGGCGAGCTTGCCGGCGAGGCCCGCGAAGCGGCCGGCGACCCCGGCTTTGCCGAAGTCGCCGGTGAGAGAGCCGAGAGCGAAGCGGTTGGCGGCGAGGCCGACCGTCAAGTCCGAGGCGGCGAAGCTCGGGCCGGCGAGGCCGAAGCGCAGACGGCTGCCGGCGACACTGAGCGGCGAGCTGCCGAGGGTCCCGGCGAAGCGGGGAGAGCGAAGCTCGGCACCGCCGGAGACCGAGCGTCCCGGGGCTTTCCAGATCAGCGCCCGGCCGGTCGGGCAGAGCGGCAGGGCCGTTCGCCCGAGGCTGAGGCTTCCGAGCCGAAGCGCCTCGAGACGGGCCGGAGCGCAGCTTGTCCCGAAGGCGAAGCCGCCGCGGCCGTCGAGGCGTCCCGCGACCGGCAGCACGAGCCCGCGCACCCATCCGTCCGGGAGCGGGCCGTCGATCGTCGCCACCGTCGAGACGCTCGTTACCCCACCCGGGGCGGCGGTGAAGCTGATCTCGCCGAGCGCGAGGCGCGAATTCCCAACCCGCATCGGCTGGATCCGGCCGGTGCCGCGGATCGGAGCGCCGGGCCCGGGCTGGTCGAGGCTGATCCGGATCGCCGGAAAGCCGCCGCCGGTGACGGCGAGAGCACCGTCGAGGCGGGTGAGGCCGCCCGGCCAGTAATGAGTGAGCCCATGCCCGCCCCCCAGCTCGACCCGGGCGCCGCTGCGGGTGGCCGCGCTCAGCCGCTCGAAGCGGACACCGCCATAGCCGCGGCCGTTGACGACGCGGAGCGCCGCATCGGCGTCGAAGGCGGCCCCGGCGCGTGCGAGGGCGGCGGCCAGGGCGTCGGCAACGGGCTCGATCGGCGTGCCTCCGGCCGAGCCGAGCGCCGCGACCGCGCCGGCCAGCGGTGCCGCCGCCGACGCGCCGCGGGCACTGGCATTGCCGAGCAGGGTGAAGCCGCCATTGTCCAGCGACAGCCCGTAGCGCCCTTCGACGGAGGTCCCCGCCGCGGTGACCGCGCCGATCCGCGCGGCCGCCGAGGCGAGGTCGAGCGAGCCTCGGGTCATCCGCGCATTGCCGTCGAGGCCGAGGCGGCCGCTCAGCCCGGTCAGCAGGGCCGCGCCGGACCGCAGCCGGGCGGCGCGAAGGGCGGTGCTCCCCTTCCAGCTGTCGAGGCCCGGAGCGAGGCCCATGTCGAGGTCGAGCCCGATGCCGGTCACCGCGAGGCTGTCCCCGCAGCCGAGACGGGCGGCCTCGGCGGGTCCCCGGAAGCTCGGCTTCAGATCGGAGATGGCGACGGCCCAACGCCCCTTGATGGCGTCGATCCGGCAGCTTCCGGGGCGCAGGCTGTGCGCCGCCGCCGCCATCCGGCCGCGGAAGCCGTCGGCGAGATTGCCTTTGCCTTCGAGCGAGATCCCGACCCGGCCCGCAGGGGTGTCGAAGCGCACGCTGGCGTCGGCGATGTCGACATCCTGGTCGGGAAAGCGGAAGGGCAGCCCCGTCGGCGGCGGAAGCAGCCGGTCGATCTCGCCGAAGCTGATCTTGCCGTCCCGAGCAAGCCGGGCGTTGAGGCGGACTCCGCGGGCGGTGATCAGGGTCACCTTCGGCCGGCGCAGCCCCCAGCTGAGGCGCACCTCGACCCAGCGGGCGGTGAGATCGGGATTGCGCGGGTCGCCGATGACGAGATTCTCGAGGCGTTGGGTGCGAAAGCCGATCCTCTTCACCTCGTAGGTGGCGCGGACGTTGCGGCGGGCGAGCTCGCGGTCGATGAAGTCGGCGGCGATCGGCCGCCGCTGGGTCCAGGCGACGAGGAGGGCGAGCAGGACGACCAGGAGCAGGGCGAGCGCCGTCAGCCGCTTCACCGGGCGCCGCCGCACCTCCACTCCGGCCTCGTCGTCCACCGGCCTCCAACCTCCGTCAAGCCGCTCCCGTTCCGCCTCCGTACCTTTCCGGGCGGCGGGGGCAAAGCGGTTTGCCTATGTCGGCCGCCAAGCTTAATCTTTGCTGATGGCCGACGAGTCTCTCGACGGCCGGGGCCACCGCGCCCGGCTGAGGAGACGCCTGTTCGAGGGCGGGCCGGAGGCTCTGCTGGAGCATGAGCTTATTGAATATCTGCTTGCGCTCGCCCTCCCCCGCCGGGACACCAAGCCGCTGGCGAAGAAGCTGATCCATGATTTCGGCGGCTTCGGCCGGCTGCTTTCCGCCGACGGCGAGGCGATCATGCGGGTCGGCGACGTCAGCGAGGGCGCCGCCGCGGCGATCAAGATCGCCCAGGCGGCGGCGCTCCGGCTTCTCGAATCGAAGGTGGCGGACCAGCCAGTGCTGGGCAGCTGGCAGGCGTTGCTCGACTATCTGCGCGCCGACATGGGCGCCCTCGCCGTGGAGCGGGTGCGGATCCTCTACCTCAATGCCAGGAACATGCTGATCCGCAACGAGCCGATGTCGGAAGGCTCGGTCGACGAAGCGGCGGTCTATGTCCGCGAGGTGATCCGTCGGGCGCTCGAATATCACGCCACCGCGATCATCCTGGTCCACAACCATCCCAGCGGCGATCCGCAGCCCAGCCAGCAGGACATCCGCCTCACCCGCGAGATCGTCGAGGCGGCGCGGCCGCTCGGAATCGCGGTGCACGACCATGTCATCGTCGGCGCGAGGACCTGCGCGAGCATGCGGTCGCTGGGGCTGATCTGATATTACCTCCCCATCTGCCGGCCGGGGCAGGCGGAACTGCGGGATCTGCCGCTACAGCTCCGTCGCTCGCGGCCTCAGCAGCGCCCCGGACTGCGCGGACGCAAGGCTCCCGGACGACGGCCGCCCGCTCAGCAAAAGGCGATCTGGAATTCGCGGTATCCTGAAATTGGGTGTCCGACACCGGCTTATGCGCACGACGCGGGCGCCTGTCAGCACCTGAGAACCCGGCGACGGACCCGGCGTGAATCGACGAACGGACACTTTGACAGCCCGTGGCCCTGAGGATACCGGTGGTCCGTGAACTGAGGATAGGTGTCCAATGACCCATGCACGTGAAAATATCGAAGCGGCCAGTAACGCAGTGGCTGACTCGCGGAAGTGGGTCCGCCCGGCCGTGCAGCACTTTGCGGCCGGTTGTGCCGAGGACGGTTCCGGGCCCGCTCTTGACGCGATCCTCAACCCGTCCTGATCCGATTCGGAGCAGCATGGCAGGCGCGACTGGCCAGGTCGGCATTCGGCCGCCGGGGCTGATCCGAGTGGTTGCTTCCCGAACCTGCCGCTGAGACTGCTTTTATTTGTCGGGCGCCAAGCCAGGCCGACGCCATCGCGGTGGGGGCGTCGCCTGCGGCGTCCTTCAGGATAGGCTGCGCCTTCGGCGCAGCGGGGTGGAGGGGTAGCTGGCGCAGGCTTCCGCCAGTTACCCCTCCACCACCTTCCCAATGCCCCCCTCCCCACCGCTTGCGCGGGGAGGATTAACGTCCGCCGCGCTGGCGGCAGCTGTCGGTGCGGGTGCGGGTGCAGGGCGGGTAGCTGCGCGCCGGCTGGAAGGGACCGCCCGCGCCGGCCGAGGTGCCGCTGCCGATCGTGCCGCCGCCGGTGGCGGTGCCGCTGCCGATCATGCCGCCACCGGTACCCGTGCCGGTGCCGGTGCCGGTGCCGGTGCCGGTGGTAGCCGTTCCGGTGCCACTCCAGGCATTTCCCTGGCCGGATGAAGTGGTCTGACCGGCCTGGCCGGCGCCCGGCGACGAGCTGGTCACGCCGCCATTGACCTGGCTGCCCATGGTCGAGGTGCCGGTGCCTTGAGCGTTCTGGCTGTTGTGCATCGAACCGTGATCGTTGGTGGTGGTGCCGGTCTGGCTCGTGCTGGTGGTGGCGTTGGTGTTGGTGCCGGTAGTTTGGGCGAAAGCGGGAATGGCGAGCAGCATGGCGCCGCCCATCAGAATGGATTTCAGCATCGGATTTCTTCCTCTCTTATTGACCTGGATTACTTTTGAACACGGGCCTTTTGGCAGTTAAGGCTCTGAAGGCTCAGGATAAAAACGAAGTCGCGGGGCGGGGTTTCCAGTATCTCGTCTCATTGAAGCCACGGGACGACTTTGCTAGGCGCCCCGTTCCGCAACGCAGGTTAGGAACGCTTATGATCCCCCGCTATTCGCGGCCGCAGATGAGCAGCATCTGGGCGCCCGAGGCCCGCTTCCGGATCTGGTTCGAGATCGAGGCCCACGCGCTGGACGCGATGGCCGAGCTCGGCATCGTGCCGCGGGAGGCGGCCGAGGCGGTGTGGGCGAAAGGCGGCTTCGACGTCGAACGGATCGACACGATCGAGGCGGAGGTGAAGCACGACGTCATCGCCTTCCTGACCAGCGTCGCCGAGCATGTCGGGCCCGAAGCGCGCTTTCTCCACCAGGGCATGACCAGCTCGGACGTGCTCGACACCTGCCTCGCGGTGCAGCTGAAGCGGGCCTCCGACCTGCTGATCGAGGATCTCGATGCACTTCTGGACGTGCTGAGGCGGCGGGCGCACCAATATAAGCTGACCCCGACGATCGGGCGGAGCCACGGAATCCATGCCGAGCCGGTGACGTTCGGCCTCAAGCTCGCTTATGCCCATGCCGAATTCGCCCGGGCACGGGCAAGGATGACGGCGGCGCGAGAGGAGATCGCGACCTGCGCGATATCCGGCGCGGTCGGGACCTTCGCCAATGTCGACCCGCGGGTCGAGGCGCATGTCGCGGCGAAGATGGGCCTCAGGGTGGAGCCGATCTCGACCCAGGTCATCCCGCGCGACCGCCACGCCATGTTCTTCGCGACTTTGGGCGTGATCGCCTCTTCGGTCGAGCGTCTGGCCACCGAGATAAGGCACCTGCAGCGCACCGAGGTGCTGGAGGCCGAAGAGTTCTTCGACAAGGGCCAGAAGGGCTCGTCGGCCATGCCGCACAAGCGCAACCCGATCCTGACCGAGAACCTGACCGGGCTGGCGCGGCTGGT
>DASPJA010000086.1:0-83083 GCA_035628835.1 Allosphingosinicella sp.
AGATCGTTATGCTTTCCGCCGGCGCGGACGCACTTCTGCGAAGATGTCGCCGTCGAATAGGGGCGGGTCTCGAGGCCGGTGAAGACGTTCTTGAACGGCACCATTCCGGCGTTGACGAACATCAGGGTCGGATCGTTCTGAGGGACGAGCGGCGCCGAGGGCACCTGGCGGTGCCCGTTCGAGCCGAAATAGTCGAGGAAAGACCGGCGGATGTCGTTGGTGGAAGTCATGGCGCCAAGGTAAGGCACATGCTGCGCTGCGGCAACCGTCGTCATCCCGGCGAAAGCCGGGACCTCCGGTCGCAAAGGCGCTTCATAGCGACGGGGTCCCGGTTCTTGCCGGGATGAGGGATCAGAGCCCCGTCGGCGCCGCGGGCTCCTCGGCCGGCGCTTCGGCCACTTCGACGGGCCTTTCCTCGGCGCTCACCGGATAGCTCGAATAGGCCTGGATCCGCTCGAGCGCCGGATCGGGCGCCGCCGGCTCCGCGGCGACCGTCACCACCGTGGGCTCCGGCGCTCTCAGCAATCCGCCCTCGACATAGCGATCGACGGCGGGATCATGCTGGGGGACGTAGGCGACGGGATAGTCGCGGCAGCCGATGCAGCCGCTGCCGAGCTCGCCGACGATCACCGGCTGCTGGGCGGCACGATATTCGGCGGCGTGGACCTGAGCCCAGTCCGGGCTCCGGTAGGGGACGAGGTCGGCGTGGAAATCGTCTTCCGGCTCGCTGAAATAAGCGGGGTTGATCTCGGCGATGGCGGACTTGCCGAGAGTGACTCCGAGCGCGGCGCCGAGGATCGAGAGACCGGCCACGACCGGCAGGGTCGTCGAGACGGGCATGATGCTTACCCTTTGTACAAGCGGCTGGCGCCGCGACTTGGAGGCTCAACTTATGATGCGGGGCAGGTGTTCCCCCTGCTTCGCTCCTTCCTTCCCTCCCTCCCTCCCTCCCTGGGAGGGAGGGGCCGGGGGTTGGGTCCGCCGAAGGCGGCCGAAACTCCGGGCCGGCGAAGAAGTCTCGCTGCGCTCGCCTACCCACCCCATCCCCTCTTGCGATTCGGCGCCAAAGGGTGGAACGCTGGCGGGATTGAGCGCTGACGCGCTTCAACGCGGGTCGCGCCTTGGGAACGCAAGGAGACACGCATGCCCGACAGATCGGTAGGAACCCGGACGATCGCCCTCGTTGGACCGGGCGGGGCGGGTAAGACCAGCCTCGCCGAGGCCCTGCTCTTCGCCGCCGGGGCGGTCGACCGCCAGGGCAGCGTCGACGCCGGCACCAGCGTCGGCGACTCGAGCCCCGAGGCGCGGCAGCGCGCCGGCTCCACCGAGCTCAACCTGATGCATTTCGATTTCCTCGGCGACCGCTTCGCCATCGTCGATTCGCCGGGATCGGTCGGCTTCTCGGCCGACGGCGCGCTCGCCGTCGCGTCGGCCGACCTCGCCGTCGTCGTCGTCGATCCGGACACCGACCGCGCCATCCTCGCCGAGCCGGCCCTGAGGCAGCTCGAGTCGCTCGGAGTCCCCCACCTCATCTTCGTCAACAAGATCGACCAGGCCCGCGGCGGCATCCGCGACCTGCTCGAGGCGCTTCAGCCGATGAGCTCCTCGCCGCTCGTCGCCCGCCAGATCCCGATCCGCGAGGGGGAAAAGGTCACCGGCTTCGTCGACCTCGCGCTCGAGCGCGCCTTCAAATACCGCCCGGGCAAGCCCTCCGAGCAGATCGACATCCCCGCCGACCTCGCCGACCGCGAGAAAGGCGACCGCTTCCACATGCTCGAGCAGCTCGCCGACCATGACGATGCCCTGCTCGAGCAATTGCTGATGGACGAGACCCCCGACCAGGCCACGATCTTCGCCGACATCGCCCGCGAGACGAAGGAGAATCTGGTCGTCCCGGTGCTGTTCGGATCGGCGCTGAACGGCTTCGGGGTGCGCCGGCTGATGAAGGCGCTCCGCCACGATGCCCCGGCGCCCGAAGCGGCGGCCGAGCGGCTCGGCGCGAGGGGCGGCTGCGCCTTCGTGTTCAAGGTATCGCATGGCGGGAATATGGGCCGGCTCGCCCTCGCCCGGGTCTTCGGCGGGCCATTGAGCGAAGGTACCGAGCTCAAGGCCAGCTCGGGCGATACGGTGCGGGTCGGAACGCTTTTCGCGATGCAGGGCGAGAAGCCCTCGAAGCTGGGCAAGGCCGCGGTCGGCGACGTCGTCGCGATCGCCAAGGCCGAGGGCGTCAATGCCGGCGAGTGGCTCGGCGCCGGCGGCAAGGCGCCGGAGCTGGCGCTGCCCGCCTCCAATTACGCCCTCGCCATCGCCACCAGCGACCGCAAGGACGACGTCCGCCTGTCTACCGCCCTCCACAAGCTGGTCGAGGAGGATCCTTCCCTCGCCTGGGAGCAGGACGAGGCGCTCCACGAGACCCGCCTCAAGGGGATCAGCGACGAGCATCTCAAGGTCACCCTGGCCCGCCTGAAGCGCCGCTACGGAGTAGCCGTCGACGCCCACCCGCCGGTGGTCGGCTACAAGGAGTCGATCCGCAAGCCGGTCACCCAGCGCGGCCGCCACAAGAAGCAGTCGGGCGGCCACGGCCAGTTCGGCGACGTGGTCATCGAGATCCGGCCGCTCGCGCGCGGCGAAGGCTTCAAGTTCGACGAGAAGATCCACGGCGGCGCCGTGCCGAGGCAATATATTCCCGCGGTCGAGCAGGGCGTGCGCGACGCCCTGGGGAAGGGCCCGCTCGGTTTCCCGGTCGTCGACGTCGCGGTGACGCTGGTCGACGGCAGCTACCATACGGTTGACAGCTCCGAGCTCGCCTTCCGGACGGCGGGCCGGATCGGGATGAGCGAGGCTCTCGCCCAGGCCCAGCCGCATCTGCTCGAGCCGGTCCACAAGGTGACGGTGGTGACTCCCGGCTACGCCACGTCCCGGGTGACCTCGGCCATCGCCAGCCGCCGCGGCCAGATGCTCGGAATGGACAGCCGGGCGGGCTGGTCGCGTTGGGACGTGGTCGAGGCTCTGGTGCCGGAAGCCGAGCTGCTGGGGCTCGACGCCGAGCTGAGGTCCGTCAGCCAGGGGCTCGCGAGCTATACGGCGGTGTTCGACCATCTTGCCGAATTGAACGGCAAGCTGGCCGACGACGTCGTGCAGAAGGTTCTCGAGCCGGCTTAATCTGCCTCCCCATCGCAGATGGGGAGGGGGACCACCGAAGGTGGTGGAGGGGTGATCTGACTCGGCCCCGCCAGGTCACCCCTCCACCAGCTACGCTGGTCCCCCTCCCCAAGCTCCGCTTGGGGAGGCAAGTAGCTTGACCCGCGCCCTACAATCGACTTCCTAGGCGCACCCGAAGCACGAGGAGCCGCGCGTGGCCAAACGTCTCACCTACTGGATCCTGTTCGCCCTCGTGCTGGGCGTCGTCGTCGGCCTGGGCCTGAACTATTTTCTGGGCGACGGAACGCCCGAAGGCGGCCCGGTGGTGAAGGAGATTGCGCGCTACCTCTCCATCCTGACGACGATCTTCCTCCATCTCATCAAGATGATCATCGCGCCCCTGGTCTTCTCGACCCTCGTCGTCGGGATCGCGCATATGGGCGACACCGCGGCGCTCGGGCGGGTCGGAGCCAAGGCGCTCGGCTGGTTCGTGGCCGCGAGCCTCGTCTCGCTCTCGCTCGGCCTGCTCCTCGTCACCCTGTTCCAGCCCGGCGTGGGCGTCGCCTTCGCGCTTCCGCCCGCCGACGCTTCGGCCGGGATCGACCGCTCCGCCTTCGACATCGTCAAGTTCTTCGGCAACATCTTCCCCGAATCGATGATCCGGGCGATGTCGGAGAACAGCATCCTCCAGATCGTCGTCTTCTCGCTCTTCATCGGAGTCGCCATCATGGCGGTGGGAGAGCCTGCGCGGCCGCTGCTCCGGGCCACCGAGGCCCTGGTCAAGGTGATGCTCGTCATCACCGACTATGTGATGCGCTTCGCGCCCGTCGCCGTCTTCGCCGCGGTCGCCTCGACGGTCGCCCAGCGCGGGCCGTCGATCCTGGGCACCCTGGGCCATTTCATGGGCAGCTTCTATATCGGCCTGATCCTGCTCTGGATCCTTCTGCTCGGGATATGCTTCCTTATCGTCGGAAGCCGGACCCGTCTCCTCATCCGCTACATCCGCGATCCGATCGTGCTCGCTTTCTCGACCGCCTCCTCGGAAGCGGCCTATCCGCGCACGCTCGAGGCGCTGGACCGGTTCGGAGTGCCGCCGCGGATCGCCAGCTTCGTCCTTCCGCTGGGCTATTCGTTCAACCTCGACGGCTCGATGATGTACATGACCTTCGCGACCATCTTCGTCGCCCAGGCCTATGGCATCGAGCTGTCGATGACCCAGCAGATATTGATGCTTCTGACCCTGATGATCACCTCGAAGGGCGTCGCCGGAGTGCCCCGGGCGAGCCTCGTCGTGATCACCGCGACCATGGCCCAGTTCAACATCCCCGAAGCCGGCCTGATCCTGATCCTCGCCGTCGACCATTTCCTCGACATGGGCCGCTCGGCGACCAACGTCGTCGGCAACGCGGTGGCGAGCGTCGTCGTCGCGAAATGGGAAGGCGAGCTCGACCCGCTCGAGCCGGTCGACATCGAGCCCCCCCACGCTCCTTCCCACGTACCTCCGCCCAAGCCCGGCGACGAGCCTTTCTAGCTCGTCCTCCCCATCGAAAGATGGGGAGGGGGACCACCCCGAAGGGTGGTGGAGGGGTAGATCGCGCGGACCTTCGCCGTCGACCTGCCGAACCTCTAATTCCGGGCCAGATACCCCTCCACCATGCTTCGCATGGTCCCCCTCCCCCCGCTTCGCGGGGAGGACAAGCTAATCGAAGGGCCGGTCGAGGCTCGGCGGCGGGGTGGAGAACCAGCGGGGGCCGGTGGCCGTCATGTAGAGGCAGTCCTCGAGGCGGATTCCGAACTTGCCGGGAAGGTAGATCCCCGGCTCGTTGGAGAAGCACATGCCCGGCGCCAGCCTGGTCGTCTCGCCATGGACGAAATTGACCGGCTCATGGCCTTCCATGCCGATGCCGTGTCCGGTGCGGTGGGAGGTGCCGGGAAGCCTGTAGCCGGGACCGTAGCCCCACGCTTCGTACTGGCGCCGGACGGCATCGTCGACGCTTCCGGCCGGCGCTCCGAGCCGGGCGGCGGCGAAGGCGATGTCCTGGCCCTTGCGCATCTGGTTCCACACCCTGCGCTGCTCGGCATCGGCCTCGCCGAAGACGAAGCTTCGCGAGATGTCCGACTGATAGCCGTGGACGGTGCAGCCGCAGTCCATCAGCACCACCTCGCCCCTGCGCACCTCCTGCGGCTTGCCGGTGCCGTGCGGATAGGCGCTCGCCTCCCCGAGCAGGATCAGAGCGAATTCCGGCCGTCCGCCCAGCGCCCTCGTGGCGCCGTTCATGATCTCGCCGATCTGCGCGGGAGTCATGCCCTTCTCGATGCGCCTGTAGGTGTGGCGATAGGCGGCGACGGTGACGTCGGCGGCCTTCTGCATCAGCGCGATCTCGGCCGGCGACTTGATCATCCGGCAGCCGCGCACGACCGCCGCGCCGCTCCTGATATCGACCCGCGGCAGCGCCCGGCGCAGGCCGTCGACGGCGAAGAAGCGCACCGTCTCCTCGATCCCGACCGGGCGGTTGGCGACCTTACGGTCGCGCAGGGCGCCCGCGACCAGCTTCAGCGGATCCTCATGCTCGACCCAGGTGCGGACCTCGGCCGGGACGGCGAGGCTCTCGCGGACCGAGGGCTCCTCGAAGAAGGGGGTGAAGATGACCGGCTCGCCGTCGACCGGGATCAGCGCGGCGGTAAGGCGCTCGCTTCGGCCCCAGCGCACCCCGGTGAAATAATCGAGCGACGCGCCGGGCTCGATCAGGATCGAGCCGAGGCCGTGGCGGCGCATCAGCTGCCGCGCTTTCTCGAGGCGCCGGAGCCGCTCCGCCGTGCCGATCGGCGCGACGTCGCCGGTGATCGGCTTCAGCGCCGGCTCGGCCGCGAGCAGCCGCTCCGGCCTGGCGGCCAGCGCCGCGCCGGCGGCGAGCATCCCCAGCGCGAAGCCGCGTCGGCCGATCTCAGGCATAAGCATAGGGTCCCCCCTTCTTGAGCGCCGCGCCGTAAGCGGGGCGGGCGTGGATCCGCTCCAGCCAGTCGATCAGGTTCGGCCGGCTCTCGTCGAGCCCGGCGCGGTGGCGGGAGGCTTCGAGCGGGAAGCTCATCATGATGTCGGCGGCGGTGAAGGCGTCGCCGGCGAACCAGGGGCGACCGGCAAGCTCCGTCTCCAGCCAGTCGAGATGCTGGTCCAGCATCTTCTGCACCGGCGCCCGGGCCGGCCGGCCGAGCAGCCCGAGCCGGCGGACGATCAGCATGGCGAGCAGAGGCGGCATCATCGAGCCCTCCGCATAGTGGAGGAAGTGGCGGTATCGCAGCACCTCCTCCCGCTTGCCGCGCGGGCCGAGCCGGCCGTCCGCCTTCTCGACCAGATATTCGACGATCGCGCCCGTCTCGGCGACGATCCGGCCGTCATCCTCGATCACCGGCGACTTGCCGAGCGGATGCACCCGGCGAAGCTCGGCCGGGGCCAGCATAGTCTTCCTGTCGCGCTCGTAACGGCGCACCTCGTAAGGCAGGCCGAGCTCCTCGAGCAGCCACAGGATGCGCTGCGAGCGGCTGTTCTCGAGATGGTGGACAATGATCATGGGTTGTTCCGCGCGCACAAGGCGGCGACCTCCTTGACGAGCTTGGCGGCGAGGACGGCGGTGACTCCGTTCAGGTCGCGGGCGGGATTATACTCGACGATGTCGGCTCCGGCGATGGGGGCCCGTACCCGGTCGAGCACCGCCAGCACGTCCCGGACTCCGAGGCCGCCCGGTTCGTGGTGCGACACGCCGGGAGCGAAGGCCGGGTCGAAGGCGTCGAGGTCGATGCTGATGTAGAGCGGCCCGGCCGGCTGCGGCACCGCCTCCGGCGTGAAATGCCGCATCTCGACGACCTCCACTCCGAACCGCTCCGCCTGCTCCCGGCAATGGCGGTTGAGCGTTCGGATGCCAACCTGGACGAGCCGCCTGGCGAGCCCCCGCTCCATGATCCGGGCGAAGGGCGAGGCGTGGGAGCGGGGATTGCCCTCGAAATCGTCGTACAGGTCGGGATGAGCGTCGAAATGGAGGATGTCGATCGCGCCGCGGGTGGCGGCGAGGGCCTCGATCGCCGGCAGGGTGATCGAATGATCGCCGCCGAGCATGAGCGGGACGGCGCCGTCGGCGGCCGCCGCGGCGACGGCAGCGGCGATCAGCGCGTCGTCCCCGTCCGCTTCGCTGAGCGGCAGGTCGCCGGAGTCGCCCAGGCGGATGTCGACGCCCAGCTCCACGCCCGACTCGGCGGTGGCATTGCCATGATCGCTGTGAAGGGCGGCGCGGATCAGCGGCGGCGCCAGCGCCGCTCCGCGCAGGAAGGAGGAATGGCGGTCGGTGGGAACGCCGATCAGCCGAAGCTCCGTAACCTCGGTCCTCGTCGCGGCCTGGGTCTCCATGCGCGGCGTCTGTGGAGAGGAGCAGGGGTCTTGTCCAGCGCCCGGCGATGCGGGCCGGCCTTCACCCTGAATTCATGTCGGAACACACCTCGCCGCCGGTGCGATGCAGCCATCTTGCATGCCGCGCGGCAGAGGCGCATAATCGGCCCATGAGAAAGCTCGCACTCGTCGCGCTTTGCGCCATCTCCGCCGCTACCGCCGCTCATGCCCAGGGAGTGCCGCTTCAGGCGCTTACCGAGGCCGATGTCGGGGCCGACGCGCTCAAGAACTCGGCCTGCTACGCCCATGACGGACCGGCGGTGCTGCTCGTCGCCACCAAGAGGAACGCCATCGTCAATTCCGACGGCGATCTTCGGCTGCTTCGGCGGCTCGGCGGCGGCGGCTTCCCCGACCGGGGCGCTCGCTATGGCGGCATGGGCTTCGAGGTCATCATCTCGCCCGCCGCCAGCGAGTCCGGCGATCTCGACGAAGGCGGACGGAGCAACCGGCCGGCCGAAATCCGGGTCGTGAAGGGCAAGAACGCCGGAAGCATCGCGGCGCGCTGGAATTGCAATTCCCCCGCCTGACTCAAGCCGTCCGACGCCAGGTTCGCTGCTCGCCCCCCGACTTCCGGGTGACGTGACGACGTGAGCGCGCCGACACTGGCCTGCTCGGGTCCGCCGATCGGCGTCCGTCAGCCTGAGTAGAGCGATGGCCGGCCGCTCCCTCTTCGCCACGCGCTTCTACGAAGGCGAGCTCGCGGCCCCCGCCCTTGTCGCCGAGCTCGACGGGGCGTGCCGGGCCCTGGCGGAGGAGGACAAGGCCGGCCGACGCTGGTCGCGCGAGCACGGCTATCGCGGCTACACCTCCTACGCCTCGCTGAACGACCTGCCGGCGCGGGACCCGCGCTTCGCGGAGCTGGCGAGGCACCTCAACCGGCACGTCGCGGCCTTCGCGGCCGACTGCGCCTTCGATCTCGGCGGGCGGCGGCTGAAGCTGGACAGCCTGTGGGTCAACATCCTGCGGCCCGGCGGCGCGCATTCCGGGCACATCCATCCCCACAGCGCCGTCTCCGGCACGATCTACGTCGCCGTGCCGCCCGGATCCGGCATGCTGAAGCTCGAGGATCCGCGCCTGGCGATGATGATGGCCGCGCCGCCGCGCCGGGAGGACGCGCCGGACGAGCTTCGCACCTTCGTCTATGCCGAGCCCGCTCCGGGCCGGCTGTTCCTGTGGGAAAGCTGGCTTCGGCACGAGGTGGTGCCCGGGACCGGCAAGGAGGAGCGGATCAGCATCAGCTTCAACTACCGGCTGTGACCGGAGCGCCCCCGGCCCGTGCGACGGCGGCTGTTCCTGCTCGGCATCGCCTTGTTCGCCCTGGCCTCGGCGCCGTGCGCTCTGGCCCCTACCCTCCCGCTCCTGCTCGCCGGCCGCGCCCTTCAGGGAATCGCGTCGGCGATGCTCATGGCCAACAGCCTCGCCCTGCCCGGCGCCGCTTTCGCCGGCGAGGGGCGCGGGCGGCGATCGGCAGCTGGGCCGCGGCGGGAGCGATCGCCGGAGCGCCGGGCCGCTGATCGGCGGCTGCCTCGCGCTGACCGTCACTCCTCGTCACCCTGAACATGACGGCAGGGCCTATTCGGGAAGCCAGCTATATTCCCAGCGCCACGGGAGCCCCGTCTCTCCCAGCACCGCCTCGACCAGGGCCGGGAAGGCCGATTCGGCCCTGACATCGTTGGCGAGGATGACCACGCAGCGCCGGCCGCGCTCCAGGCAAACCCACAGATTGCCGGTGCTGTCATTGTGCCCGCCCTTGAAGAAGCCCCTGCCCTGCGGCCCTTCAAACGTCACGACGCCAAGCCCGGCCGCCAGGCTCTTCCACCGTTTCGAAGGCGGCGCCTCGGCCCCCAGGGTCGGGAATTGCGAGGCCGAGGCGATCGGCAATCGCGGCCGGAGCATCTCCGCCCGCGTCGAGCGCTTCAGCCCCTCGCCGCGCATGAAGGCGGCGGCGAAGCGGGCGAAGTCGGCGATCGTCGTGTCCATCGAGCCCGCGGCGCGAACGCGGCTCCGCTCGTCGTGCGGCTCGGCGCTACCCTCCGAGGTCCACCCGTCGGCGAGGTTTCGGGCGAAATCCGGACGCCAGGTCATGGCGGTGTTCGCCATTTTGAAGCGGTCGAACACCCGCTTTTGCATCTCCCCGGCCAAGTCGAGGCCGAGTCCCTTCTCGATTACGAACTGGAGGAGGCTGATGCCCTCGCCCGAATAAGCGTAGCGGGCGCCGGGCTCGAAATGGAAGCGGAGCTTCCGGTCGGGCTCGAGGAAGGCGAAATTGGCCCAGCCGACGCTGTGAGTGAGAACGTGCCGGGCCGTCACCCGGCGCCAGCGTTCGTCGCCGGCGAGATCGCCCCAATTACCGTAATCGTCGAGATTGCCGTAATCCGGCAGCGGCCGAGGCAGATAGGCGGCCAGCGGCCGGTCCAGGTCGAGCCGGTCCTCCTCGACCAGCTGCATCACGGTATAAGCAAACACCGCCTTGGTCAGCGAGGCGCCGTACATGACGGTATCAGTCTCGAGGGGGTCGCCGGCCGCGTTGCGTTCGCCCCAGGCGCGGACCAGGACCGGCTTGCCCTCCTCGATGACGGCGAGAGCCAGCCCACGGGCTCCGGTTCGCTGCATGGCGGCGCGGACATCGGCGTCGACTTTCCCGGGCGACACTCGAGCCTCCACCGGTTGTGCGAACGCAAAAGCGGCGATTCCCAGTCCGAGCGCGAACGCTTTCAGTCCGATCATGCCCGACAGTTAACGAGGAAGCGGCTCTTGCGTCACCCTGAACTTGTTTCGGAACCCGGTTTCGAGCATCGGGTCCTTCGATTCGGGCCTTCGCCAGGCTCAGTCCCAACTCAGGATGAGCGGGCGTGCTGTTCCGCCCATCCTGAGTAGCCGGTGAGCTTGTCGAACCGGCGTATCGAAGGACCATCGAACTGGATGCTGAAACAAGTTCAGCATGACCACCTCCGGAGTAGCTGAAGCGCCATGGGTTTTCGTTGCGGTATCGTCGGCCTGCCCAATGTCGGCAAATCGACCCTTTTCAATGCGCTGACCGAGACGGCGGCGGCTCAGGCGGCCAATTATCCCTTCTGCACGATCGAGCCGAACGTGGGCCGGGTCGCGGTGCCCGATCCGAGGCTCGACGAGATCGCCCGAGTCGCCAGATCGGCGCAGGAGATCGAGACCCAGCTCGAGTTCGTCGACATTGCCGGGCTGGTTCGCGGAGCCTCGAAGGGCGAAGGCCTGGGCAACCAGTTCCTCGGCAACATCCGCGAGGTCGACGCCATCGTCCATGTCCTCCGCTGCTTCGAGGGCGGCGACGTCACCCATGTCGAGGGCCGGGTCGATCCGGTCGCCGACGCCGATACGGTCGAGACCGAATTGATGCTCGCCGACCTCGAGAGTCTCGAGAAGCGGGTCCCCGCGGCGGCCAAGAAGGCGCAGCAGGGCGACAAGGAGGCGAAGGTGCAGGCCTCCGTATTGGGCCAGGCGTTGGAGCTTCTGCGCGACTCGAAGCCGGCGCGGCTGACCGAGCCGAAGGACGCCGAGGAGAAGCTCGCCCTGGAGCGGGCGCAATTGCTGACCGCCAAGCCGGTCCTCTACGTCTGCAACGTCGACGAGGGCGACGCCGCGTCGGGCAATGCCCACAGCGCCCGGGTGTTCGAAAAGGCGAAGGCGGAAGGCGCCGGGGCGGTGGTCATCTCGGCCGCGATCGAGGCGGAGATCGCCACCATGGACGCCGCCGACCGTCCCGAATTCCTCAGGGACCTGGGGCTGGAGGAAACCGGCCTCAGCCAGGTGATCCGCGCCGGCTACGACCTCCTCCACCTCATCACCTTCTTCACCGCCGGCCCCAAGGAGGCCCGCGCCTGGACCGTGGAGAAGGGCGCCAAGGCACCGCAGGCCGCCGGGGTCATCCACACCGATTTCGAGCGCGGCTTCATCCGCGCCGAGACCATCGCTTACGAGGACTTCGTGAAGTTCGCCGGCGAGGCCGGCGCCAGGGAAGCGGGCAGGATGCGGTCGGAAGGCAAGGAATATGTCGTCCAGGACGGCGACGTGATGCTGTTCCGCTTCAACGTCTGAGCATGGAGCGGCGCCTGCTCCAGCTGGCGGTGGCGCTCGGCTGCGTGGTGCCCCTGCTCGCGGGCGGGACGGGGCTGATCCACGGCCCGGCATTTCTCCGGGGCGTCGGGATGGAGATCCCGGCCGACCTCGACAGCCACTTCCGCTACCTGTCCGGCCTCCTCTTCGCCGTCGGCCTCGCCTTTGCGAGCTGCATCCCCGGGATCGAGCGCAAGACGGCGCGCTTCCGGCTGCTGGCGCTGCTGGTCTTCCTGGGCGGGCTCGGCCGGCTGCTCGGACTGGCCGTGTCGGGGGTGCCGGGAACAGGCCATGTGTTCGGCCTCGTCATGGAATTGGGCACGGTGCCCCTGCTCGTCCTCTGGCAGACTCGGGTGGCCGCGCTCGCGAGGCCGGGAAGGTAGCCGCCATGAACCTCTACGCCCAGTTCCGAACCCGCTTCCCCGCCGATCCGGATGTGCCCTTCCTGATCGAAGCGGACGGACTCGAGCTCTCCTACGGCGCGCTGGAGGATCGAACCGGAGCTCTGGCCGAGCGGCTCGTGGAGCTGGGCGTCGCCGCCGGCGACCGGGTGGCGGTCCAGGCGGACAAGAGCGTCCCAGGCCTGCTTCTCTACCTCGCCACCCTTCGGGCGGGCGCCGTCCACCTCCCGCTCAACCCCGCTTATACGGCGGCGGAGGTGCGCTATTTCCTCGAAGATTCCGAGCCTGCCCTGTTTGTCGGCGATCCGGAGCGCGGCGCCGGGGCCCGGCGCTCGTCGACGCTGCAAGTCCTGGCCGAGGGTGCGCTTCAGGCGCGCGGCAGCTTCGAGGACGTGGCTCGGGCGCCGGACGACCTCGCGGCCATCCTCTACACGTCGGGCACGACCGGCCGCTCGAAGGGCGCCATGCTGACCCATGCCAACCTCGCCTCCAACGCGGAGACCCTGCGCGAGGCCTGGCGGTTCACGGCCGGAGACCGGCTGCTCCACGCTCTGCCGATCTTCCACACCCACGGCCTGTTCGTCGCCACCAACGTGACCCTGCTCGCGGGCAGCGCGCTGCTGTTCTTGCCGGCCTTCGACCTCGACGAGATCGTCCGGCTGCTGCCGCGGGCGACGGCGATGATGGGAGTCCCGACCTACTATACCCGTTTGCTCTCGAGGCCGGATTTCACCCGCGAGCTGACCGCCCACATGCGGCTGTTCGTCTCCGGCTCGGCGCCCCTCTCGGCGGAGACGCACCGCGAGTTCGAGGCCCGCACCGGACACCTCATCCTCGAGCGCTACGGCATGACCGAGACCAACATGAACACGTCCAACCCCTATGACGGGCCGCGCGTGCCCGGCAGCGTGGGCCCTGCGCTCCCCGGCGTGGAGATCCGGATCGCCGATCCCGCGACGGGCGCCGAGCTGCCGCGCGGCGAGGTCGGAATGATCGAGATACGCGGCCCCAACGTCTGCAAGGGCTATTGGCGGATGCCGGACAAGACCGCAGAGGCGTTCCGGGAGGACGGCTTCTTCATCTCCGGCGATCTCGGCTTCGCCGACGAGTCGGACTATGTCCACATCGTCGGCCGAGAGAAGGATCTCGTCATCACCGGCGGCCTCAACGTCTATCCCGCCGAGGTGGAAGCGGCGATCGAGGCGATTCCGGGGATCGCCGAATGCGCGGTGATCGGTGTGCCCCACCCCGATTTCGGCGAGGCGGTGGTGGCTGCGGTCGTGGCCCGGGCCGATGCCCGGATCGACGAGCCGGCGATCAAACTCGAGCTGGCGGACAGTCTCGCCGCCTTCAAACGGCCGAAGCGTGTGTTCGTGGTGGCGGACCTGCCGCGCAACGCAATGGGCAAAGTGCGGAAGAACGTGCTTCGGGAAAGTTTCGCGGAGCTCTTCGCCGGCCCGGCCGCCTAGTCGATGCGGTGGGCGTCGAGCCAGGCGAGGACGGAGGGCATGTCGCGCTCGACCGCCTGCTCGCGAAGGGTCTTGCCGTCGGAATAGCGGCCCTTCGGATCGGCTCCGGCGTCGAGCAGCCCGAGCACGATCCTGTCGTTCCATGATGAGAAAACGGGAGAATTGCCTTTCTTGTCACGCACGTCCGCCCGGGCGCCGGCGGCGAGCAATTGCTCCTGAAGGTCCGGGTCCCCCACTCCGTAGAGCGCGGTCTCGCCGGCGTCGTCGGTCGCGTTGACGTCGACTCCGGCGGCAATCAGCGCCTCGACGATGGGCTTCAGGTCGAGCCCTTGGCATGGGCCCCAGGGCCTCACCGCCGCGATCAGGGCGGTCGCACCGCTCCGCTCCCCACTCCTGATCTTCGCCTTGGGATCCGCGCCGGCCGCGACCAGGGCTCGAGTGACGGCGGGGTCGCAGCCGCCGCCGCCTTCGACAAAGGCCTGCGAAAGGCGCTCGCGGGGAAGCCGGGCCAGCCACCCGCGCCCGGCGAGATAGGCGAACAGCGCGGGGCGATGGCGGCCGATCGCACCGACGAGGAGGGACTCGCCAAGGGGCGCCGGAGGGTCGCCGATATCGAAGACCATCGGATATTCGGGAGAGACTCCGGCGTCGATGAGAGCCAGGATCAGCGCGTCGGGCCCCCTTCCGGTCAGCGCCAGGTAAGCCGTCAGCTCAGCCGCCTCCCGAGACCGGAAATCGAAGCCTTCCGCCTCGAGCGCGGCGACGCTGCTCTCGTCGCCGCTGACCCAGCGCGCCGTTCCCGCCGCCCTGTCGACTGCGTTTTCAAGCTCGGTGACGACCGGCGGCATCCCGGCGTGCTCACCCCTATAGTCGGTGACGGCCCAGCTTCGTCCGCCGGTTTCGAACTTGAGGACGTAGGTAGGCTGGTCGGTGATCGTGGAGGAATATTCCGGCTCGAGACCGAAGAAACGGGCGTCGCGGAAACGCTCGATCAGGGCGTCGAGCGTCGCCCGGTCGATCTTGCTGCGATGCTCCCCCGGGAAGAGGACGCTCTCGTCGGGCCCGAATTGCGGATGGGCCCCCGGGGCGCCCTTGAACCCGGTGAAGTGGACGGCGCCGCTTCCGTCTATCGTCACGGAATAATGGGGACAGCCTCCGAAGAAGCAGTCCGACCGGACGAGCTGGATCTTCAGGGTCGAATAGTCAATGGGCGGGAAGGTCGCCTCGGGATCCCGCCATCTGGGCGGAGCGCGATAGACGATGTCGACGATGCCCCGAACGGTCACCGGTTCGCCTCGATAGCGGAAGGGCCGGAACTTCCAGCGGCGGGCCGCCGCGAGCGCCGGGGCCGGGGCCGCGCCTCCGATGTTCCGCTTCGGGTCGCGCTCCGCCGCGGTCACCTCGCCGGTTTGCGATATGGTGACGATTACCGGCACCTCCTGCCAGCCCCGCGGCTTCGGCACGACGACGCTGGTTTCACCGGCGAGGCGGTGATCGAGCAGGCTTTCGGTGCTGAAACCGATCGGCGGCCGCGCCTCGCCCGTGCCGCAGAGAACGGCCAGCGACAGGGCGGCGATGCACAGATGCTTCATCCGCCGATGGTGGCGCGCAAAAGGCTCGGCGGCAAGTTCGTCCTCCGCGCGCCTCAGCCTGTTTCCTCGCGATAATAGATATCCCCCTGCAGAACCTCGCAGGCGAAGCGGCCGTCCGGGGCGCCGATGCGGTTGAGGAAGCTGTGGGCGTAGGGGAAGAAGTGAACGTGGAGGTTGAGCGGATATCTCGCCTCCCGCTCCCTCGGAACGACCAGGATCAGGCGGCGGCGGGCGATCCGCCGGAGGTCGGCCACGGCGCCGTCGATATCGAGAATATGCTCCAGAGTGTGCGTGCAGATGACCGTGTCGAACGACTTGTCCGGGAATGGAAGTCGCCCCAGCCAGCCCTCCACGAAGCTCAGATTGGCGGGCCATTCTCCGGCCGACGGCGGCGCCAGGTCCGCGCCCACCACATTCCTGTCGGGTCCGCCGCGCGCGATCAGCCCGGCGAGGTGGCCGCGTCCGCAGCCGGCGTCCAGTATGTCCTTCCCTTCCACCTCGCTCAAGACGCGGTCGAGACAGGCGCGGTTGAGGTCGCATTCGCCGTGGATCGGGGTGATCTTCGCGTAGAAACCCGCATATTCCTCCGGGCTCATCGTCCGAAGGCGCTGGCGAAAGGCGATGAAGCGGCGCGCGTCGCGGCCCCATACGAGATACATGACCGGCAGGAACAATGGCGAATCCCGCAAGGCGGGCGGGAGCAGGTCCTCCAGCATGTAGCGGACGGCATTGACCGCCCTTCGGCCTACTCTCATGGCTCCCGCGTCAGGAGAGCGCCTTCCTGAGCAGATCGTTGACCACGCCCGGATTGGCCTTGCCCTGCATCGCCTTCATCACCTGGCCGACGAAGAAGCCGAAGAGCTTGTCCTTGCCGCCGCGATATTCGGCGACCTTGTCGGGGTTGGCGGCGAGCACGCCGGCGATGGCGGCGTCGATCGCGCCGGTGTCGCTGGTCTGCTTGAGGCCGCGCTCCTCGACGATGGCGGCGGGGTCGTCGCCGGTCTCGAGCATGATCTCGAAGACCTGCTTGGCGAGCGTGCCCGACAAAATGCCCTCGGCGGTCAGGCGAAGCAGCTCCGCGGCCTGGGCCGGGGTGACGGGGCTTTCCTCGATGCTCTTGCCGAGGCGGTTGAGCGCTCCGAACAGGTCCGAGGTGACCCAGTTGCTCGCGCGCTGCGCATGCTCGTCGCCGAGCTTCTCCAGCAGCGCCTCGAACCAGCGCGCGGTGGTGACGTCGGCGGTGAGGACGCTGGCATTGTAGGCGGAGAGGCCGAGCGCGCCCTCGTAGCGGCGGCGCTTGGCGTCGGGAAGCTCGGGGAGCGAGGCCCGGCAGTCCTCGAGGAAGGAGTCCGCCAGCTCGACGGGAAGCAGGTCCGGATCGGGGAAGTAGCGGTAATCGTGCGCTTCCTCCTTGGAGCGAAGGCTTCGGGTCTCGGCCTTGTCCGGGTCCCAGAGACGGGTTTCCTGGACGATCGCGCCGCCGCTCTCCAGCACGTCGACCTGCCGGTTCGCCTCATATTCGATCGCCGCCATGATGAAGCGGACGGAATTGACGTTCTTGGTCTCGGTGCGGGTGCCGAGCCCGCCGCCCGGCCTGCGCACGCTGACGTTGACGTCGGCGCGCATGCTGCCCTGCTCCATATTGCCGTCGCAGCTTCCGACATAGCGCAGGATCGCTCTCAGCTTGCGGATGTAAGCTCCTGCTTCCTCAGGGCTTCTCATGTCCGGCTTGGAGACGATCTCCATCAAGGCGACGCCCGAGCGGTTGAGGTCGACATAGGAGAAGCTGGGATGCTGGTCGTGCATCAGCTTGCCGGCGTCCTGCTCGAGATGGATGCGCTCGACCCCGATCCGCTTGGCGGTGGATTGGTCCTTGTCGTCGAGCAGGATCTCGATCTCGCCCTCCCCGACTATGGGGTGGTAGAGCTGACTGATCTGATAGCCCTGCGGAAGGTCGGCGTAGAAATAATTCTTCCGGTCGAAGCGCGACCAGGGATTGATCTTCGCCTCCAGCGCCATTCCGGTGCGAACCGCCTGGCGGATGCACTCGCCGTTGGGCACGGGCAGCATTCCGGGCATGGCGGCGTCGACCAGGCTGACCTGGCTGTTGGGCTCGGCGCCGAATTCGGTCGAGGCGCCGGAGAAGAGCTTGGCGTTCGACGTCACCTGGGCATGGACCTCGAGCCCGATCACCACTTCCCATTCGCCGGTCGTGCCGTGGATGCGGTAAGGAGCGTTCATCGACTATTCCGTCTATTTTTTCGATCCAACTCGCGCCGCTTCAAAATTCTTTGACGATCCGGAGCCACCTTCTTCTCCCGCCGGCTCCCAAAAAGTCTGCCACAAGCGGCGATGAGACCGTCGCGGAGCAGCAACTGAACGAATTCCGAGAAAACCTGTCCAACGATGCTCACCACCACGACTCCGCGCGGGCGGTGAAGCCGGCTCGTTCCTCCAGGGCCAAGGCCGCGTTCAGCACCCCCTGCTCGTCGAGTGCCCGGCCGACCAGCTGGAGGCCGAGCGGAAGCCCCTGGTCGTCGAGGCCGGCGGGGACCGAGATTGCGGGAAGGCCCGCGAGGCTGGCGGGGACGGCGAAGACGTCGTTCAGATACATGGCGATCGGGTCGGCGCTCTTCTCGCCGAGCGCGAAGGCCGCCGACGGCGCGGTCGGAGTCAGGATGAGGTCGCACTTGCCCCAGACCCGCTCGAAGTCGCGGGCGATCAGCGCCCTCACCTTCTGGGCGCGGTTGAAATAGGCGTCGTAGAAGCCGGCCGAGAGGACGTAGGTGCCGATCATGATCCGGCGCTTGACCTCGGCGCCGAAGCCGGCGGCGCGGGTCGCCTCGTACATGTCGGTGAGGTTGCCGTTCTCCGGCGACTCGCGAAGGCCGTAGCGGACTCCGTCGTAGCGGGCGAGGTTGGACGAGGCCTCGGCCGGGGCGATGATGTAATAGGTCGGCAGGGCGTATCTGGTGTGCGGCAGCGAGACCTCGACGATCTCGGCGCCGGCGTCGCGCATCAGCTCGATGCCTTTCTCCCAGACGCGGTCGATCTCGCCGGGCACGCCGTCGATCCGATATTCCTTCGGGATGCCGATGCGCTTGCCGCGGACGTCGCTGCTGAGCGCCGCCTCCCAGCCGGGCACCGGCAGATCGAGCGAGGTCGAATCCTTCGGGTCGAAGCCGGCCATCGCCTCCAGCAGGATCGCGCAGTCGCGGACGTCCCTCGCCATCGGCCCGGCCTGGTCGAGGCTTGAGGCGAAGGCGACCACGCCCCAGCGCGAGCAGCGGCCGTAGGTCGGCTTGATGCCGGTGATTCCGACGAAGGCGGCCGGCTGGCGGATCGAGCCGCCGGTGTCGGTGCCGGTGACTCCCGGGGCGAGCCGCGCCGCCACCGCCGCCGCCGAACCGCCCGAGCTTCCGCCCGGGGTCAGCGCGGCATTGCCGCCGTCGCTTCGCCGCCACGGCGAGAGGACCGGCCCCCAGGCGCTGGTCTCGTTGGACGAGCCCATGGCGAACTCGTCCATGTTCAGCTTGCCGAGCATGCCGGCGCCGGCCGCGAAGAGGTTGGCGCTGACCGTCGATTCGTAGCGCGGCCTGAAGCCCTCGAGGATCCGGCTGCCGGCGGTCGTGGCGACTCCTTCGGTGGCGAACAGGTCCTTGATTCCGAGCGGCACCCCCGAGAGCGGCTTCAGGTCGCCCGAGGCCCGGGCGGCGTCGGCCGCGTCGGCGGCCGCGAGGGCGTGGTCCGGGGTTTCGACGGTGAAGGCGTTCAGGGCCCTGCCCTTCTCCACCGCGGCGCTGAACGCCTCGGCGACCTCGCGCGCGGAGAAGGCGCCGTCCTTCACTCCGTCGCGAATCGCCGCGATCCCGAGATCGGTGAGTTTCGTCACAAAGACCCCCCTCCGCTCGGGCTGAGCCTGTCGAAGCCCCCACTTCCTGCCGGAGCGGAGAAAGGGAAGGCTTCGGCAAGCCCGGCCCGAACGGTGGCTTTCCCGGGCGCGCGCATCACTCGATCACCTTCGGGACCGCGAAGAAGCCGTGCTCGGCGGCCGGCGCGTTGGCGAGGACGTCGTCGCGCCTGCCGCCGTCGGTGACGACGTCGTCGCGCAGCCGCAGCCGGTTGGGAATCACGGCGGTCATCGGCTCGACGCCTTCGACGTCCACCTCCTGGAGCTGCTCGACCCAACCCAGGATGTTGTTCAGCTCGGGCGCGAGCGCCTCTACCTCCGCATCGGAGACGGCGATCCGGGCGAGCTTCGCGATATGGCGGACGGTGGCGGCGTCGACGGACATGGAAGGGGCCGCTAGCATCCACGCTGCATTGCGGCAAGTTTGCCCTATTCGAACGCCTCGCCCACCGGCCGGCCGTCGACGAACAGCTGCTGCCTTTCGACCTTGCGGACCTCGACCCGCCCTCTGGCGGCGGCGTCGGGCGGAGCGTCCGGACCGGTGGCCTTCAACACCGATGCCGGATAACGCTGAATCCAGGTGCCGTCCGGCCGCGCGTCGAAGACATAATAGCAATGGCCGCAGCCCGGGCGCAGCAGGACCGCCCGCTTCGGCTCGACGAAGACCAGCCGGCACCCCTCGTCACGGCAGGAAGCGGTGCGGCCGATCATGTCGGCGAGCGCCGGCGGGATCGCCGCGCCGCCGTCCACCTCGACCTTGAGGGGCGGCCGCTCGGGCGCGACCCCTTCCACCGCTCCGGCGAACCACCGGTCCGAGGCGCGCAGCGCCTCGCGGGCGCGTTGCCGGACGAGGAGGTTGGGGCTCGAGGCGAGCCGCTCGAGCGCCCTTCGGCCGGAGGGACCGAAGTCGAAACGCATTGCCGCCCAGTCGAAGCGGTCGGGCGGGGTGCGGCCCGATTCGAGCCGGGCGAGCTGGTCTCTGGTGGAGATCGCGCCGAAGCTGACGATCGGCAAGGCGAGGAACAAGGCGAGCAGGCAAAGCCCGGCCGCGACCCGTATGTTGGCCCGGCGCAGCGCCTCCGGCCAGCCGGCGCGGCCGCGGACGAGGGCGTGGAGATAGGCAAGCGCCAGGGCCGCGGCGGCGAAGACGAACACGCAGGCCCAGAGCCGGTCCGGGGTCAGGCCGTACTGCCCGATCCGCTTCCCGGTCGAGACGGCGGCGACGAAGGCGAGCGCCGGCATCACAAGGGCGAGCGCCACCGCCGCCCAGCGCAGGATCCGCGAACGCGCCTCCTCCTCCGCATCGTTGCCGATGACGGCGTTCACGAGGATCACCGCCCCGACCAGGCAGGCGAGAAGAATCGGAGTCGTCGCCCGGGTCTGGTCCCAGAGCGGCTGGAGGCCGGTGAAGGGAAGAGCGAGGACGAACCCGGCGAGGCCGAATGCAAGGGCGGGGGCGAGCACCGACAGCACGGCCCGGGCAACCTTCTGGAGAGTTCCAAGCACCTGGTCGCGGTCGCGAAGCAGCCCCACGGCCCCGCCGAGAGCGCCGCAGGCGAGCGGCCACATGAACCAGCCCTCGTCGAGCAGGTCGCGCAGGACATCGATCCCGATCAGGTGGAACAGCTCCGCCAGAAGCAGGGTCAGGAGCATCGTCGAGAGGACGAAGGCGAAGGCGGCGCCGCCGAGGATCAGGTTGGTCCAGACATGGGCATGGACGATCGCGGGATCCGGGCGTCGCCGGCCCTTGTCGCGCCAAGCCTGGAAGAGCGGGACCGCGATTGCGACCGCGAGAAGGGCGGAAAAGAGCTGCCATCCCTCCCCCGCTCCCCAATGGTCGGGATTGCCGTTCCACAGCACGACGAAGCCGGCGATCAGGCCGGCGGCGGCGGCGAAGCCCGCCGACCAGCGTCCGCGCCCCCGCTCCAGCGAGAAGGCGAAGACGAGACCCGATACGGCGAGGAAGGCGCCGCCGGCCGCTCGCCACGGTACGTCCGTCTCCATCCATCCCTCGGGCCCTGCGGTCAGCAGGTGGAAGGCGAGGCCGAAGCCGGCGCCGAGCGCGGCGAGGAGCACCGCCCGAAGGGGCCAGGCGGGGTGCTCGGCCCTGCTCCGCTCGTCCATGACATTCCTCCCGCGATTACCGTAAAGCTTGCGTCCGCTTCTGCCATAGGCTTGTGCAGCGGCGATGCAGGCGGGGAGGATTTGATGCTGGCTCGGCGGTTCCTGTGGGTGGTGGCGGGGCTGACCATGCTCGTCGTCGCCGCCGCCCTGGTCTATCGCCTCTTCGGCGCCGAGCTGATGCGCTTCGCCATGGTGCCGTCCGCCGCCTTCGAAGGCGGGCCGCCGCCGGCGCCGACCGCCTATGCCGACAAGCGCCTGTGGATCGCCAGGCCGGATATGCGGGACAGCCCGGGGCTGTGGATGCCGACGGGGGTGCAGCGCCAGGGCACGCCGGTGGCGTCGCTCTTCTTCATCCACCCCACATCCTATCTGCAGACATCCCGCTGGAACGCGCCGCTCGACGACCGGGAATCGCAGTGGCGGGCCAAGCTGTTCGTCCAGAGCCAGGCGAGCGTGTTCAACGGCGTCGCCGACGTGTGGGCGCCCAAATACCGGCAGGCGACGTTCGGCGCCTTCCTCACCACCAAGGCGGAGGCGGGCAAGGCGCTCGACTTCGCCTATCGCGACGTCGCCGCCGCCTACGACCAATTCCTCCGCCAGGTGCCGAAGGGCCGGCCGATCATTCTCGCCGGCCACAGCCAGGGCAGCCTCCATCTGATGCGGCTGCTCGCCGAGCGAGTCGCCGGCAGGCCGGAGGCGAAAAGGGTGGTCGCTGCCTATGTGATCGGCTGGCCGGTCTCGATCCCCGCCGATCTCCCGTCGCTCGGCCTGCCCGCCTGCGAACGGCGCGAGCAGGCGGGCTGCGTGGTGAGCTGGCAGAGCTTCGCCGAGCCCGCCGACCCGAAGCAGGTGACCGACGTCTACGACGAATCCTCCGGCCGAACCGGGATCAGCCGCGCCGGCTCGCCGATGCTGTGCACCAATCCGCTGACCGGAGCCCCGGGCGGCGAGGCGCCGGCGAGCGCCAATCTCGGCACTCTGGTGCCCAACGAGGCTCTGACCGAGGGCAGCCTGAAGTCGCCCGGAGTGCCGGCGCGCTGCGACGTGCGCGGCTTCCTCCTCATCGGCGAGGACGCGCCCGATCTCGGCCCCTACGTGCTGCCCGGCAACAATTACCACGTCTACGACTATGCCCTCTTCTGGGCCAACCTGCGCGCCGACGCGGCCGCTCGGCTGAAGGCGTTCGGGGATAAGAAGTGAGGCGGCCCCTGTTCTCCCCTCCCTGGAAGGGAGGGGCCGGGGGTGGGTCCGTCCGAAGGCCGGCCGAAACTCCGAGGCCGGAACAGTCTCGCTCCGCTCGCCTACCCACCCCCATCCCCTCCCTTCCAGGGAGGGGAGTTTGATCACCACCTCCGCCGCCGGTTTCCGCGACGCCCTGCCCGAGGGCGGCCGGCTGCTCGGCCTCGACGTCGGCACCAGGACGATCGGACTCGCGCTCTGCGACTCCGGCTGGACCATCGCCACCCCCGCCGAGCTCCTCCACCGCGGCAAGTTCGCCAGGGATCTGGAGAAGCTCCGGGCGCTGGCGGAGGGGCAGCGGGTCACCGGCTTCGTCGTCGGCCTTCCGCTCAACCTCGACGGCAGCGAATCGCCGCGCACCCAGTCGGTGCGCGCCTTCGCCCGCAACCTCGAGCCGCTCGGGCTCCCCATCCTGCTGTGGGACGAGCGCTGGTCGACCCGGGCGGTGACCCGCACCCTGCTCGACGCCGACGCCAGCCGCGCCCGCCGCGCCGAGCTGGTCGACAAGATGGCCGCCGCCTACATCCTCCAGGGCGCGATCGACGCCTTGACGATGGGCTAGCCTCCGGTCCGGCCAAGCGCCTCGCGCATCGCCGCGCGGAACTCCGGGCGGTCGTAAATGTCGTTGTGGCCGGCCCCGGCGATGACCTTGTCGTAGACGAGCCGGCCGGTCGATCGGCGGAGGCCCTCGGTGCGGGGCGGCGGGATCAGCGTGTCGCGCTCGCCCGCGATGATCGCCACGGGCACCTGGGACTCGCGAAGCCACTGGGCGGGCTTCATCTCGTGCCGGAACAGCCAGCGCACCGGCAGCCAGGGATAATGGCCGGCGGCCACTTTCCTCATCGAATCGAACGGAGTGACGAGGATGAGGCCGGCGATCGGCCGCCGGGGCGCCAGGCTGGCGGCGACTCCGCTGCCCACGCTGAAGCCGACGGCGACGGTGCGGGCCGGCCGGAGGCGACGGACCGCCAGATCGTAGGCCCGGGGCGCGTCCTCGAGGAGGGCCGCCGCGCTCGGGCTGCCGGTCGAGGGGCGATAGCCGCGATAGTGGAAGGCGACCACGTCCGCTTCCGGGAAGAGTCCGTGCAGATAGGCCGCGGCGGCTTCCGCGTTCCAGGCATTGCCGCCGAAGCCGAGAATGAGGGTGCCGGAAGGGCGGACGGCGGGTCTGATGTGGATTCCGTGGAGCCGGTCGCCGCCGTCGCTCTCGAAGCTGAGGCGCTCGGCGCCGGCCGGTAGCGGTCCCGCTCCGCCGACGGCGCCGGCCGGGAAGACGAGGCGGGCCTGGAAGGCGAAGATCAGGATCAGGAGGGCGGCGTAGAGGAGGACCGGGATGAGGAGCAGCTTCCACATATCGCCGCTCCTAACGGGCGCAGGCCTCCGTCAGCGCCGGTTCGATCGCGTCGAGGGTGAAGGGCTTGGAGAGGACCGGCGCACGGGCATGCTCGGGCGGCGGCGGCTCGATATGGCCGCCGGTGGCGAGGATGTAGGGCACGCCCTGGGCGGCGAGTTGGTCGGCGACCGGCCAGACCTGCTCTCCGTTCAGGTTGACGTCGATGATGGCGATGTCGAACCCTCCCTGGACGACCCGGGCGAGCGCCTCGGCCACGGTGTCGCAGGTGGCGGCGACGGTATGGCCGAGCGAATCGAGGAAATCCTCCAGCATCATCGCGATCAGCGGCTCGTCTTCGACGATGAGGATGGAACGGGCGGTCACGACGGCTCGCTTAAGGCGTAACTATCGTTTGCGAAACAAGTTTTTTGACGGGCTCGAAGAGCCCGTCGTCCCAGCGAAGGCTGGGACCCCAGGGGGTGAAGAGCAGGGTGCGTTTCACCCGCCGGGCCCCAGCCTTCACTGGGGCGACGGGCTATTTCATCGCCAAGGCATCCCGCGTCGCCTCGGCCAGCTTCTGGACCGAGAAGGGCTTGGCGAGGAAGGCGACCCGCTCGAGGTCGATCGACTGGCGCAATTGCTCCTCGGCATAGCCGGAGATGAAGAGGATCGGCAGGTCCGGCTGGCGAAGCCGGGCCTCGCGGGCGGTGGTCGGGCCGTCCATGGTCGGCATGACGACGTCGGAGATCATCAGGTCGACGCGTTTCTCGCGGTCCAGTATCTCGATCGCCGCCTCGCCATTCTCGGCCAGCAGGACGGTGTAGCCGTGGCGGGTCAGCGCCCGCTCGGCGACGGCGCGGACCGTCGCTTCGTCCTCGACGAGGAGAATGGTGCCGGTCCCCCACAGCTCGCCGGCCGGTTCGCGCCCCTTGCGGGCGGGCTTCGCCGCCGCCTCGGCGCGGTGGACGGGAAGGTAGATGACGAAGCTCGTCCCCTTGCCAGGCTCGGATTCGGCGAAGATGAAGCCGCCCGACTGCTTGACGATTCCGTAGACCGTCGAGAGGCCGAGACCGGTGCCCTTGCCCACTTCCTTGGTGGTGAAGAAGGGCTCGAAGATCTTGGGGAGGAGATGCGGCGGGATTCCGGTGCCGGTATCGGAGACTCGAAGCGCGGTATAATCGGCGATGGGGAGGATCTCGCTGCCCATTCGGCGGACGTCGTCGGCGGAGACGGCGTAGGTGTGGAGGGTGAGCAGCCCCACGCTCTGGTCGTCCTTGGCGAGCATCGCGTCGCGGGCATTGACGGCGAGGTTGACGATGACCTGCTCGAGCTGCCCGGGATCGGCGCGGACCGCGCCGAGGCCGCGGCCGTGCTTGACCTGAAGCTTCACCCGCTCGCCGAGCAGCCGCTTCAGGAGAGTCGAAACCTCGGCGATGACGTCGGGAAGCTGGAGGACCTGGGGGCGCAGGGTCTGCTGCCGGGAGAAAGCGAGCAGCTGCCGCGTCAGGCTTGCGGCGCGGTTCGAGTTGGAGCGGATCTGCTGGATGTCGTCATAGTCGCTGTCGCCGGGCGCGTGGCGCATCAGCATGAGGTCGCAATGGCCGATAATGGCGGTCAGGATGTTGTTGAAATCATGAGCGACTCCGCCGGCGAGCTGGCCGACCGCCTGCATCTTGGTGGCCTGCGCGACCTGGCGCTTCAGGCGGTCCTCCTCGCTATTGTCCTTGAGCGAGAGAAGCACGGCCGCCTCGCCGAGCCCGCGGGCGCCGGCGACGGTGAGCGCGACCGGCTCTTCCGCATTGGCCTTGAGCCGGACGGCGACGTCGCCGGACATGGAGGCGCCGCGGGCGAAGCGGCGGATCGAGTCCGCGACCGCGGCCTTGTCCTCGTCGACGACGAGGTCGCTCGGCCAGGTCGGCATGGCCGTGCGAGAGAGGCCGGCGGCGCGGCGGAAGGCGGCGTTCAGGTAGACGAAGCGGCCGTCGCGGTCGGCCAGCGCCAGGCCGAGAGGCAGGATCTCGAGCAGGGCGTTGATGTTGTGCGCCGAATCCCCGCCGACCCCGCCGAGATCGTCGAGCAGGAGGAACAGGCTCGGGCCGCCTTCCTCCTCGGCCAGCGGTACCTGGAGGATGCGCAGCGCCCCGCCCGTCTGCCCTTCGCGGGCGAAGTGGAACTGGTGCTGCTCGCTCATCACCAGCAGGTCGACCAGAGGCGTGCCGGGAGGGACCTCCACCTCTCCCGCGGCGCGGGCGTGGAAGGCCGTATTGGCCTCGAGGATCCGGCCGTCGGCGGCGGTGACCGCGGCCATCAGGCCGGCCGAGGCGAGCCGGCGGCCGATCTCGCCTCCCAGCAGCAAGCGGGCGGCGGCGGCGGCGTCCTGCTCGCCGCCACGGGCGAAGCGCCAGAGCAAGGCGCTCTCGCTCTGGCCGGCGGTGCGCACCTTGGCGGTGAGCCGGAGTTCGCCGGCCTCGAGCCCCTCCGCCTCGGCCCGGCCGTCGCGGACCGCCGCGGCGAGGGTGGCGCGCAGGGCGTCGCCGAAAGGAAGCTCGAGCGGCGCACGGATACCGAACCAGCTCTCGTAGCGCGAATTGGCGGCGAGCAGAGCGCCGCCGGTATCCGTCACCGCGGCCGCGTCGGGCGAGGCTTCGAGGCCGGCGCGAACCAGAGCGAGGTCGGTGCCGCGCTCGACGATTTCGGGCGCGGCGGCGCGGCCGCGCCCGACGAACAGCAGCGGCAGCCCGACGGCGAGGAGTCCGGCGAAGAAGGCGGCCGCGAAAATCGGGTTGTCGAGGGCCCACAGCAGCAGCGCCGCGGAAGCGGCCGCGGCGGCGATCACCGCCAGCATTCCGGGCCCGAGGCTGGGCCGGGCGGGCGGAGCGGATGGAAGGACGGTCGACATGTGGGTCGACCCATCCTTTCTTTCTCTCCCTCAGGTCAAGGGCGCGACGCCCCTGCCGGATGCGCACGCGCTGTTCGGGCGGCGGACAGAGCGTCTGCCCGGGTGTGACGTTGATTTTTGCCGAACCGGGCGAGCGGGCCGGTCGGCGCATTGAAGGGCCGTGCCCTCCTATGTCCCGATGTTGCTTGTTCTTCGGCGCCACTTGCGAGCGGTCCACCAGCGCCAGGCCAGGATCGAAGCGAGATATCCGATGACCGCGGTGACGATGGCGATGACGAAGAGTCCGCTCACCGTCGCGATCGCGGCATCCGAGAACAGCCAGGTGAACCATTGGGAGAGCGTCGCGTCGCGCCCGGGGACGCCCTTGTCGCCGCCCAGCCCGAGCGAATCGCCGAGGAAATAGGATGCCGTCAGGATGAAGGGCGTGGTGAAGGGGTTGGAGAAGAAGGTCATCAGCGCCGCGACCGGGATGTTGCCGCGGCACGGGATGCACAACAGCGCCGAGCCGATGATCTGAAGGCCGGGGATCATGACGAAGATTCCGACGAGCAGCCCGACCGCAACTCCGCGCGGCACCGAGCGGCGGGTGAAGCGCCAGAACTCGCTGTGCAGGAGGCGCTGGCCGAACGGCCTGATCCAGCGGCTCCTGGCGAGCTCCTCCCGCCTCGGCATGTTCTTCCTAGCCCAGCGGGCGAGGCGGCCTCCCTCCTCAGCCACGGTCGCGCAACAGCCGGCCCTGCTCCCGCTTCCAGTCCTTCTCCTTCTGATATTCCCGCTTGTCGGGCGCCTTGCGGCCCTTGGCGAGCGCCAGCTCGACCTTCGCCCGGCCCCGGCTGTTGAAATAGATCGAGAGCGGGACAAGAGTCATGCCCTGGCGGGCGACGGCGCCGTGAAGCTTGGCGATCTCGCGCTCGTGGAGGAGAAGCTTGCGAGGCCGTTTCGGCTCGTGATTGTGGCGGTTGCCGTGGCTGAACTCGGGGATGTTGGCGTTGATCAGCCAGGCCTCGTCGTCCTTCACCTCGGCATAGCTCTCCGCGATCGAGCCTTCGCCGAAGCGAAGCGACTTCACCTCCGTGCCGGTCAGGGCGATGCCCGCCTCGTAGGTCGATTCGACGGCATAGTCGAAACGCGCGCGGCGGTTCTCGGCGACGACCTTCTGCTTGTCGAACGTGGCGGGGCGGGGACGGACCATGATCAGCAGATAGGGACTTGAGCCGAACAATGGAAACCGCTCGGCCCGGGCTTGTCGAAGCCCTCCCTTTTCCCCGGCCCGAAAAAAAGCAGGGAGTGGCCTTCGACAAGCTCGGGCCGAACGGTGGTGGAGGCCGGCCTCACAGCAGTCCCGCATGCTCCAGAGCCGCGTCGACGGCCTTGCGGCTGGCCTCGGAAGGCGGAGTCATGGGCAGCCGAAGGTCGGAGCGGAATTCCGGCCGCACCCGGCCCAACGCATATTTGACCGGGCCCGGGGAGGCGTCGGTGAAGAGGGCCGCATGGAGCGGATAGAGCCTGTCCTGGAATCTCAAAGCCTCCTTCCAATCCCCTGACAAGCAAGCATTCTGAAACTCCGCGCACAGCCTCGGCGCGACATTGGCGGTAACCGAGATGCAGCCTGCTCCGCCCATCGCCGAGAAGCCGAGGGCCATGTCGTCATTGCCCGAAAGCTGGATGAAATCCTCGCCGCAGGCGAGGCGGTGGGCCGAAACCCGGGCGAGATTGCCGGTGGCGTCCTTGACTCCGGCCACGTTGGCGATCTTGGCCAGACGCGCCATCGTCTCGACCGAGATGTCGGTCACCGTCCGGGCAGGCACGTTGTAGAGGAGGATCGGGATGTCGACGGCCTCCGCGATGGCGGCGAAATGGGCGTAGATTCCGTCCTGGTTCGGCCGGTTGTAATAAGGCGGAACGTGGAGCGCGGCGTCCGCCCCGGCCTCCTTGGCCGAGCGGGTCAGCTCGATGGCGTGGGCGGTATCGTTGGAGCCGCAGCCGGCGATCACCTTCACCTTGCCCGCCGCGCCCTCGACGGCGAGCTCGATCGCCCGCCGGTGCTCGGCCGGGCTGAGAGTGGCCGATTCGCCCGTGGTGCCGCAAGGAACTAGGGCATGGCTTCCTTCGCTCACCTGCCAGCGCACGAAATCGAGAAAAGCGTGCTCGTTCAACGCTTCGTCCCGGAAAATCGTCACCAGAGCCGGGATCGACCCGCGGAACATCACTGGACTCCTTCACGTTGGGCCGCGGGCCCGACAATAAGGTGGAGCCCGTTCAGGGCCTGATAAGGAGGGGGTTGGCATTCTGTCCAGCATGCAGAAAAAAGCGTTGGTCCTGAGCCTGTTGGGCGTCTCCGCCATGTCGGTCGCAGCGGTTGCGACGGGGGTGAAGCCGATACACGTCACCAGAATCCTGCCTGCCTCGGTGCAAAGCGCGGTGCAGCCGCCGCCCCCGCCGCAGGTCCAGCCGCGGCCCGCTCCGGCCTACTCGCCGGTATCGGCGTCGGTGGCCGCCGACCTCGCCCGCTGGAACAGCCTGAGGCAGACCGACAGCCTCCCCTTCTCGGCCTATGCCTCCTTCCTGATGAGTCACCGCGGCTGGCCGGGCGAGACCGCCATGCGCAGGACCGCCGAGAAGGCCAATGCCGACGGCGGCGCCGCCTTCGAGGTGATCGGCTTCTTCAGCGCTTTTCCGCCGCTCACTCCGGCGGGGCATGCCCGCCACGCTTTCGCCCTGCAGGCCTCCGGCCGCGGCAACGAGGCCCTCGAGGCGGCGCGCAAGGCCTGGACCGGCGGGGTCCTGCCCGCCGCCGACGAGTCGCGGATCCTCGGCCAGTTCGGCGGCCGGCTGACCAGCGCCGACCATGACGCGCGGATGGAGGCCCTGCTCGGCAATGGCGACACGCAGAGCGCGGCCCGGCAACTGCCTCTGGCCTCGGCGCAGCGCCAGGCCCTCTATGCGACGCGCCTAGCCCTCCAGACCCGCGCCTCCGACGCCGCGAGCAGGCTCGCCTCTCTTGGCACGGTGGAGGGCGATCCCGGCCTGCTGATGGACCGCGCCAACTGGCTTCGCGCCGGCGGCCAGAGCCTCGCCGCCCGCCAGCTCATGGCCCAGCCGCACCGGCTGTCGAGGCCTCCGGCCAATGCCGAGAAATGGTTCGAGACGATGATCACGCTGGCCAGGGGCGCCGCGAACGACGCGCAATGGTCTACCGCCTATGGGATCGCCTCGCAGCTCGACGACGCCTATCCGGCCGGAACCGACGTCAGCACTCGGTCCTATGGCGAGCGGGACGAATATACCAATCTCGCCTGGCTGGCCGGCACCGCCGCCCAGAAGCTCGGCCGTCACGCCGATGCGGCCCGGATGTTCGACAAATACGGCCGTGCCGCGAAATCCTCGCAGACCCGGACCAAGGGCTTCTACTGGGCGGCGCGCTCGGCGTTCAACGCCGGCCAGCAGGCTCAGTCCAGCTCCTGGCTGGAGCTGGCGGCGGCCAGCCCGGACCAGTTTTACGGCCAGCTCGCGCTCGAGCGGCTGGGGCGGCGGGTAACGCCCCCCTCCCCGGCAACGACCGTTCCGTCGGCGGCGCAGCGCTCGGCTTTCCTCGCCCGGCCGCTCGTCCAGGCGACGAGGGCTTTGGGCGACCTGGGCCGGTGGAGCGACCAGTCCCTCTTCGTCCGCGCCATCGCGGAGCAGGCGGAGACGGAGAGCGACCGGACCCTGGCCGCCCAGTTCGGCCGGCAGATCGGCCGTCAGGATCTCGGCGTCTGGGTCGCCCGCGAGGCGCGCAACAAGGGCCAGAGCTTCTACGATCCGGCCGGCTTCCCCGAAGTGACCCTGCCGCCGGCTTATTCGACCCATTGGGCGCTCGCGCACGGAATCACCCGGCAGGAGAGCTCGTTCGACCGCGCCGCCGTCAGCCATGCCGGCGCCCGCGGGCTGATGCAGCTGATGCCCGGAACCGCCCGCGAGCAGGCCGGCAAGCTCGGCCTGCCCTACGATTTCGGCCGGCTGACTTCGGATCCCGCCTACAACATCATGCTCGGCTCGAGCTATTTCGAGCGGCTGCTCAACCAGTGGGGCGGCCAGGCGGCGCTGGCGGTGGCCAGCTACAACGCCGGGGCCGGCAATGTGAACAAATGGGTCCGGGCGAACGGCGATCCGCGCGGCGGCGCCGACATCGTCACCTGGATCGAGGCCATCCCTTATTCTGAGACCCGCAACTACGTTCAGCGCGTGCTCGAGAATGCCGTCGTCTACGACGCCATCCGAGCCCAGCGCGGCGGCGGCCGGCCGAACCGGCTGTCCTTTTACCTGGGCAAGAGCGGACCGGGCTGATGAACTGCCTCCCCATGAGTGCAACTCATGGGGAGGGGGACCACCCGAAGGGTGGTGGAGGGGTGATCTGGAACAGGCCCGCGCCATGTCACCCCTCCACCAGGCTTCGCCTGGTCCCCCTCCCCATCGGGCGATGGGGAGGCAAGCGATGAGCGACCGCCCCAATTACATCACCCCGGAAGGCTATCGCCGGCTGCGCGAGGAATATGAGGCGCTGTTCGCGATCGAGCGCCCGAAGCTGGTCGAGACGATCAGCTGGGCCGCCGGCAACGGCGACCGGTCCGAAAACGGCGATTACATCTACGGCCGCAAGCGCCTTCGCGAGATCGACCGCCGCCTCGGCTGGCTGTCGCGCCGGATGAAGGACGCGAATGTCGTGGACGCCGGGGCTCAGCCGGAGCGCGGCAAGGTCTATTTCGGCGCGACGGTCGTCCTCGCCGACGAGGAGGACAACCGGCGGACGGTCACCCTGGTCGGCGAGGACGAGACCGACGCGGCCAACGGGCGGATCGCGTGGACCTCGCCGATCGGCAGGGCGATACGAGGCGCCGCGGTGGGCGACCTGCGGCGGGTGACGTTGCCCGGCGGCGAGCGGGAGCTGGAGATCGTGGCGATCGAATACCCGCCCTCCCCGTCACCCTGAACTTGTTTCAGGGTCCGGTTCTGCGCCCGCGAGGCGGATCGACCCTGGATGCTGAAACAAGTTCAGCATGACGGCTATTGGCCGAACGCCTCGCGCGCCAGCTTCTCCACCTCCGGATCGGCTTCCGGCGCCTTGGGCGGGCACGCGGCCTCCAGGGCCTCCGCCACCGCCGTCAGAGCCGCGATCCGAGCCGCCTTCTTGTTGTTTCCGTCGATCACCGTCCAGGGCGCCCAGCGGGAGTTGGTGCACTCGAACATGTCCTGGGCCGCGGCGAGATAATCCTCGCGTCTGGAGCGGTTGCGGAAATCCTCCGCCGTCACCTTCCAGCGCTTCCAGGGATGGTCGAGACGCGCCTTCAGCCGAGCGTCCTGGGTCTCCTGGGTGACGTGGAAGAACAGTTTGACGATCGTGGTTCCGTCATAAACCTGCTGAGCCTCGAACTCGTTGATCTCGTCATAGCCGCGGCGCCATTCGGCTTCCGAGGCGAAGCCCTCGACCCGCTCGACCAGGACCCGGCCGTACCAGCTGCGGTCGAAGACCGCGATTTCGCCGGCGCCGGGCAGCTTGTTCCAGAAGCGCCAGAGGAAATGGCGGGCCCGCTCCTCCTCGGTCGGGGCCTTGATCGGCCAGACCTGGAAGGCGCGGGGATCCCAGCCGGAGGTCAGCCGCTGGATCGCTCCGCCCTTGCCGGCCGCGTCCCAGCCTTCGCAGACGACGAGGCTTCGCCTCTTGTGGACGATGTGAGCGACGAGGATCCGCCCGAGCCGCTCCTGAAGCTCGGCGAGATCGTCGGAATAATTGCCGCGATAGCGGGCTCCGGATTCGTAGTCGGAAAGGGAGATTGACACGTGAAGCGCGCTCCGTTCGGCCTGAGCTTGTCGAAGGCCTTCCCTTCCTGTCCCGAGTAGGGGGAAGAAGAGGGCTTCGACAAGCTCAGCCCGAACGGAGAAGGGACATTTTCGCTCCCGCTTATTCCGGCGCCACGGCCTTCGCCGGGTCCTTCTTCGCCCCCGCCCCCGCCGGCTCGAGGATGCGGATGTTGAGCTCCCTGAGCTGCTTGGCCGAGACGACGCTCGGAGCGCCCATCATCAGGTCCTCGGCGCGCTGGTTCATCGGGAAGAGCACGACCTCGCGGATGTTGGGCTCGCCGGCGAGAAGCATGACGATCCGGTCGATGCCGGGCGCGGAGCCGCCGTGCGGCGGAGCGCCGAACTTGAAGGCGTTGATCATGCCCGAGAAATTGGCGTCGACGTCGGCCTTCGAATAGCCGGCTATCTCGAACGCCTTGTACATGATGTCGGGCCGGTGGTTCCGGATCGCGCCCGAGCTCAGCTCCACCCCGTTGCAGACGATGTCGTACTGGAAGGCGAGGATGTCGAGCGGGTCCTTCGTCTCCAGCGCCTCCAGCTCCCCCTGCGGCATCGAGAAGGGATTGTGGCTGAAGTCGACCTTCTTGGCCTCCTCGTCATATTCGAACATCGGGAAGTCGACGATCCAGCAGAAGCGATACTCGTCCTCGCCGATCAGGCCGAGCTGCTCCGCGACCCGCGTCCGCGCCAGGCCGGCCAGCTTCGCCGCCTGCGCTTCCTTGCCGGCGGCGAAGAAGATGCCGTCGTCGGGGCCGAGGCCGAGCTCGGCGATCAGCCTGCGCATCCCCTCGTCGCCGTGATTCTTGGCGATCGGGCCGCCCAGCTCGCCGCCCTTCTGGGTGACGTAGCCGAGGCCGGCATGGCCTTCGGAGCGGGCCCAGTCGTTCATGTCGTCGAAGAATTTGCGGCTCTTGTCCGCCGTGCCCGGCGCCGGAATGGCCCGGACGGTTCCGCCGCCCTCGACGATTCGGGCGAACAGGCCGAAGCCCGAGCCCTGGAAGTGGCTCGAGACGTCGGAGATGAGGATCGGGTTCCTGAGGTCCGGCTTGTCGGAGCCGTATTTGAGCATCGCCTCCTTGTAGGGGATTCGCGGGAACTCGCCGGCCGGGGTGACCTTCCTGCCGCCCGCGAACTCCTCGAAGACGCCGGCGAGGATCGGCTCGAGCGCCTGGAAGACGTCCTCCTGGGTGACGTAGCTCATCTCGAAGTCGAGCTGGTAGAACTCGCCGGGCGAGCGGTCGGCGCGGCCGTCTTCGTCGCGGAAGCAGGGCGCGATCTGGAAATAGCGGTCGAAGCCCGCGACCATGATCAGCTGCTTGAACATCTGCGGCGCCTGCGGGAGCGCGTAGAATTTGCCCGGATGGACCCGGCTGGGGACCAGATAGTCGCGGGCGCCCTCGGGGCTCGACGCGGTGAGGATCGGAGTCTGGAACTCCGTGAAGCCGGCCTCGACCATCCGGCGCCGGATCGAGGAGATGACCTGGCTCCTCAGCACGATGTTGCGGTGGAGGCGCTCGCGGCGAAGGTCGAGGAAGCGGTAGCGGAGCCTGATCTCCTCGGGATAGTCGGCCTCGCCGGCGACCGGGAGCGGGAGCTCCTCGGCGGCGGACTGGACGACGACGTCCTCGGCCGACACCTCGATCTCTCCGGTCGGAAGGTTCGGGTTCGAGGCTTCCGGTCCGCGCGAGACGACCTCGCCCACGATCGTCACCACCGATTCGGCCCGAAGATGTTCGAGCACCCGAAGCGGCTCGCTGTTCGCCTTGGCGACGATCTGGGTGAGGCCGTAATGGTCCCGCAGATCGACGAACAAGACGCCGCCATGGTCGCGCTTGCGGTGGATCCAGCCCGAAAGCTTCACCCGCTCCCCGGCATGGGAGGCGCGGAGCTCGCCGCAATGATGAGTGCGATAGGCGTGCATATCGGGCGCTTTCTGAGCTTTTTCCACAGATTTGAGGATGGGGGCGCTTCGCCACGCAGCCTTGCTTTGTCAAGCGGGGAGGCCGCCGCTATGAGCCCTCGCGATGCAGATCCACCCGCTGATTACCGATTCCGAGTCGCTGAAGTCCCTGTGCGAGCGTTTGGCCAAGTCGCCGTTCGTCGCGGTCGACACCGAATTCATGCGCGAGAACACCTACTGGCCCGATTTGTGCCTGATCCAGATCGGCGACGTCGACGAGGCCGCGGCGATCGATCCAAAGGCCGACGGGCTCGACATGAAGCCGCTGCTCGACCTGCTCGTCAACAACGAGGACGTGCTCAAGGTCTTCCACGCCGGAAGCCAGGACATCGAGATCATCTACAACATCACCGGCAAGACCCCGCATCCCCTGTTCGACACCCAGATCGCGGCGATGGCGCTGGGGCTCGGCGAGCAGGTCGGCTATTCGAACCTGGTCGAGAGCCTCGTCGGCAAGAGCCTCGACAAGGGCGCCCGCTTCACCGACTGGGGCCGCCGGCCGCTCGACCGGCGCCAGATCGACTATGCGATCGGCGACGTCACCCACCTCGCCACGCTCTTCCCCAAGATGCTCGAGCGGCTCCGGCGCACCGGCCGCGGCGAGTGGCTCGACGAGGAGATGGAGCGGCTCGCCGACCCCTCCAATTACGAGAACGATCCGGCGCTCGCCTGGAAGCGGATCCGAATCTCGAGCCGCAAGCCCGAGGTGCTGGGGCGGCTCAAGGCCCTGGCGGCTTGGCGGGAGCAGGAGGCGCGGAGCAAGAATCTGCCGCGCGGCCGGATCATGAAGGACGAGACCATCGCCGACGTCGCCGCCCACCCGCCGGCGAGCCAGGAGGCGCTGGCCCGTGTGCGCGGCCTGTCTCCCGCCTGGGCGGGCAACGAGATCGGCGCTCGGCTGATGAACGCGCTCGCCGCCGCGGTGCCGATGCCGGCCGACGAGCTGCCGGCGCGGGAGGATCGCGGCCCCGGCCTCGGCAAGGAAGGCGCCCTGGTCGCGGACCTCCTCAAGCTGCTCCTCAAGATCCGCTCCCGCGAGAGCAACGTCGCCGCTCGGCTGATCGCCCGCACCGAGGAGCTCGAGCTGCTCGCCGCGGGCCGGCGCGAGGGGCTGGCGATCCTGGAAGGCTGGCGCTTCGACCAGTTCGGCCGCGACGCCCTCGACCTCGTCGAGGGCCGGCTGGCCTTCGGGGTGAAGGGCGGCAAGCTCTCCATGACCCACACCGAGATCGGGCAGTAACGTCGTCGGTTATTCGACCCGGAATTCCGCCCTGCAGCGGAGCGCCGAGGCCAGCTTCTTGAGGCGGCGGTCGACCGTCTCGCCGTAGAGCGCCTCCTCGCCTTCGGACAGGACGAGGCGGATCACGTCGCCTTCCCGCTCGAGCCGGCTGCGCTCGAGGCTGACGGCGAGGCCGCCGCTGAGCCGCTGCCCGAGCCGCATGGCGAGTCCCCAGCGCGACGCGCATTCCAGCTCCTCGCGGCTGCACAGGGCCGCCACCCGCTGGTCCGGAAAGTCGCGGCCGCCGAAGTTCGAGAAGAGCGCCTGCGCCACCATCACCCGGCCGCAGACGTCGATCCCGACCCAGTTGCCGTGAAGAGCCATCTCGACCCCGCGCTCGGCGCGGAAATCGGGATGCGCCTGCCAGGCGACGTCGGCGAGCAGGCAGGCGGCGAGGCGGAGTCGGGAATTGCGGGGCGAGTCGTTGAAGATGGGCGAGATCCAGCGGTCGAGCAGGTCGCCATGCTCGCCGAACCGGCTGAGCCCGCGTCCGGCGTCGCGAGCCGCCTCGATCAGCGGGTCCTTCAGCCGCTCGCCCGGCGGCAGCTCGTGATAGAGCAGCCCCTCGCGTATGCCGAAGCTGGAGACGATGAGCTCGCTCGGCTCCAGAGCGTCGACCAGCGCCGAGAGGATGAGCTTGGCGTTGGGCAGGGTCGGGATTCGCGAGGCGGTCAGCATCGGCATGCTCTTGGGGTCGCTCCGGCTCAGCGAGGCGATCAGCTTGCGCAATTCGGCCGGGCGGCCGGGCGGCATCCGGTAGTGATGCGTGATCGGCAGCGGGTAGTCGCGCGAGATGATGTCGAGCCGGGCCAAAGCGCGCCAGGAGCCGCCGACCATGTAGAAGGGCCGGCCCCGGCCGCGAGCGTCGAGGCCCGACTCTTTGAGGGCGGCCGCGAGCCGCCGGCGCAGCTTCTTCTCGGCGGCGGCGTCGGGCTTGCCGATGCGAAGCACTCCGAACGGAAGCGAGATGCTGCTGTGGATGGCGCCGCCGCTGACGTCCGCGAGCTCGAGGCTTCCGCCGCCGAGATCGCCAACCAGCCCGTCGGCCTCGGGGAAGCCGGAAAGGACCCCCTCCCCCGCGAGTCGGCCTTCCTTCTCGCCGGAAATGACCCGCGGCTCGAACCCGATGTCGCGGACGCTGTCCAGGAAGGCGTCGCCGTTCGACGCGTCCCTCACCGCCGCGGTGGCGAGGACACGAAGCTCGCGCACCTCCATCTGGTCGACGAGCAGCCGGAAGCGGCGCAGCGCCGCGAGCGCCCGCGCCTGCGGCGCCTCGCCGAGCATGCCGGTCTCGCCCAGTCCCTGGCCGAGACCGGCGAGCACCTTTTCGTTGAAGATGATCGACGGCGCCCGGGGCGCGCCGGAATAGACGACCAGTCGGATCGAGTTGGAGCCGATGTCGACGATCGCCATCGGCTCGGCGTGAAGCGCTGCTCCTCCCCTCACGAGCCGCGACGGAGCCTCAATTTGGGCACCGACCCGCTGTCCCTGAGCGCGGCGCCGCGCCCGGAAAGGGACGGGTTGGTCATGAAATAATGATGGAGGTTGAAGGGCCGGTCCTCCTCCGGGGCGAGCCTCTCGTAGCGGCCGTCGGAATGCAGGCGCCAGCTCTGCTCGTTGTCGATCAGGTTGGCGACCATGACCTGGTCGAGCACCTGGGCGTGGACGGTGACGTTCTCCAGCGGAATCATATATTCGACCCGGCGGTCGAAATTGCGCGGCATCCAGTCGGCCGAGCTGATGTAGACCCGCGCCTTGCGGCCGGGCAGCTCGTCGCCATTGCCGAAGCACCAGATCCGGCTGTGCTCGAGGAAGCGGCCGACGATCGACTTGACCCGGATATTGTCCGACAGGCCCGGCACTCCGGGGCGGAGGCAGCAGATGCCGCGGACGATGAGATCGATCTGCACCCCGGCCTGGCTCGCCTCGTAGAGCTTGTCGATGACCGGCGGGTCGACGATCGAGTTCATCTTGGCCCAGATCTCGCCGGGACGGCCGGCGCGGGCGTGGGCGATCTCCGCCTCGATCAGCTCGAGCAGCTTGTCCCGCATCTGGTGCGGGGAGGTGGAGAGGAGCTCGAGGTCGCGCGGCTCGACATAGCCGGTGATGTAGTTGAACAGCTGCGCGACGTCGCGGCCGACCCGGGGGTCGGCGGTGAAGAAGCTGAGGTCGGTATAGATTCGCGCGGTGACCGGGTGGTAGTTGCCGGTGCCGAGGTGGCAATAGGTCCGGTAGCCGCGCTCCTCGCGGCGCACCACCATCGACACCTTCGCGTGGGTCTTCCAGTCGATGAAGCCGTAGACCACCTGCACGCCCGCCCGCTCCAGGGCGGAGGCCCAGAGCAGATTCTGCTCCTCGTCGAAGCGGGCCTTCAATTCGACCACCGCCGTCACCGACTTTCCGGCCTCGGCGGCATCGATCAGGGCGCGGATGACGGCCGACTGCTTGCCGGCACGGTAGAGGGTCTGCTTGATCGCGACCACGTCCGGATCGGCGGCTGCCTGCTTCAGGAACTCGACCACCACCTCGAAGCTCTCATAGGGGTGATGGACGACGATGTCCTTGGTCTGGATCGCCGCGAAGCAGTAGCCGCCATGCTCCCGGATGCGCTCGGGGAACCTGGGCGCGAACGGTGCGAATTTGAGGTCGGGCCGGTCCTCCTCGTAGAGCGCGTCGAGGTCGGCGATGCCGAGAAAGCCGGTCGATTCGGTGACGATCGCCTCGGCCGCGCCGACTCCTTCGCGGACCATGTTGACGAGCTCGTCCGGCATCTCGGCGGACAGCTTGAGCCTGATGACCCGGCCGCGGCGGCGGCGCTTGATGGCGCTTCGGAAGTAGCGGACGAGGTCCTCCGCTTCCTCCTCGACCTCGATGTCGCTGTCGCGCAGGATGCGGAAGGCGCCGCCGCCGGCCAGCTCATGGTCCGGGAACAGCGCTCCGATGTTGCGGCGGATGAGAGTCTCGACGGCGATGTAGCGGGCTTCCGGGCCCGGCAGGCGGATGAATCGCGGCAGGGTCGCGGGAACCATCAGCAGCTCGCGGATCGGCTCTCCGGTGCCGGTTCGGCGCAGATCGAAGATCAGCGAGAAGCCGCGATTGGGAATGAAGGGGAAAGGATGGGCCGGGTCGATCGCCTGCGGGGTCAGCACCGGGAAGATCTGCTCGCGAAAGTGGCGCTCCAGCCATTCCGCCGATTCCGAGTCGATCGCTCCGCTGCCGATCACCGCGACGCCCGCCTCGGCGAGCGCCCGGCGGAGCTCGGTCCAGACCTGCTGCTGGCTCTGGGTGAGCTCGTCGGCCTCGGCCGCCACCGCGGCGAGCTGCTGCGCCGGAGTGAGGCCGTCGACCGACGATTCCTCGACTCCCAGCGACCGGTGCGCCTTCAGCCCGGCGACCCGGACCATGAAGAATTCGTCGAGGTTGCTGCCGGAGATGGAGAGGAAGCGAAGCCGCTCGAGCAGGGGGTGGGCGGGGTTGCGCGCCTCTTCGAGCACTCGCCGGTTGAAGGCGAGCCAGCTCAGCTCGCGGTTGAAATAGCGTTCCCGCGCCGTGAGAGGCGCCTCGGGTGAGGGCGATGGAGCGGTCTCGTTCATTCCGGCTGGCTTCTCGCCCTCTTGATCATGCCGTCTTCCGAGAGCGCGCGCTTCACCATTGCCACGGTCATGCGGCGATGATGTGACAAAGCGGCTCGGTCGAGTGCGGCGACGACCTGCTGAACGGCGACATAGGAACGTTCGATCCGCGGCACAATGAAGGCGGGCACCTCGGGCGGGACGGCGATGCCGCGGTCGCCGAGCAATTTGACGATGAGATCTCCGATCAGCCCGTCGTCGGGGCCGCCGATCGCGACGTGGGGCGTGGCGGCGAGCCTCGAGCGCAGGTCGGGGAGCGCCACCTGCCACAAGGGCGGCGGGGAGTCGGCGACGATCAGCAGCGGCCGCCGCGACAGCTGGGCCTCGTTCCAGGCGTGGAAGATGGCTTCCTCGTCATGATCCTCGGCATTGTCGAACAGGCGTCCGCCGGTCTTGCGGACGAAGAGCCGGCCGAGCAGGCTCCGGCCCGACTTGCGCGGGCCGGTGACCAGCGTCGCCATGACCGGCCAGAGCGACCAGCGCTTCAGATGGTCGAACGCGCCGCGGTTGGATTCGGAAATGAGGAAATCCTCATCGCGGTCGGCTACCGGCCAGTCGAGCGGCAGCGCGATCTGGGCCACGTCAGTCGCCGCCCCGCGACAGCCGAAGCGAGTTGCCGGAGCCGGAGACCCGCCAGCCCTGCGCCTCGAGCGCCGCGGCGAGCGCGCCGGGCTCGCCCATATAGCTCACCCGCATCGCCGAGGTGCCGCCGATGGCGGGGTTGGTGGTGAAGGCGGAGGTGACTCCCGGCACCCGGCTGACGGAAAGCTCGGCTCGGCCGATCGCGGCCTGGTCCGGAGTGTCGACCTCGATCCGGATGACGGTGACGGCTCCGACCGGAGTCGAGCCGGGCGGAGGCAGCGGCCGCACCGTCTCCTCGACCACCGTCTCCTCTACCTCCTCTATCTCCTCGACCAGCGGCGGCTCCGGAACGATCAGCGACGGATCGGGGGTCAGCTGGCCGGCGGCGAGGGCCCGGCTGTAGAGCAGGTCGAGGCCGCGGACTCCCTCGTCGAGGAGGCGCGGGATCGCGGCGCTGTTCTCCACCCGCAGCGTGAACTGGCCGATCACCCTGTTGTCCGGCCCGTGGCGGGCGATGAAATGGCCGATGGCGGGGCCGCCCGGGAAGAGCCGCTTCAGATGCACTTCGGGCGCGATCACGTCGGCGGCGCCATATTGGTCGAGCAGCATCCGCCACCAGCCGCGGCCGGGCCGGCGCGTCTGGGCGACGTTGAGGAGCAGGGGATCGATTCCGGAGCCGGTCGGGCGGACATAGTCGACCGGGCTGTTGCCGGTGCGGTAGCGGGCCCAGGCGCGCTGCCATTCATTGCGCGATTCGAAGGTCTGGAAGGACGAGCCGGTCAGCATCACCGGGATGACCAGCACCGGCGCCGACCGCCGCACCGAGCCGCTGACCCCCAGCAGCTGACCCGTGCGGGCGCGGTCGAACAGCACGCCGAGGGTGGCGATATAGCGTTTCGGCCCGATCTGCTCATGCTCGACGACGATTCCCGCCACCATTCCGTTGAGGGCGGCGTCGGTGAGGCCCGGCGCCTGCTCGATGGGGCGGCCGTTGGTCTTGGCCCAGAGCGCCTTCCAGCCCTTCTGCTGGGCCTGCCGCCACCCCTCCTCGCGCGCCTTGGCGGCATTTTCCGCGCTGACGTCGACCTCGATGCCGGTAATCTCGAACGTGCTGGCGCTGTCGATCGGCGGAACGCCGCGGTCGGCGCCCTCGAGCTGCGCCCAGACCGCCCCGCCCGCGGCGAGCGAGGCGATGGCGGCTAGGGCGATGAGGGGAAAACGGCCGGTCAGCTTCACGCCCGCCTTTTGGCGAGTTGGGCGTGGAAATCCAAGCGCGAACTCGTCCCGGAGGGCCTGGGCTCTCCTCCCTGCAAGGGAGGGGTTGGGAGTGGGTCCGCCGAAGGCGGCCGAAACTCGGACTCGCTAAAAGGCCCGCCGCGCTCGCCGCCCGCCCCTGGCCCCTCCCTTCCAGGGAACAAAGGGCTTCAATATCGTCGGCACAGGCTTTAGGCGGCGGCGATGGGCGACGGCGACAGCTATACCTACGCCAAAGCCGGCGTCTCGATCGCCGCCGGGAACGCCCTCGTCCGGGCCATAGCCCCCCTTGCCAAATCGACCGCGCGGCCCGGCGCCGACGCCTCTCTCGGCGGCTTCGGGGGCTTTTTCGACCTCAAGGCCGCCGGCTACCGCGATCCTCTGCTGGTCGCCGCCAATGACGGCGTCGGCACCAAATTGAAGCTCGCCATCGACCACGACCGGCACGAGGGCGTCGGCATCGATCTCGTCGCGATGTGCGTCAACGATCTCATCGTCCAGGGCGCCGAGCCGCTCTTCTTCCTCGATTATTTCGCGACCGCGCGCCTCGAGGGAGGCGTCGCCGAGCGGGTGATCGCGTCCATCGCCGGCGGCTGCCTTCAGGCCGGCTGCGCCTTGATCGGCGGCGAGACGGCGGAAATGCCGGGCATGTATGCCGAGGGCGATTACGACCTGGCCGGCTTCTGCGTGGGGGCGGTTGAGCGCGGCGAGGCCCTGACCGGGGCGGCCGTGGCGGCGGGCGACGCGATCCTCGGCCTCGCTTCCTCGGGGGTTCATTCCAACGGCTTCTCCCTGGTGCGAAGGCTCGCAGCCGACCGCGGCTGGAGGCTCGACCGCCCCGCCCTGTTCGACCCGGACGTGCTTCTGGTCGAGGCCCTGCTCGCGCCCACCCGGATCTACGTGAAGCCGCTTCTGCCGCTGGTGCGCAGCGGACGCATCCATGCCATGGCGCACATCACCGGCGGCGGGCTGCTCGAGAATGTGCCGCGGGTGCTTCCGGAAGGGCTGCATGCCCGCATCGACGCCGGGGCCTGGCCGCAGCCGCGGCTGATGGCCTTCCTTCAGGCGCAGGGCAATATCGAGCCGGAGGAGATGGCCCGAACCTTCAATTGCGGCGTCGGCATGGCCGTGATCGTCGCCGGGGAAGATCTCGAAGCCGTCGCTCGGGAGCTCGAAGCCGCCGGAGAGACGGTGTTCCGGATCGGCCGGATCGAGCAGGGTCCGAAAGGCTGCACCGTCGCAGGGCCGGGCGGCGTCTGGAGCGCGCGGGGGGACTGGACCGCGACCCACCATGGCTGAACGGGTCCGGGTCGGGGTGCTCGTCTCGGGGCGGGGAACGAACATGGTGGCCCTCAGCGAATATAGGAGACGGGAGGCGCGCAGCTACGACCTCGTCCTGGTCGCTTCCAACGTTCCGGAAGCGCGCGGCCTCGTCGTCGCTCGGCGGCTCGGAATTCCGGCCTGGTCGCGAAGCCACAAGGGGATGGAGCGGGAGGAATATGACCATCTGCTCGACCTCGCCCTGAGGGAGCATGACGTCGAGGTGGTGGCTCTGGCCGGCTACATGCGGCTGCTCTCGGCCGGGTTCATCCGCAACTGGGAGGGACGGATCCTCAACATCCACCCGTCCCTGCTCCCGGCCTACAAGGGCCTCGACACCCACCGGCGCGCGCTGGAGGCGGGCGAGACCTGGGTGGGCTGCTCGGTCCACCTCGTCACCGAGGATCTGGACGGCGGCCCGGTGCTGGCGCAGGCGAAGGTGCGGGTGCGCGAGCGCGAGACTCCGGAAATGCTGGCGGCGCGGGTGCTCAGGGAGGAGCACCGGCTCTATCCGGAGACGCTCGACAGGTTCTGCGCCCGCCTGCGTCCCGGGCATGTGGACGTCTTGCCTCCCCGCGGGTGAAGCCGTGGGGAGGGGGACCATGCGAAGCATGGTGGAGGGGTGATCTGACGAGGCCTCGCCAAGTCACCCCTCCACCACCTTCGGTGGTCCCCCTCCCCATCTTCGATGGGGAGGCAGGAAATTAGCCGACGATCTCTTCGGGCTTGAAGAAGAAGTCGATCTCGATCTTCGCGTTCTCGGCGCTGTCCGAGCCGTGGACGCTGTTGGCCTCGATCGATTCGGCGAAGAGCTTGCGGATCGTGCCTTCGTCGGCATTGGCCGGATTGGTGGCGCCCATCACCTCGCGGTTGCGGGCGACGGCATTCTCGCCCTCGAGCACCTGGACGACGACCGGGCCCGAGATCATGAACTCGACGAGATCGTTGAAGAAGGGCCGCTCGCGGTGGACGGCGTAGAAGCCCTCCGCCTGCTCGCGGGTCATGTGGATCCGCCGCGAGGCGACGACCCGAAGGCCCGCTTCCTCCAGCTTGGCGGTGATCGCTCCGGTCAGGTTGCGCCGGGTCGCGTCGGGCTTGATGATCGAGAAAGTGCGTTCGGTCGCCATGGCCGGCTCTGTGCTCCGTGATGAGGTGGGATTTGGCGGGCTCTCTAGGGGGAGTGGGGACAAAGGGCAATTCCCCTCCCTGTCACGGCCCCTGCACCCACTTCCCCCGCTCGTCCTGCTTCCAGTAGCGCGCCTCGACCTCCGCCTTCCCCTTCAGCGCCCGCCAGGCGTCGCGAGCGGCGTCGCGGGCGTCGTTGTCGAAGAAGTAGAAGGCCCGCTCGAAGCCGAGCGCCTCGTCGCGCCAGCGGCCATCGGCCAGGGCGATGTTCGCGGCGCCGTTCGCCGGCTCCGGGGTAGCGGAGAGCAGGACCGGCTGGCTTTCCGCCCGCTCCCGGCCGTGCGGCAGGAAGCTGTCCCTGGCGTAGCTCCATAACAGCTCGTCCAGGCGGGCGAGCAGGTCCGGCTCCGCCACCACCAGCAGCCGCCCGCCGCCCGCCACCACTTTGTCCGCGATGCTCGGCAGCACCCGCTCGAGCGGCGAGACGGCGAGGTGGTAGAAGTCGACGATCATCGCGGCCCTATGCACCTTCGCCGCGGCAGAAGCACGATATTCCCTGTTTGTTCTTGCGAAACGACGCCGAATGTGCGACCATGCTCCCCGGCTTCGACCTGGCTCTTTGACATCGGCTCCGACACGAAACGAAGTTGAGGCCGCACTGAAAACAAAGGATTCTCACCCGCGACTTGCGGGTCTTTTGTGTCTTTTGCCCCGCCGGCCGCGCCTGTTTCGCGAACGGACTTTATCCTTCGAAATTGGCCGCGACAAAGCGGTCGAGCAGCGCGACTCCGAAGCCCGTCGCGCCCTTGTCGTGGAGGTGGCTGGCCTTGTCCGCCCACGCCATTCCGGCGATGTCGAGATGAGCCCATTTGACTCCGTTCTCCACGAAGCGCTGCAGGAAGACGGCGGCGGTGATCGAGCCGCCTTCCCTCGGGCCCACATTCTTCATGTCCGCGATCGGCGAATCGATCAGCTTGTCGTACGGATCGCCCATCGGCATCCGCCACAATTTGTCGCCGCTCGCCGTGCCCGCCGCCGTGAGCTGCGCCGCGAGGCCGTCGTCGTTGGAGAACAGGCCCGCATATTCGTGGCCGAGCGAGATGATCATCGCTCCGGTCAGGGTGGCGAGATCGACCATCACCTCGGGCTTGTACTGGCGCTGCGCCCAGGTCATCGCGTCGGACAGGACGAGCCGGCCCTCCGCATCGGTGTTGATCACCTCGATGGTCTGGCCGGACATGGAGGTGACGACGTCGCCGGGACGCTGGGCGTTGCCGTCGGGCATGTTCTCCGCCAGCGCGCAGACTGCGACCACGTTCGCCCTCGCCTTGCGGCCGGCCAGCGCGGCCATCGCTCCGGCGACGGCTCCGGCCCCTCCCATGTCCCACTTCATCGCTTCCATGCCGAGCGCCGGCTTGATCGAGATTCCGCCCGTATCGAAGGTGATGCCCTTGCCGATCAGGACGACCGGCCTGGCGTGGGCGTTGGCGGCTCCGTTCCAGCGCATCGCCAGCAGCCGCGGCGGCCGTACCGAGCCCTGGGCGACTCCGAGCAGGGCGCCCATTCCGAGCTCGCGCATCTGCGTCTCGTCGAGCACCTCGAACTCGACTCCGAGCGGCTCGAGCCGGGCGCGGCAGCGCTCGACGAAGGTCTCGGGGTAGAGGATATTGGCGGGCTCGGTGACCAGCTCGCGGGTGAAGGACAGGCCGTCGAGCAGCGCGGAGCGCTCGCTCCAGGCCCGGCCTGAATCGCCGCCGCCGACGATCACCACTTCCTCCAGCGTCGGCTTCTGCTTCTTGGCGAGCTTGGTTCGATACTGGTCGAAACGCCAGCCCCGCGCCGCGGCGCCGAGGCCGATCCGGGCCGCGGCCTCTCCGTCGAGGCCGAGACCGGTGAGGTCGACGACCAGGCGGGTCTCGCCCGAGGTGAGCAGACGCGCTGCGAGCGCCCCGCCGACCTTCTCGAACAGCGCGTCGTCCTGGCGGCGGTCGCCCAGGCCGACCAGAAGCAGCCGGCGCGCGCCCTCTCCTTCGGCGACGAACGTCTCGGCCACCGACCCGGCCTCGCGCTCGAAGCGCTGAGCCTCGGCGGCGCGGGCGGCGACGGCGCGGGTGGAGGGATCCAGGCCGGCGAGGCGGTCGGCGATCATGTCCTCGCTCCACACGGGGAGCGCGAGCGCGAAGGGGCCTGAGGGACGTTCACTGGCGAAGCTGATTTTCAAGTCTTTTGCTCCTGGCTTTGGCTTGAAGCCTCTAGGCGCTCACCCCGCCGCTGCAAAGGGGGGCGGGTTCCGCGGTTGATCCTCTCAACAGCCGTCATGCTGAACTTGTTTCAGCATCCAGTTCCGAACCGCCTCGCGGGCGGAGACCTGGCCCCTGAAACACGTTCGGGGTGACGACTGTAGCCGAACCTCGGGACGCGTCACCCCTGCGGCATTGCAGCGCTGCCCTTCCGGTGCGATAGGCGCGGGAGGTCGCGCGTGCTCTGGCGGCGGGGAAAGTGAAGAAGCTCAATCTCATCTGCCTGACGGCGCTGCCGTTGCTGCTCGCCGCTCCCGGGGCGGCGCTCGCGCAGGACGACGCCCCTCCCGGCGGCGAGGATCCGGCCGCGAATGCGGCGGCGGACTCGAGGGAGGTCGCCTTCAGCTCCGACGAGCTCACCTACGACAGCGAGGCCCAGGTCGTCACCGCGAGCGGCGACGTTCGAATGAACAGCGAAGGCAACCGGCTTCGGGCCGAGCGCGTGACCTGGAACCGGGCCACCGACGAAGTCCGCGCCGAAGGCAATGTCCGGGTCGTCAACCCGGGCGGCGACGTCGCTTATGCCGACAGCGTCGTTCTCACCGACGCCCTTCGCGACGGGGTCGTCCAGAACATGCTCCTCGTCCTCGCCGACGGCGGCCGCCTCGCCGCCGACCGAGCCGAGCGCAGGGACGGCTACACCACCCTCTACCGCGCCGCCTACTCGCCGTGCGCGGTGGTGACCGAGAAAGGCTGCCCGAAGAACCCGACCTGGCAGATCAATGCGGTCAAGGTCGTCCACGATCCGGTCAAGAACCGGATCCGCTACGAAGGCGCGTCGCTCAACCTTCTCGGCGCCCGGATCGTCGCCCTGCCCTTCCTTTCCCATCCTGACGGAAGCGAAGGCGGCGGCAGCGGCGTGCTCGTCCCGGATATCCGGCTGAGCTCCAGCAACGGCTTCGAGCTGGCGGTGCCCTATTATCTGAAGCTGGCGCCGAACCGCGACGCCACCATCACGCCCCACGTCTATACCGAAGTGGCGCCGATGCTGGAGGGCCGCTACCGCCAGCTGACCGGCCTCGGCGCCTTCCAGCTCGGCGCCTATGTCACCTACGGCTCGCGACTCCCGATCACCGCCCCCCTCACGGCCGTTCGGGACGAAGGCGTTCGCGCCTATCTCGAAGGCAATGGCCGCTTCCAGCTCAACCCGCTGTGGAGCGTCACCGCCTCGGCGCGCTACGTCACCGACCGGACCTTCCTTCGCCGCTACGACATTTCCCGCGACAGCCGCCTGCGCTCCTTCGTCGAGGCCGAGCGGATCACCTCCGACAGCTACCTTTCCATCGCCGGCTGGGCTTTTCAGGGCCTCCGGGTCACCGATGTCGCCGGCCAGCAGCCGGTTGCGCTTCCCGCCATCGACGCCCGCTGGCGAATGCCGTCGAAGATCCTGGGCGGCCAGGTGGAGCTGCAGGCGAACAGCCTCGCCATCCTCCGCACCGAAGGGCAGGACACGCAGCGCGCCTTCGCCGGCGCGCGGTGGGACCGGCGAAGCATCACCCGCTGGGGGCAGGAGCTGCTGCTCACCGCTTATGCGCGCGGCGACGTCTATCACAGCAGCGACAATGCGCTGACCTCGACGCTCATCTATCGCGGCCAGCCGGGCTGGCATGCCCGGGCGATCGGCGCGCTCGCGGCCGAAGCGCGCTGGCCGCTGGTCGGGCCGTTCATGGGCGGCACTCAGCGGCTGACGCCCCGGCTCCAGCTGGTGGCGTCGGGAGCGACGGACAATCTGGAAATCCCCAACGAGGACGCTCGGGCCGTCGATCTCGAGGATTCCAACCTCTTCGCCCTCAACCGCTTTCCCGGTTACGATCGCTGGGAGAACGGACCGCGCGTGACCTACGGGGTCGACTGGGGTCTCGACCTGCCCGGGATCGCGGTCAGGACCACGATCGGCCAGAGCTTTCGCCTGAACGACCAGCCCAGCATCCTTCCGCCCGGCACCGGCCTCTCCGACCGCTTCTCCGATTTCGTCGGCCGGACCAACGTCAAGTTCGGCCGCAAGCTCAACCTCGTCCACCGCTTCCGGATCGACAAGGAAAGCCTCGCGCTGAGGCGCAACGAGGTCGACGCCGTCGTCGGCGGCCGCCAGACCTATGCCACCATCGGCTATCTCCGGCTCGACCGGAACATCGACCCGTCGATCGAGGATCTGCGCGACCGCGAGGAGATACGGCTCGGCGGTCGGGTCCGCTTCGCCCGCTACTGGTCGATCTTTGGCTCGACGGTGATCGACCTCACCGACGCCGCCGAAAGCCCGCTTTCGTCGGCGGACGGCTATGAGCCCGTCCGCCACCGCATCGGCATCAGCTACGACGACGATTGCCTCGAGATCGGGGTGACCTGGCGGCGGGATTACGACAAGGTCGGAGACATCGACCGGGGCAACACCTTCCAGTTCCGGGTGGCGCTGAAGAATCTAGGGCGCTAAAGGGTTTGTGGGGGGCCGGCCGGCGAACGTATCCACTTTTGCCGGAAGCCCGCTAAGCTGGGGTTCAGCAAATTTCAGGCATCGCAGCGGCCTGCATTAATTGGAGGAATGATGAAGCTCGGCATTTATCACGGAGCGGCGCTGATGCTGGCCGGTTCGCTGGCGGCCGCCGCCGTTGCGCAGACCGTCAGTGATCCCTCGGTTGCCGCGCCGGCGGCGCGCCTCAACATCCCCGCCAACCCGCAGTTCATCGGCGAGGAGGATCCCAACGTCCGCAAGGCGACGGCGATCGTCAACGGCGCCGTGATCACCCGCACCGAGGTCGATCACCGTCTCGCCATCATCCGCCTGGCCTCGGGGGGCGAGATCCCGCCCGAGGAGCTGCCGCGCCTGCGCCAGCAGGTGCTTCGCAACCTCGTCGACGAAACGCTCCAGATCCAGGCCGCCGAGCAGGCCGAGATCAAGATCACCAAGGCCGAGATCGACCAGTATTTCGCCCGTTACGCCCAGTCGCAGTTCAGGCAGACTCCCGAGCAGTTCGCGGCTTTCCTTCGCTCGGCGGGCGCATCGCCGGAAACCCTGAAGCGGCAGATCCACGGCGAAATGGCCTGGTCGCGCCTGCAGCGCAGCAAGATCGAGCCCTTCGTCAACATCAGCGAGGACGAAGTCCAGGCGGTCATCGACCGGCTCAACGCCGCGAAGGGGACCCAGGAATTCAAGGTCTCCGAAATCTTCATCTCGGCGACTCCGGAGACGGCCGCGGAAGCGCGGGCGAACGCCCAGCGCATCGTCCAGCAGCTGCGCGGCGGCGCTCCGTTCCTGGCCTATGCCCGCCAGTTCTCCGAAGCTTCCACGGCGGCCATCGGGGGCGATCTCGGCTGGGTTCGCGCGGCTCAGCTGCCGGAGGCGCTCGCCAGCACGGTCCAGACGATGCCGGTCGGAAGCGTCAGCGATCCGATCGCCATTCCGGGCGGCTTCTCGATCATCCAGCTGGCCGATACCCGCCAGGTGCTCACCGCCGATCCGCGCGATGCGGTGCTCAGCCTGAAGCAGATGACCATCCGCCTCGCCCCGGGCAGCCCCAGGAGCGCCGTCGAGGAGAAGGTGCAGACCCTGCAGCGCACGACCCAGACGATGGGCGGCTGCGGCGGTGCCGAAGCGGCGGCGCAGTCGATCGGCGCCGAGGTCATCACCAACGACCAGGTCAAGGTCCGCGAGCTGCCGGCGCCGCTGCAGCAGACCCTGCTCGGGCTGAGCCTCGGCCAGGCTTCCCCCGCCTTCGGCTCCGCCGACGACCGGGTCAGCATCCTGATCCTGTGCGGCCGCGACGATCCGGATCCCGCGGGCACGCTCAGCTTCGATCAGGTCTACAACCAGATCGCCGAAAACCGGGTCAACCTGCGCGCCCGGCGCTTCCTGCGCGACCTCAGGCGCGACGCGGTGGTCGACTATCGATAGGCGGCAGGCGTCTTGATCGCACCCCTGGCGGTCGCGCTCGGGGATCCTGCGGGGATCGGACCCGAAATCACGGCCAAGGCCTGGGAACGCCGCGCGACCGACTCGGTCCCTGCGTTCTTCGCGGTCGGCGCCCCCGAAGCGCTGCGCGCGGTCTGGGGCGGTCCGCTGCAGGTGGTGGCGGGCCCCGACGAAGCCGCCGGCTGCTTCCGAAACGCACTGCCCGTCATCCGCATCGACTCGGCCGGGGACACCCGTCCCGGCCAGCCGACGCTCGAAGGCGCCCGCAACTCGCTCGACGCGCTGGAGCTTGCGGTCGGGCTGACTCGGTCGGGGGCCAGCTCGGCCCTCGTCACCGGCCCGGTCTCGAAGGCGCAGCTCTACGCGATCGGCTTCACCCATCCCGGCCAGACCGAATTCGTTGCCGAGCGCTGCGGCATCGCCGCCGAAATGGCCGCGATGATGCTCGCCGGGCCGACGCTTCGGACCGTGCCCGTCACCACCCATGTCGCCTTGCGCGACGTTCCGGGCCTGCTCACGACGGAGCTCATCGTCCAGCGCGGGAGGACGACGATCCGGGCGTTGCGCCGCCTGTTCGGAATCGCCCGGCCGCGGCTGGCGGTCGCGGGCCTCAATCCCCATGCCGGGGAAGGCGGAGCGCTGGGGCGGGAGGAGATCGACATGGTCATCCCCGCGATCGAGCGGCTGCGCGAGGAGGATGCGGAAGTGACCGGCCCGCACGCCCCCGACACGATGTTCCACCCGCGGATGCGATCGACCTACGACGCGGCGCTCTGCCTCTATCACGATCAGGCGCTGGTGCCGCTGAAGACGCTCCATTTCGATGAGGGCGTCAACATCACGCTCGGCCTGCCGATCGTCCGCACTTCCCCCGATCACGGTACCGCCTTCGACATTGCCGGCCAAAGCCGTGCCGAGCCGACGGCGATGCTCGCGGCGCTGAAGATGGCGGCGGCCTGCGCCGGCCGCCTGGCGGCGGCGTGAAGCCCCTGCCGCCGCTGCGGGAGGTCATCGCGCGGCATGGGCTGAGGGCGGCAAAGGCGCTCGGGCAGAACTTCCTTCTCGACGAGCAATTGCTCGACCGGATCGCCCGGGTCCCCGGCAACCTCCAGGGACAGCGTGTCTACGAGGTCGGGCCCGGGCCCGGCGGGCTGACCCGGGCGCTGCTCAGGGCGGGCGCCGAGGTGGTGGCGGTCGAGCGCGACCGCCGCTGCCTCCCCGCTCTCGCGGAAGTGGGCGACGCGGCGGATGGCCGGCTTCGGGTGATCGAAGGCGACGCGCTCGCCCTCGACGAGGCGGCGGAAGCGGGGCTCGGCGCCCATGTCGCCGCCAACCTCCCCTACAATGTCGGAACCGCCTTGCTGGTGCGCTGGCTCGGCGGCGAGGCCTGGCCGCCCTGGTGGATCTCGCTGACCCTGATGTTCCAGCTCGAGGTCGCGGAGCGGATCGTGGCGAGCCCCGGCACCGGCGCCTACGGACGGCTGGCGGTGCTCGCCCAGTGGCGAAGCGAGGCCCGGATCGCGATGAAGGTCCACCGCTCCGCCTTCGTTCCGCCGCCCAAGGTGATGTCGGCGGTGGTGCACATCGTGCCGAGGGCGGCGCCCGAGGGGGTTCGGGCCGCGACCCTGGAGCGGCTGACCGGCGCGGCGTTCGGGCAGAGGCGCAAGATGCTGAGGCAGAGCCTCAAGGGGCTGGAGGGGGCCTTGGAGGCGCTGGCGGGAGTAGGGATTGATCCGGAGCGTCGCGCCGAGACTCTGAAGGTGGACGAGTTCGTCGCGGTGGCGAGGGCGATGGACGAACGCTGACCATCCCCTCCCTGGAAGGGAGGGGGAGATATCAGTTCTTCGGCGCCCCCACCTCGGGCCGCTGCGCGGTCAGCACTTCGGGGGGCGGGCCCTTGGCGATGACGGCGGCGAGCTGGGTCGCCTGCGGGCAGGGGTTGGCGCAGAGCGTCCGGATCCGCTCGAGATTCTTCTTGGCCCGCTCGACGGCCCCGCGCTGGACCAGGGCCTCGCCTTGCCCGGCGAGCGCGGCGACGTCGTTCGGCTCCAGCTTCAGGGCCTCGAAATAGAATTTGATCGCCTTGCCGGGGAGCTTCAGCCCCTGCGCGGACCTGGCGAGGCCGATATAGGCCTGGCGGTTGCGCGGGTCGACGACGAGGGCAGATTCGAGCAGGTCGATCGCCTCCAGATAGCGTCCCTGGGCCGCCAGCGCCTGGCCCTGCTGGGTGAGCGCGACGGAGCGGGCGTCGATCTGGTCGTCGGGCTTCTGGCCGTGGCCGGCGCTCGCCATGGTCGCCAGAGCGATGGCGACGGTTAGCGCGATGGGGGTGAGGCGCATCAGTAACTCCATGATCCTGTCGCCCGGCGGCTTAGCATGGCGCCCGCCACCGCGCGACGAAAAAGCCGTCCGTTCCGTCCTGCGCCGGGGTGAGGATGAACCCCGGGCCGGCGGCCCGTCCCCCCGCCATTGCACCCGGTTCAGGAACCATTGCTGAACGGCTCTGGAAGGCCGCTGCCTGGCCCCTGCCCTCCTCCGCCAGCAGCGAGCAGACGGAATAGACGATACGCCCGCCAGGCCGGACAAGTTCCGCCGCGAGGTCAAGCAGGTAGGCCTGGAGCTTCACATAGCGCGCGAGCCTCTCCGGATCGAGCCGCCAGCGCAGCTCCGGGTTCCGCCGCCAGGTGCCGGTGCCGGAGCAGGGCGCGTCGACGAGGATCAGGTCGGGCGCGTCGACAAGGTCGGCCAGGGCCTCCCGTTCCTTCCCCGGGTTGAGCAATCGCGGTTCGACGATCGTCGCTCCGGAACGCTCGAGACGCGGCCCCATTCGCGAGAGCCGGCCGCGGTCGGTGTCGGACGCGACGAGGCGGCCCGAATTGCGCATTTCGGCGGCGAGGGCGAGGGTCTTGCCGCCGGCGCCGGCGCAGAGGTCGAGCACGGTCTCGCCGGGCTTCGCCCCGCAGGCGAGGGCGAGGAGCTGGCTGCCTTCGTCCTGTACCTCGACCTCGCCGGAGCGCCAGGCCTCGCTCTCCTCGACCGGAACGGCGTCGGCAAGCCGGAGGCCGATCGGCGACAAGGGGGTCGGGACGGCGCCCGGAAAGGCCGGAAGCAGCGAATCGCGCCCGGCACGCAGCCGGTTGACCCTCAAATCCAGGGAAGCCCGGGCGAGGAGCGACTGGAGATCGGCCGGAGTCACGGCGGGATCGAACCGCCTGACCAGCCATTTGGGAACGGCGGTCGGGCGGGGCTTCAGGCCTGTCTCGTCAGGCGAAACCTCGGCGGGGCCATGGGGGGAGCCGTCGAACGCGGCGAGCAGCGCCGGATCCTGGGACGCGAGGCCGAGCATCGCGGCCCGGCCCGAGGGCGGCGGCTCGGGCCAGGCGCGGATGGCGCGGTAGACGAGTTCGCGCACCGCCCGCCTGTCCTTGGCGCCGGCGTAGCGGCGAGCCTTGAAATAGCGGGCGATCAAGGTGTCGGCGGCGGCACCTCCGCCTTTGGCCGCGGCGACGATCTCGTCGAGCAGCTCGATCGCCGCCTGGGCTCGGGCCGCCGGGGTCACGGCTCAGCCCGAGGTCGGGTAATTGGGGGCCTCGCGGGTGATGGCGACGTCGTGGACATGGCTTTCGCGCAGTCCCGCGTTGGTGATCCGGACGAACTTCGCCTTGGCTCGAAGCTCCTCCAGCGTGGCGGCGCCGGTATAGCCCATCGCCGCCTTGATGCCGCCGACCAGCTGGTGGATGACGTCCCTGGCGTGGCCCTTGTAGGGAACCTGGCCCTCGATACCCTCGGGCACGAGCTTCAGCTGGTCCTTGATGTCATGCTGGAAATATCGATCGGCCGAGCCGCGAGCCATCGCCCCAACCGAGCCCATGCCGCGATAGGATTTGTAGGAGCGGCCCTGGTAGAGGAAGGTCTCGCCCGGCGCCTCCTCGGTGCCGGCGAGAAGCGAGCCCGCCATCACCGTCGAGGCGCCGGCGGCGAGCGCCTTGGCGAGATCGCCGCTGGTCCTCAGCCCGCCGTCGCCGATTACCGGAGTGCCGGAGGCGGCGGCCGCCTCGGCGGCGTCCATGATCGCCGTCAGCTGCGGAACGCCGACCCCCGCGACCACGCGGGTGGTGCAGATCGAGCCCGGCCCGATGCCGACCTTGACCGCGTCCGCCCCCGATCCGATCAGCGCCCTGGTCGCCTCGCCGGTGGCGACGTTGCCGGCGACGATCTGGACGGCGTTCGACAATTTCTTGATCCGCTCGACCGCGGCGGCGACCTCGCGATTATGGCCGTGGGCGGTGTCGATGACGATCAGGTCGCACTCCGCGTCGATCAAAGCCTCGCTGCGCTCGAAGCCCTTGTCGCCGACCGTCGTCGCGGCCGCCACCCGAAGCCGCCCGGCGGCGTCCTTGGTCGCGTTCGGATAGGTGACCGCCTTCTCGATGTCCTTGACGGTGATGAGGCCGGTGCAGCGGCCCGCATCGTCGACCACGATCAGCTTCTCGATCCGGCGCTGGTGGAGCAGCCGCCTCGCCTCCTCCTGGGTGACGCCCGGGCCGACGGTGGCGAGATTGTCGCGGGTCATCAGCTCGGCGACCGGCTGCCGCGGATTCTCCGCGAAGCGGACGTCGCGGTTGGTGAGGATGCCAACGAGCCGGCCGCCTTTCTCGGTGACCGGGATTCCCGAAATCTTGTGCCGCGCCATCAGCTCGAGCGCGTCGGCGAGCGTCTGCTCGGGAGTCATGGTAATCGGATTGACCACCATCCCGCTCTCGAAGCGCTTCACCGCCCTGACCGCCGCCGCCTGCTCCTCAGTCGTGAGGTTGCGGTGGAGCACCCCCATCCCGCCCAGTTGCGCCATGACGATCGCCATGTCGGCCTCGGTCACTGTGTCCATAGCCGAGGACAGGATGGGGATGTTGAGCCTGATCTCGCGGGTGACCTGAGTCGAGGTGTCGGCCTGGCTCGGAAGCACCGACGATTCGCCCGGCTGCAGAAGCACGTCGTCGAAGGTGAGCCCTAAGCGGATGTCGGAAGCGCGGGTCGGATCGGCCATATCGGCCTATGCCAAGGAACGAGCGATTCGCCAAGGCGCTTCCGCCAAGGAGCGGACGAGCGCCGCCGCGCCGGAGCGAAGACCTGTGTAAGGCGAAGGCACAACGTAGAAAAAGGATCTCCGCGCCCCACGATCCTTGCTGTGAACCGTTTGCAAGCTGACGCGCTGGCGCGCGTACCCACCCCCGCCCTCCTTTTCAGGAAGGAGAGTTTCGCGTCGTGACTGCCACCTTCCCTTCGGTTAGCGTCGTCGCGAGCAGCGGGAGAAGGACGTGACGGCCAAAAGACCCTTCTATCGCAGCCTCTACTTCCAGGTGCTCGTCGCCATCGCGCTCGGAGTGCTGGTCGGGTGGCTCTTCCCCGCATTCGGCGCGTCGCTGAAGCCGCTGGGCGACGCGTTCATCAAGCTGGTGAAGATGATCATCACACCGGTCATCTTCCTCACCGTCACCACCGGCATCGCCGGCATGTCGGACCTGAAGGCGTTCGGGCGGGTGGGGGCGAAGGCGATGGCCTATTTCCTCACCTTCTCGACCCTCGCGCTGGCGGTGGGGCTGGTGGTGGCGAACATCGTCAGGCCGGGGGACGGGCTCAACGTCGATCCCGCCGCGCTCGACCAGGGGGCGGTCTCGACCTATGTCGACAAGGCGCACGACCAGTCGATCACCGGCTTCTTGCTCGACATCATCCCCGACACCTTCTTCAGCGCCTTCACCTCGGGGCAGATATTGCAGGTGCTGTTCGTGTCGATCCTGTTCGGGATCGCCCTCGCCCTGCTCGGCGAGCGGGGGGAGCGGGTGCTGGGGGCGATGCGGGTGCTCACCGCGATCATGTTCCGGATCGTCCATATATTGATGTACGCGGCGCCGGTCGGCGCTTTCGGGGCGATGGCCTATACGATCGGCGCGCACGGGATCGGCACGCTCGTCAACCTCGCGACCCTCATCGCCACCTTCTACGCGACCTCGCTCATCTTCGTCCTGGTCGTGCTCGGGCTGGTGGCGCGGGCGGCGGGCTTCTCGATCCTCGCGCTGATCCGCTATCTCAAGGACGAATTGCTGCTCGTGCTGGGGACTTCGAGCTCCGAGAGCGCGATGCCGCTGCTGATGGAGAAGCTCGAGCGGGCCGGCTGCCCGAAGCCGATCGTCGGCCTGGTGGTTCCGACCGGCTACAGCTTCAACCTCGACGGCACCAATATCTACATGTCGCTGGCGGCCCTGTTCATCGCCCAGGCGACCAACACGCCATTGAGCCTGGGCGACCAGATGCTTCTGATGGCGGTGGCGATATTGAGCTCCAAGGGGGCGGCCGGGGTGACCGGCTCGGGCTTCATCGTCCTTGCGGCGACCCTGTCCGTGCTTCCGACCGTGCCGGTGGCGGGCATGGCTTTGATCCTTGGAGTGGACCGGTTCATGAGCGAATGCCGGTCGCTGACCAACTTCATCGGCAATGCCGTCGCCACCATCGTCGTGGCGCGGTGGGAGAAAGCCGTGGATCTGGGGCAGCTCAGGGCGGCGTTCGCGGGACAAGGCGGCGACTTCGAGGAAGCGGAGAGCGACGCGCTCCAGATCGAGGGGCGCAGCGACGTGATCGAGCCGGCGTGAGCCGGCCCGGACCGGCCGGTTTTCGTTCAGGTTCAGCGGATTATTCGGGACACCGACTCATTCGAAAAAGAGCGAGGCGGTGAGATGCGGACGTTCATCATCGGATTCCTGGCCCTTCTGTCCGGAGCCGCCGCGTCCGGCGCGACGCCCCCACCGGAGGGGCCTGAAGGAAGCCATTCCGGGCACCGCGCCCAATGGCGCTCCGACCTGGAACGGGACGCGGCCGCGGCCCTCGGAGCGGCGGTCATGGCCGAGATCCGCTCGGCGCGCTCGGCGCTGCTGGTGCGCGGGCCGGTGTCCTTTCCCTATATGGACCGGCAGCCGGACGGCTCCTACCGGCCGCAGCGCCCCGCTTTCGCGGCCGGCGTGCGAGGGTCGCGCGGCTGGATCCGGATCGGCGCGGACGGAACACGCCAGCCTTTCGACGCCGCGACCGGGCGCGAGCTCGACCGGCTCCTGTCGAGCCCCGGTCTGTGGTCCGGCCCGGCGGCGGAGGCGCGCTGCACCGATCCCGGCGGCGCCCTGGTCCTGGCGCGGCGGCCGCGGCACGAGCGGGTCTCGGCCTTTCCCTGCGGCTTCGAAGGGCCGACCGGCCGCGCCGCGAAGCTCGTTCTCGCCGGCGGGATCACCGACTGGAGCGAGGTTCCCGCGGAGCAGCGGCCGGCGGGTCTGCCGCTCGAGCGCTTCGACGAGCGGACCGCCTCGGCCTTCCGCGCGATGAGCGGCCTCTACGAGGAACGGATGATCGTGCTTCGAAGCCGGGCGGAATGGCAGGGCCAGTGGCGGCGGATCACCGCGCGGCAGGGCGAGCCGCCGCCGCTGCCGCCGGTCGATTTCGAGCGCGAGATGCTGCTGATGGCGGCGATGGGGCCGAAGCCTTCCGGCGGCTACCGGGTCGTCATCGACAAGGTCGTCGACCAGCGCGGCGAGCTGCTCGCCTTCGTCCGCTTCGTCTCTCCGGGCCGCCGGTGCGGGGCGATCGCGGCGGTGACCAGCCCGGTCGATATCGTCCGCGTCCCCGCCTCGGCGAAAAACGTGCGATGGGTGGTGGAGGGGCGGGCGGGGGACTGCCCCTGATGCCGCTTCACCATACGATAGGGCTTATCGCGGCGGCGGCGTTGCTCGCGCTGGTGGCGGCCGCGTTCGTGCCGCGGCTGAGGAGGGATTTGAGGCGCCCCGCCTTCTGGGCGGGCCTGATCGCCATCGCCTGCCTGCCGAGCGCCGCCTCCGCCCTCGTCGCCCGAACCGGCCATGCCGGCACCGGCTTCGTCACCCGCCACGGCTGGCCCAAGCCCTTCTGGTTCGACCATCTGAGGGAAACGGGCGAGCGTTTCGCCAGCTTCGAGCCGCTCTATTTCGCCGGCAACGTGCTGGTCTATGCCGCGATCCTGCTCGTGGCATGGACGCTTTGGCGAATCCTCCCCTCCCTGAAAGGGAGGGGAGTTTCTAGCGCCGGGTCCGCTCGACCGGGAACTTGATCGTGCCCGCCGCGGGCTCGGCGAGCAGTTGCGCGATGATCCGGGCCAGATCCGCCTGGCGAAAAGGCTTGGCCAGGCGGGGGAGCTCGGAGCCCGAGCCCTCGGCGATGGTCGAATAGCCGCTGAGCAGCATGGCCGGGATCGACGGCGCCAGCCCGCGGACATGACGGATCAGATCCACTCCGTTCATTCCGGGCATCAGATAGTCGCTGACGACGATGTCGCAGGCGGTGCCGTCCCGCACCAGCCTCAGCGCCTCCGCGCCGGAAGCGGCCTCGACGATGGTATAGCCGATGTCGGCGAGCATGTCGGCGGTGGCCCGGCGGACGATGTCCTCATCGTCGACAAGCAGGATGGTCGCGGCGCGGCGCGCGACCTCCAGCGGCGGCTGCTCGACCTCCTCCTGGCCGGCCGGCTCTCGGGCGGCGGGCAGCCACATCTCGGCGGTGGTGCCCTCGCCGGGCTTGCTTCGCAGGTGGAGCGTCCCGCCGAGCTGGGCGGCGAGGCCGTGGACCATCGACAGGCCCAGGCCGGTGCCGCGGCCGACGCCCTTGGTCGAGAAGAAGGGCTCGACCGCATGGCCGAGGGTCACGGCGTCCATTCCGACGCCGGTGTCGCTGATCGCCACGCGCAGATACTGGCCCGGAGCGAGCAGGTGGTCGGGGCCGACCTGCTCGGCGCGGGCGGTGATGCTGAGCTTGCCGCCGCCGGCCATCGCGTCGCGCGCGTTGAGGGCCAGGTTGAGGATGGCGAGCTCGAGCTGGTTGGGGTCGATCCGCGCCGGCGGCAGCTCGGCCGGACAGTCGATGGACACCTCGACCATCGGACCGACCGATTTGCGGATCAGGTCCTGCATCCCGCGAAGCAGGCCGACGATGTCGACGGAGCGCGGCTGCAGGTCCTGGCGTCGGGCGAAGGCGAGCAGGCGCTGGACGAGGGTCGCGGCCCGGCTCGCGGCCTGCAAGGCCATGTCGATGTGCCGGTGCGACTTGTCGCCCGGCGGCGCCCGGCGGCGCAGCAGATCGAGGCTGCCGATGATCGGCGTCAGCAGATTGTTGAAATCGTGAGCGACTCCTCCGGTCAGCTGGCCCAGGGTCTCGAGCTTCTGAGCCTCGTGGAGCTGGGCGAGGGCGGATTCGTGCCCGCGGGTGCGCTCCTCGACCCGGGCCTCGAGCGTCTCGTTGGCGAGGGTCAGGTCGCGCTGGCTGGCGGCGAGCGATTCGAGCCGCGCGCGCGCCTCATATTGCCGGCGGCGGCCGCGCAACGCCGAGCGGGCGACGCTGACCAGGGTCGTGGGATGGAAGGGCCGCTCGAGGAAGGTGACGTTGCCCAGCACCTCGAGGAAGCGCTCGGCGGCGGGGTTGCGCTCGAGCCCGCCGCCGCGGCTGGTGAGGAGGACGAACGGCAGGTCCGACCATTCCGGCTGGGCATCGATCCACGCGCGCACGCCGCGCAGGTCCGAGCGCATCAGCGCCTCCTCGGTGACGAGGACGAAGCCCGCGCCGAGGCGAAGCGCGGCGACCAGCGAGGCCAGATCCAGGCATATCTCGGCCGAGATGCCCGCTTCGCCGAGCATCGCGGAGGCGACGGCCGCGTCGCGTCCGATCGGGGCGAGGACCAGGGCCCGTTCGGAAAGCTCGTCGTTCAAACGCTGTCGCCGATCGGGGGACGCTGATTGGCGATCAGCTCGGGAATGCCGCGCAAGACGCCCTGGAAGTTGACCAGCGGCTCGCCGAGCGTGATCCCCTCGCTGCCGATCCGATATTCGCGGATCGTGTCCTCGTGCGCGCTGGTGCGCTTCTTGATCACCGAGATGGCGCGCCGGACCCGCCCCGCCGCCTCGAAATAGCGAAGCAGGATCACGGTGTCGGCGAGGTAGGTGACGTCGACCGGCGACTTCATGTCGCCGACCAGGCCGTGCTGGGCGACGGTGAGGAAGGTGCTCGTCCCCTGCCGGTTCAGGAATTGCAGAAGCTCGTGCATGTGGAGGATGAGCTGCTGCTCGGCGGGCATCGACGCCTGGTAGCCGTTCAGGCTGTCGATGACGATGGTGCGCACCCCCTCCCTCTCGACGGCGGAGCGGACCCGGTGGGCGAACTCGCCGGGAGCGAGCTCGGCGGCATCGACCTGCTCGAAGATCAGCTTTCCGCCATCGGCCATCGCCTGAAGATCGAGTCCGAGACCCTTGGCCCGCTCGAAGAGCAATCCGAGCTCCTCGTCGAACACGAACATCGCCGCCTTTTCGCCGCGCTCGATCGCCGCGACGGCAAAGGTCAAAGTGATCAGCGATTTGCCCGTGCCGGCGGGGCCGATGACGAGCGTGCTGGAGCCGCGCTCGATGCCGCCGCCAAGCAGTGAGTCGAGTTCGGGCGAGGCGCTCTTCACGGTATCGCGGGTGAAGGTGCTCCGATGCTCCGACGATACCAGCCGAGGGAAGACCCGGACTCCGCCGGTGTCGATCACGAAATCGTGGAATCCGCCACGATAACGCTGGCCGCGATATTTGACGACCCTGAGCCGCCGCCGCTCGGCGCCATATTCCGGCGCCAGCTCCTCCAGCCGGACGACCCCGTGGGCGACGCTGTGAACCGTCTTGTCGTTCACCTCCGTGGTGAGGTCGTCGAGCATCACCACGGTCGCATCGTGGTGCGAGAAATAATGCTTCAGAGCGAGGATCTGGCGCCTGTAGCGAAGCGAGCTTTGCGCGAGCAGCCGGATTTCCGACAGGCTGTCGAGCACGATCCTTTTGGGCTGAACCCGCTCGACCACTTCGAAGATTCGCTTGGTGGTCTCGCCAAGCTCGAGGTCGGACGAATAGAGCAGGCTCTGCTGCTGCTCGTCGTCGAGCAGGCTTTCGGGCGGCACCAGCTCGAAAATCTCGTTCGGCTCGCCGAATTCCCAGCCGTGGGACCGGGCGCTTTCGCGAAGCTCGGCTTCGGTTTCCGACAAGGTGATGTAGAGCCCGCGCTCGCCCCGCGCCGCCCCTTCGAGAAGGAATTGGGTGGCGATCGTGGTCTTGCCCGTGCCGGGGCTGCCTTCGAGCAGATAGACGCGCCCGCGCCGAAGGCCGCCGGCCAGGATGTCGTCCAGTCCTGCGACACCCATCGCCGCTTTCGTATCGTTTTTGTCCACCATGTCCCTCGCTTCCGCGCGGAGGGAGCGCAGGAGGCCAAAAAATACCAGGTCCGTTTCGGGGGTCAAACCTTCACGGATTGGACGGGAAAACCGTGAAAAGACAATTCAGGTTCCATCCGACCGAGCCGCCAGATCCATGCAATTTCGCGCCGCCTCGCGATCGCGCTCGTTCTCGAAGGCGACGTCGAGATCGGGCGCCGCGCCGAGCATGTGCATCAGCGCCCAGAGCGCGAAACGATTGCCGCGGTCGGTCTCGAGGCCGAAATCGACCTTCATCCGCTCGATCCCTGACTCCAGCGCCGCGGGCGTCACCGTCCTCAGGTCCCCGGTGCCGAAATAGCGGCGGAGCTGGTCGTCCAAATCCATCGAGGCTCCCTTATTCGGAGGTCACCTCGTGGGCAAATGCCGTGACGTCGGCGAGCACCGGCGCCTGCCGTCTGAACGGTATGGCGAGGGCGGCGAGGATTCCGACATGGCCGAGGCCGGGATAGAGCTTCAGCCGGACATCGCCGCCGGCGGCGTTGAGGCGGGCCGCAAGCCGCCGGCTGTTGCGCGGCCTCACCCTGGTGTCGCCGGTGCCGTGGAGGAGCAGAGCGGGAGGCGCGCCGGGCCCGGCATGGCTGACCGGCTGGGTTTCGGCGGGTCGGGGCCAGGCGCCGAAGGCGGCGATCGAAGCGGGATCGTCGAGCGGCAGGAAATCGGCCGGCCCCGCAAGCGCCGCGAAACCGCGGATCGCGCTCCGGTCCGCGCCCAGAAGGCCCGGGTCGAGCGCGACCATGGCGGCGTTGTAGGCGCCGGCGCTATGGCCGATCAGGACGATCCGCCCGCCGTCGCCGCCCCAAGCGCCGGCATGGCGCCGCGCCCAGCGCACCGCCGCGGCGCAATCGCTCAGAAAATCGGGATAGCGCACCTCCGGCACCAGCCGGTAATCGGGGACGATGACGACGAAGCCCTGAGCGGCCAGGGCCCGCCCGGCGAAGGCATAGCCCTGGCGGCGACCGCTGTTCCACGAGCCGCCGTAGAAGAAGAGGATCACCGGGCGCGGACGGGCGGCGGGCGCGCGCGGCGCGTAGACGTCGAGCTTCAGCCTCTCCCCGGAGCCGAAGGCCACGCCTTCCGCCACCCGCTTCGACGCCCGGTCCTTGGGCATGAGCGCGTTGAAGCTGCCGAGCGGATCGAGAAACAGGGCCATGGCTCCCACCATGAGGATCGCGAGAAAGGCCCAGACCAGCCGCTTCATCGCGGTGTGACGGACCTGGCGAGAAACGTCCTCATTGCGCCGGCGGGTGCGGGATGCGCAATTCCTGGCCGACGAATATCTCGTCAGGATCGTCGATCTGGTCCCGGTTGGCGGCGAAGATGTTCGGCCAGAGGGAGGCCTTGCCGTAATAATGCTGGGCGAGCTTGCCCAGCGAATCGCGCGAAACCACGACGTGGGTCGTCATCGTCGAAGCGGCGACCGGCCCCGGCAGGGTCAGCGCGTCGAGCGCGGCGGCGGCTCTCGCCAGCGTTCCGGGGCGATAAGGCGCCGCTTCGGGCAGGCTGCCGGGAGCGGCCTTCCAGCGCCGGACCGCGGCCGTGCTGACCTGCCAGGCGTGTTTCGGGCCGGGGCGGTCCCTGGCGACTTTCTGAAGCAGGCCGGACTTCGGCCTGGTCAGATTGACGATGGGGGCGAAGGGATCCGGCCGGAAGCCATGAACGCGCGAGCCGTAATCGACGTCGAGCTTCAGGCCGGCCAGCTTCGCCCCCTTGAGCACCCAATCGAGAGCGCCGTCGGAGAGGCCGCGAATGTCGCCGCCGCCGCCCACCGAGCCATGGACCCCGGGAAACCATTTCTCCTGATAAGGCGCATCCGGCGCATCGGCGGTCTTGCCCTTGGCGGCGTTGATCTCGGTGAGATCGCCGCAGAGCGTGGCCGGGAAAGTCGCTCGCCGCTCGTCGATCGCCACGGCGTGGCGGGCGCTCTCGACGAAGTTCGTGAGCGATGGGTCGTGGAAATCATGCTTGCGGTTGAGCCAGCCGCTGAACGGAAGGACGGCGGGGACGCCGAGCGCAGCGACCGTGTCCCAGATTCCGAGATAACGGATGGTGAGCGGCGGCGCCGAGCCCGTCTCGTAGCCGGGGACGTTCTTGCAGCGCCAGCTGTCGTCATCCTCCCCGATGCAGACGGCGGCCGCATATTCGGCCCGGAAACGGCGCATCTCCTCGCTCTCGCCCTCGCTGCCCTTGAGCCTCTTTCCGTAGAGGCGCAGCGCCTCGTCGATGCGCGCCGCGTGAAGACGGCTGAGCGGGCCGACATGGCGGACGAAGCCGATGAAGGTGCGCGCGCTGAAGGCGCCGCGCGAGAAGCCGAAGACGTAAATCTCGTCGCCTGGATCGTAGTTGAAGATCAGGAAGCGGTAGGCCTCGCGGACATTGTCGGTGAGCCCGGCGCCGAACACTCCGCCGCTCCACCTTTCGAGTCGGCCGGTTCCAACCCCCTCGTCATAATGCATGATCTGGACGATGCCGTCCCGGGCCTGCCGCTCGACGCTGGCCGCGGTTAGGACGACGTTGGTCGGCGTATCCGCGTTCAGCGCGTTCCAGGTTCCGTCGAAGCAAAAGACGATGCGTTTCATCGGCTCGCCCCCCCCTGCAGCCATTCCCGCACCCGTTGTACAGACATATCGGGGCCTCTCCAACGGCGCGATCGGCCGCGGCCAAAGGGCGTGAAAGTCTCCCTACGTTCGCTGGCCCTTTCGGCAGGCGCCGCGCCGCTGCCTATTTGGAGGCCGGCGTCTCCGCTTTGCCTTTGTTGGCGAGGCCGGCCCTCGCCGGCGCCGGATATTGCGCCGGATCGGCCAGCTTACGGCCGAGCGCGATCATCAGGTCGGTATCCTCGGCGGCGCCGTCGAGCAGAAGGCCCGGCCCAGGATTGTCCGCCGCCGAGTGATAGGGCCCGCCGAGGAAGGCGCCGAGCTTCTTCATGTCGGCGAACGAGCCGTTGACCATGATGGCGGGCACTCCGGCGCGGGTGAAGGCCCAGCCATCCTGGCGCTCGATGAACGCTCCGGCCTCGTCGTCGCGGTCGAGGGTTCGCCCCGCTTCCGCGACGGTGCGTTCGATGAGGGCGTCGAGGGCGGCATGGCGGCGGCCCATCACCGCCACTTTCTCCCCCTTGGGGGCGATGGCGAGCGTGTCCATGTTGATGGCGGTGACGATCGAGGCGAGCGGCACGGTCGGCCGGGACGCGAAATATTCGGCGCCGAGCAGCCCCATTTCCTCGGCGGTGGTGGCGAGAAACAGGATGTCGCGCTTCGGCCGCGGGCCCCGGCCGAGCGCCCGCGCGATCTCGAGCAGGGCGGCGATTCCGCTCGCATTGTCGACGGCGCCGTTGCAGATCCGGTCCCGCCCCTCCGGCTCGCACAGTCCGAGATGGTCCCAATGGCCGAGGTAGAGCAGGCTCTCGCCGCCGCCGTCCGAGCCTCGCAGGCGGCCGACCACGTTATGCGACGGGATTATCCTGATCGCGGTGGCGACCTCGAAGCTGGCGCGCAGCCGCAGCGGCACCGGCGCGAAGGCGGGGCCGGGCGTCGCGAGCAAAGCGGCCGGATCGCTCCCGGCGGCGCGCAGCAGGCTTTCGGCCGCCGCCTGCGAGATCGCTCCCGCGAGCGGCGCCGGAGCGTGGATGGCGAGGCGCTTGCTTCCCGCCTCGTAGGTGCGCAGGACGACCGGCCAGGGCAGCTCCTGGCCGATGATTCCGACGACCGCCGCGGCGCCGGCGGCGGCGACCGCCTCGACCCGCTCGGAATAGCCGGGAAAGCCCGCCGCCTCCGGGGCATCGTAGAGGATGAGGACGACCGCGCCCTCGAGGTCGGCGCCGGCGAGCTGATCGATCCCCTTCTCCGGAACCACCGCGCCGTGGCCGGCGAAGACCACCGGCGCCCGCTCGATCGTCTCGCGTGCGGAGCGGCCGAGCATGACGATCTCGTCGCGGCTCAGCTCGATCCGCTCGCGCTTGTTGCCCCTCGCCTGCCAGACGCTGGTCTGCTCGCCCGGCCGGCGGTCGACGACTTCGACCGGCTGGTACCAGCTGTTGCGCGGCCCGGCCGGCTCGAGCCCGAACGCGCGCATCTGCCCGGCAATGTAGGCGATCGTCTTCTGCTCGCCTCCCGTCCCCGGTTCGCGCCCCTCAAAGGCGTCGCTGGCGAGGATGTCGATATGCCGGCGCAGCGCCTCGGGCGTGACCGGCTCGGCGGCGGCCGGAAAGGCAAGGAGGAGGAGAGCGGCGGCGGCGAGAAAGCGAACGGGCATCCGGTGGCTTATGGCAAGGCGAGCCGGAGTGGCAAGAGGCGCCTTTCCTCCCCTCCCTGCAAGGGAGGGGGGCTCACCCGGCCCGCGCCTTGGCCAGCACCCGGCGCGCCTGCTCGACATGCATTCGCTCGATCATCTCGCCTTCGAAGCGCTCCGCGCCGCCGGTGGCGGCCGCGATGAGGCGCTTCGCGGCTTCGACCTCCGCTTCGCCCGGGCCGAACAGCCGGTTGGCGATGTCGACCTGGCTCGGATGGATGAGCGACTTGCCGTCGAAGCCGAAGCTCTTCCCCTCCTCGCACTGGGCGGCGAAGCCGTCGGGATCGTCGAGCCGGTTATAGACGCCGTCGAAGGCGGCGACCCCGGCCGCGCGGGCGGCGAGGAGGATGGTCTGGAGCGAAGTGGCGAGCGCCGCCCGGCCGCCGCCCGGGCGCAGGCCGAGATCGGCGGCGAGGTCGTTGGTGCCGGCGATCAGGCCCGCGGTCTCCGGCGCGATGGCGGCGGCATTGAGGACCCCGCGCGCGGTCTCGACCATGGCGAGCACGGGCTTGCCCGTGGCGAGGGCGGCTTCCCGCGGCGCCTCCGGCCCCGGGGTCATCGGCACGATGACGTAATCGGCGCGGCTCGCCGCCGCCGCCTCGAGGTCCGCCTCGCGCCACGGCTCCAGGGAGTTGATCCGGATCGCGCACAGGCCGGGAAAGCCCTGCGCCGCCGCCTCGACCGCCGCGGCCCGGGCCTCGCTCTTGTCGGCGGGCTTCACGGCATCCTCGAGGTCGAGGACGACCATGTCGGCGCCAAGTCCCCTCGCCTTCGCGACCGCGCGCGGATTGGAGGCGGGCAGGAAGAGCAGGGAGCGGCAGAGTCGCAGGTCGGTCGGCATCGTCCCGATTTCACTTGGAAGCCGCCCCTGTTGCCTACATTATGCCCCGGTTCGCAAGGGGAGGCGCGACCGCCATGATTGCCACGATCTTCTTCTTCCTGCTCGTCCTGGTCATCCTGTTCCTCTTTTCGGGGATCAAGATCGTCCGCCAGGGCTATCATTATACGATAGAATATTTCGGCCGCTTCACGGCCGTCGCCCATCCCGGGTTCAATTTTTACATGCCGTTCTTCTACCGGGTGGGGCGCAAGGTGAACATGATGGAGCAGGTGCTCGACATTCCCGGCCAGGAAATCATCACCAAGGACAACGCCATGGTCTCGACCGACGGCGTGGTCTTCTTCCAGGTGCTCGACGCCGCCAAGGCCGCCTACGAGGTCTCCGACCTCTACGTCGCGATCATGCAGCTCACCACCACCAATTTGAGGACGGTGATGGGCTCGATGGACCTCGACGAGACCCTCTCGAAGCGCGACGAGATCAACGCCCGCCTCCTCTCCGTCGTCGACCAGGCGACCGAGAGCTGGGGAGTCAAGATCACCCGGGTCGAGATCAAGGACATCCGCCCCCCCGCCGACATCGTCAACGCCATGGGCCGCCAGATGAAGGCCGAACGCGAGAAGCGCGCCGTCATCCTCGAGGCCGAGGGCAGCCGCGCCTCCGCCATCCTCCGGGCCGAGGGCGAGAAGCAGGGCCAGATCCTCGAGGCCGAGGGCCGCCGCGAGGCCGCCTTCCGCGACGCCGAGGCGAGGGAGCGCGCCGCCGAGGCCGAGGCCAAGGCGACCCAGGTCGTCTCCGACGCCATCGCCGGAGGCAACACCCAGGCGATCAACTATTTCATCGCCCAGAAATATGTCGACGCCGTCGCCGGCTTCGCCACCTCGCCCAACGCCAAGACCATTCTCTTCCCGGTCGAGGCGACCCAGCTGATCGGGACCCTGGGCGGGATCGGCGAGCTCGCCCGCGACGCGCTCGGCGCCGCCGGCGGCGGCGGCAAGGAAGGCGGCGGCCTCGTCCCGGCCGGCCGGCGCGGGCCCTTCGAGGGCGGGGGCCCGAATTCGTGAACCCCGCCGAGCTCGACCCGCACTGGCTGTGGATGCTGGCCGCGATCCTGCTCGGGATCGCCGAGCTGATCGTCCCCGGGGTCTTCCTGATCTGGCTCGCCGCGGCGGCGGCGGCGACCGGGGTCCTGACCCTGATCTTCGGGATCGACCTCCCCTTCCAGTTCGCCCTCTTCGCCCTGGTCTCGATCGCCGCGGTCTATTTCGGCCGCCGCTGGTACGTGAACAACCCGATGCCGAGCGCCGACCCCCTCCTCAACGACCGCGCCGCGCGCCTCGCCGGCCGGACCGTCCTCGTCGTCCAGGCGATCGAGAATGGCGAGGGCCGGGTGCGCGTCGGCGACGGCGTCTGGTCCTGCCGCGGCCCGGACTGCGCGGAGGGCTCGCGGGTCCGGATCACCGGGGCGGACGGGTCGTGCCTGAGGGTGGAGCCGGTCCGGGAGATCGAGGGGCCGGCTTCTTCCTGACAGCATATTTCGTATAGTTGTCCGCCGGTTTTTGCGATAAGCGATGGAGACCTCCGATCCTCCCCGAGCTTGTCTCGGGGAGGGGGACCACGGCGCGAAGCGCCGTGGTGGAGGGGAAGAGGACGGAAGCGCCGCGAGAGATGTTCAGGAGTGCCTCTCCCAGGCCCGGCAAGGGGACCGTCAGCCAGTCGCGCCGCCTGCGACGGCGAATGAGCCTTCCCGAGGTCCTGCTCTGGCGGGAGCTGCGGGCGGGCCCCGGCGACCTCAAGTTTCGCCGCCAGCACCCCACTGGTCCATACAGCCTCGACTTCTACTGCGGCGACGCCCGCCTCGCGATCGAGGTCGACGGCGAAGCGCACGGCCGGGGAGACAGGCCGGCACGGGATGAAGCCCGGGACGCGTGGCTCGTACGGGCGGGCGTGGCGACGATGCGGATTCCCGCCAAAGAAGTCCTCCACGACCTCGAAGCCGTTCTCCGCGGAATCATTGCCCAGGCAACGACCCGCCTGCCCCTCCGCCACCCGGCCGCGCCGGGCGGCCCCCCTCCCCCTTCGCCCCTCCACCGGCCTGCGGCCGGTCCCCCTCCCCGAGACAAGCTCGGGGAGGATTGAGCGCAGACGTGAGGCCGCAGGATTACGAGGTCGCCATCCGGCCGCTCACCGAGCCGAAGCATGCACCGGCGGCCAAGGTCCTCCCCGAGCTTGATCGGGGAGGGGGACCGCGCGAAGCGCGGTGGAGGGGCAAAAGCGGTTGGGTTCGCACAAAGGCCGCTAAGGCACGAAGGGGCCGGACCGCGAGAAAGGGTGACAGTATACATTTACCGCTGCCCAAACGAGCCGGTGGCGGACTGATAAATGTATACTGTCACTATTTTCCTGGTACGTGAACAACCCGATGCCGAGCGCCGACCCGCTCCTCAACGACCGCGCCGCGCGCCTCGCCGGCCGGACCGTCCTCGTCGTCCAGGCGATCGAGAATGGCGAGGGCCGGGTGCGCGTCGGCGACGGCGTCTGGTCCTGCCGAGGGCCGGACTGCGCGGAGGGCTCGCGGGTTCGGATCACCGGGGCGGACGGGTCGTGTTTGCGGGTGGAGCCGGTCCGGGAGATCGAGGGGCCGGCGGGCTAATCGACGGCTCACAGAGGCGAAGGCCCGGAGAGGTCGGAATTTTCCGGGTTCGTGCGTTCAGATATCGCTGTTTTGGGAGGCGCCGGCGTGAAGGTCCCTAGTCGAATGCTGATCGCCAATGTCGGCTGGTCCGAATTCTACCGTGGCGACGGCGTCGAGGGGGATCACGAATTCCTCAGGAAGCAGGGATGGGGTGCAGAGCGCTTCAACTTTCTGCCCGGGCCCGGCGGACGCTTCTACGGCTATGTGAGGCCGGTTTCGGGATCCGTGGCGAAGCCGCCCGCGCCCGACGACTGGCTAGTCGTCTTCGTTGCCAAGCAGCACGGCCAAACGGGTCTGCGCATCGTCGGTTGGTACGAAGGCGCCAGCTTCAAGCGCGAATATGCCCCGCGGCCGGAATATGGGCGCCCGGGCAGCTTCCGGCACACTCCGGATGGAGACCCTTTCCCCTATCTGATCGAGTCGACGAAGGCGGTGCTGGTACCCGAGTCCGAACGGCTAGACGTCATAGATACCAAGAAGATGCGCCGTGCCTCTATCTACTATTTGCGCGGCGGCCCAGTCCAGTCGGCGGATCGGGACAGGCTGGCGCGATCCATCGTTCGGCAGCTGAGCCGGGGACCAGCGCGCTGGCCGAAGCAGCGCGAACGGCTCGGGAGTGCCATCACGCTCGATGCGGATAGGCGTCGCGAGGTGGAGGAGGAGTCGATGCGGATAGCGAAAGCGCATTTCGAAAGCCGCGGATATGATGTCTCGGATGTATCGATGAAGCGAGGACTGGGTTATGATCTGTTCGCTCGCCGGCCCGAGGGCGACCGGCGGCGTGGGCCGCGCGAACTGCTGATCGAGGTCAAGGGAACCCAGAGTTCACGGCCCGGCTTCATGATGACGCACGGGGAGCGCAGCGTCATGGAAGATCCCATCAACGTCGATATCTGGCGGCTGGCGATGGTCACGAATGTGTTGCGGTCGCCGAAGATCAGGGAACTTCGAGTCGACGACGTCTTGGCGGATTTCCGCTTTTCCACCTTCACGTGGCGGGCGACGGAAGCATCGGCGCCAGGCGCTTAGCTGGAGCAGTCCGTACGAGGCACTAAGCTGGCAGGTAGCTGACACAGGAATGCCCGGTCCCGAAACGGGTCCGGCCAATTCCGGGGTTCCGGCTTCACCTCAGTGCGGCAACTCCAGCACTCCGCCAGGCAAGTCGGGAGTTTTGGGTTCGCACGAAGGACACGAAGGCACCAAGGGGGCCGAGCCTGGCGGATGCAGTGAGCATCAGGGGGGACGGTATATATTTGCGGCAGCTTCAGAGGGCGGCCGAGCGGGCTTAAATGTAATACTGTCACTATTTTCAGGCAAGCCGGTTGCGCCAACCGAGGTGATCATCGCCTCTTGTCCTAATTGAACAGCCTGACGACATTGGTCCCTTGACCATCGGTTCTACTGAACGTCAGGGTCCGCCCGACGAGTATCTCGAACATAGGATCTGAGATGCCCACGCCATCAGCCACCTCGCGCAATGCGCGAGAACCGCGTTGCTCCAGGATCCGAAATGCGGTCTCGAGCAACTCCGGCTGTTCCGCCGCGATCTGATCGTCGAGCTGCTCAACCTTCGACTGCCCGGTCTTGTTCAGGTGAATATTCCCGGTGCGATACTTGTCGGCAGTGATCAGGCGAAGATCATATGCACGACGAATGATAGCGCGCGCCGAAACCTTCCATCGCGCCTTTATAGCGAAGATAGCCTGCCAGTTCAGGTGGTTGCTCCGCGGAAACTCGCGGGCGAAAGCCGTGCGCGGCAACAAGAAAGCACTGGCGAAGCGGTGTGCCTGAGTCTCGGTGTCACGGCAGCCTGTATGGACCCCCCGATGCATGACTAGGTGCCCGCACTCATGGGCGAGGTCGAAGCGCAGGCGACAGGCCGTAGGTTTTGCGTCGCTGCGAATAATCAGAGGCCTTCGCCGATCAATTGACAGAGCGTCCACCCGTTCTGATATCCCACTGAAATAACCGACCACAGCCCCAGCGTTCTCCACGACACGCATCATGTTGGTGATCGGTCCACTCAGCCCCAAGTTCCAATGGCGGCGACACATCTCGGCGGCGTCTTCGATATCATCGGCTGTCTCAACCTGAATTTGCGGAAAGTCGACCGGCGGCAACTTAAGTGCGCTGTCTAGCCGTTCGACGAGCATGTCGAGCAGAGTTCCGCGCGCGAGCACCTGACTAGTGATCGATACCGGCGTCGTCGCCTGCTTTCGGAAGTGGCATTGTTCTAACTGCACTGGCGACCGGCTTCGGTAGAAAAAGAAGCGTTGTGTGACGCCGAGTGTGTCAGCGAGTAGCTCGACCGTATCGGGCGGCGCGGCCTTTGCGCCAGTCTCCAACTGATGAAGGTACTGCCGCGTGGTGCCCAGTTTCTGGCCCAGCTGATCCAGAGTGAACCCGTGCGCTAGCCGCGCGAGGCGCAGCTGTTCGCCGGCAAACGTTTCGCCCATCCCCATATGTTTTGCCCGTGCTTGGTCGTGAAGAGGCCGCGCGCGTACGTGCGTCAGCCAGCGCCTTTGGCAACCATTTCATCGCTCGGCATCCCCACCTGCGGGGGAGCGAGTTCCACGCCTTCATCTCCCATTTCAATCGGCGATAACCGGACAACCGTTGCCACCGGTAGCGGGACTTCCCAGCAGAGAACGGTCTGCTGGTGGCGCAAGCCGACGAACTTGATCGCCAGCACCGATCCATCGAAGTCAGTTTCCACAGCGAACCGGAAGATCAGCGGATCATTCTCTTCCTCGGGAAAAGCGATCGATAACTGATTAAATTCGGGGAATGCGACACGGCAAGTCTTGGCGCTCGGTTCTTCCGCGTCGCCGCGGTAGAAGCGAACCGGCACAAGACCAATACCAAAGATGAATCGCATGCTCGGATCAATGATATTAAGCCAAGGGAGCCGATCGGCGTTATGAGCCTCGGTGATACGAAATTGGCCGAACTTGTAGGCGCGACACCCGAGTGTCCAATTGTCGTCCCCGACCTCACTCTCAAATCGCTCGACGGCGTCGTGGCGGCCTCGTCGTATCAGCAGTGCGACTTCGATCAGCCGCTCGGCTGTTAGGTCTGGATGGTAATCCCATGGAAACTGCTTCGACACGCCTTGGCCCCCTTTGCTAGGAACCAGCATGGGCAAATCAGCCGATTTGTCAAGCGCTTTTGGATTTGTAAACCGGCCGTGGATGCTTAAAGAGCCGTGCAGCGCACAAAGGCTGATGCTTCGATATTGCGGTATTGTCCTATACGCGATGCAAGGAGAGCAATCATGTCGTTCAAAGCGGGCGTGCAATATGGAGATTTCGAGGGGTCAGCAGCCGCTGATCGAGCGGACCAGGATGACCTCGGTGACTACCTTCGCAAGAACGGGTTAATGCAGCCGGGCGAATTCCTCGTAGCAGCAGAGGTGTGGATCGGAGAGAACCACGGCGGTGTAGTTAAGAACCCTTTCATTCGCGCCCTGGTCGTTAATGCCCCCGACTACGATGGTGCGGTTCGTGAGGTGCTAAATCAAGACCCCGTCCCGGTGCGGAAGATCGATCTGCCGCTGTCGCTCAATGACTTCATCGGTCTCTTCAAGCGCTTTGCCGTCACGCTCACGATCCGTGGTGGGGACCTTCACGGCAAAGATTATAAAGAGGTCTAAAGCGGATAGAATACGGCTGCCCCCCGGTAGCAGAAACTTTTGGAGTAGGTGAATGTCGGTTGAGGATGACATTGTAAAGCTGCGTGGCCGGATAACGGCTCTCGAAGTTGCAACGGTGACACAGACCTTGCTGGAAGGAGCAAGCAAGCAGGGGTTCAATCCAATCGAGTTTGCCGCTCAACGCGCCAGCTTCTGGAGGCAAATCGGCCAGACCTTGAATGATGATGGGTCCGCGAGCAGCCTCGCTTTCGAGGAAGCGCTAGTTAAGCTCGGTAATCTGCTGAACACGATGGCGAAGCCTATCGACGAGGAGCTGCAGAAGCGACCGGATGGAGGGTCGTAGTCGCGACATGCCCGGCACCAAGAAAGACTACTAGCTCGCGCGTTTCCCTCGAAGCGCCACGCCCACCAGCCGCCTAATCGCCTCCGGCCTCGACGGCTTCGGGTCCAGCTGGTCCGCGATCCAGGCGTCCAGCTCGGCCTGCATCTCCGGATAGAGGCGGACGCCGACGACCGGGCCGATGCCGGTTTTCGGGCGGCCGCGGCCTCTTTTTTCGTTAACCGGTATTGCGCTGCCCTCGAATATGCGTTAACGAGTATTCAGGCTGGAGAGGCGATGTCTCCGGCTCTCACCACTGGACGCCTTGTGAAGGAGGCGAGCGATGGCTGCTGGGCAGCTTAATCGAAGCAGGGGTTCAGGGCTAGGCACGGCAGAGCCGCGCCTTGATCCCGGATCAAGTCCGGGACAGGCTCGGACCTTTGCAGGCCCGGGACGAGCTCGCGCGGTGAGGGGCCGCGCGCCTCGCCGGCCGGCCTGCGCCGACTCCGATCGCTGCTCGCGATCGCTTTGCGATCCCTTCGCCGCTCTCGGGCGGCCTGGCTGATGGCTGCTGGGCAGCATAACCCGTCGCGTCGCGCGCTGCTAGGCGCGGTTGTGGGGCTTCCGCTCCTCCCCCGTCATTGCGAGGAGCGTAGCGACGAAGCAATCCAGTGCGGCGTCGGAGTCGGTGCTGGATTGCTTCGCTCCGCTCGCAATGACGGTCCTTGGCAGCGCGCGCTCGCCCGGCTCGAGGCGGCGGAGGCGGAGGTGCGGGCGGTGGAGCGGGCGACCAGGGGGGGAACGACGGAGGAGGAGGAGGCGCTGCAGGAGGTCTATGAGGCTCGGCTCGGGGACCATAGTGCGGCGCTGCTTCGGCTGATGCGGGTTCGGGCGCCGGACCTTCCGGCGCTTGCCCTGAAGATCGAGCTCGCCATCGACCAGGAGGTGGGGACCCTCAGCGGCGGCGAGCTTTGCCTGGCATTGCTGAAGCGGGACGTTCGGCGGCTGATGCGGTGAGGGGGAGTGGAAAATGGGGACAGTATTTCACTTACCGCCGCGTTGAGTGAGCTGGCCAATCTATACTAGCCTGCCGGTCATGAAGCCGATGATGGGTGCCATCCTGCCGCTGCTCCTCGGCGCCTGCGCGACTCCGCTGGCGGAGCGGCCGACGGGGGAGATTTTCGAGGAGGCGGTGCGGACGGCCGGCTACGGCTTCATCTGCAGCGCCCGCGACGGCGGCCGGTTCGACGAGCGGCTCCGGCCGCTGCTGCCCTGGCTGGAGGCGCGACTGGGCAAGGACCATGTCGCCGCCGTCCTGAGCGGCATGGAGGAGAGCGTCGGCTCGACCGACTTCACCACCTGCCCGACCCGCGCCCAGCGGATCCGGGCGCGGGTCCAGGCGCGGCGGCTGTTGCGGCACCTGGAGGCCCGCTCGAAGCGGTGATGCGCGGCTGTGCGGGGTCGGGCCGAGGGACTGTATTCCGGCGCCCTGTGCTTCAGGTTTCAACGCAAAGACGCAAAGACGCAACGAGGCCGAGGCGGCTCGTTGGCCGCGGATTTTCTCGAAGGCTCGGCATCGTTGCGTCGTCGCGTTTCAAAATGACTGGCCTGCGGCCGGCGAGGGCCTGCACGCGAAGCCCGAGCGGTGTGATCCCTGCCCGGCACACTGAAAAGAGTGATAGCATACCTCACCCAGCGGGTCTTTTGGCGGGCGATAAATGTATACTGTCACTGTTTTCCCCCCTCCCTTCCCGGTACGATCACGGGGCCAGCACAGTGTTCGGGAGCCTGACCGGAATGCCACGCCGCGACGAGAAGAGGGTTTCGCTCGGCCGCTACTTGCCGCTGCTCTTGTGCCTGGCCGCGGCCGCCGCCGCCGCCCTCGCCTCGCCCGGGCGCCCCTGGCTATGGGCGGTGCTGGCCGTCGCCGGAGGCCTGAGCCTGCTCGGCCTCTACGACCTCGTCCAGCCCCGCCACTCCGTCCGCCGCAACTATCCCGTCACCGGCAACTTCCGCTGGCTGTTCGAATCCATCCGCCCCGAGATCCGGCAATATCTCATCGAGGGCGATAACGAGCAGGCGCCTTTCTCGCGAAGCCAGCGCTCGCTCGTTTATGCCCGCGCCAAGAACGAGGGCAGCGAGCGGGCGTTCGGAACCCAGCTCGACGTCTACGGGAGCGGCTATGAGTTCATGGCCCATTCGACCCGCCCCGCGCCGCCGGCGGACCCCGAATCGTTCCGGATCCCGATCGGCAACGGCCAGTGCTCCAGGCCCTATTCCGCGTCCATCTTCAACATCTCGGCGATGAGCTTCGGCTCGTTGAGCGCCAATGCGATCCTGGCGCTCAACAAGGGGGCGAAGCTCGGCGGCTTCGCCCAGGATACCGGCGAGGGCAGCATCAGCCGCTATCACCGGGAGCATGGCGGCGACCTGATCTGGGAGCTGGGCAGCGGCTATTTCGGCTGCCGCACCGCCGACGGGCATTTCGATCCCGGCGGGTTCGAGGAACGGGCCTCGCTCGAGCAGGTCCGGATGATCGAGATCAAGCTGAGCCAGGGCGCCAAGCCCGGGCATGGCGGGATCCTCCCGGGCGCCAAGGTGACCGCCGAAATCTCCGCCGCCCGCGGAGTCCCGATGGGCCAGGATTGCCTGTCGCCGGCGCGCCACCGCGCCTTCTCGACCCCGACGGAGATGATGGAGTTCGTCGCCCGGCTGAGGACGCTTTCCGGAGGCAAGCCGGTCGGCTTCAAGCTTTGCCTCGGCCATCCCTGGGAGTTCACCGGGATCGTCAAGGCGATGCGCGAGACCGGAATCCGGCCCGATTTCATCGTCGTCGACGGGGCGGAAGGGGGCACAGGAGCGTCGCCGCTGGAATTTTCCGACCATATCGGAGTGCCGCTGCGCGAAGGGCTGCTCTTCGTCCATAACGTCCTGGTCGGCGCCGGACTTCGCGGCGAGATCAGGATCGGCGCGGCCGGCAAGGTCGTCAGCGCCTTCGACATCGCGAGCCTGCTCGCCCTGGGCGCGGACTGGACCAATGCGGGGCGCGGCTTCATGTTCGCCGTCGGCTGCATCCAGTCGCTGACCTGCAACACCAACACCTGCCCGACGGGAGTCGCGACCCAGGACCCGATGCGGCAGCGCGCGCTCGTCGTCGGCGACAAGGCGCAGCGCGTGTTCAATTTCCACCGCAACACGCTGAGGGCCCTGTCGGAGATGATCGCCGCGGCCGGCCTCGAGCATCCCTCGCAGATCCGCCCGCACCATCTGGTCAGGCGCGTCGGCGACTGCGAGGTCCGGCTGTTCTCGCAGCTCCACGTCTTCCTCGAGCCCGGCGAGCTCCTGAGCGGCCGCTGCGGCCACGATTTCTACAGCAACGCCTGGGAGCTGGGCCGGCCGGACAGCTTCGACCTGCCCTCGGAGCAGGCCTACCGGCGCCTGGCGGACTAATCAGTGACAGTATACATTTCCCGCCGAACGCGCAGCCAATCGCAGGTACGGTAAATGTATACTGTCACTGTTTCCCCGAGGTGGTTCGATAGCCGCGACCAGCTCTGCAGGGGACAGGTACCGGTACCTGTCCCCAATTCTGCTGTCCAGCTCTGCAGGGGACAGGTACCGGTACCTGTCCCCAATTCTGCCTGTCCCCAATTCTGCTGTCCCCAATTCTCCGGAATCCTCTGCGGGGACAGCCTCTGAGCTCTGCAGGGGACAGGTACCGGTACCTGTCCCCAATTCTGCCAGGAGTAATCAGTGACAGTATACATTTCCCGCCGAACGCGCAGCCAATCGCAGGTACGGTAAATGTATACTGTCACTGTTTCCCCGGACGAGGTGGTTCGATAGCCGCGACCAGCTCTGCAGGGGACAGGTACCGGTACCTGTCCCCAATTCTGCCTGTCCCCAATTCTGCTGTCCCCAATTCTGAGCCGCATGAGCGATGCCGGGGACAGGTACCGGTACCTGTCCCCGATTCTTCCTTCCTAGGTCGATCCTGCCTGGCTCCAAAAGGGACTTAATAGGCTATTCCCTGTTTGTTCCTTTTGTGTTCTGGTGTCGCCATGGCCCAGGACCCTCCGGACAAGCCCCCTCCCCGCCGCATAGACGTCGCGGCCAAGCATCATTTCCTGGAGAGGCTTCGCGCCGGGGCGTCGCGGAAGGAGGCGGCGGAGGGGAGCGGGTTCAGCTGGCGGGCCTTTTATCAGGTGCGCAGGCGCGACCCCATCTTCGAGTTCGGATGGCTTGCGGCGCTGGAGCTTTCCGCGGTGGACGAGCGGGATGCGCGGCGGGCCGCGGCCCGGCTGGAGGAGCGGCGGGCGCAAGGGACGATCGAGACCGGGAACCGGCGGGTGGTCCAGCTGAAGCGCAGGCGGCGGGGGTTCAGCTTCGACGAGCGGCGGCAGCAGCTGTTCCTCGACTTCTTCGCGGGGACCGCGGACGAGGATTCGGCGGCGGATTCGGCGGGCGTGTCGCGGCAGACGGTGCGGGCGCATATGCGGCGCCATCCCGAATTCGCGGCGCTTCGGGACGAGGCGCTTCAGCATGCCTATGCCCGGCTCGAGGCCGAGGCGGTCCGGCAGCGGCTCGCGGCGCAGCAGCGGCTGAGGGACAATCTCGAGCCGGCCGGGGAAATAGCCCTGGAGTTCGAGCGGGTGATGAAGCTGCTCGCCCGCTACGACCGCAAGGACGGGCGGATCGGGAGCCGAGTGCACGCCGCCTCGCCGGCGCGGGCGGTGAGCTTCGAGGAAGCGATCGTTCAGCTCGACAAGGCGCTCGACGCGCTCGCCATCCCGCGAGTCCCGCTTGCGCCCGAGGCCGGGGAGGAGGGCGCCGGCGAGGAGGGCGGCGGCGCGGGCGGCGGCGGCCCGGGGCGGCAATGAGCTTCCTCTTCCCCCGCCGGCGGCTAATCCCCTTCCCCGACCGGATCTATACCAAGGCGCTGCTCCGGACCGACGCCTTGCCGAACCGGCGGGAAAGCCGGCACCTGCTGACCGAGCTCGCCTTGCTCTCGCGCGGGCAGCGGCGGGCGGTGATCCGGCTGCTTCCGGCGCCGGTGGTGCGGGCGCTGGCCGACGAATGGTGGTGGCGGGCCCATGGCGGGCAGGAGGAGCCGGAGGCGGGCGGGGACGGGACGCCGTGGAACGTCTGGGCGATCGTCGCCGGGCGCGGCTTCGGCAAGACACGGGCGGGGGCGGAATGGGTGTGGGCCCGGGCCCGGGAGGACGGGTCGGCCAGGATCGCCCTGGTCGGGGCGACGATCGACGAGGTGGAAAGGGTGATGGTGACGGGCGAGAGCGGGCTCCTCGCCTGCGCGCGCGGGCACGAGCGGGCCTTGTGGCGGGCGAACAAGGGCATCCTCCATTTCCCCTCGGGGGCGGAGGCCCATGCCTTCTCGGCCGAGCGGCCGGAAAAGTTGCGCGGGCCGCAGCACCATCATGCCTGGTGCGACGAGCTGGCCAAATGGCCGTCGGGACGGGGCGGCGGCCATTCGCACGCGGGCGGCGCGCGGGAGAGCAAGGCGGACTCGGCCTGGAACAATCTGATGCTCGGGCTGCGGCTGGGAGAGCGGCCGCGGGCGATCGTGACGACCACGCCCAAGCCGGCGCCGCTGCTGAGGCGGGTGCTCGACCTGCCGGGCTGCGCCGTTACCCGCGGCAGGACGGCCGAGAATCCGCACCTCCCCGGGACCTTCCGGAGCGCCGTGGAGGCGATGTTCGGAGGGACGCGGCTGGGGCGGCAGGAGCTGGACGGGATATTGCTCGAGGAATTCGAGGGGGCGCTGTGGACCCGGGCCCTGATCGAATCGGCCCGGGACCCCGCCTCCGCCGCGGCGCAAGAGCATGAGCGGGTCGTCGTCGGGGTCGACCCGCCGGCCTCGAGCCACGGCGATGCCTGCGGAATCATCGTCTGCGCAAGGGACCGGGAGGGGGTGTGCCGGGTGGTGGGCGACCACAGCGCCCGCGGATTCTCCCCGGAAGGCTGGGCGCGGCGGGTCTGCCAGGCGGCTGAGCTTCACGGCGCCGGACGGGTGGTGGCGGAGAAGAATATGGGCGGCGAGCTGATCGCCTCCAACCTTCGCGCGGTCGACGCCAACCTGCCGGTCGACCTGGTCCATGCCGGGCCGAGCAAGGCGGCCCGGGCCGAGCCGATCGCGCTGCGCTTCGAGACCGGACGGGCGCGGCTGGCCGGCCATTTCCCGGACCTCGAGGATCAGCTCTGCGCGCTGACCTGGAGCGGCTATCAGGGGCCGGGCTCGCCCGACCGCGTCGACGCCATGGTCTGGGCGATGACGGAGCTGTTCAAGAAGCCGCGCCCCGATCCGCGGATCAGCAGCCTCTAGGGTCGCGGGGGCTCAATCCGCGCCGCCTCGCCGCGGCGCGCTCAATCCGCCGCCGCCGCGGCGGAGCGGGTCCGGCCCGGCTCGGGCGGCGGCGGGGACGCGCCGAAACGGCCCCCGATCGCGGGCAGCAAGGACCGGGAGTCGCCGGCATGGCGCCGGGGACCTGCGCACGGCGGCGCCTGGCGCGAGCCGCCCGGAAGGACCTTTTCCCTATTCCGGGAACGGAAAAGGCCGATGAGGGTTCGGAAAGGCGCGGCCCCTCCCTGAGCCGCACCCTACGAAGAATGGTCCCTTCGAGACGCCCCGGCCCCGGTTAGAGCCGGGGCGTCTTTCGTCATGGTTCCTCGCGGCGGCCGACTCGATGGAAAGCCGCCCCGTCGGCCCGGGATGACGGTTGGAACTCGAGGCCCGGCGGCCTGGGGTCCGTACTCAATAAGGATCGCGTCTCGGTCCGAAGAGCCGTCATCCCGGCGAAGGCCGGGATCCATGAACTCGAAAATCGCCGTAAGAGTCTCGGCCGGAATCGTCTCTTTTTTGAAGGGCAGTGTTCATGGATCCCGGCCTTCGCCGGGATGACGCTGAAATCTCCCGAAATATAGAAGAGGCAATTAAGTACGGACCCTAGGCCGCTTTTTTGAGCGCTATCACCTCGGAGATGGCGCGCGAGAGCTCATGCTCCTTGAAGGGCTTGCCCAGCTTGGGAACGGAGGTCCCGACCGCGTCGGGAAGGCTCGCATATCCCGACACCATCAGCACCGGCATCGTCGGCTGGCTGGCCAGAATCTGTTGAGTCAGCTCCTCGCCGGTCATGCCCGGCATCGCATAGTCGGTGATGATCAGGTCGAAGCCATGCTGATCCAGCATCTTGAGCGCCTGCGCACCGGATTGCGCCTGAAACACGGTGTGCCCCAGCTCCACCAGCATCGCGGCCGTGTTGTCGAGCACGAGCGGGTCGTCGTCGACGGCGAGGATCGTCAGCGGATCGGTGCGCACCACCGTCGGATCCTCGGGCTGGGGAGCCTCGGAAAGGCTGCTCTCCTCGCCCGCGACCCGCATCCAGATCTCGGCCGTGGTTCCCTCGCCCTTGACGCTGTTGAGCGTGAACTTGCCGCCGGACTGGCGAGCCAGCCCCTGCACCATCGGAAGCCCCAACCCGGTCCCCTTGCCGACGCCCTTGGTCGTGAAGAACGGCTCCATCGCCTGGGCGAGAATGTGCTCGTCCATTCCTTCGCCCTGATCGATGACGGACAGCCGGACGTAATCGCCCGGCGCCAGCCCGTCCTCGGCGCAGACGAGGCTTTCCTTTCGCGCCGAGATGGTGATCGTCCCGCCGTTCGGCATGGCGTCGCGGGCGTTCACCGCGAGGTTGATCAGGGCCAGCTCGAGCTGGCGGGCATCGGCGTGGACTCGCGGGAGGATGAGCGGGAAGCGCGTGTCGATGGTGACGCCCGGGCCGATCGTGCGCTGCAGGAGATCGGCCATTCCGCGCACCAGGTCCGACAGATCCACCGCCTCGAGGCTCAGCTCCTGCTTGCGCGCGAAGGCGAGCATTCGCTGGGTCAGCGACGCCCCCCGCTCGGCGGCCTTGACCGCGTTGTCGATGAGGCCGGAGACGTCGATCCCCTCCTTCAGCCGGCGCTGGGCGAGGGAGAGGCTGCCGAGCACCACCGCCAGAAGATTGTTGAAGTCGTGGGCGACGCCGCCGGTCAGCTTCCCGATCGCTTCCATCTTCTGCGACTGGAAGAAGGCCTCCCTGGTCCTTTCGAGCTCCTCCTGAGCGAGCTTGCGCTCCGTCAGGTCGCGGGTGATCTTCGCGAATCCGAGCAGCGACCCGTCCTGGGTTATGATCGGATCGATGACCACATTGGCCCAGAAGCGGGTGCCGTCCTTGCGCACCCTCCATCCTTCCGCCTCGAAGCGGCCCTCGCGCTGGGCCGTCTGAAGCGCGATCCTCGGGATTCCGGCCGCTCGGTCCTCCTCGGAATAGAAGCGGGAGAAATGCTCGCCGATGATCTCCTCTTCGGTATAGCCCTTGAAGCGTTCCGCGCCCGCGTTCCAGCTGCTGATCTTTCCGTCGGGATCGAGCATGTAGATCGCATAGTCGCTGACGCTTTGGACGAGCAGCCGGAACCTTTCCTCGCTGCGCCTCAGCTCCTCCTGGGCTTCCTTCTTGTCGGTGAGGTCGCGGGTGACCTTGGCGAAGCCGACCAGCCGTCCGGCCGGATCGCGGATCGGGTCGATGACGACGTTCGCCCAGAAGCGGGTGCCGTCCTTGCGGACCCGCCATCCCTCGGCCTCGAACCGGCCCTCGCGCTCGGCGGTCTCGAGCGCGATCTTGGGGACGCTGTCCCGCTCCTCGTCGGTATAGAAGCGCGAGAAATGCTCGCCGATGATCTCGTCCGCCTCATAGCCCTTGAAACGCTGGGCGCCGGCATTCCAGCTCGTCACCCTGCCCGTCGGATCGAGCATGTAGATCGCGTAATCCGTGACGCTCTGGACGAGCAGCTCGAACCGGCTCTCGGTGCTGGTGGGGTGTTCGGGACTGTCGTTCATGAACCGCCTTTGCGACCATTTCGAACCGATTTAAACGATATAATTTAAGCGCGCCTTTCGGACGTGCCGGAGGCTCGTCATGCCGGATCTGATCCGGCATCCACCTGCCTTCCTGGCCCCGATCGTGAAGACAAGGAGGACCCGGGATCAAGTCCGGGACGGAGAGAGGGCGCAAGGTCCACCCCGGATCAAGTCCGGGGTGACCCGCGAGAGGCGGGAGAGGCGTCGGGCACGGCGGTCCGAATGTCGCTTCGGCCTAGTCGTCGCCGCTATAGCGGCTGCGGTAGAAGATCGCTCCCGCCGCGACCGCGACTCCCGCGGCCGCCGCGCCGAGGCCGATGTTGCGCCAGCTGAAGACGCTCTGCTCGCCGAGGCCGCTGCCGTCGGATTCCTCCTCGAGCAGGGCGGCGTTGGCGGCAGTGGCGGAGAGGCGCACGGCATTGCCTTCGACCGCGGCGACGAGTCCGCCGGAAATGAAATGATGATGGCTCGAATGCGAGCCGCTGTCCGCCTTGGTCAGCTTGATCCGGTCGCCCTCGATGGCGTCGACCGTTCCGAGCCGGGCGCCGTCGGCGCCGTAAATCTCCATATGGGGCTGGATCTGGCTGAGGTCCGCCATGTCGTCATGTCTCCTGCAAGGGGGTGAGGGTTCGGGAGTGAAACGACGCGGGGGAAGATTGGATGCACGGTTCGGCATGGAGCCGGAACGATCCGCGCACGTTGGTCGCCCGAGATAAGGAGATCGAACCATGCGCTTCATCCTCGCGCTCCCGCTGCTGGCGCTGGCGGCCTGCGACGTCGACAACGACACGGCCAACGACCAGATGCGGATCGGCTATAACGAACAGAGGATCCGGGACGCGGCCGAGGCCACCGCCCGGACCGCGAAGGAGGTCGGCGCCGGAGTCGGCAACGTCGCGGTCACCACCGGCCGGGCGGTCGGCAACGAGATCGGCGACATCGATGTCGACGTCGATGTGAGCCGCAACCGCGACTCCGCGGCCAACGAGGCCGCCGCCAACTGACGGCGCTCGCGACAGGTTGAAAAAGCGGCCGCGCTCGGCAAGATGGCGGACATAACAGGGTTGGGGCATATGCGCGGACAGGTATTGGGCGTCGACACGAGGACGGGCGACGGCATAGTCACGGGCGACGACGGCCGCCGCTACAGCTTCAAGCCCGACGACTGGGCCCATCGCGGCGAGCCGGCGATCGGGATGATCGTCGACTTCGAGACCGCCGACAACCGGGCGCTCAGCATC
>DASPJA010000087.1:0-5173 GCA_035628835.1 Allosphingosinicella sp.
CAACCGGCGCTCCGACTGGAAAGGCCATTTGTGGCAGGAGCGTTTCGCCTCCTTCCCGATGGACGAGGACTGGCTGATCGCCTGCGCGCGCTACGTCGAGCTCAACCCGGTGCGCGCCGGCCTGGTGCGGCGGCCCGAGGATTGGCGCTGGTCGAGCGCCAGCGCCCACCTCGGGCTCGCGCGCGATCCGGTGGGGGAGAGCGACGCGCTGCTCGAACGAATAGCGGACTGGCGGGCGCTGCTCGAGGGCGGCCTCGACGAGCGCTCGCTCCAAGCGATCCGAAGCCGGGAGCGGACCGGCTACGCGCTCGGCGGCGCCGCCTTTCTCGAGGCGCTCAATTCGAGGCTCGGCCGGGCGGTCGGGCCAGCGCCGCGGGGACGCCCATGGCCTCGCGCCATGCGTGGAGAACAGTGACGGGAGAACTGTGACAGTATATATTTACCCGCGGATCGTCGGATCTCTCCTGCGCGCCTTGTCGTAAATGTATACTGTCACTGTTTAGACGGCGGGTCACTCCCTGGCGGCGGCCGCGAGACGGTCGTGGGTGGCGGTGAGGCTGGCGCGCACTTCGTCGAGCGAGAGGCCGCGAGAGGGGTCGGCCGCCATCGCGTCATAGGCGGCGGCGACTTCGGTCCGCAGCCATTGCTCGAGCGTCTGCTCGCGATCGTCAAGCGTGCGCAGGGCCTCGATGACGACGTCGCTTTCGCTGGCATATTGCCCGGACTCGACCCTGGCGCGAAGCTGGTCCGCGAGATCGCCGGGCAGGGTGATGTTGAGCGGGTGCCTGTCCGCCATCGGGCGTCTCCTCCGGGTTTGAAATAAGGCCGAGGTGGGGGAGGCGCAACGCCGGCGCGGGGCGTATGCGGAAATAGCGTTTTAGTGCGTTCAGCGGGATGCTGCGCCTTTGCGGCTTGGCGTCTTTGCGTGCACGACCTCTTTGTTTCTCGCGCGAAGCCTCGATTTCATCTTCCTGGAATAAAGCAAAATGTTACCCGGACACGCGGCCGCTCTCCCAGCGGTCAGGAGCCGGGAGCCGCGACGTCCCCCCAGGGCTGTGCTCCCGGCTCCGTCCGCTCGGCGCCCGAACCTGTGGCGCGCCTCTTTGTTGTTGAAAACATTACGCTTTGCATGGGCCGGCGAAGAGGGTTAAGGCCCGTCCAGCCACCGAAGATTCAGTTCCTTCGGCAGCGGGGGCCGGGGGCCCGGTTTACGCGACCCCCGGCCCTTTCGCGCCTTCCCCGAGCTGCTTTGCCCGGAGAGGTTCGCCCGCTCGCGATCGGCCTGCGGGTCGTGCGACCCGGTTTTATCGGCAGGCACGGCACGAAGGTAAAAGAGGGCGCGCAGCGCCTTTGAGTCGGTCCGGCGCTCATGATGAAGTGGGAGAGGCCGCTGGCGCGGCTTTTCGGTGGACGGATTCGGCGCCAGGGCCTGTGCGGCGCGGGCGGCGGCAGGTGAATGGCGACTGTCAGGGCCGTTCAGCCGTTCATAATCGCCTTTCGTCCATAGGGTTCACGCTCTCCACGGCCGGCGCGGCGTTGACGATGTATGTCATGCGCCAGCCCCGACGGGCCCCTCCAGTTGCGTAACGGGGGCGGGGCCGGCATCCCGACGGGGTGCCGGCCCCGACTCCCCTCCCGGCCGGGATCCGGAAGCCTTACGGCCGGCGGTCGTGCAGCGGATCGACCCGGACGTGGTCGTTCCGCTTCCTGAGGCCGAGCAGGCCGGCGAGGCCGAGCAGCCCGAGCAGACCCCATTTGCCGCCGTCGCCGCCGTCGCGGTCGCGGTCGCCGTCGTCGACGAGGTTGGCGGCGGCGCCGTCGACACCGTCGGCGCCGTCGCGGCCCTCGCGCCCGTCGCCGCCCTCGCGCTCGGCGGCGGCGGCGTCGTTGGCGAGCGCACCGGCCTGCGCCTGAACGTCATTGGCCTGCTCGGCGAGCTCGTTCGCCTTCTCGGCGAGGTCTTCCTGCGCCCAGGCCGGAGCGGAGAGGGAAAGGATGGCGGCGGACGCCAGCGCGGTCCGGATCGACGGTTTCAGCATGAATTTCCTCCTGTTGCGCCCGGCGATACGCCCCGGGCGGCTACTCAACGGGCGAGGCGGAAGGACTGTTCCGGAAGCGTAAGGAGGCAAATGTCGGCCAGGCCGGCTGGGGAGGGGACGCTGAAAGGGCCTGGGATGACGGACGGGCCATTGACGCCGCCGCGCACTTGTCCGACAAATCGCCGCCGCGAAGGGGAAAGCATTGCCCAGTCTGGAGCTTAGCAACGTCCGCAAGGCCTATGGCGAGACGCTCGTTCTGGACGACGTTTCGCTGACCCTGGGGGAGAAGGAGTTCGTCGCCTTCCTCGGGCCGTCGGGGTCGGGCAAGTCGACCTTGCTGAGGATCATCGCCGGGCTTGAGACCGCCGACGCCGGCGAGGTCTGGCTGGACGGCGAGCGGATCGACCAGCGGGCGCCGGGCAATCGCGGCGTGGCGATGGTGTTCCAGCATTATGCGCTCTACCCGCATATGACGGTGCGCGAGAACATGGCGTTCGGACTCAAGAACGCGAAGGTCCCGAAAGAGGAAATCGAGGCCCGGGTGGCGGAAGCGGCCCGGGTGCTGGAGATAGAGAGCCAGCTCGACAAGAAGCCGGGGCAGATGTCGGGCGGGCAGAGGCAGCGCGTCGCGATCGGCCGGGCGATCGTCAAGAACCCCAAATTGTTCCTTCTCGACGAGCCCTTGTCCAACCTCGACGCGGCGCTGAGGATGCGCACCCGGGTGGAGCTGGCGCAGCTGAGGCAGCGGGTCGACGCGGCCTTCATCATGGTCACCCACGACCAGGCCGAGGCGATGACTCTCGCCGACCGGATCGTGGTGATGAACGACCGGCGGATCCAGCAGGTCGGAGCGCCGATGGAGATCTACGCCCGGCCCGCCAACGCCTTCGTCGCCCGGTTCGTCGGCTCGCCGGCCATGACCCTCGCTCCGGCGACCCTGGTTGCGGGGGAAGGGGAGTTCGCCCGGGTGAGGCTCGGCGACGGGTCGGAAGTGGAGACACGGGTCAGGCACTCGCGGCTGCCGTCGGACGGGCCGCTGCAGATCGGCCTCAGGCCCGAAAGCGTCCGCGTCGCGGGCGGAGGCGCGAGCGCGACGGCGGCCAAGGTCGAGCTGGTCGAGCGGCTCGGCGAGCGAACCCTGATCTACGCGCGGCTCGCCGACGGGCAGGCGATCACCGCCGAGGACGAGGGGCTGAGCCGGGTCAGGATCGGAGAGACGGTGGGCCTCAGGATCGAGGGCGGCTCGGCGCATATCTTCGGGCCGGACGGCACCGGCCATCATGCCGAGGCTGCGGGCGAATGAGGGAAGCCTGTCCGTCATTCCCGCCGCCTCCCCTCCCTGGAAGGGAGGGGCTGGGGGTGGGTAGGCGAGCGCAGCGAGACTTTTACGGCCGCGGAGTTTCGGCCGCCTTCGGCGGACCCACCCCCGGCCCCTCCCTTCCAGGGAGGGGAGGCCGTGGGAATGGGGGGGAGGCGGCATGAAGTCGGTCGCGGGGCGCAGGGACTGGAGCGGGATGCTCTTCGTCCTGCCGTTTCTGGCGGCCTATGTCGTCATCCTCATCTACCCGCTGCTGCGGGGGATGGCGCTCAGCGTGCAGCGGGTCGATCTGTTCGGCGGCGGGACCTTCGTCGGCCTCGACAATTATGCGCGGCTGTTCGCCGACGACACTTTCGTTCGCTCGATCCTCAACACCTTCGCTCTGGCGCTGATGATCGTTCCGCTGCTGACGGTGATCGCTCTGGCGCTGGCCCTCGCCCTCAACCGGGCGACCCGCGGCGCCGCCATTTTCCGGGGCGTGTTCTTCTCCTCCTCGGTCCTGTCGGTGACCATCGTCACACTGATCTGGCGCTTCGTCCTCGCCCCGGACGCGGGCCTGCTGGGCGAGACGGCCCAGGCCCTGGGCACCGAGCCGATCCCGTTCCTCAGCCATCCGACCTGGTCGCTCTGGGCGCTGGCGATCGCCACCATCTGGTGGTCGATCGGCCTGCCGATGATGCTGTTCCTGGCCGGACTCCAGCAGATTCCCGGCGATGTCTACGAAGCGGCCGCGCTCGACCGGGCCAGCCGCTGGACAACGCTCCGGCGGGTCACCCTGCCGGCGCTGAAGCGGACCGTCGTCCTCGTCGTGATGCTCCAGACCGCGGCGCAGCTGCAGATTTTCGGCCAGGCGCAGCTGCTGACCGGCGGCGGCCCGGGCGGGGCGACGAGGACGATGGTGCTGTTCATGTTCGAGGCCGCCTTCGGGCGGTGGGAGCTGGGCTATGCGACGGCCGCGGCGGAGATATTGTTCGGGCTCATCGTCCTGATCACGCTCACCCAATATGTGACGACCATGCGCGGATCGGAGGGCGAGCGTGGCCGCTGAAGCGGATCGCGGCCGCTGGTCGCCGCTGACCCTGCTCGCGATCCTGCTCGCGGCCTTCGTGATGCTCGCGCCGCTGATCTGGACCCTGCTGCTGTCCCTCAAGGCCAACGAGGCGCTGATCGGCAATAGCGGCGCGGCGCTGTCGCCGCCCTGGACGCTCGAGAATTACCGCTCGATCCTGCAGGGGAACCAGGTGTTCCGCTGGCTGATCAACAGCCTCATCGTCTCGGGCGGGACGACGCTCGGGGTGCTCGTCCTGTGCAGCCTCGCCGGCTACGGCTTCTCCCGGCTCGACTTCCCGTTCCGGCGGACGCTGTTCATCTTCGTCCTTCTCGGACTCGCCATTCCGGAGCAGGCGGTGATCCTGCCGCAGCACCAGCTGTTCGCGGAGCTGAGGCTTCACAATTCCTATCCCGGCCTGATCCTGCCGGGGCTGGCGGGGCCGTTCGGGGTCTTCTTCATGACCCAGTATATGCGGGCGATCCCGAGGGATCTGGACGAGGCGGCGATGCTCGACGGAGCCTCGCGCCTGAAGCTGTTCTGGAAGGTGCTGCTTCCGCTCACCCTTCCGGCTCAGGCCACCCTGGGCGTGTTCACCTTCCTCGGCACCTGGAACGCCTATTGGTGGCCGCTCATCTCGGCGACCCGGAGCGACATGTACACGCTGACCGTCGGCCTCGCCGCGGCTCAGATGAACTATGCGCAGACGTCGGGCCTCGGCTTCCTGATGGCGCAGGCGGTGTTCGCGTCGATCCCGATCTTCATCGT